>JBBQAQ010000009.1:0-102210 GCA_038316435.1 Bacteroidales bacterium | reverse complement strand
GTGCTGTCCCGGTTTCTTTTATATGCTTGTTTTACTCATATTATGGTTATTTTAATAGGTATTCGTGAGCGCTTCGCAGTTCTTCACGGGTATTGCGTTGGCGTGGAGTCTCTACAAAGCTGGCGTCTACCATCTTGCCTTGGTTAGCAAAAACTCCTGCTGCATCAAGGGTTTCATTGAAGATTTTAAACATCCCCAGGATAACATTTTTTTTATGAGGTGCTCACGGTATAACCATAACGTTTTACTATCAGGCACTTTATCGCTTTTCTTTAACCCCAAAAAACGTTTAAAGCTTGCCCTGTCAATAATTTGATATTCCAATTGATCATCAGAAAGATTATACAAACTTTGAATGACAAGGGCTTTAAACAATAGCAGCCGGCTGAATGGGGGGCGGTCTTCTTTCGATAAATTCTGATCATCATTTTTAAATGCTTCATTTATAGGGGATTCAAATATCTTCCAGTCAATGAATTCGTTCAACTTTAGTAATGGATCGTTAAGTTTGGTGAGCTTTTCAAATAAAAAATGATCGTCAAATAATCTAAGAGGGTTTATGTTTTTCATTTGTTTATATTTATACTGTAAAGCTAAGTAAATATAGCTTTTATATTATAGTTATGTTATTAACATTCAGATGATTATATTAACAATGGGTTTTTAGAGATGCCTTTTATTCAATGGGGCGGAATTCTCTTCATTTTTTACTCGAGACCTTTACTCACTGAACGCCAGGCAGACAGCGCACGTTGAATCACAGCTTAAATATGACTTCTAAGTTTAATTTCTTACCTGACAATTGTAATTTGTAAATAATAATGTATAATATATTTGACATTGTGTAAAAGATATTTATCTTTGTGTCGAATATAACAGACATAAACATCATAATTTAATCAAAGGAGGGTTGTATGTACTTAAAAGAAAAACAAATCGTGGTATCGTTAGCCGGAATAGTGCTAACCTATTTATTTTATTCCCTTTACATTTATAATCATTATATAGCAGGTAATCTGGAAATCCTTAACGATTTCAGATTCTGGGGTAAGTCATTTCTGGTACTGATTCCCATTGCCATTGTTGTGCAAATTATCATTTCCATTATTTTTGCCATCATCAATAAAATCCTTACTGATGAGGACATACCTGCACGGTCTGATGAGCGCGATAAACTGATTGAGCTTAAGGCCATAAGGGTATCCCACTGGATTTTTACGGCCGGCTTTGGCATGGCCATGGGTTCACTTGCCATGGGAATGAAACCGGCAACAATGTTTCTGCTGCTGATGTCGTCTGGATTACTTGCTTCCGTGACTTCGGAAATTGTAAAATTAATTTATTACAGAAGGGGCTTCTGACATGCAAAAGTGCAACATCAGTAACAACATCCGCACGCTGCGGTTTCATACCGGTGAGATGACGCAGCAGGAACTGGCCGACAAAACCGGGGTCACGCGTCAGACTATTGTGGCTATCGAAAACGGGAAATATTTTCCAACACTCGAACTGGCTTTTCGCATTTCTCTGGTGTTTGATACCCCCCTTAACGAAGTATTTACTTTTAGTCTGGAAGAAGAATAATTGAAGAAATAACAATATAAAAACAGACATTATGAAAGCAATAGTCTATCAAAAATACGGTTCCCCCGAAAACCTGAAGCTCAGGGAAATTGAAAAGCCCGTTCCGGGCGATAATGAAATACTTATTAAAAGATTCTCATTAGACTCTGTAAATTCAATAACTGTGGGAGCGTTTAATGATTGACATTTTCCAACAAAATTAAAATCCGGGGATCGGCTGCATCCGATAAGGGAATTTAAGAAATTGCTATTCCAGGATAAGGGTAAATTAATATGCATCGCAAAAACAGGCAAATATTCCTTACTACGCTTCACAACTTATTCTAGGGTAAAGTTTACAACCGCAGCAAATAATGAGGATTGATTTGTGACTTTTGTTTTTTACTAAAACAAAGACACAATGGCAAATAAATCAAACTAGATACTACAAGGAAGACGGCTTATTCAATTAAAGACCCAAGGCTTCAAACTTAAAATATCTCCTCCCCTGACGCAACCTATGTCTCTGATTTTCCATCTATACAAAAAACTAAATGCCAGCTATGAAATATTCACTAGTGTCATTGTTCATACTATTTGCTGCGGGACTGAACGTTCACTCCCAAGAAATGGTTTCCGCACCTGCACCAAAATGGACCAAGTCCATACACCTCGAATCGGGTCTTATTTACCCGAAAGGCAGCATTAAAGAATCCATTGCCATAAGGCAGAATATCAGTTCCTATTTCGTGAACCAAAGCTCCGACGGCGAAATCTTGTCGGTGACGTCCGGCTTCCAACTCGGAATGAAATATGAATATTTTTATAGCCGATTTAATACGGGAATCTCTGCAGGAATAAGATACACAGGCTATCGCACAGAAATTTCCGGATTCAGCTCGAGCAATGCCGACTTTTTTTACCTGCGTTACTCCATACTGGGCACCGATACAAAATTTGCCCGTGTAAAAGATATTTCGGAAGTAAATAATTTTATAAGCATCCCTCTTGAAATCCGGGTGGTTCCGTTACATTACAGGGATATCGGCCTGTTTTTCAGAGCAGGAGCAGAATTCAGCAGGTTCAACCTGAAAAAAGACACTAATATTGATTTTCAGGATACATCAATGAACAGTTACGAAGATAATATTCTGGAAAATATCGGAGTCACCACCAATAAAAACTACGCGACCCTGTATGGAACGGTTGGAGTTCAATACGGAAAGGAGAATAAGGCCAACTATCTCTTTGAAATTTTCCTGCCTTCGTATTTCATTACGGATCATAATTTTGCTATTTCGGAAGTAGATTATCTCGAGGGATTTAAGTTCTCGGTACAATTCCCACTAAAAAAATAAACATAACGCTATGAAAAATACTGGATTTTTGTACCTGCTTTTATCACTGACCCTGATTTTTTCTTCCTGCCAAAAAATGGAAGATTTCAATCTTTCGGGAACCATCTTTATACAGGATCCTTACTATCCCGGTCTGCCGATTTATTCGGAGTGGGGTTATAATACTTTTGGAGCCTATATCGACAGAAAGCCCTTTATCTCTACCCAGGAAGATATTCCGGCCAAAATCATTGTGAATCCAGATACCCTTAACTTAATTCTCAGAGGTAGAATGGGATATGAACCCGTGGATTTGAAATTCTCACTCAAAGGCTATTCCCCGGCAACAAATTTTGACCTCACAGGACTGGATAGTATTACCATCGACCTTAAAGACCCCGGCAATTCTGTAAGCCTTAAAATCGGTGATAAAACAAACCGCCTAACTATTATTGAAGGGGAGTTGAAGATCGTGAGAGTGCAACGATTGTTTGTGGATGAAGAAGCCATGAGAACCATTATGTCGGGAAAATTCAATTTCAAAACATTCCTCAACAGCGAGCCTGTGGCTATTTCTTATGGGAGATTTGATCTGGGGATAGGGTATGAGAATTTTTACAATTTCTGAAATATAGTAACGGGGTAACGAAAATTCCCGAAATTGCGAAAGTCCGCTCCCTCCATCTTGGGGGAGGGGCTGAGGAGGGCCAAAAGAAAAGGTAACGGGGTAACGGGGTACCGAGGTAATGGTCATATTGGTTTTTTATTTCCCAAGACCCTTATGAAAGCCAACTTTAAACGAGTCCGAAAAAATAAAAGCCCGAGCACTATGCACCCGGGCTTTTTGATTGCGGAGGAAAAGGGATTCGAACCCCTGGTACCCGCGAGGGTACAACGGTTTTCAAGACCGCCGCATTCGACCGCTCTGCCATTCCTCCTTTTATCACCTTGTTTCAGCTACGGTGATCCTATATTTATTAACTACTGTAATAGTGTGCCGCTGCTCATCTAATACATTCTAAGGCTGATCTTAGTTCTCCGATGCTATTCACTACTGAGAGGCGCAAAAGTAATATAAATTTTAGAACTTCGAAATATGAACACTCATTTTGATGAAAAAAGTATTTCAACAAGCCCTTCCGACAGCTTGAAACCTCATTTAAATGGGAGTTTAGAGGGGCTTTGTGAACTTTTTTCGTACGTTTATCAACAAATACGCATTTTTTAGCCTCTAAATTTGCTTAAACCGTTTAAACACCTATATTTGCCTTAACATTTGACACTTTAAATGATTACTAACCTTAAAAATTTTAATTATGAACAAAGCACAATTAATTGATGCAATTGCTGCAGAAGCTAAATTAACAAAAGCTGATGCTAAAAGAGCTCTGGATGCATTTGTTAAAACCACTTCAAAAGCGCTTAAAAAAGGCGATCGCGTTGCATTGGTTGGATTCGGTTCTTTCTCAGTTTCTAAAAGAAACTCCAGAACAGGTAGAAATCCCCAGACTGGCAAACCTATCACTATCAAAGCTAAGAAAGTTGTGAAATTTAAAGCTGGTAGCGAATTAGCAAAAACAGTTCAATAAAAATATTTTTTACGCTTTAAAATCCCGGTTTATCCGGGATTTTTTTTTACCCATCCTCAGATGAACATCGAACTAATTCAATATCTGTCTCAGTTCCTGTTGGAAAACCGTTTGCAAACTTTCGAAAATGTACTGAAGTTGCGAACTCGTTACCTTACCGTTGTATTAGAAGATCTTTTTCAGGCGCAAAATGCCAGCGCAGTCCTCCGTACTTGCGAATGTTTCGGAATCCAGGATGTTCACATAATCGAAAACAGAAATAAATTCATTGTACATAAAGAAATTTCCATGGGATCCAATAAATGGATCAACCTTCATAAATATAGCAGCTCTGCTAATAACTCAATCGCCGCAATCAAGCACTTGCGCGAAAAAGGATTCCGTATTGTCGCTACCAGCCCTGATCCTGAATACCCTCTTTTACATGATTTCGATCTGTCTTTAGGAAAAGTTGCTTTATTCTTTGGCACCGAACTCAGCGGAATATCCAAAAATATAGTTGAAAATGCCGACGAATTTATTAGGATACCGATGTTCGGATTCACAGAAAGCTTTAATATTTCTGTATCGGTAGCCCTCTGCCTTCAGGATTTGGTAAGCAGACTGCATAATTCCGAATGTAATTGGCAACTGAATAAAGAAGATTATGATGAGATTCTCCTAAATTGGATGCGGCATTCAATAAAAAAGGTCGAATTGATAGAAAAAAAATTTAACAAACTTCGGGATACCAACAAAAAATTGTAATGCTGTTATAAAATTTCTGAACGTATGTCTTTAAGTTCAGTCTAAACCTGTTGCACAACGTGAAATTTCACTCGGCTTTTTTTTCCAATTAAAATAAATTAACTAATTAATTCTCTTGTATTGTTTATAATCAGAATTATTTATCTTTGATCAAAATAAGATTAATGGTGATAAAGTCAGGTTTTTAATCCACAAAGTTTTAAAGAATGAATTGCATTTTAATAGACGATGATAAACTCTCTCGCAAAGTCATTGAAGAGTTTATTAAGAAAACCGAAGGGGTGAGCCTTAAAGCCTCATTTTCAGATGGAGTTGAAGCCATCAATTATTTAAAAAATGAAGAGGATATTCATCTTATTTTTCTCGACATCGAAATGCCGGAAATGAATGGAATCGAATTTCTCAATTCATTAAAAAATCCCCCGCTGATAATTATTGTCTCTGGTAAAGGAAAGTATGCTATTGATGCTTTCGAATATAATGTCACCGATTATCTTCTCAAGCCTCTGAATTATCCAAGGTTTTACAAGGCAATTGATAAGGCAACCGCTCGTTTTGAGCAGAATAAGCTTCATTTGGTTGGCAAAGAAGAAATCTTTATTAAAAAGAATTCTACTCTTGTCCGCCTTAAATATGAAGATATTCTTTGGGTTGAGGCTCTTGAAAACTACGTGATTTTCAATACTTTCAAAGAAAAATATACTATCCATTTTACAATGAAGGCCATTGAACAAAAATTACCTTCCAATAAATTTACCAGAGTTCATCGCTCATATATTGTTAATACATCAAGCATCGATGTTATTGAGGATAATGCAATAATTATCAAAACCGATGATGGTAGTAAAAGTATTCCAATAGGAAAATCATATAAAGAAAAGTTGATGAAAGATATAAACTTGATTATCAAGTAAATATCCCTCGTTTCAAAACTATTATGGTCTCCAACCGTCAGGCATTTCTCAATTTTCTGGCTCCCACATCCGATTCTCCAATGTTGCTGGAGATCGTTTCAGCCAAAGGAGTTTTTATGTATGGAACAGACGGGAAAGACTATATTGACCTCATCTCCGGAGTATCAGTTTCTTACCTTGGCCATTCTGACCCAAGAATCATTGCTGCTGTTAAGGATCAGGCCGATAAGCATCTGCACCTTATGGTTTATGGGGAGTTTATTCAGTCACCTCAGATCGAATATGCAAAACTTCTTACCAGCAACCTTCCTGAATCCTTGCAAAGCATATATTTTCTTAATTCAGGTGCGGAAGCTATAGAGGGAGCAATGAAACTTGCCAAACGATTTACCGGAAAACACGAGATTGCTGCGTTTCGTAATGCATACCACGGTAGTACCCAGGGTGCGCTTAGTATCATGGGAGATGAATATTTCAAAAACGGCTTTCGGCCTCTGTTACCCGGAATTTCACTGCTTCGTTACAATTGTCTGGAAGATATTGAATTTATTACCTCAAAAACTGCTTGTGTAATAATTGAAATTCTTCAGGCCGAAGCAGGGATTGTTGAAATTGATTCTGAATTTCTGGCAGCCTTAAGAAATAGGTGCAACCTGACAGGTACCTTGCTGGTTTTTGACGAAATTCAAACAGGTTTCGGCCGACTTGGTGAAGTTTTTGGCTACGGGCTTTTTGGCGTGATTCCTGACATTCTGGTTTTGGCTAAAAGTCTTGGTGGAGGTATGCCTCTTGGAGCGTTCATAAGTAGTAAGGAAATCATGAATTCATTAAGCCATGATCCTGTATTAGGACATATTACAACTTTTGGAGGTCATCCGGTTTCATGTGCTGCCGGCTATGCAGCATTTAAAGTTCTGATAAATGAAAATCTCCATTTAAAGGCTGATGAAAAGGGAAACCTGTTTAGAAAACTCCTGATTCATCCAGCCATCAAAGAAATCAGGGGTAGGGGACTTCTGCTTGCCGTTGAATTGGGAAATGCAGATTTGATGCACAAAGTAGTAAAAAAAGCTATTGAAAATGGCTTGGTTACTGACTGGTTCCTTTTCTGTGATACGGCCATCCGTATTTCACCAGCACTGAATATTACTGAAAGTGAAATTGAGGAAGCTTGTTCTCGGTTGACTATCGCCATTGAACAGGCAAAGTGAACACGAAAACCCTCTTTCCAAAACGAACATCAGTAAACCAAATAGCCGAGGGGTTGGTGAGGGGCAAAAAGAAAGGGAAGCTCTCTTTTCAAAGCAAACATCACTAAACCTCAATAACCTGCGGGTTATCGGAAGGGTGGAAAAATGTAGATTATTAAATTTGTTTTAAACGATTTCAACGACGCATCGCACTATGATTAGAATCTTTATCCTAAGTAGTTTCTTTTGCTTGTGTTCATTAATTTCAATGGGACAAACAACTATTTCTCCTTTTCAGCAAACCGAAGATAAACTGAAACTTTACTTCCGGCAAATGTACGCCTCAGAAAATGATAATTCTATCGATAGTCTGAATAGCCTTATAATTGAAGAGTTTTCTTCTGTATTGAAAAATCCTAAGTCTTTTTATTGTGCATGGGATAGCCTTAATATGATCGGACAGATTCACACTGAAGATAAAAAACTAAATATCTATTCATGGTATGTGAGAAATAGCAAGGGTAAATTCTCATATTTTGGATATATACAATATAATATAGGTACAAGGAAAAAACCGGAAGTCAGTTTTTACCCTCTGATTAATAAATCAAAAGGCATGAAAAACCCCGAAATGCTTAACCTTTCCCCCGAAAACTGGCTTGGCTGTGTATATTATAAAACCTACGTTTTTACTTATAAACGACAAAGTTATTATACTCTTTTGGGCTATGATTTCAATAACGATTTCTCCAGCAAAAAAATAATCGAAGTGTTACTCTTTGATAAAGAGGGAGTACCTGTTTTCGGGGGAGATTTTCATCTGGAACTGCAAAATGTTAAACGAATGATTCTTGAATATTCTGCTCAACTCGTCATAAGTATAAAATTCGATGAAAAACTTCAAATGATTGTTCTCGACCATCTTGTGCCCTTTGAACCAATGTTCACAGGTAATTATCGCTTTTATGGTCCCGATGGCTCTTATGATGGACTAAAATTCCAAAAAGGTAGCTTCCTTTTACAGAAGGATGTAGATGCCCGTAACCTGCAATAATTTTTTCCCCTGTAATTTTGTCAGTCCCCATAACTTGGCACATGCTTTGACAATATGTGCATTGTTAAACTTAAATATTTCTAATCATGCAAAAAGGTGTAATTGGTGTATCCACAGAGAATATCTTCCCTATAATTAAAAAATTTCTTTATTCAGATCATGAGATTTTTCTTAGGGAATTGGTTTCAAATGCAGTTGATGCGACACAAAAACTTCGCACACTGGCATCAATGGGTGATTTTAAAGGTGAACTTGGCGACCAGACAATCCACGTTTCCCTCGATACTGAAAAGAAAACACTTACCATTTCAGACCATGGAATTGGAATGACATCCGAAGAGGTAGAGAAATATATTAACCAGATTGCCTTCTCCAGTGCGGAAGAATTTCTTGAAAAATATAAAGGTCAGGGAAATTCAATCATCGGTCATTTCGGGCTTGGTTTCTATTCCGCATTTATGGTTTCCGAAAAGGTTGAGATCAAAACGCTTTCTTATGTAGAGGGATCAAAAGCTGTGAAGTGGACATGTGACGGTAGCCCCGAATATAATATGGAAGAATCAGAAAAGGATAGTTTCGGAACCGAAATCACACTTTTCATCGACGAGGAATCAAAGGAATTCCTTGAAAAAAGTCGTATCAGCGGAATACTTACTAAATATTGCAAGTTTCTCCCTGTAGAAATAGCTTTTGGCAAGGAAACTGAATGGAAAGATGGAAAAGAAAAGGATACCGAAAAAGATCATATTATTAACGATACTAAGCCTTTGTGGACGCGCAAACCGGCCGATTTAAAACCTGAGGATTATGATAAATTTTATCGCGATCTCTACCCTCAACTCGAAGCTCCGCTTTTCAATATTCATCTGAATGTGGATTATCCCTTTAACCTGACAGGTATTCTCTACTTCCCACGTATAAAAAATAACTTCGAAATACAGAAAAACAAGATACAATTATATAGCAATCAGGTTTTTGTAACCGATTCCGTAGAAGGAATTGTTCCTGAATTTCTGACATTATTGCATGGTGTAATCGATTCACCCGATATTCCGTTGAACGTTTCGCGAAGCTACCTGCAAAGCGATTCCAACGTTAAAAAAATATCTTCCCACATAACAAAGAAAGTTTCCGACCGTCTGGAAGAAATTTTTAAAACCGATCGTCCACAATATGAATCAAAATGGGACGATCTGAAGTTATTTATTGTGTATGGGATGATTACAGATGAGAAATTTTATGAAAGAGCAGCGAAATTCTCATTGCTAAAGAATACTGAAGCAAAGTATTTTACATTCGAGGAATATAAAACCCTTGTTGCTGAAAACCAGACTGATAAACATAAATCAGTTGTGTATCTCTATACCACAAATGCTGAGGAACAGTTTGGCTTTATTGAATCGGCTAAGAACAAAGGCTACGATGTTCTGGTTCTTGATGGTCAGTTGGATTCACATTTCATTAATCAGCTTGAACAGAAGTTGGAAAACACTCATTTTATCCGTGTTGACTCAGATGTGATCGACAAACTTATCGATAAAGAAGAAAAGTCGGAAAGTAAACTTGAAGAATCTGAGAAAAATGACCTGAGCACCATTTTCAACAGTCAAATGAAAACCCGCAAAGGCTTTATGGTAAACTGTGAAGCACTTTCGGAAAATGATCAGCCTGTAATTATTACTCAATCGGAATATATGCGCCGAATGAAAGATATGTCGGCAATGAGCGGAGGTGGCGGCATGTTTGGAGGATTTCCCGACAGCTATAATCTGGTAGTTAACACAAACCACCCATTGATTACCAAAATGGTTGATGATAAAAACAAGAAACTATCCGGAAAGCTTGAGAAAATTGCAGAAGACCTTACTCCCTTGAATACTGAAAAAGAACAGTTAGAGAAAGATCAGAAAGCTAAGAAAGACGAAGAGATTCTTCAGGCTGAAAAAGACAAACTTCATGAAGTTAAAAGCAAGATTGATTTACTTGACACTGAAAAAAGAACTCTGCTAGAAGATTTTGGCAACAAGAACAAAACTCTGAAACAGCTTATCGACCTTGCACTTCTTTCAAATAATATGCTTAAAGGCGAAGAGCTTGCTAAATTCGTTAAACGTAGTGTAGAGTTGATCAAATAATCAGAACAACTCCCGCACTTCTTTTTTCAGATATTCAATTGCCGGCATAACCGGTGAAGAAGGCATCTCATTTGCATCTTCCAGAATCTGACGGCTTAAGAGCAAACCACTTGCAGAGGGTTTATGCTCTTTAGCTGATTCTGTTATAAGTTTGATCATGTTATTTTTTGCCGATTTCACCATATCCCAGCCCTGAGAACTGATATATGTCTGCTGTACCAAATTATGCTCAAACTCAGTTCGGATAGTGGATATAAGCTCATTAAGAGTTTGACTCACATTCTGATCCTGTCTGCTAACACGCATAACCAGTGCTTCGGGAGAAATTCGCTCAAGGAAAAGAATCAATCTTTCGTAGGCCTGCAGGCGTAAGGGAAGGATGCTCTCTTTTTTATCCCTCGACATTTCATACCTTCTTCTTTTTTCATCATTTTGGAGATTCATCCTGATAAGTAGAAATGCTGTAAAAAAAACAATAATAGCCGGAAGTGTGTACTTAAGAATTTCAATAAAATCGATCATGTTTATATCTTTTTTATACTTAATTGGGTGAATAATAAACAATTTATAATCAAATAAAGTATTTTTGGTGAGAAATAAAGTTTCTAAAATTAACACTTTTAACCAAAATTAGAACAAATGGCTAATGTTTCAAAGAGATTAAACAGTTTATCAGAGTCGCAAACCATCGCAATGAACCAAAAAAGCAATGCAATGAAGGCTCAGGGTATTGATATCATCAACCTAAGCGTGGGTGAACCCGATTTTCCAACGCCCGATCATATTAAACAGGCAGCAAAAGATGCTATTGACGCCAATTTTTCATTCTACTCACCTATTACAGGTTACCTTGATCTTAGAAAAGCTATTTGTAAAAAGTTTAAAGACGAAAATAATCTCGATTTTACTCCTGAGCAGATTATTGTTTCAGTGGGAGCAAAGCATAATATTGCGAATGTTTTGTTGTCGGTAATTGATCCTGGTGATGAAGTTATTGTTCCTGCTCCTTTCTGGGTTAGTTACATTGAGCAGGTTAAGCTTGCTGAAGGTGTAAATGTAATTATTGATGCAGGGATTGATCAGAGATTCAAAATTACTCCTGCTCAGCTCGAAGCAGCAATTACGCCTAAAACCCGTGCGATAATCCTCTGTTCTCCTTCCAATCCCACCGGTAGTATCTATACTCGTGATGAACTGGCAGGTTTGGTAAAAATTCTTGAAAAACACCCAGAAATTACTATAATCTCAGATGAGATCTATGAGCATATTAATTTCGTGGGAGTTCATACCAGTATAGCTGAGTTTCACTCAGTAAAAGACCGTGTTGCTGTAATAAACGGAGTTTCTAAAGGCTACGCAATGACAGGCTGGCGTATAGGCTATATGGGTGGGCCACTCTGGCTTGCAAAAGCATGTGATAAGCTTCAGGGACAAATGACATCAGGTGCTTCATCGATTGCTCAGAAAGCTGCTGTTGTTGCCTTAACCGGAGATCAGAAATGTACAAAAGACATGAATCTGGCATTTCGTCGCAGAAGAGATTACGTACTTTCCCGAATTGCTACAATGAAAGGTGTGCGTTGCGATTCACCCGACGGTGCATTCTATGTATTCCCTGATATGAGTGCATTTTACGGTAAAACCTCTGAAGGTAAAAAAATCAATGGTTCCTCTGATATGAGCCTGTTTCTTCTCGAAAAAGGACAGATTGCAACGGTACCTGGCGAAGCATTCGGAGCCGAAAACTATATCCGTATCTCATTTGCCACTTCCGACGAAAACCTTGTGAAAGCAATGGATCGCATGGAAGCTGCACTCAAGTCATTGCAGTAGATAAATAACTGAAATGCCCAAACCCTTCAACGGGTGGGCATTTCAATGTTTACGCTGATAATTTTCAGAAAACAAAAATTTATATACTTCTGTTCATATATGTCGAATAATCCTTCAACTTCGGTGTGTATTTTTCATTGAACAGGGGAGAGGTAATTACAAAATCCGCAGTTGATCGGTTCGAAGCAGTTGGAACATTATATAAAACTGTTATTCTGAGAAGTGCTTTCACATCAACATCATGCGCCTGTGGTTGCATGGGATCCCAGAAGAAAATCATCAGGTCAATTTTCCCATCGGCGATCATTGCTCCAAGTTGCTGATCTCCACCTAATGGGCCTGACTTAAGTTTTGTAATGTCAATTCCGGGGAGACCGGCATCATGCATTCTCTGGTTTATCGTTTCTTCTACAAGCCTTCCTGTTGTGCCGGTGCACACAAGTCGGTGTTTTTTTAGGGTTACCCAGTTGTGATCAACCCACTCAATTAAATCGACTTTGCGGTTATCGTGCGCAACTAGGGCTATTCTTTTTATCTTATCCATTCTAGTTTTTAATGTATTCAATGCAAAATTACAGTTGTTAAGCGGTTTTCACAAACATTGTTTTAAACAAAGAAGAGAAAACTAATTCTTTTGTCTTTTGTATTTCAAATTTTACCTTTGACCTTCTAAAAAGAATATTAATAATGGTTAGAAAACAAATCAGCAGGAAAACACCTCCACTTCTAAGACTTAGTATGTTCGGCATTTTTGCTGCATTGCTTATTGCTTTGTATATTCTATTCAGAATCTACAAAACATTATTTCTGCCTGCTGTAGATATTCACAGCAGTACCGACAAAATTCTATTTATTAAAACAGGTTCTGAATACGCTCAAGTTATTTCTGAATTAAATAAACTCCAGATATTGAGCGATGCAAAAGGGTTTGAATGGCTGGCCAAAAAGAAAAATTATGCAGCAAACATCCATCCTGGCAGATACAGGATCGAGAAAAACATGACCAATAACCAGCTTCTGAATATGTTGAGGTCTGGAACACAGGAGCCAATGATGGTTACATTTAACAATATCAGGAGCCTTGCAGACCTTGCAGGTGTCATTGACAGGCAACTTGAGCCCGATTCGCTTGAATTTCTGGCTGCCTTGAGGGATACCGCGATTATCTCAAGATATGGATTTACGAGTGAATCATTTCCGGCAATGTTTATACCAGATTCATATGAATTTTACTGGAATACCACTCCAAAGAAATTTATTGAAAAAATGAGCGCAGGTTATATCTCCTTCTGGTCTAAAGGCAGGTATGCAAAAGCTGTTGAAATGGGATTTACACCTATTGAAATTTCTACACTTGCCTCTGTAGTTGATCAGGAAACGCTAAGTGATTCGGAGAATCCCAGAATTGCGGGTGTATTTGTAAACCGAATCAAAGCAAAAATTCCACTACAATCGGATCCTACTATCATTTTTGCATTGCGGGATTTTACTATGAGAAGGGTGCTTACTAAACATAAATCAATCGAATCACCTTATAACACCTATTTACACAGGGGATTACCGCCGGGACCAATAAGTATTCCATCCGTAAGTGCTATTGATGGAGTTTTAAATTATGAAAAGCACTCTTATCTATATTTCTGTGCAAAGGATGATTTCTCTGGCTATCATAATTTCGCCAAAACCTTGGCTCAACATAATGAAAATGCACGTTCATACCAAAAAGCACTCAACCGGCGTAAAATTTATAACTAGTGCTAACTTTATTCGTTTGAACAGAATCAAATGAGGCTTTTGTTTCCTTTTTTGAGATCGTGTAGCCTTAATGTTTGCTAATCATTTAACCATTTTTTATAGTATTTATATCAGTGACATTGGTATTTTTATCAGCACTTTAATTCAAAATTTAGATTAAGAAATGATAAATCGCATAAAATTTGGAACCGACGGTTGGCGTGCAATAATTGCAAAAGATTTTACAGTTGAGAATGTTGCCGGTGTTAGTCTTGCTTGTGCCGCATGGATCCATAATAAGTATAAAAGCCCGAAAGTAATTGTTGGATTTGATACCCGTTTCGGGGGAGCAATGTTTGCTGAAACTGTATCAAAAGTTCTTGCTTCTAAAGGCATTGAAGTTATTACCTGTGAACATTTTGTACCTACACCGGCTATATCATACGCTGTTACTGCTTTGGATGCATGTTTTGGAATAGTAATTACAGCAAGTCATAATCCTGCTGATTACAACGGTTATAAGCTGAAGGGTTCCCACGGTGGCCCATTGATTGAAGAGGATATCCGTAATATTGAAAACCTCATTAATTCTGAAACCGAAATCGACCTTGAACAAATAAATCTTGAGTCGCTGATTGAAAAAGGCCTGGTAAAATATTTTGACCTTGAAAAATTATATACCGATCATCTAGGGAAAAGCTTTAACCTGGACCTTATTTCCAAATCACGGTTTCGTTTTGCCTTTGATCCGATGTTTGGAAGCGGACAAAATATTATGAAAAGTATTCTGCCTGACGTCATCAATATTAATGATCGCCCTGATCCCTTGTTCAACGGCACCTCCCCTGAACCACTGGCAAGAAACCTTAGAGATTACCTCAAATTCATTGCTGCGGATGGAAAAATCGATTGTGGTCTTGCAGTTGACGGTGATGCTGACCGGATTGCACTTGTAAATTCCAAAGGAGAATATATCGATTCTCACCATGTAATTTTATTGCTGATCCATTATCTTGGTGGGTATAAAAGGCTTACAGGTAAGATTATAACAGGATTTTCTTCCACGGTAAAAATTGAAAAGCTTGCTGCACACTACAATCTTGAAGTAGAGAGAGTGAAAATCGGTTTTAAAGATATCTCAAAGCATATGCTTAAGGAAGATGTTTTAGTTGGAGGTGAAGAATCAGGTGGCATTGGTGTGAAAGGACATATTCCTGAACGCGATGGGGTTTGGATGGGCTTACTCATTTGGCAGTTTATGGCTGAAACGAATAAATCCCTTGAAACACTAATTGAGGAAGTGTATTCAATAACTGGTTCTTTTGCTTTCGAGAGATCGGATCTCCATATAGATAAAGATTTGAAATACAGAGTAATAGAGATGTGTAAAAATGATGAATTTTCTCACTTCGGAAATTACAAGGTGACCAAAAAGCTCGATTTTGATGGGTATAAATACATTTTTAATGAAAATACCTGGCTAATGATTCGTCCTTCCGGAACTGAGCCTGTCCTTAGAACCTATGCTGAAGCCGCAACAAAAGAAGAGGCACTTTTAATACTTGAAGAAGCCCGGAAAGTTATAATGACTTGCTAATATGAGGAATCTGACTATAAAGCTATACAAAAAGGTTTACCTCAGTTTCCAGCTTTACACCAAATATTTCAAAAACTGAATCTGTAATTTTCTTTGCAAAGTCCAATATTTCCTTCCCGCTGGCATCACCATAATTAACAATTACCAGAGGCTGACCCGGAAAAGTACCAGTATTTCCTTCTCTTACACCTTTCCATCCGGCATGCTCAATAAGCCAAGCAGCAGGGATTTTGCTATGTTCAGTACCTGCTGGATAAAAGGGGATATCAGGGTGTTTTTCCTGAAGTTTTGTAAAGTTGGAATTTGGAATTACCGGGTTTTTAAAAAAGCTTCCGGCATTTCCCAGTTTGCGCGGATCGGGTAATTTACTCTCTCTTATTTCAATTATTGTTTGTCGTAAACTTTGAAGATTCTGCAATGGCTTTTTTCTGAATTCCTTTTCAACAGAACCATAACCCAGAATAAATTCATAATTCTTATTTAATTCAAAACTTACAGAAGTTATTATAAACTTATTTTTAAGTTCAGATTTGAAAATACTGCTCCTATAATCGAAATGACAATCATGGTTTGAAAAAACTTTATGTTTTCCGGAATCAATGAAAACGCCTTCAACTTCAATGATACAGTCTTTCACTTCCATACCATAAGCTCCAATATTCTGAATAGGTGATGAGCCAACTGAACCAGGTATAAGGGAAAGATTCTCGAGCCCCGACCAATTATTTTTAACGCAATAGCTAACAAAATCATCCCAGTTTTCACCTGACTGCACTTTTATATGCACTTTTTCTGAGTTTTCAGATAAAACTTCAATTCCTTTAAAAGCCGGGTGAATAATAGTGCCGTCAAAACTTCTGGTAAACAGAATATTACTTCCCTCGCCCATAATCATTAACTGACCTGAAGAATCCGGCCTTTCTTTTATAAACAAAAGAAGGTCATCCAGGCAAGTAGCTTCAAAAAAGTAGCGAGTAGAGACTTCAATCCCAAAGGAATTCCTTGTTTTAAGGGAGTAATGTTCAAATAATTCTGACATGGTATGGTTTCCTACAAATATAGGTATTGAAATGTATTGATTTGAGGATGCGCTTGTATTTTTATTGCTATTTCAATAATCTGGTAGATTTCAACTATCAGGAAAAATTATTATTTTTAAAGATTATTGAAAATTTGTGTATCTCTTTTTTTACGATAAAGACTTATAAACTCAGTTTAACACTTCCTGCTTTTGGTAAAAATTTATTTTTCTGTTACCAATGATCTGTCCAGCGACCAGAGAGTTCACCGCGTGATTTCAAGTCTGGTTAAAACTGGAGCGTCTGTATGCCTTGTAGGAAGGAAGCTTCCTGATAGTCTGCCTTTGGAACAAAGAGAATACGGAACTCATAGAATGAGTTTGCTATTTAAAAAAGGTTTTCTTTTTTATGCATTTTTTAATTTCCGGCTTTTCCTTTTTTTGATGTTTAGATGGAAAATCGATTTTCTTGTGTCAAATGACCTGGATACTCTTCCTGCAAATTATCTGGTTTCTAAAATCAGACGCGTTCAGCTGATATATGACAGCCATGAATATTTCACCGAGGTTCCGGAGTTGATTGGACGAAAGCGGGTTAAAAAATTCTGGCTTAAAATTGAACAAATGATTCTCCCGCACATAAAGTATGCATACACAGTAAGTAAGCCAATTGCAGATATTTACAAATCAAAATATGGTGTCGATTTTCAACTGATTCACAATTTCCCCCTTAGAAACAAAGAATCAGTAAACATTGAACTGCCTTTTGATAAAGGAAATGATAAGGTATTGATTTATCAGGGAGCAATTAATATTGGTAGAGGTTTGGAAACCTTGATAGAAGTTGTTGGAGAAATGGAAAAGGTCAGACTGATTATTGCAGGGGATGGCGACATTCGAAAATCCCTTGAAAAATATGCAAAAGAAAAATTTCCTGAGAAAATTTATTTTACCGGGAAAATTCAATTCAGTGCCCTTCACAATTTAACCAAACTCGCTGATGCAGGAGTGAGTCTTGAAGAAGACCTTGGCCTTAATTATCGATATGCTATGCCTAATAAGCTATTCGACTACACTCAGGCCGAAATCCCGGTTCTGGTTTCGGATCTTCCGGAAATGAAAAGGATTGTAGAAAAATACAATATTGGCATTATTGTTGAAAGCAGGGATAAAGCTACTATTCATGAAGCTATTGGGATGCTGCTTTTTAATGATGATAAAAGAGCAGAGTGGAAATCAGGTCTAAAAAAGGCCGCCACTGAACTTTGCTGGGAGAATGAAGAAGGTAAATTACTGGATATTTTTTTTGCAGCGGGATTGACCATTTCGTGATAAGAAGTGTTTTATATGGATATGCGCACTAATTCGTAATTCATTTTTGACGATAAATACTAAAAATATTATAACTTTAATAAAGCAACATGAAAAGGATCAGTATAAAATTTAAAATTGTCAGCGTGTTTATTCTATCTGCATTTTGCCTGACATTAGCAACAAACGCTCAGGAACTAAATTTTACAGTTGTTAAATCCAAAAAGGATTGGGACGAAGCAAAGGAAAATGCACTGAAATCGGGTAAGGACATATTCCTTGATATCTATGCAACTTGGTGTGGACCTTGTAAAATGATGGATTCCGATGTATATACTGTAGCAGAAGTTGGTAATTTTTTTAACGCTTCTTATATCAATCTGAAAGTTGATGGGGAAAGTGATTTTGGAACGGTTCTGGCCAGTCAGTATAAGCTTACTGCCTATCCTTCCATGTACTTTATAAATTCATCTGAAGAGCTGCTGTATGAGGCTGTTGGGTATCGAGCTCCGGAAGCACTTATTGAAACAGGAAAGTTAGTGAAGGAATCAGGAAAAAGGTATATGGAGTTAAATTCAAAATACTCTTTATCAGCACTTTCTGAATCTGAAACTGAAGAATATATGGTATTATTAGGGAAATTTGAGAATAAAAATATACTTGTCGCTCTTGCTGCTGAAAAAATTAAAGCTTTTACTGAGTCCGACATACTAAACCCTGCAAATAAAGCAATACTTATTGCTGTAGCCGGCGACATTGAGTCGTTTCCAGTTCAGACCGTTATGAAAAATGCTGATACCCTTGCTACAAGTTGGGGTCAGGAAGACCTTAGCCAGTATCTTTCAAGCGCATTTGACCTGACAATGCAAAGAGCTGCTCAAAATGCAGATTCTGCTTTAATGGAAAAAATTGCGATCCAACTTGTTCCTGTTTACATGATGGGAAACCCTGACAGGATCCCCGAAGCCCAACTTACAACCCGTAAAATATATTATTCGCAATTGGAAGAATGGGAAAATTATATCCTGGCCGTTGAAAAGCATTATAATCAATTACCAGAAGGGAACATCAAATTTTTATACAGTGAGGCTTATTATATCATTGAAAATCAACTGTTTAATCCTGCACTTTTAACAAGATGCAATGAATGGCTTGAGAAGGTAATTGCTGTACAACCTGATTTTGATAGTTATTTCCTGACTGCAATTGTGAATACCTACAACGAAAAACCTGATGTTGCAAGAAGCTGGATTGCAAAAGCGGAAAGTGTTACAAAAACTGACGACGAAAAGAACTCAATTGAAGAGTTAAAAAAGTTCCTTGATTCTTTGTAAAACTGATAATTGACTATTGAAGTATTGTTCGAAATGTAATAAGCGTTCGGGGTTTAAACCCCTCAAGAAAGAAAGCTTATTCATACTTATTAATGTGCTATATTTCAAAATCTCTGCCTTTTTATTTGACTTTTTCGCGACCTTTTCAAAAAAATCTCAACGGGGTTTAAACCCCGCCAGAAAGCAAACTTATTCATACTTATTAATGTGCTATATTTCAAAATCTCTGCCTTTTTATTTGACTTTTTTGCGACCTTTTCAAAAAAATCTCAACGGGGTTTAAACCCCGCCAGAAAGCAAGCTTATTCATACTTATTAATGTGCTATATTTCAAAATCTCTGCCTTTTTATTTGACTTTTTTGCGACCTTTTCAAAAAAATCTAGGCGGGGTTTAAACCCCTCATGTTTAATGTTGCGAAACATCTAAAAATCAGCTTGTCTAATTGCTTTTTTTTGAAAATCGCCAACTATTTTTGACTCATTTCCATAAAAGTTAATAATTCAGAATCACTTTTAGTAAGGAATTGTTAAAATTTAGACAGATGAAGCTTAATCATCAAACATCAGTGAACACTAAAGTTGCTCACCAGTATCCTGAAGTTTATGGGATTCCAAAATCACTCTGGTATTCACTGTGTTTGCAAGCCGAATCATAGCCCTGGCAACAGTTTCAGCCTGAATCCCCTTGTACTTTTTAAGTGGGCCGAAAAGCATAAAAGTGAAAATCCTTATCATAATTCTTCCGAATTCCTCGGCAGGTCGGCTTTCTTTTCTTTGTCCAAGTAAGATGGAAGGTCGTACAATGCAAATGGTATTAAAATTCATTGCCAGAATTCCTTGTTCCATTTTTCCTTTAGTTCGCAAATAAAAATTCCGCGACTCAGGTTTTGAACCTATTGAAGATACCACCAGGAATTTGCGAACTCCATTTTTCTCAGCGATGGAGGCTATTTTAAGTGGAAGGTCTAAATCAACCCATTCAAATGCCTCTTTAGATCCAGCTTTCTTACGGGTTGTTCCTAAACAGCAATACAAATCATCCCCCTTGATTTCTTCAGATATTTCCGCAGGATTATCAAGATTTGTAACAATCTGAATCAGCTTTGAATGCTGTGATTCGCTTTTTTGTCTGACAAAAATCTTTACACAATCATAATGATCATTTGTTAATAACAGATTAGTGAGCTCAGACCCTACTAATCCAGTGGCACCAAATACAAGAGCAGTTTTATCTTTAGTTTTATAGGACATTCAAATATCTAATTATAAATTTCAAACAATTCAATTAAGACCGAATTCAAGATACACTACTTAAAAAGTAATTTTTTATTTCCTCCTACAAATCAAGCAAAATCTTCCTCGGATCAATTCCCCCGAAAAGGATATGTACCGGATTCTCAATGCATTCCTTAACTTTTAGTAAAAAACTAACAGAATCTTTTCCATCTATTATCCGGTGGTCATAAGAAAGCGCAAGATACATCATTGGTTTGATAATTATCTGTCCATTTAAGGCAATCGGACGTTCAATAATGTTATGCATCCCGAGAATTGCAGATTGGGGAGGATTCAGAATTGGTGTCGACATCATAGAACCGTAAATACCGCCATTTGTAATGGTAAAAGTTCCTCCGCTCATTTCTTCAATGCTGATTTTGTTGCTTCTGGCTTTACCTGCCAATTCTGAAATTTTCATTTCAATACCTGCAAGGCTCAAAGTTTCTACATTTCTAAGAACGGGAACCATTAGTCCTTTTTCGGTTTGCACTGCAATTGCAATATCAGTATATGATGGACTCACAATTTCTTCGCCTTCAATGCGACTATTTACCATCGGGAAAAGCAATAGTGCTTCTGAAACAGCTTTGGTAAAAAACGACATAAATCCCAGTTTAATAGCATGTCTTTTTACAAATTCGTCCTGATATTTTTTCCTCAGTTCGATGACTGCACTCATGTCGACTTCGTTAAACGTTGTCAGCATTGCAGTTTCATTTTTCACGGAAACAAGGCGCTGACTAAGTTTCCGTCGGAGTACACTCATCCTTGTTCGGTCTTCACTACGACTGATTTCGCGTGTTTTGGAAAGGGCTGGGGTTTCTGAAATCCCAGAATTAAGAACGGCCAGAACTTCTTTACTACTGAGTTTTTTAAGTCCGCTTATGATGTCTTCCACTGACAAATGATTCTCATCCATAATTTTTTGAGCAACCGGAGTAATTTTCATTTCCCCGCCTTGTTTTTTTTCATCAACAGGTTTTTTGGAAACCTGTGCTTTATTAGTATCAGCAATCATAGGCTTTGCAACTTCAATTTCAGGGGATTTGCTTTTTGCATCCACTTTAGCTCTTATATCAGCTTTTTTAGAAGTATCAATAGTGCAGACAACTTCCCCAACTGGAACAGCTGTTCCTGCAGGTTTCAGAATATGAACCTGTCCACCATCTGTGGCAATAAGGGGTAAAGTTGCCTTATCGGACTCAATTTCAGCTATTTCCTGTTCTTTTTGAACAATGTCGCCATCATTTATAAACCATTTGGCGATTTCAACTTCGGTAATGGATTCTCCAGGACTTGGTACTTTAATTTCAATTTGCATGTTTTCCTTTTTTGAAAGCGGATTAGTTCTCCTCAAAATAATAGTGCTGTTTCAGAATCTCTTTTCTTGAGCTTCCAACCATACATTGCAAGCCACAATACTTGTTTTTTAGTTCACAGGTGCAATGTCGGAATACCTTTTCAATGATTTCTTTTTGCTGAATTTCATGTAGTTTAAACATGCCAACAGCTGGGCTTCCGCTTGGCATGCGGGTTACAGATATAATATTATATTTTCGCATGTGGTTTTGAATATAATACCATGCACCCATGTTTTCCGGTTCTTCCTGAACCCAAAGTGTTAAAAGATTGTTTTTATATTTCTTCAGAATCTTCTCAATCTTTTTAGAAGGAAAAGGATGTAACTGCTCAAGTCGGATTAATGCGATATCCCGCGCATTAAATTCTTCCTTCTTTTCAAGTAGGTCGAAATATATTTTGCCAGTGCAGAAAACAACTCTTCTGACTTCAGGTATGTCTGTATCCGGGTCATCAATAACATCCTGATAATTACCATTTTGAAGATCCTCAAGAGTGGAGGTGCAGCGAGGATGCCTTAGAAGAGATTTTGGGGTGAAAATTATAAGTGGCAACCGGAAGTCTCTTTTAAGCTGTTGCCTTAACAAGTGAAACAAATTTGCAGGAGAAGTTGGGTTTACCACCTGCATATTATTGTTTGCAGCGAGGTTTAAAAAACGCTCCATTCTGGCGCTTGAATGCTCTGGTCCCTGGCCCTCAAAGCCATGGGGGAGGTATAATACCAAGCCGTTCATTAATCCCCATTTCTCTTCTGCCGAACTTATGTACTGATCAATAATTACCTGTGCAACATTATGAAAATCACCAAACTGTGCTTCCCAGATTGTAAGTCCTGCAGGTGTAGCCATTGCATATCCATATTCAAACCCTAACACACCATATTCGGAAAGTAGAGAATTATAAATATCAAAGCGCGGTTGTTCCGGACTCAGATTTTTTAGCGGGATGTATTGCTGATCAGTATCTTCAATAACTACAGCAGCATGGCGATGCGAAAAAGTACCTCTTACAACGTCTTGTCCACTAATGCGAATTGGATGTCCTTCATCCAGAAGGCTCGCATATGCCAGAAGTTCGCCCATTGCCCAGTCGAGTTTATCATCACTGACCATTTTATTACGATCCTCATAAAGCTTCACAATCTTCTTAAAAAACTCTTTATCCTTTGGCAAACTTGTGATCTTTATGGCTAGTTCTTTGAGCTTTTTTATTTTTACTCCAGTAACCAAAAGTTTTTCAAAATCTGAAGGTTCTGCAAAGCGGTAATCCTTCCAATCCGATTTAAGGAACTGAGGAATGCTAACTTTCTTTAATTCCCTGGCTTCCAGTAGTTTCCCCTCTAAAATTTCGTCATAGTTATGAATAATCTCATCTATGTTTTCCCTTTTGTAAATACCTTGTTCGATAAGCTTTTGAGCATAAATGTCCCGCGGATTAGGATGTTTGGCTATCTCCTTATATAATAGCGGTTGGGTAAACCGAGGTTCATCTCCCTCATTATGACCGTATTTTCTGTAGCAAAGAATATCAATAAAAACATCAGTATGAAAAGTCTGCCGATACTCCAATGCCAGCCTTATGGTGTGCACCAGAGCTTCTACATCATCCCCGTTAACATGGAAAATTGGCGATTTGGTAACTTTTCCAATATCTGTACAATAGGTGCTAGAACGTGCATCGAGATAGTTCGTAGTAAATCCAACCTGATTGTTAATTACCAGATGCACTGTTCCACCGGTTTTGTATCCGGCGAGTTCTGACATCTGAATAACTTCATAAACCACACCCTGAGCAGCAATTGCAGCATCGCCATGAATTATTATCGGTGCGATTTTATTATAATCTCCCCCGTAAACATGATCAACCCTGGAGCGCACAATTCCTTGTATAACAGGTCCAACGGCCTCTAAATGCGAAGGGTTTGGAGCCACATTGAGAATTACCTTATGTCCTTTGGCCGTGGTTATGGTGTTTCCATAGCCGAGATGGTATTTCACATCGCCTAAGGTGATACCGGCTTCATATTCACCTCCCTCGAATTCCTTAAAAATTTTCTCATAAGGTTTTTGCAGAACGTTTGCAAGAACATTAAGCCTTCCCCTGTGAGCCATTCCGATGGCAAATTCCTCGATACCTAATTCAGCACCTTTATCGATAGCAGCAACCATTGCAGGCACAAGAACTTCGGCTCCTTCAAGAGAAAACCTTTTTGCACCGATAAACTTTTTATGGATGAAATTCTCGAATCCCACAGCATGTTTAAGATGCATAAACATTTCTTTTTTTTCTTCGGGGGAAAATACTGAAGTGTTCATATTGGCTTCAATCCGGGTATGCAACCAACGAAGTTTTTCCGGATCTCTGATAAACATATATTCCGCCCCGATAGAATGACAGTAGGTTTGTTTTAAATATTCCTCTATATTTTTCAAACTTGATTTCCCTATTCCGATCTCTTTTCCTGCATGAAATTCAGTTTCAAGGTCAGTCGTATTTAAGCCATGATTTTCAATGTCAAGCGTAGGGAAATATTTTCTTCGGGTCCTGACAGGGTTGGTCTTGGTGAATAGATGCCCTCTTTTTCTGTAATTATCAATTAGCTCGATAACTTTAATTTCTTTGTCTACATGCTCTGAATTTACCTGCGTTCCGTTGTAATTATTTAAAGCAAATTCAAAACCTTCGAAAAACTTTCTCCAGCTTTCTTCAAGGGAAGAGGGATCCTTACGGTATTGTTGATATAACTGATCGATGGCATCCGCATCTGAATTATTTAAGAAAGAGAGTTTATCCATATAAATTCTGCTTAAGCGGGAATAAAATTAATTCAAAAATACGCAACTATTCAATACCATTGCACATTTTGTCTGCAAGATAGGTACATGTAACAAGAATTACGTTTAAAAGTTGAATCAAATTGTGAAGTAAAGTCTTAGGTTTTGAATTACGGTTCATTAAAAAAAGGAATAATATTCAATCAAGTATTTATACGCACTTATTAATACGTGGTATTAAGCGTTAGAATGAGTATTTACCCTTAGAAAAATCAGAAAGTTATGCCTATATTTAAGACGAATTTAGAAACTGTGAATATCATAGTAATTAGAAATTAGGCTTGATTTTAAGTTATAAAAACAGATGTAGTTTGAATAATCGAGAACTAATAAGCATTGGTAACCTTAAATTATTATTTACGTTGAAACAACCAAATACAGTTTTTAAGGGTCATACATATTGAAAAATGTGTGCAATTTCGATTTAGGGCGTTTTAAAGGTTTATTTTTTTGTTTAAATAGTGTAATTGTTAAGTTGGATGAAGCATTTGCCTTGCTATTTTTTAATCAGTTTTTACTGGTTATATGTATGCAAAAACAATAAAAACAGTATTTAATTTGAATTGAATTTTAATCAAGGAAACATTTTTAGATGAGAATTATTTTTTCCGATATCGTTTTCAAAACTCTTCTGCTTAAGGCAGTTCCGTTTACGCATCGGAAGAATTTATTTCTTTTTCTGTTGTTTATTATTTCGTTTATTTCCCCGGTTTTAAGTCAGGAATCAACTTTAAATAATATATCCGGTAACTGGATCGATAATTCAATCTGGTCTGATAACTCTAACCCTGGAGTAAACAATATTGCACCAAATTGTACAATCTATGGAAATGTACGCCGGATTGGTGATTTAGATTTTGGAAATGGAGACCTTATTGTTAATGATACTTTAACAATATATGGAAATCTGGTTTTGGGAAATAATGCAGATCTGACAATAAATTCAGGTGGAGTGCTTATTGTTTATGGAGATTACATATCCGGTAATCAGGTAATGGCAATTGCTGGCGGTTATCTTGTTGTAACCGGTAATCTTGATATGCAGGGAGCAAATAATCAGGGTTCATTTGATGTTACTTCAGGAGCTGTTTTTGTGCTTGATCCGACACCGATAATTAAAACTGGTGCTGGTTATGTAGACCTTATCTGTACTGATCCTAATAATTATCCAATTGATTGCGGTTTTGGTAATCTGACAAATCTGAATGCTAGTCCTATTTCCTCACTTTTCACAGCGGGAGCTTATACACTATCTGTTTCAGGGTCAACAACCTTTTGCACAGGAGGATCAGTTGTGCTTTCTGTTCCCAATGATGGAAGTAACTACCAATGGTATAATAATGGTGTTGCCATTGCAGGAGCAACTTCATTTACTTATACAGCATCTGTTTCAGGCAATTATTACCTTACCTTTCTTATTGGAGCACAGAACATAACCACCAATACTATTTCTGTTACAGTAAATACGCTTAGTATTGTACCATTATCAGCCACAAGAGATGTAAATAATGTTTGTCCCGGGACAAATGTTACACTTTCATATGCCGGTGGAACACTAGGAACGGGTGCTATAGCGAAATGGTATAGTGATGCTGGTTTTACTATACTTGTTGGAACAGGAAATAATCTTATCATTGCAGCACCTTCTAGTACAACAACCTATTTTGTAAGGTTTGAGGGACCTTGTAACACAACCGCAGCAGTGAATACTATACTATCAGTTACTCCCGGCGGAAATTACAGAACAAATGGAACTGGTGCCAGAAATTGGTCGGTTGTGGCAAACTGGCAACGATGGAACGGAGTAGCTTGGGTAGCGGCAACAGCATATCCTGGTCAGAATGCTTGCGCAGGAACAGTTACAATATTAAATAATACAGTACTTACTTTAGATGTTAATCCCGCTAATCCAATTGGCAATCTGGTATTCGATGATTTAACAATAAATGCAACATCATTAAACATTACAGGACGAACCTTAAATGTAAGTGGTGCGGTAACTTTTGGAAATCCAAATGCAGCTGCCGGAAGCCAGACTCTTACAGTAGCTACTGGAACATTAAATTGCGCATCTGTAACTATGCCGGAAACAGGTGTTAATACTGAGATTTTAACACTTTCTGTTACAACTGGAACTATTAATACCAGTGGAAGTGTTTTAATGAATACTTCGACACCTGCGCGAAATGTAATTACCTATACCGGAGTTGGTGCTTTTAATATAGGAGGGGCCTTTTCAGGAGGTGGAACCTTTAACAAAGGAACTGGAACTGTAAATTTCAATGGTACTGGAACTCAGAATGTTGGTCCATTTGCCTATAATAACTTAGCGTTTACAAATAACAGTATAAAGACTCTTCTTGGTAATTCAAGCGCAACAGGCACCTTTACCATCAACAATAACGCAACATTTAATTTAGGAATTCTTGCTACAACTTTTAGTGTTACAGGTGTAGCAACAATAAATGGAAATCTGGACTTTGGTGGAACAAGTACGAAAACTGTATCAATCACCGGAAACCTCAGCGGATTAGGCACAATTGATATGAGCGGAGGAAGCTTTCTTCATGTTTTAAACCTTGGCGGGGCAACAAACAGTATAGGAACATTTACTACTGCAGCAGTTTCAAGTCAGGTCAATTACAATTCAGGTGCAGCCCAAACAGTTTTTGCCAGTCTGAACTATCGTAATCTTACCATTTCTGGTGGTGGCATAAAAACACTTCAAGGAAATGCAAATATTAATGGAAATCTGAATGTTTCTGCAGGAACACTTGACCTAGGTACAGTTGCAACTGTTGTAAATGTTTCAGGGACAACGGGCATTGCAGGTACTTTAACTTTCGGGACTGCAGCAAAAACGATGTCATTAACCGGAAATCTTAGCGGAGCAGGAACAATAAATATGACTGGTGCAGGGCTTGCACATACCTTGAATTTATTAGGACCTACTAATTCGATTACCACTTTTACTACCACAGCCGCTTCAGGAAGTACTGTGAATTATAGTGCCTTAGGTGATCAATCAGTGTTTGCATCAGCAAATTACATAAATCTTATTATTTCCGGGAGTGGTATAAAAACTCTACAAGCTAGTTCAACTATTGGAGGAACTTTAACACTGAATTCTTCATTTGACATAACCGGGAAAACCCTTACACTTAATGGACCAACCATTGCAGGCACTCCATTAAACTTATTAACTGATGCGGCTTCGAACCTGGTTTTTGGAGGTGTTTCAGCTAGTGTTTTGATTCCATCACATATAGTTTCTTTAACAGGGCTGACTACAAGCAATACTAACATTGTTACATTGCAAAGTAGCCTGACGCTCAGCGGTCTGTTTAGTCCTGGCGGAGCAGGTCTTTCAATTGGGGCTAACACATTAACACTTAACGGCCAAATAAACTGCGGTGTTTTGGTTGGTGGAGCATCATCCAATATAATAATTGGTGGGGCAGGAACGGCAAGCTTATCGGCAGTCTCATTAAACAATCTAATTATAAACCGACCCGCAGGAGTTACAATGTGCGGTAATGTTACTGCAGCCGGCACAATTACTCTAACTTCAGGAGCCTTATCGATTGCAGCAAATATGCTTACTTTATCCAATGCAGGAAATCTGAGTTATGGAGGCGGTTCATTATCAGGAGGAACCACTTCCAATCTTACAATTGGTACTGGGACTATTATTACTCTAAATACAATTGCTGGCGGATTGAACAATTTTAATGTTAGCAGAAATATCAATCTGGGAGCAAGTTTGTCGATAAATGGAATTCTTACCCTAACCTCAGGAACTTTTGCAGTTGGTGCAAATACTTTAACATTAAATGGACCAACCATTGCAGGAACGCCTAATAATTTATCAGTATTAGCCACGTCAAACTTAATTTATGGTGGATCTTCAGCTGGAGTAAATATCCCAGCGAGTGTCGTTAATTTAGGAAATCTCTCAATAAATAATACTAATGGTGTTACCATGAATAGCACCATCACTTTGGCACCTGCTGGTGTTTTGACTCTTACAGATGGTATTATTCAGGCTGGCGCAAATATTCTAAAAGTAACAAACACCGCTATTGCTGGAATAGTTGGTGGTTCTGCCTCTGCATTTGTAAACATCGGTTCAGGATCAATTGAAAGAACGATTCCCTCAGGAATTGTTGCTTTAGGCCAGAATTATTTATTTCCGATTGGAGAAGGCGGTGTATATAAGGCTATAAATATTAGAGATATTATTACCGGAGCTACAGGACCTGTTTTACGCGCAAAAGTTTCTCCAGCTGGTGCAATAACCGGGGATGGAGTTACGATGGGTACTGTTGACCCGAGGTATTGGACTTTAACAAATACAAATAGCGGAAATTTTAATAGTGGTAAAATTGAACTATTTGAAAGTGGATTGGACTTGTCCAAAACAATAGGAATGTCTCTTGCATTAGCCGGAAATTACTCTGCTATTGGTGGATCAAGCAATGTTCCCTCCATTGTATCACCGAATTTACTTAATCCTGGTGTTTATTATTGTATTGGAACCGCCATTACAGAAACATATTATTCATATCAGACAGGAACCTGGAATACTCCGAATACATGGACAACTGACCCAAGTGGTACATTACAGATTGGAGGGACTATCCCTGGTAATGATGATAAAGTAATTATTTTAACAGGCAGAACAGTTTCTTTATCTTCTGATATTTCAACTTTAAATCTGGATATAACAATTGATGCGGGTGGATTCCTTGATCAGAAAATTTTTAGATTCACAAATTCCATTTATGCCTTACGCGGACAAGGAACATTTATTCTTGCATCTGCAAATATTCCGGTTCCTGTTGTAAATACTTTTATAGATGCTGGGGCTGGAACATTTGAATATAACAATTCAGCAAATTTTACTTTTCCGGCTTCGTACCCTGTTTATAATAATTTGGTACTAAATTCAAATGGGTTTATAGGGACTCAGTTATCCAATATTTCATTAAATGGATATTTGAACGTTAAAACTGGTACTTTCAGGATTAACGATAATGCATCTGTGGCCAAACTCAACCTAACAGTAAATGGTAATGTTAATGTTGATAACGCTGGATTAATTAGTGTTGGAAACGGAGTCACTAACCCATTAATAACAGCAGTGTCCTCTGGTGGTGTAGCGCCATTTATAAATTATTACACCTATTTCCATACAGTAATTATAAGGGGAGATTTTACCAACAATGGGACAGTTAAGTTTACAAATCTTAATTACCCGATTTATAATGCATTTCCACCTACCGCAAACGGTCCAACATCTGGCGCAGCTTCAGTATATTTTCAGGGAAGCAGTGACAATACCTTAAATTGCAATGGGGTCACTAATTTTTATAATCTTATTATTGATAAAGGAACAGATCAGACAAACAGGCTTATTGTTAACTCGACTGATTATAATAATTTTAAGTTATTCGGTGCAAATACTCTTGCTGGTGAAGCATCTGGCAGTAATGCCAATCTAAGAAAGGCTCTGTGGATAAGAACCGGCACCTTGGTTTTAAGAGGAACAACTATTATTCCATCTTTAACAGAAGGAGTAACAGCAGGGTCACCAAATTCTGATTTTTATATTCCTTCCAATGGTGCTTTAGTTCTTGATGGGCCAGAGGTTATTATTCTTTCAACCGCAGATGATTACCGGGAAATTAATTCAGCTTATAACGTTACAGCTCCAGATAATGCAACAATTGGAATAACCAGTGGTGGTAATAGTGCATTAAATATTTTTGGTAAATTACAGATTAATAATGGGTTCCTCTCTACACGAGAGTCAGGAGGACTTATTACTTCCAACATTGCTTCCGGGCAATTTATCATTAATGATGGAGTAGTTGATGCTAAACAATTTCTTTCTGCAACAGGTTTTGCATCCTATACACAAACAGGAGGAAGCCTTTTACTTAGAGGACGTTTCAGACGCACACCAGTTTCCTATACCATTTCAGGGCTAGCTGACATTACGCTTTCCACATTAAATACTTCCCGCGCAATAAATGGTGTAACTTCTGCCAATGGTTCATTTAACCTGAATAACACAACCAACATTTTTGCTATGTCGGGCGGAACAATCCGTATTTATGATGTTTGCGGAATTGCAGCAGGAGAACAAAAGGCATTCGATGTATTTTCCTCGAATTCAAATATCAATGTTACTGGTGGATCATTGGAAATTATTCCAATTGCAGGAACTGCACTGGCAGATGCAGCTAATTACCGGATATCCTCATCAGCTCCACTAAATAATCTCTTAATAGACCGGCAGAGCAGTGCATCAGTTGTTCAGTTGAACACATCAATATTAACAGTTATAAGAAATCTTACACTTTCTTCAGGAGATTTTAACGCAAACAATCTGGATGTCAGAATTGGCGGAGATTTCATGATATCTATAGGAACTTCCTATACAACTGGCACCAATACAACATTTTTTAATGGAACCTCCGATCAGACCTTTACTGTAAATCTGGCTGCACCTCTTTCATTAAACAAGTTGACAATAGATAAACCTGCCAACATTGCCTTAAATTTTGCAGGTTCACAGCCAAATATAAATATCTCGGATAATTTCAGGCTGGTACTAGCTACAATGAATGATAATGGCAATACAATCAGAATTGCCAAAAACGTATTTAACTCCGGGATTCATAGTGGCACTGGTACTGTTGTATTAAATGGAACAGTTTTGCAGACAATAGATGGAAACGGCATTTTTGGAAATCTGGAATTGAATAATACAACCATTGCTGTTCCTGCACCGGTTTCGCTACTTGCAAATTGCACCATAAATGGAGCTTTAACATTTTCTCAGGATAAGCTTTTTAATATCAATACATATAATTTAAAGCTTAATGGAAATGCTTCAATTGTTAATGCTAGTGCACTAAGATATGTGAAATCTGCAGGGAATGCTGGAGATGGTGGGATAACAAAAGTTTTTTCTGCTCCGTTGAGTTTTAACTTTCCGGTTGGAGTAAATAATTACACACCAGGAAGTATTGGATTAAATTCTGTTCCAACAAGTTACGGTTCGATCACTGTAGTTCCGGTAAATTACGCCCATCCAAATGCAACTACTTCAGGTCGAAGTCTTTCATATTTTTGGAGAGTAAACTCCAGTGGGTTTAATCTTGGTAGTGCAACCGTTACTCATGGCTATATTTATAATCAGAGTAATGTAATTACAGGAGCAGGGATAACTGAAGATGAATACGTTGCTGCAAAATATAATAGTTCAACAAGCTCTTGGTCCCGAGGTACCTCTGCTGATGTTGATGATGCAACAAATAATATAATTGGCGAACCGGGTTCAGGGTCTTTCCTCGAAAATGTCTCTTTCATTGATGGTGATTTTACCGCAGGTGATGATAATCCTACAAATCCTTTTGGCGCACCAACTATATTCTACAGCAGACAAAGCGGACTTTGGAGTACATTAAGTACATGGTCTCTTACAAGCAATACAGTTACAAACGCTCCATTAACTGTTCCCGGAGCAAATGATATTGTAATAATTGGAGATGCTGATAGTGTGTATTTAACTACAAATTCTACAGTAGCAAATACAGGGAGTGCTAGTTGTGCAACTCTTCAAATTGAGAGCGGTTCTGCACTTGACATTGGATATAATCCAAGTTCCATTTTCTACAGAGTAATGTCACATCCTAATGGAAATGGTAATTTCAGGGTAACTACAAATTTTACCAGCCCCTCAACTTTTATATTCCCTTCAGGCGATTTCTCTGATTTCAATGTAAATAGGGGTACAACTGAACTTTATACAACAAACCCTGCATCCGGAACAGAATATTATATGCCGGTTGGTGTTGCTTCCTACGGAAACCTTATTTTGTCTCCCTTGGGCGGTTCTAACCTCATGTTCTCGAATAATGATATAACTATTTACGGTAATTTAATTACCCGGGGACAAAATGCTGATTCATGGTTTTGCCCAAGTTGGGGCGTAACTTATCCCGGAGCAATTCCTGCAATAGCAAAAACTATTTCAATCAAAGGAAATCTTGATATACAAGGTGGAGCATTGATTTGGTATAATAATGCAGCAATTGCTCAGAATTTTGTTATTGACGGAAATCTAAGAATTGCTGCATTATCATCCTTATATATATTAGGTGGAACCAACCAAAGTATGGCCATTGGCGGAAGTCTTATAAATAACGCAAATGGAGGAACAAATGGTACCAGCACTACTTCTAAAGCTGATTTTACAGGTATTCCACTTACATTTTTTGGTTCAACATCTTCAAGTGTTACAAGTACAGCTGGTTCGCCAGTAACCATCTTTAGTACTGTTACAGTTAATAAGGGAACATCTCAAGCTACTACATTGACATGCGATATTGCAGGTACATTGACAACACCGGTTAATGCCTGGTTAAATTTGCAAAACGGCACTTTCAGATTTATGAGGACAAATCCGGGTGCTGATTTTAATATTTCAACAACCACTCCATTTATAATCCCTTCTACTGCTGGCCTTTATATTGATTTGCCAAGCAATACAGGTAACCGGAATATTATGATTGGTAACGTAGCAAATAATGCTGGAGATTTATTGCTCGATGGAAAACTTACTTTAATTAGGGGTAATATTTATATTGGACCTACCGCAGCTCCTGCAAATAATAATGATATTGAATATTCTGGAGGGGGAGCATCATCCATTGAGGTACAAGGTGGGAATCTCTTTGTAAATGGACAAATTCGCAGAAATACATCTACTACAAATGGTATTCTAAAATATATCCAAAGTGGAGGGGTCGTTACAATTAATGGTAATGCTGCAAATGCATCTTATGCAAAACTTGAAATACTGAATGCAGGTAGTTTGTTTAATATGTCGGGTGGTACTCTTACAATCGTTAATGGGGATGGGACCGTATTTGGGGATTTATATTTACGCCCAGCTAGTTCTGCTGTAACTGGAGGTACCATTGTTTTCTCCCATAATTTTAGTGGCTCCCCACAATCGTATTTATTAGAGTCAACTGCTAATTTATTTAATATTACCGTAACTGGTAGAACTGCTGCAACCGCAGCTAATGCAGCGTTAGGACTTATGGTAAGCCCATTGGCAATCAATGGTTCTTTAACTCTGACTAACGCAAATAGTTTGTTTAATTGCAATAGTAAGAATTTATCAATCAAGGGTGACCTAATTAATAATGGGCCACTTGCACCAGTTGCCTTTATTACAGGAACAAATACAACTACTTTTAATGGTGGAATTCAATCTATTTCAGGGTCAAGAGTTAGTAATTTCAATAATCTCACAGTTTCTTCCTTAAATTCTTTAACTGTTAATAATAGTTTTACAGTCAACCAGAATCTTACCATTGGAACAGGTTCTCTTATATTAGGAAATAAAAAGGTTACTGTATATGGGGACCTTACAAATAATGGTGCTTACACAGACGATAATACAGTTGGTGGTGTAAGTTTATCAGGTACTGTTTTGCAGCAAATATATGGCACAGGAGCATATGGAAGACTTGAAATCAATAATAATTCGGGAGCTAGTTTGAACAATGATATAATGCTTCAGAATGATCTTTTGCTTACTCTTGGTATATTTAAAATTAGTTCAAATCTTTTAACTCTTAGTCAGAACAGTAAAATTATTGGTACACCATCTGCTACAAAAATGATTTTGTCCGATGGAGTAACTAGTAGTTTTGGCGTTCGTAAATTTTTTACTGCTGCGCCACAATCATTCACCTTCCCAATTGGCGTTGCAGGAAAATACACACCTGCTTCTTATACAATAACTGCAAATGGATCCGTGGGGTATATTAATGTTAATCCTATTAATAATAATCACCCAAGTACTCTGGATCCTTCAAATGTTCTGAAATACTATTGGCAAATTGAAAGCTCAGGTATTTCCGGGTTTAATGGTGATCTTCTACTTCAATATTTACCTGCTGATATTCAGGGCGTTGAATCTAATTATGTTGCTGCATATCTAGAAATCCCTGGAAATTATTGGTACACTGCCACTCCCGGGCCGGGAACAGATAATGTTAATGAAACTACACACAGGATAAGTTTTAATTCCGCAGCAAGCAATAATCTTTCAGGGGATTATACTGCAGGTATTGAAAGTGCATTTCCAGTAGAAATACCAGTCTATCAAACTAATCAGGATGGAAACTGGTCAGATAATTTAATTTGGACTCCTGTTGGTTCTTCTCCTCCTTGCCCGGTTGGAGGCCCTAATGGAAGTCAGGTTATTATTGACCACATTGTTTCAACCGATGTAAATAATTGTTTTGCTTTCCGTACAACGATAAATAATAAACTTAAAATAATATCACCCACATTTGGACATAATCTGGGTGTTGTTGATGGTGAAGGAACTCTTTATCTTGAAAATGGAAATCTTCCTGCAGGTAATTTCACGTCATTTATTGACTGCTCTGGTAATGCAACAGTAGAATATGGTGGAACCGGTGCTTATACTATTGTTGCAAGTCAGTTTAACAGTTTACCTAACATGTTATTTACCGGTACAGGAATAAGGACACTGCCAAATAAAGACCTCACAATATGTAAAAGGTTGGTGATTGACGGACCAATGCTAGATAATAATACAAATAATCGGAAACTTACTATCCTTGGTTCAATGGAACGTTACAATTCTGGCGCCTTCGCAGCAGGTACTGGTTTATCTCCCGCTGCGACCGTCTCAATTTCGGGTTCTGCTATTCAAACTATTGCTGGACCAACTGGTGATTTTACGGGTTCTAACAGTTTTAATAATCTTGAAATTAACAATAGCCAGGGTTTAAAAATAGGAGTCAATGGTTTAATTGAAGTAAATAATTCCTTATTGCTTACCGAGGGAATAATTAAAACAACCACAAGTAATAAACTTGTTTTATTAAACACTTCTGCTTCTGCAGCAATCCCATCAGGAGGTAGAGCAACTTCATATATTAATGGTCCATTGACAAAAAAATTATTAAATGGTGGAAGTTTTCAATACCCTATTGGGAATGATACAATAATTGGTCATAATTTTACGCTTACATCAACAACTTCTGGCAATTTATCTTGGACTGTAGAGTATTTCTCACCAAACTCTACATCAGGGTCAATTACAGCACCATTAATAGAAACGAATACCAAAGAGTATTGGGGAATTTCCACCACAACCAATGCTACAGCCAAAGTTAAAATAGGATGGAATCCGCAAAGTAGCCTAACTCCTGTGATGACTATTAATGGTATTGCAGACATGAGGGTGGCTGAGTTCAATGCTGGTTTTTGGAATCAGTTATTGTCTTCAGCATCAGGAAATAATAATATTGGAGATGTAATAACAACTAATAATGTTAATATTTCAACAATTCAAAAGAATTACACTACTGCAAGTATTACAACTACTAGAGCACGAGCTTCTTTTTCCCCCATTGGCGCAATCTGTGGTTCTTCTGGAATTCCTGTAAATTTTAGTTCATATACTCCTATTAATCTTAATTATACCCTAAGTTACACCCTCAATGGGTTAGCGCAGCCTATTGTAGCTATTTCCTCTTTGCCATATTTACTTCCAACTCCGGTACCTGGAAATTATCAATTGACAGGGTTTACCTATAATAATGGCGCAAATACAGGTGTTGTTGGTGATACAATTATTACTGCACTGACAATGCCTACTACCTCAAACGCTGGCCCCGACCAATCTCTTTGTGGTTTCTCTGGTACAACCCTTGCAGGAAATAATCCTGCCCCTTACACTGGTTTATGGACTGTTGTGAGCGGAGCAGGTGGTAACTTTGTCAACAACACTCTTAGAAACACTGTTTTTACCGGGACTTTAGGAGTCACTTATTCTTTGAAATGGTCCATCAGTAATTCAACATGCACATCATCAGATAACGTTGTTATTGCATTTCCGGTTGTGGCCGCCAGACCTTCAAATTTCTTATTAGCACCTACCTCAGTATGTAGAGGTGTAACTGGATATGTATACAGTGTTCCAGCGGTTCTTGGGATCACTTATACTTGGTCGTATTCTGGAACAGGTCATACAATTAACGGAACAGGTAATTCAGTTACAGTTGATTTTAATGCTACAGCTACAAGTGGCACTTTAAGCGTAACAGCTACGAATGCATGCGCCACAAGTTTACCTAGAACGACAGGTATTACAGTTAATCCTGCAGCAAACCTGGTTATTACTAACCCTGCAGCTATTTGTTCTCCGGGTATAGTTAATCTTACTGCTGCAGCGGTTACATCAGGTAGTTCTGCGGGTTTGACCTATACTTATTGGACAAATGCAACAGCTACTGTTTCTTTAGTTTCACCATCTGCTGTGACTACTTCTGGTACATACTATATTAAAGGTACAACGGTTAGCGGTTGCTTTGATATTAAGCCTGTTACTGTAACTATTAATGCACTTCCAGCAACTCCCACAATAACAGCATCAGGACCACTAACCTTCTGTGCCGGTGGCAGTGTCACGCTGACATCAAGTGCTGGCAGCAGTTATCTTTGGTCGACAGGCGCAACCACAGCAAGTATTAACGTCACGACTGCTGGAAGCTATACTGTTCAAGTTACCAATGCCAGTGGATGCCAGAGTGCGTCTTCAGTTGCAACGGCAGTAACGGTAAATGCACTTCCTGCAACTCCGACAATAACCGCATCAGGACCACTGACATTCTGCAGCGGTGGCAGTGTAACACTGACATCAAGTGCAGGGAGCGGTTACCTGTGGTCAACGGGTGAGACCACGGCAAGTATCAACGTCACCACCGCTGGAAGTTTTACGGTACAAGTTACCAATGCCAGTGGATGCCAGAGTGTTTCTTCAATAACAACCACAATTAGTCTTAATACACCACCAGTTGCTTCAACTGCAAGTGTAACAGTACAACCCAACTGTGCTGTTTCGACTGGTACTATTGAAGTTTCTGCTCCAGTTGGCTCATATGAGTATAGCATAGATGCTGGAGTCTTCCAGTCATCAACCACTTTTTCTTCTGTTGCAAGCGGTTCTCATTCTATAATTGTAAGAAATTCCACTGATTATACTTGTGTATCCAATGCTACAAATGTTACTGTAAATTCTCAACCATTGCCTTCTATAGCGCCAACTGCTGCAAATATTGATCGAAACAATATCTGTCCTAATGATGGTAGTATATTACTTTCCTATTTAGGTGGATTTTTAGGAACAGGTTCCATTGCAGAATGGTATTCAGATGCTGCCTATACTACTAACGTTGGATCAGGGAACAATATCAGTATATCAGCTCCCTCATCTACAACTACTTATTTTGTCAGGTTTGAAGGTGGTTGCATAACAACTGCATCGGTGAGTGCAACAATCACGATTAAGAGTTTGAGTATTGCTCCCGTTGCAGCAGTTGATCGTAATAATATTTGCCCAAATGATGGAAATATTATTCTTACATATTCCGGAGGATTTTCTGGTACTGGAGCCATATCAAAATGGTATGCTGATGCAGGCTTTGCAAGTAATATTGGTAATGGTAATAATCTTGCCATTTCAACTCCTGCAATAAGCCAAACTTATTATATTCGTTTTGAAGGTGATTGTAATTCAACTAGTGCAGCCAGCATAAATCTAATTGTAAAACCTTCACCTTCAATTGGGTTTACAGGATTGAGCTCTCCGGTTTGCCAAAATACAACCAGCCAGCTTCTAGTTGGAGATAGTGCTCCAGAAGGTGTTTTTAGTGGCACTTCAGTAACAGACAACTCCAATGGGACAGCTACTTTTAGCACATCATTGACAGGCACATTTAGCATTAAATATGTTGTTACAAATTTAGCAGGTTGTACTGATTCCTCTTTGCAAACGGTAATTGTAAATGCAATTCCTGTTGTAAGTTTCAGTGGACTCGCAGCTTTTTACCCTATAACTTCACCATTAGTTACCTTAACTGGCACTCCTGCAGGAGGAGTATTTACAGGAAAAGGAATTTCTGGAAATACATATAGCCCTGTTTTGGCAGGAATTGGATCAGATACAGTGAGGTATTCATTTACAAATGGTTCAGGTTGCTCTGCTGAATATTCCCAAATCACTTCAATTGGTGATTATGATTCACGCGCCGGTGCATATACTGTTCCTCATACATCAGTTTGGACGTCCGCTTTAGCAATATTCACTACAGTTGGAGCTACTGCAGATCAGGGTAAAGGAAGCTTGTGGTCAAACGGCCCTAACTACAATCGTTGGTTCAAATTTCAGGCTACAACAAGTCAGGTAAAAGTAGATTTAAAAGTTGGTGGTGCCGAAGGAACAATGCAAAATCCTTTCCTAGCCTTATGGAATAATGCGGGTGCTGAATTGCAAAGTGCTGTTTACTACAATAGTACAAGCGATATATCTGTTTCATCACTAAGTTTAATTCCTGGGGATTGGTATTATATCTCTGTTGATAATTATGTTGGAGCAGGGTACTGTGGATCTTTTACATTGGCCTTAGACACTCAGGTAGACTATGACTTCCGTGAAGCGGCTATGATCATTCCGCATTCTCCTGGATGGTGCTCAGCAAATGCTGCCTTTTCAACTTTGAATGCAACAGCCGATCAGACAATGGGAAGTGTATGGCCCAATGGTCCTAATTATAATCGTTGGTTTAAGTTTCAAGCTACAACATCCCAAGTGAAAGTTGACTTAAAAGTTGGTGGGATTGAAGGTTCATTGCAGAACCCTTTGCTTGCTTTGTGGAATAATTCAGGTACTGAGATTCAAAGCATAAATTATTATAATAGTACAAGTGATGTCTCAGTTTCATCTTTAAGTCTGGTTCCAGGAGACTGGTATTATGTATCAGTTGACAATTATGTTGGCACTGGATACAGGGGTACATTTACACTTTGTTTGGATACTCAGGTTGATTACGATTACCGAGAAGCGGCTGTGGTTTTACCACATTCTCTGAACTGGTGTTCTGCCGATGCCGCATATACTACCCTAAATGCTACAAACGATCAAACGAAAGGAAGTGTTTGGCCAAATGGACCTAATTATAATAGATGGTTTAAATTCCAGGCAACAACAGGACAGGTAAAAGTTGATCTGAAAGTTGGAGCTGCAGAGGGTTCCATGCAAAATCCATTGCTGGCACTTTGGGATAATGCAGGTGCTGAAATTCAGAGTGCTGCATACTATAATAGCACAAGCGATATAACAGTTTCATCGATAAGTCTGGTTCCTGGTGACTGGTATTACATTTCAGTTGATAACTATGTAGGGGCAGGTTACAGAGGAACTTTTACTCTTTGCCTAACAACTCAGGTAGATTATGACTTCAGAGATGCTGCACTTGTGGTTCCTCATTCTTCAGGTTGGTGTTCTGCAGATGGCGCTTACACTACATTAAATGCTACAGCAGATCAATCTAAAGGCAGCATCTGGCCAAACGGCCCAAATTATAATAGGTGGTTTAAATTCCAAGCAACTACAGCACAAGTAAAGGTTGATTTGAAAGTAGGGGGATCCGAAGGGTCACTGCAGAATCCTTTACTCGCTCTTTTGAACAATGCAGGAGTTGAAATCCAAAGTGCAACTTACTATAATACCACAAGTGATATCTCGGTGTCATCAATAAACCTCATACCTGGAGATTGGTATTATATATGTGTGGATAATTATATTGGGACAGGATATAGAGGAACATTTACACTGTGTGTCGATACTCAGGTTGATTACGATTACAGAGAAGCAGCAATGATTGTGCCTCATTCGCTTAACTGGTGTTCAACTGATGCAGCATTTTCAACATTAAATGCAACAGCGGATCAATCAAAAGGTAGTGTTTGGCCAAATGGACCAAATAATAACCGATGGTTTAAATTTCAGGCTACTTCAGCACAGGTTAAAGTTGATTTGAAGGTTGGAGCTGCAGAAGGATCTATGCAAAATCCTTTACTTGCACTCTGGAGCAATGCAGGAGTAGAAATTAAAAGTGCTGCATTTTACAATAGTACCAGTGATATAACAGTTTCTTCGATTAGTTTGGCCCCGGGGGATTGGTATTATATTTCAGTTGATAATTTTACAGGACTTGGCTATAGAGGTACTTTTACACTTTGCCTTACTACACAGGTCGATTACGATTTCAGAGAAGCAGCAATGCTTGTGCCACATACTGGAACTTGGTGTTCAGCTGATGCGGCATATTCCACATTGAATGCAACTGCTGACCAAGCCAAAGGAAGTATTTGGCCAAATGGTCCTAATTATAACCGTTGGTTTAAATTTCAGGCTTCCACTAAACAAGTAAAAGTCAATTTGAAAGTTGGTGCTGGAGAGGGATCTATGCAAAATCCTTTACTTGCTTTGTGGAATAACTCAGGTACTGAAATTCAAAGTGCAGCATATTTTAATAGTACTAGTGACATTGAAGTTTCCTCCATAAATCTTGTACTAGGTGATTGGTATTTCATTTCTGTTGATAACTATGTCGGTGATGGTTATAGGGGTACTTTCACACTTTGCGTTGATACTGCCGTTAATTACGATTATCAGGAAGGTGCATTAATAGTTCCTCATACAGGAAACTGGTGCTCTGCCAATGCCGCGTACACAACATTAAATGCAACTGCTGATCAAAGTAAAGGAAGTTTATGGCCCAATGGTCCAAATTATAACCGTTGGTTTAAATTTCAGGCAACAACTACCCAAGTTAAGGTTGATCTGAAAGTTGGTGGTGCAGAAGGCTCTATGCAAAATCCATTATTAGCTTTGTGGAATAATGCAGGGACAGAATTGCAATCTTCAGTTTATTTTAATAGTACAAGTGATATAAACGTTTCATCTGTTAATTTGATACCAGGAGATTATTACTACATTTCTGTTGATAATTACCAAGGAACAGGTTATAGAGGAACATTTACACTTTGTGTTGATGATTCCGTTGACTATGACTACCGAGAAGGTGCAACCCAGGTAACTCAGTCATTCAACTGGTGTTCAGCAAATTCTGCATACACAACTATTAATGCAACTGCCGACAGAACCAAAGGTATTGCTTGGAATAGTGGCCCAAATTACAATCGCTGGTTTAAATTTCAGGCAAATTCGACAAATATTACTGCAACTCTTAATACTGGGGGTATAGAAGGTAGTCTCCAGTATGGCTATATTGCATTGTTCAACACAAATAATATAGAACTTGCTAGTGCCCGTTATACTGTTAGCACCAGTGATATTGCAATTAGTACAGATTCACTTATCCTTGGAAATTGGTATTATATCGTGGTCGACAACCTATTAGGAGCCGGTTACAGAGGAACATTTACATTGTGTATTTCAAGTCCGTTAACAGCATCGATTACTGGTACAGATATAACTTGTAACTCTTCGAATGATGGAACTGCAACTGTTCTAGCCACAGGTGGAACTGGTGCGGGATATTCTTATACATGGACGAGAAATGGAAGTGCAATTGCTCCAGTAACAGCAGCATTATCCGGATTATCACCAGGTATATACGCAGTTGTTGTGAAAGATATAGGAAACGGAACAACAGCTACAAAGTCAATTACTGTTATCGAACCTTCTGCATTAGCACTATCCCTTACTCAAGTTAATGAAACCTGCCCAGGTAACTCAAATGGTTCTATTCTTACCACAGTGTCTGGCGGAAAAGGAATGGGTTACCTGTATGAATGGTTTAGAAATGGAGTTCCTTCAGGTGTTATTGCTTCTGGGTTGACAAACCTTGATCCAGCATTATATAAGGTAATTGTTACTGATGCTGCTGCTCCAGGTTGCTCAAAAACAGACAGTATTCAGATTATTACATCAAATTCATTGTCAACGAATCCGACAGGAATTTCAATTGCTAATAATAATATTTGTCAGGGTACGCCTAAAACACTTGCTGTTACCGGTGGTACACTTGGATCAGGTGCAAGTTGGAGATGGTATCTGGATGTTGGATTGACCTTATCTGCTGGCCCCGCTGGAGCTACTCTAACTGTTGACCCAGGAATTAACACTCCATATTTTGTAAGGGCTGAAGGTACATGCAATAATACTCTTGCTGTTTCTGATTTAGTATTAACTGGAATCCCAAGTTTTGCACCTACTTCTGCTATCAGTGACAGAAATAATATTTGCTCAGGAGATGGTAATATTATTCTAACCTACTCCGGTGGAAGTTTGGGCGACGGAGCTATTGCTGAATGGTACTCAGACGCTGCATTCGCTACAAATATTGGAACAGGGAATAATCTTACCATTTCTGCACCACTAATAACAGCTGTTTATTACATTAGGTTTGAAGGTGATTGTAATATTACTTCGGCTGCAAGTGTAACAGTTATTATTCAGGATATTACAATTCCGATTGCCTTATGTCAGAACCTGAGCATCAGTCTGGATGGCACTGGCAATGCCACAATCACACCAGCAATGATCAACAATGGCAGCACAGACAACTGCACGGCAGCAGGGTCACTGACCTTATTACTAAGCAAATCGACCTTTGATTGCGCGAACGTGGGTGCCAACAACATAACCCTTACCGTAACGGATGCCAGTGGCAATAGCTCCACCTGCACATCAACGGTAACAGTATCAGATAACACTGCACCCGCAGCGGTATGTCAGAACCTGAGCATCAACCTTGATGGAACAGGCAATGCCACCATCACCCCAGCAATGATCAACAACGGCAGCTCAGACAACTGCACCGCTGCCGGCTCACTGACCCTTGCACTTAGCAAAACGACATTTGATTGCACGAACTTAGGCGCCAACACGGTAACCCTTACCCTAACGGATGCCAGTGGCAACATCTCCACCTGCACTTCAACGGTAACGCTATCAGATAATACTGCACCCACAGCGCTATGTCAGAACCTGAGCATCAACCTGGATGGAACAGGCAATGCCACAATCACGCCAGCGATGATCAACAACGGTAGCTCAGACAACTGCACTGCAGCAGGATCGCTGACCCTTGCCCTAAGTAAAACAACATTTAATTGTGCGAACGTAGGAGCCAACAACATTACCCTTACAGTAACGGATGCCAGTGGCAACAGTTCAAACTGCACTGCTGTAGTTACAGTTTTACACGATATAGCCCCGGTTTCTGCTACAAGCGATAGAAATAATATTTGCGCCTTAGATGGGAATATAATTCTTTCCTATGCTGGTGGTGCTCCTGGAACCGGTTCCCTCGCAAAATGGTATAGTGATGCACTTTTTACAGTGAATGTTGGAACAGGAAATAATATTGTCGTTCCTGCACCTTCGGTCACAACAGTTTATTATGTCCGCATTGAAGGTGTTTGTGGAAATGGATCTTCTGTCAGCACAACATTAAATATAAACCCATTACCCGTCCCTGTAATTGTTGGTCCGTCTGAAGTTTGCGATCCTGCTAATGAGAATTATACAGTAAGTTTTACGGCAGGACACAGTTACAGTTGGACAATTTCAGGTGGAACAATATCAGGAGCAAGTAATACTAATTCAGTTCTGGTTAATTGGGTTGGAACAGGAGCAGGAACCCTACAGATTAGTGAGGTAATAGATGCTACTGGTTGTCAGCAAACTACACCACTATTTAATGTTGCGAAATTTGCAACACCTGTTTTACTTGACATTGATTCGAATAATAAATTAACAAGAAGATAAATAATAAATAAATAATAGTTTCAAAAATCAACTAATAATTAAAGTTATGAGAACACGTAGAATTTCTGTATTATCGAAAATGCTTGTTATTGCTTTCATCGCAATTTTAAGTTGGAGTAAAGTCTCTGCACAGTTTATTGGATCAACTGTGTTGCCTCAAACAGCTATTGAAGAGCGTAAAGGTGGAGTTAGCACTTACACTGTACCCGGTCCTGCATCTGACGAATATAGCTGGGAAGTTGTTGGTGGAACAGTTACTGTTCCTGCAGCAGGTGTTACAGGTTCAGGAACAGTTGCTGATCCTTTTGTTGTACCATTTGCAGTTGGAAGACAGTCTATCACTGTGCAGTGGCCAGTAGATAACAATAACATTACCAGCGTATCAGGAAATGTTTCAACACAGAGAAAAGTTGCTCATTCCACAGTTGCTTGTCCAAGTAAAATTCAATCACTGGACGTAGCATTCTGGAGCGCAGCTACCATCAAAATTAACGATGCAGACTATGAAATCTGCTCAGGTGATGCAACATTAGGTCCTATCACTGTTCAATTCACAGGTGCACCAAACTTTGATTACAAATATACTGTAACTGACCTTGCAGGTGTAACAGGTGCAGCAACAGTTATTACAGGTGCAACCGGAGCAACTCAGACCATTGCATTGCCCGCTAACCTTGTAAACACCAGCACAACTCTGGATCAGACATACATTGTTACGATTACTGAGATGAACGATTCTTTCACAGGATTAGGTGCAATTACAGATGCTACTTTTACTATCACTGTACACCCAACTGTTGAAACTGGCATTATTAGCAGCAATAGAACTCTTACCCGCAGATAATTAGGGAAAGATTGATTTTGTTGATTTTTTTTAGGCATTTAGATTACAGATAGTTTTTTACAATTCTATAATTGTTCTATACTGATATTTGGTTCAGTGTAATCCGGAATAAACCGGATTGCATTGAAACCAATCAGTAAAATAATAATAGAAGAATTAGGCTGACTTAGAATAGAATTATGCGGTATTCAAAATACATATGGATATTCCTGCTGTCTCTCGGATTTTCTCCCGGAGTCAGAGCTCAGTACATAAACATTGTTTGTGCTGGGGATACAGGAGTTATGTACCGGGTTCAGGGTAACCCTGGATCTACATTTGTATGGAATGTGCTGGGTGGAGCTATTTCAGCAAATTATGCAGACTCAATAAAAGTTGATTGGGGTGACACACCTGGAGAATATGTTCTACGTGTTCAGGAATTCTCAAAATTTGGTTGTGCAGCATCCCCTGTTAGTGGCTTAGTTAAAGTTTCTTCGCCAACTATTGAACTTGGGCCGGATAAGGAAATTTGTCAAGGAGAAATCATCGAACTAATACCAGTAGGATCTTTTTATTCTTTCCTCTGGCTGGATGGGTCTGTTAAACCCAATTTTATTGGTCGACAGCAAGGAATTATCTCATTAACAGTTTCCGACCAGTATGGTTGTAAAAAATCAGATAGTATGTACCTTACTGTTCATCCTATACCTGTTGTAAACCTCGGAAAAGACACTTCATTATGTGGTATTGAAACTATTACACTTGATGGAGGAAGTGATGGGGTTACTTACAATTGGTCAAACGGACAAACTTCAAGCGAAATAACCGTTTTCGAAGGTTTACAAAAAATTAGTGTGAGTGTGATAAATGAATTTGGCTGTGTAAATCAGGATGAAATCCTTATAGGTGCATGTTCTGTTGAAGAGTATTTCAAAAAAATGCCTACTGCATTTACTCCTAATGGTGATGGAAAGAATGATGTTTGGAATATCCCTGAACTTCAGACATTTCCACTGGCTGTTGTCGAAATATATGATCGCTGGGGTACTCTTGTCTTTAGGTCTGAAAGTGGATATTCAAAACCTTGGGATGGAAATTCACGTGGAAAGGAAATGCCGATGGATTCATATTATTATGTAATAAATTTAAATTCACCTGGACTTGAACCTCTTGCAGGAACCGTAACTCTTATCAAATAGACATTTTGTGAATAATTATTTTTGTAAGTTGAACTTCTAATCTCTATCTTTCGGGCAATTTTGAAGGGATGGCATGTTTTTACTGATTTAAGAGATTAATAATCAGTGAAATGGAGGGGTATGATAGCAGAGAAAAACTAATGAGGAACCTATTAAGTATTTTTATATTAAGTATTGGCCTGCTAGAACTTGTTGATGCACAGCAGGTTCCTTTGTATAGCCAATATACGATGAATGGTTTTTTATTGAACCCTGCTGTAGCCGGAAGTGAAGGATATACCGCAATTAATCTTACCGCCAGAGAGCAATGGCTTGGTCTAAAAAATGCTCCGAAAACCCACGCTATCAGCGGTCAAACCAGACTTCTTAAAAATAGTTATATTTCTAAAAAATCAGCAATCAAAAGACGTCCTCCACTAGGCTCCCGCTCAGGAAAAGTTGGATTAGGGGCCTATGTTTTTAATGATAAAAATGGACCGATCGACCGAACTGGTATTCAACTATCTTATGCGTATCATATACGAATGCAACGAGGGCAGCTGTCTTTCGGATTATCCGGTATTGCCTACCAGTTCTCTGTTGATGAAAGTAAAATTCGTTTTGAATATGAAGATGAATTCTGGCAACAGGCAAAAAAATCCATTTTTATACCCGATGCTAACATAGGAATTTATTATTCCAGCCCTAGTTTTTTTGCTGGACTGTCTATGTCTCAATTGTTTCAATCTGCACTCAAACTTGGAGAAAAGGGATATGCTGAATATAAAATGCTCCGCTATTACCACCTGATTGGCGGGTACGATTATGTTGTAAACGACTTTTTTTCAATTGAACCTTCTATTCTTATCAAAACAACCGGATCTTTTAAAGGCCAAGCAGATTTTAATACTAAATTTATTTTCAATGATGAATACTGGGTCGGTTTATCTTACCGGACAGGTGGTGCTCTTATTTTTATGGGAGGGGTAAGGGTTGATAAATTTTTCTTCGGATATGCATTCGACTACACCCTTAGTAGTATCATGAAACATAGTTATGGTTCACATGAGTTTATGGTTGCACTTAAATTTGGCGATTCCGCCCGTCGATATCGCTGGTTAAACAGGTATTAGTGCGCTCTGAACAAACTTATTCAAGTCGTTGTTTAACCATTATCTATTCTTAATAGGAACTAATGATTAGGCTTTGCTCTAATTTCAGGATATTTTTTGGTTTGAATATTACTTTATAAACATGAATCTCCAAAATAAAACTTGTAAACCTTGTGAAGGAGGTATTCCTAAACTCACAACCATTGAAGTAGCGAAATATAATGCCCTTTTAGCTAATCCTTGGCTAATTATTGATCAGATGAAAATATCAAAAGAATTTATCTTCAAGGATTTCCTTCAAACTATAGCATTTGTTAATAAGGTCGCTGATATCTCTGAAAATCAAGGACATCATCCTGTAATGCACGTTTATTACTCAAAAGTGCAAATTGAACTTTGGACACATGCAATTCTTGGTCTTTCTGAAAATGACTTTATACTTGCTGCAAAAATAGATGGAATCAAACTTTAATTATTACATCTTTATTTCCTGATTAAATGTTTTTATCGTTTACAAAATCCTTTATTTTTGTTTACATTTGCCTGAAATACATGCTGTAAAACATCTGAATTGCTGTAAAATCAAGAATTAAAAATTAACCATCAAATTCATGAAAGTTTTCTTCTTGTGCTTTGGATTAATCCTTATTGGAATTCTTACTAATAGTGTTGCATTTGCTCAGGTCAAACAGATAAGAGGTACAGTTTCTGAACACGTAAATCATTCTCCACTTGCAGGTGCAAATGTTTATTTTAATGACGTAAAAAAAGGCACTGTCAGTGATAAAAATGGTTATTTTATTATTGATATTCCGGAGACTTCACCAGACCTTATTATCAGTTTTCTTGGATATAAATCAATAATCATTCCGGCATCTGAATATTATCTTTCTGCTGAAATGAATATTCTTATGGAAGAGAATTTAATAGCATTTAACGATGAAGTCGTGATTGTAGGGTCTCATTTTGGAAATCGTACCAGTCATAATTCGCAGGTTCCTGTTGACAGGTTTCCTTCAACGGTTCTTGAGCAGACCGGGCAAACAGACCTTAGCCAGCAAATAAATAGCCTTTCACCTTCATTTTATTCCACCCGGCTTACCTATTCTGATGCAACAGACCATATGGATCCTGCTGCTCTCCGTGGATTAAATCCCGATCAGACATTGATATTGGTTAATGGAAAGCGTCACCATCCCTCAGCAGTTGTCAATACACTTGGTGTTGTTGGACGTGGTTCAGTAATCAATGATTTGAATACAATTCCGGCTTCTGCAATTAGCAGAGTTGAAATACTTAGAAACGGTGCCTCTGCTCAATATGGATCCGATGCAATTGCAGGTGTAATAAATATTATTCTTAAGTCTGATACATCTTCCATACAAATAAAAAGTGGTATGGGTCAGTATTATGCAGGTGATGGGTTTGAAAGAAATATTTCAGCAAATTTTGGTTTTAGTACCCGTAACAAAGGTTATATTAATATTACAACTGCTCTAAATCAGCGCAATGCAACGAACAGAGCTGGTATTTATGAAGGATTAGTATATCGTGAGGAATTGCAGGATGGACTTAGCCTTGCTGAAAACTTATTAATTGATGATTCAATTATTTCATCAAGAGGACTCCAAAGACAAGACTTCAATCTACATCTCGGAAATTCAAAACTAAGTAATGCAAATGTTTATCTTAATGCTGTAATGCCTCTTTCCGAAAAAATTGATTTTTATACTTTTGGTGGACTTAACTATCGATACAGCATTTCAGCAGGCGATTACCGTCTTCCAAACGATTTTTCTAGAAATGATACTTCCATTTATCCCAATGGATTCTTGCCTCAAATTGATGCGCGTCTGGAGGATCAGTTTATTTCTACCGGAATAAGAGGCTTAATTAATAAGTGGAATTTTGATCTTAGCAATACATTTGGATCTAACAGTATCGGTTTTTTCGTCAACAACTCGTTAAATGCATCAATGGGAAGTGACAGTCCGGTTTCATTTGAATCAGGAGGAATTGGGTTCCGTCAGAACACACTTAATCTTGATATTAACCAGCAGTTTTATAATATCCCATTGCTTGAATCAATCAGTTTAGCTTTTGGCAGCGAGTTCCGGGTTGAGAACTATCAAATCAAAGCTGGTGAAACCGAATCATGGATAAATGAGAATCAACTTGCTTACCCTGGAGCTCAGGGATATCCCGGTTATCAGCCTGTTGATGAAGTGAATAAATCGCGGAGTAATGCCGGTATATATGCCGATGCAGCCTTCAACTTCACAAAAGCTTTTCTTATTGAGTCAGCTGTCAGATATGAAAATTACTCCGACTTTGGTAATAATGTTTCAGGCAAATTGTCAACCCGATATTCCATAGCTCCCTGGTTAAACCTCCGGGGATCCTTGAGCACAGGATTCAGGGCTCCATCACTTCAACAGAGCTTTTATAGTTATACAGGATCATACTATTATTTCGGTTCTCTTTTTGAAGTGCTTACTGCAAGCAACGAAAGCAGAGTAACTGAAGCATTTGGAATTCCGAAATTAAAACAGGAAGGTTCGGTAAGTTCAAGCATTGGTTTTAGTGCTAAATCAAACCACCATACTACTCTTACAATCGACGCATATCAGGTAGATGTAAAAGATAGAATTGTACTATCAAGTACTTTTTGGTCGTTTGACTCTAAAGTTTCTCCGTTCTTGAAAGATCTTCCAAATGTAGGTGGTGCGCAGTTTTTCACTAATGCTATCAATACACGTACCAGAGGCATTGATGTTGTCATTACACAACAAATTAATCTTAGCAAGAGTCACATTGATATAAGTTTAGCTGGAAATCTGAATAAAACTGAAGTAATTGGTAAAATTCATTCAAGTTCACTTTTAAATTCCAACGGACTTGATAATCTTCTGTTTGATAATCAGTCCAAGGCACTTGTTGAGCTATCCATGCCTCGTTCAAAAATCGCAGGAATAATAAACTATTCGAATAAAAGGTTCGCGGCTACCCTGCGGAATGTTTATTATGGTCAAATTTCTTATCGAGGGATTGATAACAGTCTCGGTGAAATTGCGAAAAACCAGGATTACTCGCCAAAAGTTTTAACTGATCTGAAAATCGATATTCACTTGTCAAAATCTTTGACAATAAACATCGGCTGTAATAATATTTTTGATGTCTATCCAGATAAAAATGTCAACGCACTTCAGCATTCAGGCCGCTTCCCATATAATACTGCTGTCTCACAATTTGGGTTTAACGGGGGATATTATTACGGGGGATTAGTCCTGGATTTATAAGATAATTTAGGTTTAGTATAAAGATTGCATTTTAGGGAACTAAATGATTTAGTCTTATTTGTTGCGGTCTTTAATACCTCTTTTACTATAGATTTCGATTTATATTGTTCCTGATTTTGGCATTCCTTCTATTTGGTTTACTTTTTATACAGCTTACCGACCCCTGAGAACCATTCACCGATTTCCCTTTTATTTTTTATCTATTTCATCTTAGTTTTGAGCATAAATTATAAATTTGAAATGGAGGAACAAAAAATGAATCAGATTATTGAAAAAAAACAGGGCGCAAGTAGAGCAATTTTTGGTGTAGTTTTACTTTTTATAGGTGCTGCGCTAATTGCAAATCAATTTAATTTTATCCCTTTCCAGATCAAGGATGCTATCTTTTCATGGCAGGCAATTCTAATAATTGTTGGAGTGGTAATGTTATCTCGTCGTGAAAATCATTTTTCAGGATACATTATGATTGGAGTTGGAATCTTTTTTTTAATTCCGCAATTTATTGATTTACCTTTTGAACACAGAGGACTTTTCTGGCCTGTATTTCTGGTAATTCTGGGTATTTTGCTGATATTTCGCAGTACTAACTTATTCGGAGGATTTGGTGAATCAAGAACCGATCATGGATTTAGCGATGATTATATCGATGATATAAATATTTTTGGTGGCCATAACAGAAAAATCAATTCAATGAGTTTCAGGGGAGGCAAAATTACCTCAGCTTTTGGTGGTGGAACCTACGATCTCACGAGCGCACAGCTAGCTCCTGGAGTGAATGTACTTGACCAGATAACCGTTTTTGGCGGATCAAAATTAATTGTCCCAAATGACTGGGATATCAAAATTGAAGTGATTGCAATTTTTGGTGGATTTGCTGATAAAAGAGGTAAGCTACCTATTCAAACTTCAGCATCTGAAAAGAAACTTATCATAAAAGGAGTGGCTATATTTGGTGGTGGAGAAATTATCAGCCACTAATTAGAAAACATGATAAATCCAATCACAGGAAACAGAGTTTACTTTCTTGCTTACACACTTGTCTGGTTCATTTTTACTGTGATCCAGACAAGTGTTGAGTTTTTTATTTTTGATACAAGTCTGCAGTTTGCAATTACTGACAGCGCAGTATTCAGCTTTCTTTTTTTTATTCTTGGGATTGTAATGTGGTTTCCTGTCAGATATATGTCTTTCAGCGAAAAGAGAGTCCTTTCGTCGTTCTTTAATCACCTGTTACTGGGACTTGTTATGCTTTCTCTATGGATTTTTAGTGGATACCTGATCCTTAAGTTTTTTATCGCGGGAGATGAATCTTCAATGAAATTTTTGGAAACAAGTTTACCTTACAGATCCATTATGGGTGCTTTAGTGTTTATCCTTCTCATAATGCTATATTACCTGATGGTTTACAGTGAGAACCTAAAAAGGAAAATCAATAACGAAGCAAATCTTAAAACTCTTATCAGGGAAGCTGAACTTAGTGCACTCAAGGCTCAGATAAATCCTCATTTTCTTTTTAATTCATTAAATTCGGTTTCTTCCTTAACCATGAGGGATCCTGCAGGAGCAAGAAAAATGATTATACAATTATCGGAATTCCTGCGATACGCTCTTAAACACAAGGAAAAAGAGGTTACAAGTTTGGATGAGGAAATCCAGAATATTGACAGATACCTTGAAATTGAAAAGATCCGGTTTGAGGGAAGACTGATTTTTGAAAAAAACATTCCCGAAGATTGCAAGTTGTTGAACCTTCCGAATATGATCCTTCAGCCATTATTTGAAAATGCAATAAAACATGGAGTTTACGAAAGCCTTGAACCTGTTACAATTCATATGGATTGTCTCCACAACTCTGACTTTCTAGTTATTACAATTACAAATAATTACGACGAGGCATTCCACGCGAGAAAAGGTGCAGGAATTGGATTGAGAAACATAAGCAGCCGACTTAAACTTATATACGGAGCAGATGATTTAATTAAAACTTCTGGGGAAAATGGAGTGTATACTGTAATTCTTAAAATACCTTTGAAATAATATAAAATGATACGCGCAATTATAATTGACGATGAGTACCTGGCTAGGGAATTGTTAAAAGACTATATCAATGAAAAGGGAGGTATTGAAATTCTGGCTGAATGCAGTGATGGATTCGCAGGGCTAAAAGCCATTCAGGAATTGAAACCACAATTGCTTTTTCTTGATATTCAAATGCCAAAGCTAAACGGATTTGAATTGGTTGAGCTTTTAGATTCCAAGCCGGAGATAATCTTTTGCACTGCTTATGACCAGTTCGCTATAAAAGCATTCGAATTAAATGCAGTTGATTATTTGCTAAAACCATTTTCTTTTGAACGGTTCAATGATGCTGTGGATAAAGCTTTAAACAGGATTGAAATCGCTAACATAAAGGGTTTTGTTGGTTCATCGGTAGAAAAACTTAAAGAGCATCTTGATGAAAATGAAGGCCTAATTAACAGGATAGTTGCAAAAACAAGAAATACAATCGTTGTTTTACCAGCTCATCAAATTAACTACATTGAAGCACAGGACGATTATGTAATGATTTATGTAAACGGAGCCCATTACCTCAAGCAGAAAACACTAAGTTATTATGAAAATCATCTTGATCCCAAAGACTTTTTGAGAGTTCACAGATCTTACATCATCCGGCTTGACCAACTAGTAAGAATTGAGCCATACGAGAAATCTGGTTATATTATTATTTTGAAATCAGGGGATAGGATTCCTGTCAGTCGCTCTGGTTATAGCCGATTAAAAGCAATTCTAAATGATTGATCAAAACCAGTAACCAATCCTTACAAAGCCTTCAAATCCGCTGTGGTTTGCGGAACGTGAAAAACTAAATTCAATTGGGCCAATAATGCTGTTATATCCAGCAGTAAATCCATATCCGCTTTTTATGTCATTTGTGTTCAATAATTCATTAAATGAATACTTGAAATTACCTGCATTAACAGTACCAATTATGTAGATTTTGCTCCACATCCTTAGTTGAAGATCCATTTTTAAACTTATCATATTCTTTGTTGCAACCTCCATGAAGTCAAGTCCGGCAAAGGGCATTATTCCATTTCGGTACGACTCCATATTTCCACCTGAAAAAAACAGATATTGAGTTGGAATTGAATCTCCGTCAACCATTCCAGCAAAAAGATGAGTGATTATTGCTATCCTGTCAGATATTTTGTTCGCTTTACTCAATCGGGCATGCATGAATGTTGTTGGGGATAATTTATCTGAAGTAATGATTTTAATACCTGAATAAACTTTTATTCCTTTTGTCGGATAATATGGACTATCATAACTATCCATCTGTAGAAATCCATAGTAATTTATTAGTTTATATCTTCTGTCAGCATAATAAGAACCGGGATCAATAATAGGTCGTATCAGAGAATTTTCAAATTCTACACCCAAACCTACAGCATGAGAGTTTTGAAAAATCGACTGTGTATAAAGCTGAAGTTTGGTTTCATAAAAATTTAAACTGCTAATTCTCCTTTCATTTCTATACATAAATCCTTCTGTGCGGCTCGATTGAAATGCAACTCCAAATCCGGGTTTCCAACCATTATTCTTAAAGAATTCAATCTTGAAAAATGGATTATCCCCAACAGTTCCATTTATTGCAAACTTGGAACCATTCATTAAAAGATTGCGAAACGTAGTATTTAAAAGAATTGCCGATTTGTTGTTACTGTCATAATGAAGCCCAAAACGGATTGAACCTCCTTCATTTTCTTTGACTTTAAGTAATAATCTGATTCCGCTCCCGGTTTTAATTAATTCATAACTAACTTTTTCAAAGTAAAATGAAGAAAACAATCGATCTACAGCATTTCCGATTTCAGCAATCGAGACATTTTTATGTAAAGGAATTTGAAGTTTACCTTCTAGCAGTTCGGCTGAAACATGCTCAAGTCCTTCTACATATATTTCAGAAAGGACAATGCTATCAGAGGATTCAAATGTATTTTGTTTGAGCCCGAATCCGGCATCAAGTTTTTTTAATGAGTCGGCCAAGGCTATTAGTTGTGGTAAAATTTTACGCGCAGCCGACTCACCAAGTGCAATGATACTATCAGCAGAACCAAAACTACCAGCATTAAATTTGCCTAAAGATGGAGTAATAACAATATTACATAATGCTCTGTTTTTCGTTGTATTTCCCTCTCCATAAAAAAACAGAGATTGTTCAATAATCCGAAACATAGAGTTGAGCTGATCTTTATTGTAATATTGAAATCCAACATCTACACCAATAATATAGTCGGCACCCATTTCTTTTACTCGTTCAACAGGGAAATTATTTACCAGACCTCCATCAACCAGCAACTGATTATTTAATTCAATTGGATTGAAAATACTTGGAATCGCCATCGTTGCTCTTAAAACCGCCGGTAAATAACCTTCATGGAAAACAACTTCACGCCCATTTTCGATATTGGTGGCATTACACATAAAGGGAATTTGAAAATCATTGAAATTCCGCACGTCATAAACGGGCGAACAAAGCTGGTTCAAAAGGTTTTCGATATTCTGCCCGTTAATGACACCACCGGGAATTTTTATGCCTTCCTGGGCTACGGGGATTGTCAAAACAAAACGATCATGATCTTCCTTTTCCTCTAATGTAATAGACCTACGAGGAATATCATCAGTTAAGTAATACGACCACTTGGTGGTTTTTGCGATTTTTTCAAGTGAATCAACAGAATACCCTATTGCATATAAGCCACCTACAATGCCACCCATACTTGTCCCGCCAATGTAATCTGGTCGAATTCCGGCTTCTTCAAGAACCTTCAGAACGCCTATATGTGCAAGACCTTTGGCACCTCCACCACTGAGAACTAAACCAATTTTAGGCCGATGAGAATTGGCTACTTGTCCCGAAGACATTGTCGGAAATAGAAAAATTCCAATGAATAATAATAAACAGAAAGGATAAAATTTCATTTATGCAAAAGGTATTTTATACTAATATAAGAACTAAGTAACTGCTTGAAATTGTATAATTATTTTTCTTTTAATTTCAGAGTGGAGTAAATTAAGTTTAATAGTTCGGAGTTTCTATTAATTATTTCCAAACTGGAAAATCTTTATAATCATTGATTTACAAGCCTTTCCTACAAAGCTATATATAATAATTCTCTGTTTTATTAAAATAAGGTTATTCTTTTTTGAAAAAATTATAAAATATGTATAAGATAATTATATATAAATTTGCAATATATAATATTAAGATATAATATTGTAAAAAAATAGAAACTATGATATCACAGGATTTATTAAAAGGCAGTCTTAGAACTATTGTACTTAAACTACTATCTGATCACGGAAGACTTTATGGTTATGAGTTAACCCGAACCGTCGAAGAATTATCCGAGGGACGAATTAAACTAACTTGGGGAGCTTTATATCCAAGTCTTCACAAACTTGAAGCCGACGGGCTAATTGTTTCTGAAGAAATAAGCATTGGAAAAAGGGTCAGAAGGTATTACTCTCTCTCTGAAAAGGGAAGGCAGTCTGCCATTATTCGTATGGATGATTTTGTAGAATATATCCATACAATGAAATCTATTTTAAGTTTAAAGCCTGATTTTTCAGTATGAACAATTTAAACGAATCTCAGGCGGATCTCATAGTGCAATGGGTGAAGTCTCACCATCTCACAATTCATTCCCTCGAAAACGAATTTATCGATCACATTTGTTGCGATGTTGAAGCACTTATGGCAGAAGGGAAAAGTTTCAAAACTGCATTTAATTTTTCGCAAATGAAGCTGGGAGATAATGTTTTAAACGGTCTTGAAAAACAAACTATTCTTCAATTAACATATAATCAAAGAGTTATGAAATTTATGACGAAGCTTACAGGTATTATTGTCCTGTTTTCATTTTTTGCTGCTATCATTTCCAATGTTATAGGTTTGGATTACTGGAAGACCTTAATGGCTGGTGGTATGATAGTACTCAGCATTGGTTTTGCACCATTATTCTTTATTGAGCATTATCGTCAACAGGAAACAGGTTCTCAGAAAATCCTTCATATTTTCGGGTTTTTAGCCGCATTTTTGATTCCTTTAGCTGCATTTCTTGGACTATTCAATTCCCCAAATGCAGTGAAATTATTGGCAGTGGGATTGATATTCCTTGTATTTGGTTTTATTCCTCTATCAATTATTTCCATCAAAAAAGATACAACAAGAACCGCTTTAAGCGGCAGTATAATCATTTTACTTTTCTTTGTCTTGCTATCCATCGGGTTCACGGGATTAAAGATTTCAAAAGACAGGATAAACTCTTGGCTTTTTATTTCTGACGCAACAAAGGAATCGTCTTCTCTCCTAAATGATTTAAATCAGTCCTATTTTATTCAATTGAAAAACGACACATTGCTCACAGGCAAAGCCATTGAAATAGTTGAAAAATCTGATATCCTCGTTCAGAAAATGAGCGGATTCCGAGATAACTTTATTATGGAAGTTGATCCTTCATTTAAAGAGGGAAAAGTGTTTTTTCAAAACATAGATAATCATTTCGTCGGACAGAAATACTTAATAAATTCAAATGCCACAGACGTTTTGCTTAATGAAATAGAGGAATACAAGAACTTGATACTCTCGATATTAACTGATGAAAACGAACTTATTAAGCAAAACATAGCCAGTCTTCTTAAAAATGATGCTCAAGACGTTTCTCAAGATTTGAATTCTCAAAAGAATTTTCTTTTTAGAGATTTCCCTGCCATTACTGATGTAGCTCTAATTAACAGTATGATTGTGAATGTTAGGGTAGTCGAATACCAGACGCTTCATTATTTGACAGTTAAAAGTTCAATAAAAAATTAAAATTTTAGAAAATGAAAAAGTCAATCAATATTGCGGGAATTATATTCCTACTGGTCATATTTTTAGGAATTGTTTTTAAAAGACTTCATTATCCTGGTGCTTCAATACTTATGACGTTTGGAATATTTCTGTTTATTGCAGTTTATTTGCTATCATTTCTTATTCACCTCATTAAACTCGCAAAGGCTGAAGGAGCTGGCATTAATAAAATATTCTTATACCTTGGATTTACGGGCATTATTATTTTGACTTTTGGGATACTTTCAAAAATTATGCACTGGCCTGGTGCATACTATGGACTTTGGGGAGGAATTGGATTAGTAAGCTTTGTATTTCTGATGTTTCTTGTTTTAAATATCAAAAGCAAAGAAAAAGTCTCAATGATTTCGGTACTTATCGTAGTCGTTTTATTAGGTACTTTTAGTTTTAATACTTTCAGAATTGGCAACATTCGGTCAATGAATGATGCTTATTTATTTAGTGAAGCTTCTTTTTCTGCAAACTCACGAATATTATGGAAAGAGTGTGAGAGAATTATAAACGATCAGGTTGCTAAGGATACTCTTGCCTCAAATATTAAAAGTAAAAATGATTTAATGTCTATCCATTTAAAAGTTCAGGAAACAGACCTTATAATCGGAAGTATACTTGAAAAGATAAACATCGCAAAAAGTGAAGGTCTTACCATAAACGGACCGGTAAATAAATCTAATTTCACACAAGAAAGAATTTATATAAAAGAACCATTAAATAAATCTAATTTCATGCAAGAAAGGATTTATGCAATTCTTATGACTGATGAGGGATTGCCAAAACTCGACAGGAGTATTGCGGAATACAGAAAGCTCATTGAGACTGCCCCTGGAATGAATGCTGAGGAGAAACAAAAACTATCAGAAAGTTTGGTTTACCCATACCTGTATGAAGGATCAGGACTTTTGTACAAGTTTACCGGTGGAAATGATTTTACTTCCGATTTAACCCTGTGCAATCTAATGCTTTGGAAAAGCAAAATATGGGAAATTGAATATGTTTTATTGAGCCGGAATATTAAGATTTAATAAGTCAGCAAAGGATTGAAATCAGAGTGCTTCAGGTATTTTGTTGCAAATTTTCAGCAGGAATGGGATTGATTTTTGAATCCTGAAGTCTTTGATTTTAAAGTCGAGAGTGGTTTTAAACAATAAAAATGCGCAACATTGAAATGCATTTTCTATTTACCTTCCATATTTCCGCCTGTTATCTTTTGCAATTCCCTCTAGTTTATTATACTGATCATTAGATAAATAAGGCTTTAAATCGATATTCATCTTATGGATTAATGAGTCAAATTCTCCACTTACTTTGTTTTTTAAAAACATAGTTTTTTCGGCATAATTAACGATTATCGGCATTAGGCTGTCTTTCTGACTCTCGGTTGGTTCTATTACACCAAGGGTTCTATGAATAAACATTTCATTATAGGAGTGACTGTGTTTATTTCTCATTTCACGCTTCATAAATTGACCTGAAGTAAGAAATCCAAAAACAAAACCTACAAAGAGAGAGATAATGATAGTTAGAACAGCTTTTATTTTCATTTTTTAATTATTTAGAATTCGTAAAATAAGTACGAGATGAAATTTATATCATTGGGGTTATCGTTGCCTAATATTATACCAAAGCTATCTTGTCCATGGATGAAATAGAGTGTCATAAATACAACAATAACAGCAGCAAATCCATATGCCATCACTCGGCTGAATTGCAAAGAAAGGTATTCGGAAAGGCTTTGGTTTCCAGATAAATTGTTTATTTTTCCCATTACCCTTTCAACAAAATATGGAGAAAAGTCCATTTCCCGGAAACCAAGTTTTAAGCGGTAAACAGAAAGCTGTTTATATCTTCTTTTAGCTTCTTCAGGATTGCTGAATCCTGAGAAATCAATAGGATTTTGTGCATGCTGATCAAGCAGTCCTAATAATTTTTCTAATTCTTTCCTTTTCATTGTTATTGCTTTTTTACTTTCTCCAAAATTTACTTAAAAGAATATGATTCACTTTGTGGCTGATAATCTTAGACTGGTTATCGCATAACAAGTTTTCTCATTTCTTCTAATGCTCTTGACAGCCTTGAAAGAACTGTTCCTAATGGAATATTCAATGTTTTGGCTGTTTCAATTGTACTATATCCTTCAACAACTCTTAAAATAAATACCGATTTCTGTCTGGGTTCAAGCTTTTCAATTGCATTTTGGATCATTTCCATTTCGTCGGTTCTTTCGGAGGTTGACATTTCAACCTCATGATTGATTTTTACTCCAGAGTCGATTGAGACAGTGTTATTACAGTATCTCTTTCTTTTTTTTAATTCATTAAGACTCAGGTTCATGGCTATTTTTGTTAAATAGGTCTTTAGAGTTGAATCTCCCCTGAAATCTTTAAGAGAATTATAAAATCGTATAAAAGTCTCCTGACCAACATCATCTGCCTCTGGGCAATCACCGAGCATTCCTTTAATAATGCCAGCAACAGAACCTTTATACCGTTCTACCAATAACTTGAAGAGTTCAGGGTTACCGTTTAAAATTCTTTCGATAATCTCTTTATCACTGATTGACTTCAAATGACCAATTATTTAACTGTTATTTAGACAATTGAAACGACTTAAATATTCCAATATCATATGAATCATTTTTCATGACACGTTATTTCTTCAAGTAAATTCAACCAATGTACCTATTCAAACTAAATTCTTAAGAATTTAAATTTTCCCAAAATCTCGAATAGTTTAATAGTGTATTACAAATGAAGCATGATTTACCGTTTCTGAAATTTCAAAACTTATATCCTCAACATTTCCGTATCCTGTACCTATTTTGCACCATCTGAGCAATTCATTTAATTGTTCTGGGCTGCCTTCGGCTTCAATATAAACATTACCATTACTTAAATTCTTCACGAAACCGCGAATCCCTCTAAACCTTGCTTCTCTTAAACAAGCCTGGCGGTAGCCAACTCCCTGGACTCTTCCACTTACTTCTATTTTATATAAAACTTTTGAATTGGGCATTTTTTTGTAAATTTACTCAAATTGGTACTTTAAGAATTTTATTCAGATTGAAAGTGTCATGCAAAATCATTAAACATTGGAATTTTTAGCAACCATGTCACATAAGCGCAAAATTGCTCCATATCAATCAATTAGCAAATATTCTTAAAAGTTTATTTTATCTCATGAACTATAAAAGTAAAACTATTGTTATGTTAATAATTAAACTAATAAAAATGAAACAATTAATTTTATTACTCAGCATCATTTTGACAGGGGTTTCCGCAGCCGGGCAAAGTTCCTTTTATGATTTTGCTGTTAAGGATATAAATGGAAATGATTTCGCACTATCTCAGTTAAAAGGTAAAAAAGTGATGGTTGTAAATACAGCTTCGAAATGCGGTTTTACTCCGCAGTATGCCGATCTGGAGGCATTATATCTGAAGTACAAGAGTCAGAATTTTGTAATTATTGGTTTCCCGGCAAATAATTTTTTGGGTCAGGAACCCGGTTCTGATAAGGAGATTAAGGACTTCTGCCAGAAAAATTATGGAGTAACTTTCCCAATGATGTCAAAGATTGTTGTTAAAGGGGATGGTATTCATCCTTTATACCAATGGCTTACATCAAAAAAGCTAAATGGAATAAATGATGAAGAAGTAAAATGGAATTTTCAGAAATACCTTATCAGTGAATCAGGCAAGTTGGTTGCAGTTATCCCTCCAAAAAGCAAACCTGATTGCGAAGAGGTAATAACATGGTTGAATGCGAAACCCTGATATTCAATTTAATGCAGTTGATTACTTATTTTTTGAATAAGTAGTTTAATATCTATCGGTTTTGTAATTATATCATCGCAACCTGATTGCTGGCATTTCAGAGTTTCATCTTTACCCGAAAAAGCCGTTTGAGCAATGACAGGTAGGAGAGGTCTGCTTTTTTTAATTTCTACAGTTGCATCAAACCCATTCATTACAGGCATTTTTATATCCATAAGAACTAAATCAATCTTGCTGATATTTTTGCATAATTCAACAGCCTCTCTGCCAGTTTTTGCTCTAAGAATCTGAGTTTGAGATTTTTCAAGAACAGCCTCCAGAAAACGAAAATTAACATCTTCATCTTCTGCTATTAAAATAACCCGGTCTTTCCAATTGACAGAATCCAACTCGTTGAATTCAGTGAGATCGGATGTTTTTTTTCTGGAAGATTCAACTGGAATATTGATCTGAAATCTGGACCCTTTGTTGGGTTCGGACTTAAGCTTTATTTTTCCACCGAGTAATTCAACAATGTGTTTTGAAATAGTAAGGTTTAGTCCGCTTCCTCCATATTTTTTGGTTGGGATATCCTCAATTTCATGAAACTTATTGAAGATAAGGTTTTGATCTTCTTCTTCAATTCCAATGCCCGTATCCTTGACGAAAAATTTATAAAATTTCCCAGATTTTTTATATCCAAATTCTATTTCTCCTTTTTCTGTAAACTTTATTGCATTTGAAAGCAAATTTGAAAGCATCTGTTCTAATCTACCAGGATCGGTGAATATCATTTCATTAGCAAGTTCATCGGGAACTTTAAGTTCCAATTTGATATTTGTTTTTGCCTTTTGTATACGCTTTGCTTCATACTCAGTATATAAATCCGTTAGCAAAGGATTCAATTCAAATTCGGTTTTATTGATAGCTATATTGCCTGTTTCAAATTTAGAAAGCTCAGTAACCTCATCAATCTGTGTTAGCAGACTATTACCTTTCAATCGGATTATTTTTGCGTAATCGTGTTTTTGCTCTTTGCTAAGGTCACCTTGGTTAAGTAATTCAGCAAATCCAAGAATAGCGTTCATCGGAGTTCGAATCTCATAAGACAAATTGGTGAGAAAATGAGATTTAAGACGGTCTGCACGCTCAGCTTTTTCTTTTGCTTTTAATAACTCCTTTTCAATTTTTTTATTTTCAGAAATATCCTGAAAAAAACCTGCATAATAACCTGAACGGTTATCTGAAATCCATTTTGAATACATCCTGAGAACCCTGTTTTCGCTTCCGTCAATAAGGTAGCTTTTAACTTTAAAATCAGTTCGGAAAATCTGGTCAGTATTTGTAATTGAAATAAGACCTTTTTCAATGGTTTCTCTATCTTCTTTTCGAGGGAGTGTTGCCAGCAGGTCGACATATGATATACTACCACTAACACTACTGGTCGCTAAAAGCCTGAAACATTCTTTGCTAAAAGTAAATTGGGATTTCTCACTATTTAATTCCCAATAAGCCATATTTGCAACAGCCAAAGAATCACTATTGATTTTTTGGATTCCGGATACTTTATTAACTCCCGGGAGAATCTGAAAAAATAATTCCATCATTGGAAGAGAACCAAATATTTCAGAAGGTTTGAATGAAATAATTACATTTTGCCGTTTCCCATTTCCTCCTGTTATTTCTTTTTCAAAACTCTTAAATTTCCGACTCTTTATTAAATTCGGAATTTCTGAGGGATTTTGTTTTTCGCCTTGACTTAAAAGTAATTTCTGCACTGGAGAATCTGCCAGTTCGGATTCCTTAAAATTAAAAGATTTCAAAACTTCATGGTTGAAGAACCTGATCAGGTTTTCTTTATCAAAGAGTAATACAGGGAAAGGTAATTGCCCCAGAAATGTAAGTTGCAGACTTATATTTTTGTTTAAATATTTTTTTAAAGTGCTGCTTATAAAATAAGTTGAATCCTTGAGCATCATTTTTTCTTTTTTAGAAAAACCAAATTATAAAATATTTCAATAATAACCTGAAAGCAACGCGAGATTAAAAAAGATAGAGAGTATAAACTATTTTTCCAGTGTAATCAAGATTACTTAATTTCACCTTCATGGTTTCCTTTTTCCCATTTTCAGTTGTAAGTTCAATACTGGTTTTTTCAAATAATTTTGATTTCGCCGGATCGATAAGATTGATAAGACTTTCGGGAAAATTCGGATTGTTTTTAAAACATTCCAGTGCTGGCAATCCAATAGAATCTTTTGATTTGACTTTCCAGAAATTTTCAGCTCTTTTGTTCAGAAATATAAGGATTCCGGTATTATCAAAGGAGAGAATAATTTCATTACTCTTAATAAGAATCGATTTTAAAAGATCTATTTCGCCGTTCATATCATTCTTCTGTTTAAGCCAAACAGCATTATTTTCATTAATTTTGCGATTCAGATCAATACTTGCAAAGCGAAGCTTTTCTTCCTGAAGTTTAAGTTGTTCAGTCTGTCTTCGACTATCCATTTCCATCATCTTTTCATTAGTGATTTCATTGGCTAGAAAAACAACCTTAGCTACTTCTTCATACATGTCATTTACTGATGTAAACGAAACCCTGAACCATTTTTCCTCTTCATACTTATTAAGAAATTTCAATTGACCCTGAAAAGGTTTCCCGGTAATAACAGCCTCCCATAATTCGTTAAAACCTTCAAGATTTTTTGTATCCAAAAAATCAAAGATACTCATCTGCTGCATTTCGTGTTCAGAATATTTGAAGGCATTGATAAATAATTCATTGGTTGTGAGGAGCTTCCCATCTGGAGCAAATTCCGCTTTAAGACTTAATCGGTTTAGGGCTGCAATCTGACTTTCGAAATCGAGGCTTTGTTTTTTCTGTTCGGTGGTGTCAATTGCAAGAAAGAGGATTTTTTCTACAGATCCATCATCGCGCCTTATGCTTGTGTAGGTAGCCATTGTCCAGAGATCTAATCCCTGTTTGGTAATGTGCTTCATATATCCCTCAAAATGCTTTCCGCCTTGCGCTAAACCGGTCCATATTTCATTAAACCAATTACGGTCTTTTTCATGAATAAAGAGAGAAATGTGTTTGCCTTCAACTTCCCGGTTACCAATATATCCCAGTTTCTTCAGGAATTTCGTATTCGCATAAAGCAGGTTCCCATCTTTATCATATTCAGCCCTGATCATGGTATGGTTAACAGAAGTCGAGAAGCTTATGAACCGTTCTGCCTGAATTGCAGCTTGTTCCTGAGTTGCTTTTAACTCTTCCATGTTTTGCCTCATTTTTTCTTCCTGAAGAGCAAGTTCTTTTGCCTGAGCCTGAGTTTCTCTTAAAAGATTGGTGGTTCGTAGATTGCCTCTAATATTTGTAAGGGTCATGGCAATGCTATCGGCAACTTTTTCGATAAATTCAATCTGATATTCTTCAAATTTTATGAATGAAGCAATTTCAATAATTCCCTGTACTTCGCCGTTAACGAGCATAGGTATGATGACAAGAACACCAGGATTTGCTTTCCCCAGCCCCGACGAAATAGTCAGATAATGTTCAGGTATATCAAGCAAGTAAATAGTCTTTTTTTCAAGTGCACAGGTTCCAATTAGACCTTCACCCCATTGAATAGTTTTATTAGCAAATTTCTTTCTGTCGTATGCATGACAAGCCAACATCTGAATGGTTTTCTTGTGGGATGAATCGGTTTCAATCAGAAAAAAACCGCCCTGATTTGCTTTCAGGTATTTAACAAGTGTGCTTATTAATTTATAGGCGAGGTCTTCCATTTTATCCTCCTGAACCCGGAGAATTTCGCCAAACATAGCAAGACCTTCAGAGGCCCAGTTTCTTTTTCGGTCTTCGTTTGCACGAGCAGCCTCAGTTTCGGTGTTTTTGATCAGTGTTTCTCTCAACTCATTTAGTGATTCCAGTAATTCATGTGAATCCTTTCTATTTTTATCAAACGGAGTGAGAATTCCATGAGTGAGATTTCTTGAAAAGCTTAATGCTAGCTCAATTATATTACTAACACTTTTTAATGAAGATTCGAATAACAGTTGCTTACTTCGAAATGATTGGAAAATGAAATAGCTGGCAATTGCAAATAGAAACGGAAACAAATCGATAAAGAAAATGAAAGGGTTTTGGGTATGAAGGTTCAAAAAACTCTGAAAAGTAAACGGAATATCCTGTGAAAATAACAACAGGAAATAAAACAAAAGGCTTATGCAAAAACCAGATAATAAACCAGTTACTACGTTTATAAGTTTGCTCTCCTGACTATAAATAGTTGTCATTATCCATAAAATAAATCACACTAATTTAGCGATTTTTACCAAAACGAGGGATTTATTTTTTTGTTGATTAAGGTTGCTGTATTCAGGGATATTTTTATCTAAAAAACTCACATTTGTTAAAACTTAAAACAATTAACCGGAGTTTAGGTTTTTTGTTATCTTTGGTTTTTAACCGCATTATTATATTAATGAAAACTTTGAGAATTTTAATAGTAGACGACATATTTACGAACCGATTATTATTATCGGAGCTTATTAAAACTCTTGGACACCAATCAGTTCAAGCTGAAAATGGCAAACAGGCCGTAGATTTTTTTGAAAACGAAAGTTTCGATCTTATTTTAATGGATATTGAAATGCCGGTTATGAATGGTCTTGAAACAACAGATTTAATCCGTAAAACGTTTCCTTCTCCAAAAAATGCAGTTCCAATTATTGCTCTTACAGCTCATAATCCGACCCTTTTCTTTGAAGATTACAGTGATGCAGGCTTCGATGAATTAATTACCAAGCCTTACTCTTTGGATAAAATTGTTGAATTGATTAACAATCTTGTTTAATGCTGTCGCATATCTTTTCGGCTGAATTTATGCAAAGTGAAACTTTCTCTTTTGTCGTAATTCCAGTGCTTATTTTTTTCGCCAGAATCACCGACGTTACCCTTGGAACACTGAGGATTATTTTTGTTTCCCGGGGAAATAAAAACGTTGCTCCAATCCTTGGCTTTTTCGAAGTATTGATTTGGGTCATTGCAATTAGCAATATTATTCAACATTTGGATAATGTATTCACTTACCTTGCCTGGGCAGGAGGGTTTGCTACAGGTAATTTTATTGGAATGAAGATTGAAGAACGGCTTGCAATTGGTGTTAATCTAGTTCGAATAATTACCAAAAAAGAAGATAATCAGCTAATTAGCGAATTGCATAATAAGGGTTATGGTGCCACAATTATTGATGCAAGAGGAAAGGATAATGATGTTCAGGTGATTTACACTCTGGTAAAAAGGAAAGAAATTCAGAAACTAATAGATCTTATTGAAGCATATAATCCAAATGCATTTTATGTGGTGGAAGATGTAAGGTACGTAAGTCATGATAAAATTTCTTTCGGACCTGCTTCAGATAGTCAAAGTCGAAATATTTTTGGTTGGAGAAAAGGGAAATGATCAATCTCTTATGAAATGAGGCATTTCATTCGGCAGCACTATGCTCATTTCAATTAAGCCATCGAAGTTGCCATGTTCAAACACAGGTTTTTGTACAATAAGCTTTTTCACTCCGTTCTTTTCAATGCTGTAAACATTCTCCTTCTGAGTTTTTAACATCTCCATAATTTTCTTTCCTGCTTCAGGGGAATGGCATTCCATAAGATTCGTTCCAAGTAGCTTTTTTCCACCATCTTTTGCAAAACTTTCGACCGATTTACGATTCATGTATACAATCACGCCTTTTTTATCACAAATTGTGATTGCTGCATCAAGACTATGCATCCATTCCTTTTTCATATTTGGGGATTAAAAATTAGTGTAGTTATTTTTTCGAGGTAAGCAGCATCTTCATCATCAAAATTATTTGAAATCTGACTATCAACATCCAATACTCCGATAATCATTCCTTTTTCATCTTTTATTGGAATAGCTATTTCCGATTTGGAACGTGAATCGCAGGCAATATGCCCTGAAAACTTCTCAACATCTGGGACAATAATAGTTTTACCACCATTAATTGCCGACCAGCAAACTCCTTTATTTTTTTCAAGAATCTGGCAAGCGACAGGTCCCTGATAGGGTCCAACCCGCAATTGTCCGTCATGAATTAAATAAAAACCCGTCCAGAAAAAATGATCCATTTTATGATGCAGAATCGCATTTATCGTAGCCATTTTGGAAATAGGATCGTCGGTTTTATGAAGTAATTCCTCTATTTGAGAATGTACCCTATTATACCTGCCTGCTTTTTTTGTAGTTCCCATTTCAAAAAATTAATAATTGAATACCGGATGCAAATATAAGTCTAATGTACCAATTTGTTTTAAATGGTCAAATATCTACTTTTGTTTTGTTTTTGAGTTTAGGTGATTTACTATTCTTCTTTGCTGCAAGTCTCCGAAGCTTTAAATACCGCCAGAATTTTTAAAGGCTGATATTTAAATAATTAGAAAGATATTTAATCCGTTATATAATTTATACCATACGATAATGCTAAAAAGAGGTTTTGCAAGCGACAATAATGCAGGAGTACATCCATTGATCATGAAAGCACTTAATGATGTTAATATTGGACATTCCATAGCATACGGTGATGATCCTTATACTAGTAGTGCAATCCAGAGTCTTCAAAAAATATTTGGTCCAAAAAGCGCAGCATTTCTGGTTTTTAATGGAACAGCTGCAAATGTGCTAGGACTCAATTCTTTGACTAAATCTTACAATGCAATTATTTGTGCTGAAACAGCACACATTAACGTTGACGAATGCGGAGCGCCGGAAAAATATACCGGCTGCAAGCTCCTGACTGTGCCATGCAGCGATGGGAAATTAAAAATTGAGGGAATTAATAAATATATGCACGGGTTTGGATCTGAACATCATTCTCAGCCTAAAATTATATCCATTTCACAGACAACTGAAATGGGAACCGTTTATACTCCTTCTGAAATTAAGGAACTTGCTGATTTTGCTCATGCTCATGATATGAAATTACATATGGATGGGGCAAGAATTAGCAATGCCGCTGTATCTCTCGAAATGGGTTTCGCAGATTTTACTACCAATACTGGTGTTGATGTTCTTTCATTTGGAGGAACAAAAAATGGAATGATGTATGGCGAAGCAGTCATTTTCTTTGATTCAGAAATGGCCGATGATTTTAAATATAATCGTAAACAAGGAATGCAACTCGCCTCTAAAATGAGGTATATTTCTGCTCAGTTTAATGCTTTTCTTGATAATGACCTTTGGAAATCCAACGCCACTCAGGCAAATAAAATGGCAAATTTACTTTTTCAGAGAGTTAAGGACATAAAAGAAATATCAATAACTCAGGAAGTTCAGGCAAATGGCGTATTCGTTATTCTTCCTGAAAGGATTGTTTCTGATCTGCAGAGTGAATATTTCTTTTATTCCTGGGACGAAGGTCGGTCTGAATACCGATGGATGGCATCCTTCGACACAACCGAAGAAGATGTAAATAATTTTGTAAACAGACTAAAAGAGCTTCTAAAAAATAAATGATTGCATGAGTGTTTCTTCGTTTGGAAATGATGTGAAAAATCAGGTCTAAAGCCTTTATTTCTTTGTTATCATTAAAAGCGAACTATCCCCATAACTAAGAAATCTGTAATTATTTTGAAGTGCATGATTATAAACTTTTTTCCAGTCATCACCGATATAGGCTGAAATAAGCAGAAGCAGAGTGCTGGCTGGCTGATGAAAATTGGTGATTATCCCATCAACCATTCTGAATTTGTATTCCGGTGTAATCATAATTCTCGTTGACATTTTAAAAGTATCGGTTTTAAGTTCATCCATATAAAACAAGATACTTTCAAAGCATTCTTTCCTGCTAAGAGATGAAGCAGTGTTGTATGCATCCCACTGTTCAAGCGACAATTCATTTCTAATATCAATACCATTTTTTATCCTGACAGCAATATGGTACAAACTCTCAAGTGTCCGTACGCTGGTTGTTCCAACGGCAATGAATTTCTTTTCCGACTTAAACAGACTTTCGATACTTTTTCTGTTGATGTAAATATGTTCAGCGTGCATCACATGATCACGAGCATTTTCGGCCTTTACAGGCACGAATGTTCCGGCGCCAACATGCAGGGTTAACTTTGTTTGAGAGATTGATTTATTCTCGAGTAATTCCATAATGTCATCTGTAAAATGAAGTCCGGCTGTAGGTGCAGCAACAGAACCTTCATTAACAGAATAAACTGTCTGATACCTAATACTGTCGGAGTCTTCAGCTTTTCTATTCAGGTAAGGCGGGATAGGGGTGCTTCCTGCACTTTCTATAATATCTGAAAGACACAATTTATCGTTGTTCCAGAAAAACCTGATAAGAAAGTAGGTTCCTTCGGTTTTGAAATGTTCAGCATTAAGAGTGGTGCTTTGATCTCCAATAGAAATCTCAAGTTGAAGAACTTCATTTTTGCATTTTTTTGCATTTCCAATTAAACATTTCCACACACATTCATGGTTTGAGCCAAATGCTAACTGATATTCAGAGGGAAGGAAGGGCTCCAGCAAAAATATCTCAATGATGGCTCCTGTTTGTTTTTTAAAAAGTAATCTTGCCTGAATTACTTTTGTGTCATTAAAAATCAGATGATATTGTTCCGTCAATAAATCTGGTAATTCCGTGAACTGGCGGTTTTCAATTATCCCATCCTTAAAATAAAGTAATTTTGAAGAATCTCTTGATTCTAATGGATATCTGGCAATTTTTTCCTCAGGAAGAGTATAGTTAAAATCCTGAATGTTTATGTAGGAAGGTATTTTCATTCTGTAAAATCAATTCCATTTCGCAAATGTTGTATGAATCTATTTGAATCAATTAATATTTTTCCGAAAAGGCAGTGCAAAAATACTAAATTTGCCCAAAATACTACGAAATGATTTTAAAGACAGGTGATAAGGTTAAGTTTCTGAATGATGTTGGGGGTGGAATTGTGACTTCCTTTCTGGATAAAACAAAGGTGATGGTAAGAACTTCGGATGGTTTTGAAATACCTGTATTGATTGCTCAGCTGGTCATTGATTCTGGAAATTTTATGCCGCATAAGGACACTGAGACTCAGCAAAAACCGGATTCAAAGCCGGAATTTGTATTTCCCCCGAAAAAAAGTACAGTCCCTAAAGTTGAAAAAGTTCCAAGCACTGATGAAGAGCTTTGTTTTGCAATATTCCCAAAGCCGCAAAGTTCTGATTTGTTTGCCTACATGATCAATAACTCTTCCTACAATATTCATTATGTAATATCCAGACACGGTGAAGAGGCACTTTTATTTGATCAGGGATCCATGGATTCGCGTACACAGGTGAAAATGCGAAAGTTCCTCCCTGATAATTTAAATAATCTCATTCGGTTTGATATACAGGTTTTGTTATTTAAGGAGGATTTTTATCAGTTGAAGGAGCCAATTGTTTTGTCGGTTTATGTAAATCCATCTGAAATATACTCGGGTAAAGTACTGGTTGAAAACGATTATTTTGAACATAAAGCTCTCGTATTCAGCGTCTTTAATTTTAATAAGAAGAATAGATTTTCAAATTCGGTAGGAACTGATTTAACAAGTCTTTTAAAAGAGAAATTTGAAGGAAAAAAGCCGGAACCTTTATCCCGCGAAATTAAGAAAGCAAAAAATGAACCTGAAGAAGTTGATTTGCATATTGAAGCGATAACAGAAGACTTTTCAGGGCTTAGCAATGGAGAAATCATTGAAATGCAGATGGCAAGGTTTAAAGTTTCATTGGATACTGCTGTAATACATAAAACAAGACGAATTGTATTTATTCACGGAGTAGGAAACGGGAAACTGAAATTTAGCTTGCGGAAAGCACTTGATGAAAAATACCCTGATCTTCAGTATCAGGATGCAAGTTTCAAGGAATATGGCTATGGAGCAACTATGGTGCTCATCCCATAAGTTTTCTTTATCTTTGCGCTAACAGCAGGTCGTTCTATCGCTTCTCGTGTTTCACGAGGGGAGGAAAGTCCGGGCAACGCAGAGCACCGTACTGCCGAAAGCGCAGATATCCGTGAGGGTATAGTACTGGAACAGAAAATAACCACCGCTTTATGCGGAAAGGGTGAAAAGGCAGGGTAAGAGCCTACCGGTGCGAATGGTGACATTCGCAGCCGTTCAGCTTGCGGGTTGCAAGACCAAATATACCGGGCAATGGAAGTTGCTCGCTTTTTCTTTGTTAGCTTGAGCTTTTGCAAGAGTTAACAAATAACCCCGGAGGGTAGGTCGCTTAGATAAATGATAGAAGTCCCGTCTGGCGGGATACAGAACCTGGCTTACAGACCAGCTGCGATATAATTGAAGAGGGAGTCAGACTGACTCCCTCTTCTGTATTTACTCCAACTAATTGGGTATGTGGTCAAAAATAGTTGGCGATTTTCAAAAAAAAACAAGTTAGAAACGCTGATTTTTTGTTTTTGGCGACATTAAACATGACGGGTTTGATTCCTCCTTTTGATGCCTCGATGGCTCGGCCTCGGGGCAATTCATTGAAATAAAAGTAAAATTAAAATACTTATTGAGTAACAGGTTTTGTAAATAAAGAATCTTCAATTTCAGATGCTTTTTTAAATTCAAAACTTGTAATATCCATCACAACATTTGATTGGCCATCCATGGAAATTTCCATTTTGAAAGGCATGAGCGAACCATCAATGGTCCTGTAATCAGAAACTGTTTTAGTTGATTCAACATTCAGACCTTGCATTTTGGCTTTTGAATCAATCTTTTCTACAAGGAAGCTATTAGAATTAATGTAATAAACTTCTGTAACTTCATCAGATGTAACTAATTTGATCTTGTGGACTTTTACACCATTATAATCTTCATCGCCTTCGTAAGTCACTTTATAATTCTTTTTCTTCCAATTGTAAAGACGACCTTCAAATTCGCCCATATCCTTAACCGCTTTGGTTTCGCTTACACCCATATCTGAAGGTGATGGGCCTGACATAGGGTTGATCATCCAACCAATTTTACCGTCATATGCCTGAATAATTTTCATTTCCTGAAATGAGGCCTCGAATCTTACTTTTCCTGTTTTTTTGTAATACATTGCAAAGGGTAATTCCATGCCCATCTGGTTAATAACTCCCTTCATGACAGCTCCTTCTGCTTGATTAATCCGTGATTGCCCGATGGCAGCATAATGCTTTTTTAAAATGGATTTGACCGATTGTGCGTTGCCTGAAATACCAGATGAAAGTATAAATACAGACAAAATAATGAGTAGTTTTTTCATGTGAGAAAATAATTGATTGTGAATATTGATTTTGGTTTGAAGGAAAATAAACAAATTTTAGTTTATAAAAGCTGAAATTATAACAATAAGCAGAATCGAAATTAATCCAATATATGAAACCGGGTGCGCAAAATTTAATGTATATCCCATGGAAGGAATGAGTTTAGGAACCAAAATTCTTGAGTCTTTCTTATTAAAATAAAAAGCACCTTTCCAATTTCCAGGATCTTTGCTCATTGTATCAAGGATCTCCCTTTCAAATTCCTTTTTCATTGTTTTTATTTTAAAGTTAAAACAGTTTCTCTGATTTTCGTAAGATTAAATAAAAGTTTATCAAGATTTTTCAGATCAAGCATATTGGCACCATCTGATTTGGCATTTGCAGGATCAGGATGAGTTTCCAAGAAGAGGCCATCAACACCAGTTACAATACCTGCACGGGCAATGGTCTCGATAAGCTCTGGTTTTCCGCCTGTAATTCCTGAAGATTGGTTCGGTTGCTGCAAGGAGTGAGTGATATCCAAAACAACCGGCTTGCCGAATTTTTTCATCTCAACAATTCCCCGGTAATCGACAACAATATCCTGATAGCCGAACATAGTGCCGCGATCGGTTAGCATAACACGCTCATTACCAGAATCTATTATTTTGTTTATAGCGAAAATCATCGATGAAGGTGAAACAAATTGTCCTTTTTTAACATTCACCCATTTACCAGTTTTTGCAGCGGCAACCAGCAAATCTGTTTGACGGCATAAGAATGCAGGAATCTGAAGTATATCAACATATTCTGCAGCCATATCAGCTTCATCAGCAGAATGAATATCAGTAATTACCGGAATGTTGAAAGTTTGGCTGACCTCAGCCAGAATTTTCAGAGCTTTTTCATCACCAATCCCTGCAAAAGAATCTATTCTGGAGCGGTTTGCCTTTCGGTAGCTTCCTTTAAATACATATGGTATTTTATATTTATCGGTAATTTTCACAATGGTTTCAGCGATTGACATGGCTATATCCCGACCTTCAATGGCGCAAGGGCCGGATAGTAGAAAGAAGTTGCCACTTTCAGTATGTTTAATTCCCGGGACTGAAGAAATTGGATTCATAGTTAAGAATTATATTTTTTGTTCTTTTATTTCAAGATTCGTGTTTTATGAGCATACAAAGTACAAATTAAACCGCATTTCTATTTAAATCTGTCTTTCCAAAGTCGGCCTAACCTTTCTTTCATTTCCTTTTCCCTTGGATTTTCACCGGGTGAATAAAAGCTACTGTTTTTAAGCTCTTTGGGGAAATAGTTCTCATCAATAAAATGTTCATCATAAGAATGAGCATATTTATAATCATTTCCGTAACCTAAATCTTTCATTAATTTGGTTGGAGCATTTCTGAGATGTAGAGGGACAGATAGATTGCCAGATTTTCTAACCTCTGCAAGGGCTCCGTCAATTGCCTGATAAGCCGAATTCGACTTTGGGGATGCTGCCAGGTAAATTGTTGCCTCAGACAAAATAATCCTTGCTTCCGGCATGCCAATAATATGTATTGCCTGAAAACAATTATTGGCAATTAGCAATGCATTTGGATTTGCGAGACCTATATCTTCGGCTGCAAGAATCAGTAATCTACGGGCAATAAATTTTATATCTTCACCACCTTCAAGCATTCTTGCAAGCCAATATACCGCAGCATCAGGATCACTTCCTCTGACTGTTTTTATAAATGCAGAAATCGTGTCATAATGCATTTCTCCATTTTTATCGTAAATAGCCATATTCTCTTGAATAATCTTTTTTACGATATCGTTGGTGATCAGTATTTTACCATTATCGGTTGAGGTTTCTCCCATACTTGCATTCACAACAAGCTCAAGAGCATTATAAAGTTTTCTTGCGTCTCCCCCTGAATATTGAAGTAATGCTTCATTTTCAATAATTTCAATTTTCAGTTTTTTCAGGTAAACATCAGTTTTGAGTGCGGTTTCGATAAGGCCTTCGAGTTCACTTCTTTCTAATCCCTTTAAAACATAAACCTGACAGCGTGAAAGGAGAGGGGAGATTACTTCAAATGAAGGATTCTCAGTAGTTGCGCCAATTAGCGTAATAATACCTTGTTCAACAGCACCAAGAAGGGAATCCTGTTGTGATTTATTGAAACGATGAATTTCGTCAATAAAAAGGATAGGGGATGGTTGGCCAAAGAAACGAGTTTGTTTGGCTTTTTCAATGGTTTCTCTGACATCTTTAACACCGGAAGTTACAGCGCTTAAAGTGTAAAATGGACGTTCAAGCAAATGCGAAATTACTTTTGCGAGAGTTGTTTTCCCCACTCCCGGCGGACCCCAAAGAATAAATGAGGATACATTACCACTTTCAATCATACGGCGGATGACCCCGTCTTTTCCAACAAGATGAATTTGTCCTGCGTATTCATCAAGAGTTCCGGGACGCATTCTATCTGCTAAGGGCTGGTTTGGGGTCATTTAAATTTGTTTATCCTGACATCAAAATTAATCGAAAAAGTTAAGGTTTCATATTGAATTTGTAAATTGGCCAAAAGTTAAATTATAGCATGTAAATTAGAATCGGAAGGTATTATTGTGAAATTTTCCAATTAGCAGAATATTTATGCAACAAAAACCGCTCCCCGATTGTCTATAGTGTATAAAATTGATTAAACATCATTTTGCTAATTAAAAGTAAAAAGTTGTATATTAGTAACCATTAAATCCTAAACTTTATAAAATGAAAAATTTACGTATAGTATTTCTCAGTCTGGTAATTGCGTTAGGAATGCAGTCTGCATTATATTCCCAATTATCGGATGTTAGCTTTTTGAAAGGTGGACCGGCAGATGCTCAGGCTCTATTCCAGGAGTATCTGACTCCATATGCCAACATTCTTGGTGCTGACCTTAATGCAGGTTGGTACAACAGCGGAAAAGTCCACAAACTCGGTGGATTTGATTTAACAATTACTGTCAATACTGCATGGGCTCCTCCAGCTGCTCGTTCATTTGACGTTTCAAAACTTTCGCTTAGCCCAGGTACAGTTATTTCAGGAGGACCAATGAGTCCAACAATCGCAGGAAAACGCTCCGAAGCTCCCCCTACACTTCAATATTTTGGACCTGCACCTTATACAAATATAAAAGTGGCTGAATATACCCTTCCAAAAGGTACCGGTGTAAATATGATTCCCTTGCCAATGGCTCAGTTAACCATTGGGCTTCCCTTCGGAACCGATGTTTCAGTTCGTTACCTTCCATCTCTTCCACTTGGAAATGCTGGAAATATTGGACTTTGGGGTGTTGGAGGACGACATAGCATTTTACAACATATCCCTGCATTAAAAAGACTCCCTGTACTTGATATCACTGCACAAGGTGGATATACTAAGCTAACTACTTTTGCCAATATAAACTATGATCCTGCTAGTCTTAGCAATGCAGCAGCTCCGGTTATAGACGAAACTGATCCAATGAATTCCAGAATTTTCGATAATCAAAAACTTGAGATGGTTGCCTCTTCTTGGACTATAAATCTTATAGTATCTGAGACATTGCCAATTATTTCTTTTTATCAGGCAATTGGATATGCAAGTTCAAACGTTGATCTTGGACTGAATGGCTATTATCCTTTTCCTAGTATAGCTACTTCAGGTCCAAATATGGGCAAAGCTGTTGTAACTGATGCAGGTGTACTTAAGGATCCTTTGCAGTTTAGGATGCAAAATAACAAAGACTTAAGGCTTAATGCCGGTTTCCGCCTTAAACTTGGTGTTCTCACTATCCATTTCGACTATACGAAAGCTAATTATTCAGTATTTACAACTGGTTTAGGAATTTCCTTCAGATAGTTTTTTTGATTGTATATATTAGTTTTTTTAATTTCGAAGTGCCTGTAGTTTTAAACTGCGGGCACTTCGGCATTTATGGGCTAAAATGATGCTTGCTGTAATAGGTATTCAAACCATTTATTAGCTTTGTTAAAAAGAAATCTATATGGATTTACAGATTGACGAAAAGGATTTGCATAAATTTATAATAATTGGAGACCGGGTACTTGTTAAGCCACGGAATAATCAGAAGAAGACTAAATCGGGGCTTTATCTTCCTCCCACAGTATCAGAAAATGAAAAGCTACATAGCGGGTACGTTGTAAAAGTAGGCCCTGGATACCCTATTCCTGCTATAAACGATAGCGAAGAACCCTGGAAAACGGCAGAGAAAGTCAGGTATGTTCCATTGCAACCCGTTGAAGGTGATCTTGCCATTTATTTACAAAACAGCGGTTGGGAAATTGAATTTCATAAAGAGAAATATGTAATTCTACCACAATCTTCTATCCTTTTACTTATCAGGGATGATGGACTTTTTGACTAAAAAGCATTTGGAGTTTAATTTCTGGAAGTACCCTTTCTATTAAAAACGCTATCTTAATTTGAATTACAGTCTCCTGAAGCAATCAGTAAGATGATCATTAACCACTCCAATTGCCTGAAGATGTGCGTAAATAATTGTTGAACCGACAAATTTAAATCCCCTTTTAATCATGTCTTTGGAAAGACGGTCTGAAAGATCAGTTTTTGCTGGTAATTCTGATATTGACTTAAAAGAATTAGTAATGGTTTTATTATTTGTGAAAGACCAAATGTAATGGTCAAAACTTCCGAATTCTCTGACAATTTCAAGAAATTTTTGTGCATTTGTAGTTGTAGCCTTCAGTTTTAACCTGTTTCTGATAATCCCGGGATTCAAAAGAAGTTCTTCTAGTTTTTTGTCATCATACGTTGAAATTTTAAGAACATCGAATCCATCAAGGGCTTTTCGGTAATTTTCTCTTTTCCTTAATACTGTGAGCCAACTTAAACCGGCCTGAGCGGATTCAAGTACCAGAAATTCGAAATGCTTAGCATCATCATGAACTGGTACACCCCATTCTTCATCATGATATTTCACATACAATGGATCCGTTCCGCACCAAGGACAGCGAATTTTCCCGTCATTTTTCATGTAGAAACTATTTGAATTTTACCTGATTATTTCCTTCGTCGCAATCCGGATAACCGGAAGTATCCAGCTGAACATTAACAGGCTTTTTATTGGTCTGAAAAGAGATAGTATAGATATTTGATTTTCTCCACTGTTTACCATCCAATATTTTTATATCCTGACTTCCATCTGAATATTTAATCAGAACTCTAGCAGGGAAAGGCATCCCACCTTTATTTTCAATGTTTATTTCAAGATTTTGGTTGTCATATTTTGCGGAATTAATGGCTAAATCAGTGTATGCATATTTGTTAAACCAGGCTTCGAAAAACCAAGAATAGTCTTCTCCTGTTACATTATTACAAGTATAAAAGAAATCCCATGGCGTAGGATGTTTCCCTTCCCATCTGCGGATGAATTCAAGTACACATTTTTTAAATAATTCAGCACCCATAATATCTTTGAGAGTCCAAAATGCAAGACTAGGCCTAACATATTCGTGCAATTGAAATACACTTTCAGGAATTATAATAGAATTCACCATTTGAGGAATATCTTGTTGGGTCCCTGCAACAAGCGGGTAATACTCATTATAGGTTTTTCTAAGGTTCATTGTACTGTCATGAGTAAAATGTACTTCCATTCCCATCATGGTAATTATTCCTTCGTCAAACCAACCGTGTCGTCGCTGGTTAGTGCCAACGAGAAATGGAAAATATGTATGAGCAATTTCATGACTTGTAACAAAAATGGTTTCTACCAGATTACCGTCGTGGTCGTTAACGATCATAGGGTATTCCATGCCTCCAATCCCATTAAAGATTGTCATTGAAGGATAAGGATAAGCAACTCCAGGTAGAGTACTCTCAAGTTCAGAGATATTCCATTTGGCAATATTGACAACCTTATCAAAGCTTTGAAAATTAGGATTATAGGCAGATTGTATAAGGATATTCTTTCCGGAAATGCTTTTTATAGAGCTGGCATCCCAGAGATAGGTACTGCTTGTTCCAAAGGCGAAGTCATTAACATTTTCGGCTTTAAAACGCCAGCTATTTAGTCCCTTGAGAGTTACGCCCAATGTGTCTTCACGGTCTTGATGTTCAATTACTTTGATTACTTCGTCTGATTTTGCAGCATTTTTGTATCGCTCTAAATATTTACTCTGCAGAACACCTGAAGGATTTTGCAGAGTACCTGTTGCCCAAATTATGTAATTTTCCGGAACGGTAACTTCCACATCAAAATCTCCATATTCAGTATAAAATTCAGCTACTGAATTGTAATCAAATATATCCCAGCCATTGATATCGTCGAAAACAGAAACCTGAGGATACCAGTAACCCATAAAAAAAGTATTCTCATTATAACCACCAAATCGGTCATAAGGCTTTGCAGGCATTGTAAATTCCCATTTAATTTCAATTTCAGCATCGGAATTTGCTGCGCAATTAAATGGAAGAAAAATATTGGTTTGGCTTTCCCGTAAAACACAATTATCAGTTTCAAAATCACATTTTTTTCCTTTTATGGTAATTTCTGTGATCTTCATTCCATGGTTGGTATCGTCTGGGTCAACTTCACGACCACGAATGCCACCTTCCTTAAAAATGTTGTGGTATAAACGTACAACAATGTATTTAAGGGCATATTTACTTTTATTACTGTATTTAATAACTTCAGAACCTTTGAGGATCCTTGTTGATGGATCAAAATCTGCTTCAATTTTATAATTTGTTCGATTCTGAAAGTAATGTCTACCTGGTTTTCCATCCTTAGAGCGAGACCCTGAATCATAGGCTTTTTGTATATCTCGAGGGATATACAATTCCTGAGAGAAGGAATTTAAAAAAATAAAAAATGCCATGCAGGCAAAAAGGATTTTCTTCATTCAGAATCGTTTTTTAATATAGGGATATCAGAAACTGATAAAATAAACTATTAAAGTAAACATTTTTTTGAAGAAAGAAACTTTGGATTAGCACTAAAAGTTTTATGCCTTTATAATAGGATTTTACTCATAATTCTTTCTTTGATATAACTAAATATAAAGGTAATTGTTTAAGAATTGTTTTTTGTAATATCAATTACAAATCAAACTCACCTGTTTTTTATGTTTCTTTGCAATTAATTTTTTTTATGAAAACAGAAAATTCTGAATCTAAAGGCTTAATCTACGCTGGTTTTACGGCGCTTTTGTGGGGAGTGCTTGCCATTGCCTTAAAGTTTTCCGTTAGCACTTTAGATCCAGTTTCAGTAGTCTGGTTTCGTTTCAGTTTTTCCTTTTTTGTGCTTTTAGTTTGGATGTTGTTTTTCGACAGAAAAGATATTGTTCTTCTGAAACGCCCTCCTTTGACTGCATTGGTAGCAGCTTTTTTCCTTGGAATTAATTATCTTGGTTTTATTTCAGGGGTAAAATATACATCTCCTTCAAATGCTCAGGTTTTTATTCAACTTGGTTCCGTGGGATTTGCACTTGCAGGAATTTTTATTTATAAGGAAAAGGTAGGCTGGAAGCATATTATCGGTTTTCTTATGGTTTTAATTGGAATTGCTTTGTTTTATTATGAGCAATTAATTGCATTGAAAGGAATAAACGGAGATTATACGAAGGGCATTCTTCTGGTTTCCGGAGGTGGTATTGCGTGGGCTGTTTTTGCGAGTCTGCAAAAAGGACTGGTTGCCAAACTAGGCCCAAATCAGCTAAATCTTGTGATATATGCTTTCTGCAGTTTATTGTTTCTCCCTTTTATTGACATTAACCAAATGTCTCAGCAAAGTCTTGCAGAGTGGCTGGTTCTAATATTCCTTGGTTTAAATACTGTGCTTGCCTATGGGTTTTTAGCTATTGCTATAAAATATGCAGAAGCTACAAAAGTAAGTGTGATCATTGCATTAAATCCGATTCTTACTTTTGTTGGTATGTTTGTACTGGCAGCACTTGAGGTTTCCTGGATAGAACCAGAACATTTTACTTCATTGAGTATTTTGGGTGCAGTAATTGTTTTATCTGGAGCGGTGATAACAATACTTTCGCGGACAAAAAAGTAATAATGTTATCTGAAAAGAGGTAAAGTAGTCAAAAATAGTTGGCGATTTTCAAAAAAAGCAATTAATACAAGCTGATTTTTAGCTTTTCGCTATATTAAATATGAGGGGTGTAGGATGCACCTCAAGAGCAAATCGTATTCCTTATTCCTTAAACCGGTCAAGAATTGGTGTCCAACGATTGGCGAATTCCTGAAACCCTTCTTCTATCATCTCTTTATCACAGGAGGGAAGGAATAATTCATGTGCCAGATTGGACTACTGGTAAATCCATTCACTATCTGTATACCTAGTCTATTAGCAACTTCAGCAGTACGAATCATTTCCGCTGCGGCCCGCTGCCTTACTCCCTCGGGATCACTATCTCCCCAAATATAATCAGGTAAAATACTCTTATGTCTAAGATCAATTCGATCAGAAACTGCTGCCCAACAAGGTGGTTTGATATCGCAAATAGTTAAAGGTCGTATTTATCCAGAATTTCCTTTTTCTTTTTACAATACGCATCGTCTGCTTTATCAATTTCCAGGTGATCTCCCCAGCATGCCAGTTCTAGTCCATCATACCCGAAAGATTTTGCTTTCTGGCATACCGTTTCAAAGGGTAAATCAGCCCATTGTCCTGTAAATAGTGTAACTGGGCGAGACATATAAAAACTATTTTATATAATAGTTAGAACTATATTATGAAGTTTATGTATGATTTTGTCGAGAATACCTGAACAGTTAATTTTATTCTATTTCTTAACTTTTTTCTTCATGATATCTGAAAACAACAACATCCCTAAACCAAATATAAACATTGCTATCCCAGACCAGAGATTAACATTATAATTGAGAGATTTAACGTACATATCGCTTCCCTCTGTAGCCAATCCGTATATTCCAAGGATTACTCCAAAGATTGTGAACATCAGGCCAATTGGTATTTTTATATCTAAACCCATTTTATTTTCTTTTAATTGTTACCAGAATATTATACTTAAAACAATTGCAATAGCACCTACCGTCCAAGCAAGGAAAACGGGACTCTGATACCAGTGTTTGCTATCGTCCACAACTTTTGGCGTAAGTGAATATACTAATCCTTTAAGTTCCTCATCAGTTTTGGTTCGTTTAGTAAACTGTGATATCACAATGGTAGCGACAAGTGCCACGCTGAATGCAATAATTGCTATCCAGAAGTTCTGAACCATCTCACTTGGAAATACTTTCAATACGGTTCCTGACCATCCCCCTTTAACGAGACTAGTTGCACCAGCAGGTTGAGTAAACCCATGGACTAAGGCAGCAGAGAATGTACCTGTTAAAAGTCCCCAGAAAGCACCGTGACCCGTGGTTCGTTTGGTGAACATCCCCATAAGAAAAGCTGCAAATAATGGTGCATTTATAAAGGCGAAAATAAGCTGAAGGAAGTCCATTACATTGTTGAACATTGCTGCAACATAGGCGGTTAAAATACTAACAGCAACACCAACAATTGTAGTTATCCTGCCAACTGTGAGGTAATGACTATCTGATTTACCTGGGACAATATAGCTTTGATAAATATCATAAGTAAATACAGTATTGAAAGCAGTTACATTTCCTGCCATTCCGCTCATAAATGAGGCCATAAGTGCAGTTAATCCAAGACCCAGAACTCCAGCGGGAAGGAAACGCTGCAGAAGCATCGGAACAACTAAATCATAATCATAACTACCACCTTTCATCGGAAGGACAAATAATTCATCCCCTGAATTAAGAAGGGCAATAGCGATCATTCCAGGGACAATAACTAAAAATGGAATAAACATTTTTGGAAAGGCACCAATGAGAGGTGTTTTACGTGCAGCACTCATAGATCCTGCGGCCATGGCTCTTTGAACGACAAGGAAATTTGTACACCAATAACCAAATGAAAGTACAAATCCTAATCCGAAGAATATTCCCATCCAGCTGCCCATTGGGTGAGTAGGAGAAATGTTTTGCCAGGAATGCTGTAATCCGCTGGTCATAGGATCCATTGCAAGCTTTTCAACCATGCCGTCCCAACCGCCTATTTTTATCATTCCAATAATAACTAAAGGAAGGAAGCCTATAACAATCAGGAAAAATTGTAAAACTTCATTGTAGATTGCAGAGCTAAGTCCTCCAAGGTATGTGTAAACCAAGACAATGGCAGCAGAAACAACAAGGCTCATGTGGAAATTCCAGCCTAATAAGGTTTTCATCAATAATGCAAGAGCATACATAGAGATACCGGAAGCGAAAATGGTCATAATGGCAAATGAAAAAGCATTAAAACCACGAGTTTTTTCATCGAACCTAAGTTTAAGGTATTCAGGTACTGAACGCGCTTTAGATCCATAGTAAAATGGCATCATGAAAATTGCCAGAAAAATCATTGCCGGAATAGCACCGATCCAGTAAAAATGGACAGTTGCCATTCCATATTTGGCTCCAGATGCAGCCATACCAATTACTTCAAGAGCTCCCAGATTTGCAGAGATAAATGCTAGTCCTGTGACCCATGCAGGTAAAGATCGTCCTGCCTCAAGAAATGCAGATGCATCCTTCATTTGTTTTTTAAGAGCCCAGCCAATACCCAGTACAAAGATGAAGTAAATAATCATGATCGTGTAGTCGACCCATGAAAGGTTAAAACTTAATGCCATGGTTTAATAATTTAGTTTTTAAGTTTAGAATTTTGGTGATTGCGTGACCAAATGTAATAAGTTAATCGTTGAATGCAAACTTGATAAATAAAGGCAGAGCTTTTAACTCAATGAAAACATTTTACAATCAACAGAAATTCAAGCAGTTATATTTTTTATAATGTCATTTGAAAACATTCTAAATTATATTAATGATTTGCTAATAATAATATAAGTGTTAGATTTACACTTTAAGGCCAAGCGTTACATTGACGAATAAATAGTTAAAACACCAATTAAATTATATTTTATGAGAACCTTAGACTGGATTGTTCTTGGTATATTCTGCCTTTCACTGGTAGGAATAATAATATGGGTACTTAGAAAAAAGAATCAGGATACATCTGATTATTTTTTAGCTGGTCGAGATGCAACCTGGATAGCAATAGGAGCTTCAATTTTTGCATCTAATATAGGTTCGGAACATCTTGTAGGACTTGCTGGTGCAGGAGCAGAAAGTGGAATGGCAATGGCACAGTGGGAAATGCAGGGTTGGCTCATTCTGATGTTAGGATGGCTTTTTGTACCTTTTTACGCTAGGAGTGGTGTTTCAACAATGCCTGAATTTCTTGAGAGGCGTTATAATGCAAAATCAAGGTCATTTCTTTCAATAATCTCTCTAATTAGCTATGTTCTTACCAAAGTTGCTGTGACCGTATATGCCGGAGGAGTTGTTTTCAAAGATGTATTCGGAATAGAGTCAATACAAATCGGTTCCTGGTCTATCGATTTTTTTTGGGTTAGTGCAATAGGACTTGTTTTAATTACTGGGCTTTATACCACTCTAGGTGGCATGAAAGCTATATTGTATACATCGGTACTTCAGACGCCGATATTACTGTTTGGTTCAATAGCAGTATTAGTTATCGGACTCATTAAACTTGGTGGATGGACTGAAATGATGGAGATTTGTCGCGCAACACCAGTAAATGAATTTGGGGATAATATGACAAGTCTTATGCGTTCTTCGAAAGATGCGAATTTCCCTTGGCTTGGAGTAATTTTTGGTTCGGCAATTATTGGGTTCTGGTATTGGTGTACTGATCAATATATTGTACAGCGCGTACTTTCAGGTCGAGATCAAAAGCAAGCCCGCAGAGGTAGTATTTTTGGGGCATACCTTAAACTCACACCGGTTTTTATTTTCCTTATTCCCGGGATGATTGCCTATGCACTTACAAAAAAAATAGATCCTGAAACCCAATTGCCAATGCTAACACTTGGGAGTAATGATGCTGCTTTCTCAACGCTTGTGAAGGAACTGCTTCCCAAAGGTTTCACGGGTATTGTGGTAGGAGGAATCCTTGCAGCCTTAATGAGTTCACTTGCATCATTATTTAATTCATCTGCAATGCTTTTTACAGTGGATTTTTATCAAAAATATAAACCAAATAAGACTCAGAAACATTATGTTACAGTTGGAAGAATTGCTACTGTTGTCGTTGTAATTCTTGGGATCCTTTGGATTCCTGTAATGAAAGGATTAGGCAAGGTTCTATATGAATACCTTCAGGATGTTCAATCGCTGCTTGCACCAGGGATTGCGGCAGTGTTCCTATTAGGTGTGATATCCAAGAAAACAACACCTTCTGCAGGGTATGCGGGTTTAGTGGTTGGGTTTATACTTGGAATGGTACGACTTGGATTAAAAGTCTATTACGGCACTGAAACTGGAGATGGTTTTATTTATGATCTTATTGTAGCACCCAATTGGTTGAATTACGAAATAGCTATCTTTTTTATAATCATATGTTTAATGGTAATTGTAAGCTATTTCACAGAAAGGATGGATCCGGGAAAAATTCAGGGACTTTATTTTGGATCTGCTAGTCCTGAACAAAGAGCAATTACCAGAGCAAGCTGGAACAATTGGGATGTAATAAATTCCTTAATTGTCATAGCTTTCATTGTGGCATTTTACGTGTATTTCTGGTAAAAATATTTAATCAATGATTTATTACTCAAGCTATTGCAAACATCTTGTTGCTGTTGATTGTATTATTTTCGGTTTCGATCAGGAAAAAATAAATATACTATTACATAAGCGAAAGTTTGAGCCTTACAAAGGAAACTGGTCACTTTTTGGTGGATTTTTAAATGAACAGGAAAACCTTGATGCTGCAGCAGTAAGAATCCTTAATTCATTGACAGGATTCACAAATATTTACCTTGAGCAATTATTTACATATGGAAATGTTGACAGGGATTCAGAGAGAGTTATATCTGTTGCATATTATGCACTAATTAAAACTGATCAATATAGTTCTTTTGAAGGGGGTGAATATGATGCGGTCTGGTTTCCTTTAGAGGAGCTTCCGGAGTTGATTCTTGATCATAATATAATGGTTAATAAAGCGTTACGAAGGTTGAGAAGAAAAGCATCTTCAGAACCAATTGGCTTTGAACTTTTACCGGATAAATTCTCTTTGCCCCGGTTACAAAGATTATATGAAGCGATTTATGGAGAGGATTTTGATAAGAGAAATTTCAGGAAAAAGATTTTGTCGATGGGGTTGCTTGAAAAACTTAACGAGAAAGATAAGACAGAATCAAAAAAGGGAGCCTTTCTTTTTAGGTTTGACAAAGATAAATATGACGAATTAATTGGTAAAGGAGAAGGTTTTGAATTGTAAAAAAATTAGGGGTCGGTGGTATTGAATATCTGAAACAGTATAATTTTAACTTGAAGGTTATCAAAAATAAAACTACATTAAATGGAAAATCTAAAGAATAAAGAAGTCTGGTTTGTAACAGGCACACAACATTTGTATGGCGAGGAAACCTTAAAACAAGTGGCAAATGATTCGCAGGAGATTGCACAAGAACTAAATAATTCTTCACAAATACCTGTAAAAATAGTTTTTAAACCAATTCTCAAAACGCCGGAAGAAATTTTGGCGCTCTGTATTGAAGCAAACAATTCCAATCACTGTGTTGGGATTATCACCTGGATGCATACATTTTCACCGGCAAAAATGTGGATTAACGGACTAAAAGTACTTATTAAACCTATTGCACATTTACATACACAGTATAATCGTGATATCCCCTGGGATTCTATTGATATGGACTTTATGAATCTGAATCAATCGGCACATGGTGATCGTGAATATGGTTTTATTTTGAGTCGAATGCGTAGAAATCGCAAAGTAATTGTTGGTCATTGGAAAGAAGAAGAGGTAAGGTCTAAAATTGCATCATGGTCGCGAGCTGCGTGCGGCTGGCATGAGTGGCAAGGAATGAAAGTAGCACGATTTGGAGATAATATGCGTGAAGTTGCTGTTACTGAAGGAGATAAAGTTGAGGCTCAACTTAAACTTGGGTATTCGGTAAATGGATATGGAGTAGGAGATTTAGTTCAGGTAATAAATCAAGTTAAACAGAATGAGGTTGAGTTATTACTAACCCAGTACGAATTAGATTATCAAATATCCCCTGAAATAAAAAAAGCTGGCATGCTTCGCGACTCATTGAAAGAATCTGCAAAAATTGAACTGGGGCTTAAGAAATTTTTAGAGCAAGGAGGTTTCAAAGCATTTACTACGACCTTTGAAGACCTTCACGGTTTGAAGCAGTTACCTGGACTAGCAGTTCAGAGACTAATGGCAGAAGGTTATGGATTTGGGGCAGAAGGAGACTGGAAAACATCAGCGCTAGTTCGTGCAATGAAAGTAATGAGTTCAGGATTATCAGGAGGTACTTCATTTATGGAGGATTATACTTACCATTTGGATCCGCAAGGGATGAAGGTTTTGGGTGCTCACATGTTAGAAGTTTGTCCATCTATAGGCTCAGGTAAGTCTTCCCTTGAAATTCATCCACTGGGAATAGGCGGTAAAGAGGATCCCGCACGTCTTGTATTTAATGTGCCAGAGGGTCAGGGTATTAACGTTTCGATAATGGATATGGGAGACAGATTTCGTATGCTGGCCAATCCATGTAAGGTAGTAAATCCGGGTAAAGCGTTGCCCAAGTTGCCAGTAGCGAGAGTTGTATGGATTCCAGAGCCCAATTTGAAAGTTTCTGCTGAGGCCTGGATTCATGCTGGTGGAGCACATCATACTGGTTTCAGCATGGCCATTGGAGTAGAAGAAATGGAGAACTTTGCAGAAATGGCAGGAATGGAGTTTTTATTAATTGATAATGATACAAAAATCAGAGATTTTAAAAAGGAGATTATGTGGAATGATTTGTATTATCAATTAAGAAGATAGTTTTGGCAGAATCAACAGCGTAAATTATAGAGTGTTGAATAATATTTAGAATTTTCAAATTTAAATAGGGATCCGATCTCTTTAAAGGATCGGATCTCTATTTAAATTGATGTAAATTGAATCGCGATTTACAACTATAAAGGTTAGAAATTGAGTTTGTAATCAATATTTATAAAATAAGTTACCATGCTTCAAGATCTTAAACACTCTGTTTTTCTTGCAAATCAGGAATTAGTACATTTTAATCTAGTGATTTTTACGTGGGGAAATGTTAGTGGAATTGATCGCAGTGAAGGACTAGTTGTTATCAAACCATCAGGCGTTTCTTATAATGAGATGTCACCTGATGACATGGTAGTTGTTGATTTGCAAGGAAATGTTGTTGAAGGAAAGTATAAACCGTCAAGTGATACTTCAAGTCATTTAGAAATATATCGTAACTTCAAAAATGTCGGGGGAATTGCACACACTCATTCTGAATGGGCAACATCCTGGGCTCAAGCTGGTAGAGCAATTCCAGCTTTTGGCACAACTCATGCTGACTATTTTTATGGAGAGATACCTTGTACCAGAATGCTTACCGAGGAGGAGGTCACGTCAGATTATGAGCTGGAAACAGGGAAGTTAATTGTTTCGTCCTTCCAAGATAAGAACCCCGATTTTATACCAGGAATACTTGTTAATGGTCATGGACCATTCTCATGGGGGAATTCAGCTGGTAAAGCAGTTCACAATGCAGTTGTAATGGAATATCTGGCAAAAATGGCATATCGAACAATTATATTGGGAAATGAAAAGCCAATAAAGCAGTTCCTTCTTGATAAGCATTTTCAAAGGAAGCACGGTAAAGACGCGTATTATGGACAGAAGGGTGAGATATAATGTTGTTTAGAGGGAACATCACTCATATAAAATTACACTAAAACCAATACAAAAATTAATTAGCAAAATTATCTATGGAACAAAATAAATACACAATAGGCCTTGATTATGGTACTGATTCTGTTCGTGCATTAATTGTAAATACTTCTAATGGCGAAGAGCAAGGTAGCGCCGTTTTTTCTTATCCCCGCTGGAAGGAAGGCAAATATTGTAATCCAGCTTTGAACCAATTCCGTCAGCATCCTTTAGATTATTTGGAAGGATTGGAAGGTTCAATAAAGCAAGCTCTGGCAAATGTTTCAGATATTGTTCGAAATAATATTGTTGCGATTACTGTTGATACTACTGGTTCTACTCCTATTTCTGTTAATAGTAAAGGAGTTCCTTTAAGTTTGTTGTCTGAATTTGCAGAAAACCCAGAGGCAATGTTTATTCTTTGGAAAGATCACACATCAATTGCGGAGGCGGATGAAATAAACAAATTATCTGCAAACTGGGGTGGAATTAATTATACAAAATATGAAGGTGGAATTTATTCATCAGAATGGTTCTGGGCAAAAGTTTTACATGTATTGCGAAAAGATGAAAAAGTAAGAGCTGTTGCATATTCATGGATGGAGCACTGCGACTGGATTCCGGCTGTCCTTACAGGAAATACTGATCCGGTCAATGTTTTAAGAAGCAGATGCGCAGCAGGTCATAAAGCTATGTGGCATAAAGATTTTGGTGGATTGCCATCAGAAGAGTTTCTCGTAAAACTCGATCCCTTGCTCACAGGTCTTAGATCCAGATTATATACTGAGACCTACGAGTGTGATTATAAAGTTGGAGAATTGACAGATGAATGGGCTAAAAAACTAGGACTTCCAAATAATGTTTCAATTGGAGCAGGATCTTTCGATGCTCATCTTGGAGCTGTTGGGGGCGAAGTAAAACCTTATTATCTGAGTAAAGTGATGGGTACTTCAACCTGCGATATGCTTATTGCTCCTATGGCTGAAATGGAGGGCCGCCTGATTGCTGGTATATGTGGACAGGTTGAGGGTTCGATTGTGCCCGGGATGCTAGGAATGGAAGCTGGTCAATCGGCTTTTGGTGATATATATGCATGGTATAAAAAGCTATTATTATGGCCAATCGAAAATTCCCTTAATGATATAATTGGATTCACAGAAGAACAGAAGATTAAAATTATTGATCACGTTTCAAATAAAATAATTGTTGATCTTTCTGAAGCAGCTGAAAAAATACCAATTACTTTATCTGCACCCATAGCAATAGATTGGATGAATGGTCGAAGGACACCAGATGCAAATCAAAATTTGAAAGGTGCAATAACAGGACTTACTCTCGGAACAGAGGCGCCAATGATTTTTCGTGCTCTAGTAGAGGCTACAGCATTTGGCTCTCGAGCAATAATTGATCGATTTAAAAAAGAAGGTGTGCGAATAGATGGAGTAATTGCACTTGGCGGGGTCGCTAAAAAGTCTCCATTTGTTATGCAGATCGTTTGTGATGTAATAAATATCCCAATACGGGTAGCACGCTCTGAACAGACTTGCGCACTTGGATCAGCTATGGCAGCAAGTGTTGTAGCTGGAATTTATTCTAATCTGGAGCAAGCCCAGGTAAAGATGGGAAGTGGATTTGAAAAGGAGTATTTTCCAGATAAGAGCAGGTCTGAAATTTATGAAAAGCTATATTGTAAATATTTGGATATAGGAAAATTTCTTGAAGAAGATATAAATAGGGGTATTCATTAGTAACCTTTACAACTATAGTTAAACAATTATTTTAAAAATTATTATTTTGGAGCAGAGATTTGCTTTCTAAGGACATTAATTAATAGGTGCGAATTCAATAATTGATTCACAAAACCTATTAGCTATGTCAACAAAAGAGTCTATTGTCCCAGGGTATTATTATCATTTGTATAACCACTCAAATGGTAATCTTGATCTTTTCAGAAATGAAGAAAACTATAGGTATTTTATAGAAAAATATGTAAAACATGTTCATCCTTTGGTTGATACTTATGCTTATTGTTTATTACCGAACCATTTTCATTTTCTAGTTAAGATTAAGACGACTAAGGGATCCGATCCCTTAAAAGGATCGGATCCCTTAGAGGCTTCGGATCAAATTACGGCAAAGCAAATCACAAATTCAATTAAAAATTGGCTTATTTCTTATACTTATGCATACCATAAAGTCTACGGAACAAAAGGAAACCTCTTCCACCAAAGAACCAGAAGAAAAAGAATTATGGATGAACAATATTTGCTTAACCTTATCGGCTATATACACTTAAATCCATTATTTCACCAATTTACTCAAAATGTCACCGAATGGCAGCATTCTTCATTTGCGAATTTCCTCAACTCAGATCTCACATTTATTCATTGCAAGCAAGTCCTCGAATTGTTTCAAGGGAAAATTAACTTCCTTAATTACCATAATGAGAAAATGATAACGAATATTTTAAAAAATCTTGAATCAGATTTTCTTGACTAATTGCAAAAACTCATATATCATGCTCATAAGTGAAGTTATCAGATTTATTTGCCCCACATTAAAATGAATTCGTTCAATCATGAAACGCTAATCTCAAGCCCTAGGTAAATCGGCCCTTCATACTTTTTAAATGACCTTTATACCATTCCCTTGATCTTAGCTTTAATAAAACTGTTTTTCTCATGCGCTTGCTAAAAAAAAATCCCGGTACTTTCCATAAATAGTCAATTATTAATAACTCAATAAAACTCCTTGCAATTCGATAAGTGTTATAATACAACCTTGAAGAGAGATTCAAGTTATAATGCATCATGAAAATTCGATTTGAAAAAGTCCTACTCGACCTTTCATTACCAGTCAAATTAAACAATACATTAATCAGATGAAAATACGATTTTGCTCTTCTTTTAAAGGGAATTTCATTCAGTCTTGTTTTGAGATCAAACCTTTGAGACAAAAGGAAAATGTCGTACATATCCCTAAATGAAACCAGACTAGTAATACTACCCTTATTACTTAACTGACTGTGTATAAAATTTATAGTTGTTTTATGTAGATTGGATGGCACGTACTGATTTTTTTTCCCCGCAATTTTTATGCTGTCGCTCAAAACATTTTCACTACTTAGCCTTCTCAACCAAGGTTTTGATACAGGGTGTCTGTGTATCTCAACTGGAACAGGAAGATCTTCCCGATGCATTTCAGGAAAATGCATAAGTTCAGAATATACCTCATAATTTTGGACTTTACTCTTATATCCAATTGATTCTAAACACTCAACTGCAATAGTAAATTGATCTTCCCTAACCAGCAGATCAATATCGGATAATATTCGCTCCCCAGGATTTTTATAGAGATTGTCGATTAGATTTCCCGCACCTTTTAGGTAAACTGGCTGTATATTTTTCGTTTCAAAAATCTGACTTATTTCGTCTATCTGATTTAGAATTTGCATGTTCTGATTCAGATTTAGTTTATATATTTCTTCAAGATGAAACACAAGATCTGAAGGAAGAAGTTCTAACAAACCATGAGTTTTGAACTTTACATATACCGTTTGTAAAACTAAGTTATTACTGCAAATCCATACAAATTTATTCCAGTCAATCTGTTTTCTTTGGATGATTTGTTCTAGTCTATCCTTCAGACCATTTTCGTTATTTATGGCAAGACAACTGCCAATAAAATAATGCAACTCCTTGTTAGTCATGTTTTAAAATTTTATCCAATTCGTCAAAAACAAGATTACTGTCTGAATAAGTAATTCTCACATATTGCTGGCGTGAAAACCAATTAAGAAATTGCTTGATATTTTTTGATGTGGGATTAACCCAGGTTTCTTCCAACAAACCTATAAGTGCTTCTTCGGGACTAATTTTTTCAACTAAGAATTGGATTTCCTTTGAGTAACGAATAAACACAATTAACTTCAGAGGGAATGAAAATCCAGTTACACTTTCCTGCTTTTTCGGAATAAGATAATGTACATTTTTACCTGTTGCAGTAATCTGTGAGACACTATAATTTAACTTTGGGTAATAGGAGGAAAGAATCTTCAAGGAACCTTTTTTTATTGTTAATGCCATTGGCATATTCCAGACGTGTTCCAGTTGATTATCAAGTGCAATAAAATCATCTGATAACAAGAAGTATCCTCGTGCCTGAAGGAGAGCAGCAATAGTGCTTTTTCCTCCTCCGGGTTTTGCAGAGAAGAGAATTGCATTTTTACCATCGCAAATTGCTGAAGCATGAAAACTTGCCATCCAGTTTTCCTCATTAATGGCATATATTAATCCTGCAATTTTTTTAAGGACAGCGCCCTTTAGGTAATGTATTTGTTCAGGCCGAAAGGCTTCAATCACACTTCCAAATTGGCAAAATAAATAAACGTTTTTATGAAGAAATATCTCCAAGTTAAAGTCAGTATCTTCGCATGATTCTATCTGCAAATGTGAAAATAGTTGATCAAAATGTTGTAATAGAATTTCATCTCCAAAGATAATACGGAACGATTTGCCATTTATGCGGTAAAATTTGACTGCATAATTACTGAAAGTAAAATGATTTATTTCTTCTTCTATTTCGGGGGATGTATAAGGCAGGTTTTCAGAGTCCATCAGAGCATCAAAACCAGAAAGGACTTCTTTTAAAAAATTTTGAATTTCGATTTCATTTGAACCAGTCTTTTGAATTAGTTCTGAAATAATTTTTATTTCACTCTTTCCTTGCTCAAAACCACGCAAAATTTCAATAGCTGGACTTTTAAGCAATACAAATGATTGGGACGGTGGAAACCAGATAGCAAAGCTTTTTCCAATTTTTTTAATAACACATGGTTTAGCCCATTTTTTGTTTCCCATTTTTCCTGGAATTATAAATGGCCTCTTAAAACCATCAAGAATACTAATTGACAAAACATACCTATAGTATTATTAATCGAAGCCACCACCAGATGGGGGAGGTGCTGGCGATGATTGCGCTTTTGCCTGACTTTTCATTAAAATCATTAAGGTCGCGGTTGACAAAGCATAATACCCTGCTTTTTTTAATGCTTTTCTTCTGTCAATTTGTTCTTGTTCAGGTATGAGTTTTTCCTTTTCTGATGAATCCATATAATTGTATTATTGCTAAAGCATATAATTATTTTGAAATATAATATTTTGGAAATGAATCATTTAAAATCCAATTTCAATAGAAAGCTTATTAGCCTTTACCGTTTGTTTATCCATAATTCCCAAAAGATAAACACCACTTTCAAGGTCGTTCGCATCAAGTTGTCTGCTGGTAGAGGATTGTGGCGTAAATGAATGTATTAATATACCTTGAATGGTATATACCATTATGTTTGCATGCTCTGTTACTTCTCCATTTATATAAATCTTTTTGCCTGATATATAAACCTGAAGATCGTCTTTATTTACAAGAATTGAATTTGATCCATCAACAGTATGAAGATAAAATCTTCTTTCACACATTGTGTTTCCTGGTAATGAAACAGTTAAACTGTACTAATTACTTACAAGATTTGTAAAAAACACCATGCAAACGAACTTCATGCACTACCAAACTTACCACTTGAATTAAAACAGTATTTGAACCTCCAAATTTAGAGTTTTTTATTTATAATAATTAATGTAAATACCTGTTTTACAGGCAGGTTTTATAAATTTTACGTTGAATTAAAATCAGCAAAAAGCGAAATATATTTCTTAAATAACAGAGTCGGGAAATATGTATTAAATTGTTATTCAAGTAAATGCGTTAAAATCTCTATGGTTTTTGTGAGAATTCCAGTTTTTATATTGAAATACTTAAAACAAATCCAAACTTTATACACTTCAATAAAAATGTGGTTTCAAATCTTTTTTGTTGATTCACGTAATAGTTCATAACACTTTGCAAAACATATTTTTTGCGAATTTGTTGAAAGTATAATTGAAAAAAATAAATCTTCAGAATCGGAAATTCCCATACCTCTCTATCAAAAAAAATAACGTATCGGGTATATTTATTAAAGTTGTCTTTTCTCAACTCCTTCAAACGTCATTTTCACTGGCTTAATAAATCCGTTTTCATCAAAAAACATCCTGTCTATGCAGGTTTCCCTCTGGTTGCCATTATTAGTATTCAAGGGACGCCGATGATAAACTATATACCAATCATCAGTTCCAGGGATATTTATAACCGAATGGTGTCCGGCTCCAGTAGCAATCTTAGGATCCTGCTGCAGAATTTTTCCAATGCGTTTAAAAGGACCCGCAGGCAGATCAGCTATGGCATAAGAAACGCTGTAATCGGGTCCGGTCCAGTCTCCTTCAGACCACATCAGGTAATACTTGGAATTTCGCCTAAATACAAATGGACCTTCGACATAGTTTTCAGGCGTGATTTCCTTGTACATTTCTCCATCTGCAAAAGGAATGAGACTTAACAGATCTTTACTAAGCCTGACAATATTACAGTGCCGCCAGCCACCATAATACATATAAAATTCCCCATCTGAGTCTTGAAAAACAAATTGATCAATTGGCTGAGCTCCGTTATGAAAGTTACCGATTAGGGGATGTCCAAGTGCATCTATAAATGGGCCTTCTGGCTTGTCGCTCGTTGCAACGCCTATGCCACCTAACTCAATATCCGATTTAATATCATTCGCACCAAAAAAAAGATAATATTTATTATTTGCGAAAATAATTGACGGTGCCCATACCGCATAGGAAGCCCATTTGATATCCTTTATATCCAGCACATGTGAGTGCTTTTCCCATGTAATTAAATCTTTGGATGAAAAAGCGTTAAAAAAAGTTTGAATGAGAAATGGCGGATATATTTCCTTTTTTCTTGAATTAAGCTGATCATCGGAAAATTTTTCCGATGCATCCAGATTTCCAAAATGATCTGAATAAGTTGGATAAATCCAATATTCATTTCCGAAAATTATTGCTTCCGGGTCTGCATACCAGCCCTTCAAAATTGGATTCCCAGACATTAACAGTCCAGTAGGAGTAGTGCTTTGCTGAGCATAAATGTTTAAAAATAATAGGAGAAGGATAGTTAGAACAGGAATTCTTTTCATTGGGCTTTGTCTTAAAGGTTTTGTTTGGGCTAGTTTTTTGACTCTAAAAACAGCATTGTTAAAGATCACAAATACACTTACAAAGGATTTAAAATGCTAAAAATACACATGATTCCTTAATATTTGATCCAAAATATCCAATCAGATATAATAAAAATAACATAAATTGCCGTTTTAAATCAAGCTTGATTCTGGTTATGCTTAAATGCAGATTTAAAGCCTAAAATGAAGTTTAAAGTATATTTTTTTTGATGATTTTTCAAGCCTGCTGATTTTGTCAAGACTGTTGAATTTCAGTTCAATTGATATGTTAATGAACCAATAAAAGTATTATGAAAGTTATACTATATGCGGTAATTCTAAGTATCTTTTTTACATACGATAGTTTTTCCCAATCAAATGAACCATTTGATAGTCTTAATTTATATACAAATTTGAAGCTTATTAAAAAACCGGAATTGCATTACTCGGTTGGAAGTAACTTAACTTTCATCCCCCGATATGGATCAGTTACCGGAGTATATGTTTCCACTTTTCTGACTTACCCGCTTAATCCTAAGTTGGCTGTTTCCGGAGGTCTTATTGCAGGCCGGTATTTTTCTACCATAAAAAGTGGGCTTCTTGAAACTCCTTCAATAAATGCTTTTAATAGCTTGTCAGTATTTGGTACCGCTGTATATAAGGTAAATCAAAAATTTAGTATTTATGGAACGGGAATAAGAACACTTTCAAATGATGTTTTTCTTTACAACTTGCCTAAAAACAGCTATTCATTCGGATCGACAATTGATTTTGGAAACTTTTCATTCGGTGCAGAAATAAGAGTATCTGACCAGAATCAGTTTTATTCACCCTCCCTGTTCAGAAACAATCAAACTGATTTTCCTTTTCAATCCTGGTAAAAATGCAAATATTAATTCTTTCTCTTGCGCCGGTCTTCATTATTCTATTTTACATATATTTTAGGGATAAATACGAAAAAGAGCCTTTGTCAATGCTTTTTCTGGCTCTGATTGCAGGAGCAATAGCGGTTGTGCCAGTGCTAATTATAGGTCAGTTTCTTGACTATATCAAACCCGTATTGGGTATCCGGGGAACAGCCTTTTATACATCCTTCATTGAAGCTGGCCTGGTAGAAGAAGGTTTTAAGTTGTTAGCCCTTTATTTATTAGTCTGGAAAAATTCAAACTTTAATGAAAAATTTGATGGAATCGTATATGCTGTGTTTGTATCCCTTGGTTTTGCGGCGGTTGAGAATATTATGTATGTTGCCGAAGGTGGTTATAAAATCGCATTGGTAAGAGCCCTTACAGCCGTTCCTGCTCATGCATTGTTTGGAATCAGGATGGGATTCTATTTTGGCATTGCTCATGTATACAAGGAAATCAGAACAAGCTATTTGATCAGAGCTTTTACAATACCTTTAATATTACATGGGATATACGACTTCATGCTTCTGTCACAGATCTACTTTTTACTTTTAGCATTTATACCTTATGTGGTCTGGATGCTGGTATCAAGTTTCCAAGAAATGAAGGTTATCTCAGACTCTTCTGAATTCAGACCGGAGGAGAACATTGAAGAAAAGCAAGAAGAAAGAATTTAGCAAGTAGAATTAGGCCAAAATTCTCATTTCGACAAGCTCAATGTGAAAAATTCTAAATTTAATTAATACTTTTGCTTGCTGAATTTTAAAACTGTTTCAATCATGCAAAAAGCTGAGATCCACACCTCAAAGGGTGTAATGAAATTGAATTTCTTTGAAAAAGATGCACCGGGAACCGTTGCTAATTTTGTAAAACTATCAAAAAGCGGTTTTTATGACGGATTGACTTTCCACCGTGTTATACCTGATTTCGTTGTTCAGGGTGGCTGTCCTGACGGAACTGGGATGGGAGGTCCCGGATATACCATTAAATGCGAATTAACTGGTGATAATCAATATCACGATCGGGGAGTGTTAAGCATGGCTCATGCCGGAAGAAACACCGGAGGGTCGCAATTCTTTATCTGCCATGGTAGACAGAACACACAGCATCTCGACAGGAATCACACTTGTTTTGGAAAAGTTTACGAAGGACTCGAGGTAATTGATGCAATCAGAGCCGGCGACGAAATTGAAAAGATCGTGATTATTGAAGAGTAAGCCCAGTAAATCAGATGCTTTGCAGAATTATTGTTTTTTCTTTAAGAATTCTTTTGCAGAATTAAAAAAAAAACTACTTTTGCATGGCATTTAAAAATGGTGCGGTAGTTTCCTGATAAAGATCGGGATTAGCATATCGGCCTGTTCAAATAAAAATTTTGGTGCGGTAGTTCAGTTGGTTAGAATAACGGCCTGTCACGCCGTGGGTCGCGGGTTCGAGTCCCGTCCGCACCGCCAGAATATTGTTAATCAGATGATTACAAGTGAGTTAGAAAATCGGAGAAGTCATTCAGGACAGTATCAGGACAAAAACTCCGGTTTATTCAAAGTAAAGAAACCCGCTCAAAAGGCGGGTTTTTAATTTAATTGCTTCTTAGTTACTTTTCAAATTCAATTAATTTTGTGTTTTAGCAATTCTCCCCAGGTATCTAATTTGACTTTTGAAAACTCTCAAGGTCTTGAATTAATTGAAAGACCTGACAAGAAGGATTGTTGTGCTTCTTTAACTTCTCAGCTCTATGAATTGCTTTTGTCTGCTTAGTGTTCAGAATACGCTTTAATACCTGGTCTAGAACCCCTTTCTTATAGGTTTTATGATGTGAAACTAAACTTGCCATGCACTTGGAAGCTTCTATTTCTGCATTTTGTTCCTGATAATGCAATAAGAACCACAATTCAAAACATGGATTTGAGCTTAAAAGAATTGTATTTTTTATAGCTTGTAGTTTCTCTAACATTTTAGGAGCATCCAGATCATACATGAGATAGGTCTTGTCCTTTGGATCAACATCCTTACTTTCTTTATAGTTTTTGATATATTTCGCAGTAATGCGATTCCCGGAACTTTTATTGTCTATCAATATTGGTAAACGATATTTTGTTCTCAAGTAATTTATATACAGCTCTTCTGTTTTTCCTTCACAAAAAACAAAGAAAGTAGGATTTGTGACTCTCCCTTTGGAAATCCTATTTGGACGACTCATTCAGGAATATTTTAAGATTTTCAAAAGAACCGTTTATATATGGTATTGCGTCAAAACGACCTTGCAAATATGCTTTTTCAGCATCCATACTTTCCCTGAAATCTTTGTAATCGAACAAAGAGTACAAATCTGTTGATGAGTCTTCTTTTTTGTTGACAAAATAAATCTGATCTTTCCGAAGCTTATTCAAATCCAAAAGCTTTGTGTTATGTGTTGAGTAGATAAGCTGAGCCCCATTGCCGGCATGAAAGAGTTCAATGATGTATTCAACTAATTTGGTATGCAGGCTTTCCTCAATCTCATCAATTAGAAGTATTTTGTTGTTTTTAATAATATCAAGGATTGAAAGCATAATCAAAAATAATGCCTTCGTACCCGCAGATTCCTCACTTTCGAAATCAAAAGCTATGGAAGGCGATGATTTATGAAAAGTACTTATTTGCAGAAACTGTTGTTCAATGTCCTCCTTGGATACCTGATTAGTTATGAAACCAACGTTAATATTTTTTTCAGGCAGCGTTTTTTTTGTCAATTTAATGTCGGAAATGTCACTGTCAGCAATTTGCAAAGCTTCGAGCAACATGGTTTTGTTTTCATTAAAAAGCAATTCAACCGATAAAGCATTGAAGCCCTTATAACCAAGTATAAAAGTTTCGCTAAAAAAGCGAAAAATCTCTTTTCCTACTTCTCTGTCCATCTGACTGGCTCTTGAAATGAATAGAGTCTTCTTTGAAGTATTCTCAGCCACATCCATTGGTTTCTTAATAACGGGAGTGAAGGAGTAAATGTCACTTTTATCTTTTCCCAGATTTTCATCCCTTGAAAAAATCTTAGACTTTCGTCCATTTGGATAATAGTATAGTTCTTCAGAAAGAATTTCGATCTGATTCAGTGAGTAGCTGTATTCGTATTCAATACCCATGCTAACGAAGCGGATGAAAAACCTGCTAGGTTTATTTTGAAACCCATTGAATTTAAATGGCTTAAAGTTAAAAGTTACATTTTCATTATGTGTATGTGACATAAAAACCATGCTTGCACAAAAGCGAATAGCTTTTATAATATTGCTTTTACCTGATGCGTTTGCACCATATAAAGCAATGGTTTTTAATACTTTAATGTCTTCAAAAGGGAAGGTGTTTTTCGAAAGCTCCTTTGACTTTTGATTTTTTATATTACCAGCCCTAAGATCAAGTACAATTTCTTCTTTTATAGAGAAAAAATTGCTCAAACGAATTTCTAAAATCATTTTTGTTAGGATATTTGTAATAATTTTACAAATGTAGCATATAAAATAGGAATTTATCTATTTCCAATACAATTTTGTTTTTCCAATTAAAAATTTTGTAACTATTCAGCAATACTATAAAATTGGGCAGTTATTAACAATTCGGCGCAAGTTTTTTTCTGATTTTCTGAAAAATTGCCACTTTACTAACACCTGTTGATTACAAATTAACAACATTCGTTTTCTAAATGCTTGAAATTCATTAACGTTAGCTTCTTTTACATAAAAAATCAAGAACTTGACGACTGACCAAAAAAGGATTGCAGAGCTTGAAAAAGAAAATAGTTTTTTAAAGGCCGAAGTGGCCTCACTTAAAATGCTTGTGCAACAATTGATTCAAGAGATAGAGCGATTAAAACATCCTAAAAATAGCCGTAATAGTTCTGTGCATCCTTCCAAGGACGAAAACAGACCCACAAAAACCAAAAGCTTGCGAACTTCCGATGGCAAATCTCCGGGCGGACAGGCAGGTCATGAAGGCAATACCCTTTGGAGGAAGAAAATTGGGTTGGTATGATTACGGGGCGCGGTTCTATGATACAGCTTTGGGGAGGTGGCACGTACAAGATCCATTGGCAGAAAATTATGCAAATCTTTCACCATATAACTATGTTGACAACAATCCAATTATTTTTATCGATCCGAATGGAACCTTTATAGATGGTTATACAATTGATGAAAAAACCGGAAAAATCGATAGAGTTGATGATACAGGAGGTGACAAATATGATGTATTATATGCCAAGAAGGAATATGAAGCAGCAAAAGCTTCTGGTGAAGCCAATGAGTTTGGAAATCCTGAGCCAGAGAATCAAATAACAGTTACAAATACTGATATTTTACCTGCGTCGGAGAAAGATGGGACTGCAACATCAATTTCAGGAAATAGTGGTAATGATGCATTCAATGTATTTAAGTTTGCTACGGATAATTCAAAAGTTGAATGGGGATTTGCACAATATACAGATAATGGTTTTAAATTTGCTGTTTGGAGCGATAGAGTAAGTGATGAAGTTAGTAAACCGGATCTAGGTTTAGGCCTTGAAAATGTTGACAAGTTTATTCATAGTCATCCTCGTGCAAAACCTGATACATGGCATGAGAATATGTCTATGGGTAAGATTGAACCAGGGAATGGTAAAACTCAAGTATTTAGTGGTTCAGATTGGTGGGATAAGATACATGGAGGAATGCCCTATAAATCTTATGTTTATTTTCCAAGGTCTACTAATGTTTATCAAATAAACGAAACTATTTAACTGGCTGCAAAATTATCAATATTTCAAATTCAAATAAATATATTGGAATTTGGCATTCTGTAGAGAATCCTGTAATGACAAGTTCAACATTAGAATTGGACAAAGATGGAACTTTTTATTATCATTTAGATGCTGAATGGAGCGAAGGTTTTTCAAGAGGTAAATGGAAGAGGATTGAATCAGGAATTGAGTTAAAAAGAATATTATATATATTAGTAAGCGCTGAATTTTGTTATAATTTCAGGGTTTTTAGAATTAATCACATAAAACAATAACTAATATGAACTTCAAAATTTTATTATTTATATTGCTTTGCCTTACACTTGTTCAATGCAAAGAGAGCAGACAGAATGAACCCACGAATATCTATATCACCTGGGGTGCCCATGACCAGCTTTCCGATTCGGTAAAACTGACTGAAGAACTTGCAAATAAAGAATTGGATGCCTACCTCGCCCTGCGCGAACAAGGGGTAAAACTCGATTATTTTCTTATGGATATGTTCTGGTTTAGCAAACATACCTTATATAAAAGTTTTAACGAAACATGGCCGAATGGACATGAAACTTTCTTTAAGAAAGCCAAAGAAAATAATGTTAAGCTCGGTTTGTGGCTATCGGCAAATGTATTGGGTTGGAACGAAAACATGCGCTGGCTCGATTATCAGGATACCCTGGCCAATGGTATCGGAAATGAAAAAC
>JBBQAQ010000008.1:0-107909 GCA_038316435.1 Bacteroidales bacterium | reverse complement strand
CAGACAAGTCAGAAATCTGAGACCCGTAATGGAAGCAGAATCAGTGAAACACTTCACTCAGCTTCACGTGATATGAGCCCCAACAAGAAAATTGCTCATGCAAGTACAAATGGAGTACACCTGAGTATGGGTAAAGATCATTTAGATAGTAGTTACGAGAAGTTTTAGCCCTTTTCTCATAGAAAATGGAGTATAAAACATTTTTGTCCTAGAATATTTCCCGGCTTCCGATTAATACAAGCTTATTAATCGAAGCCGGGATTGTTTTAAAGTAAACATCCCAATTTCATTGAACATGGAAGTTTTTAAAATTATTTATTCTGAAACTCATTTTAATAGTACCAAAATCACGTATTTCTACCGAGTTATAAATGAGTGTTTTACTTCAAAAAACAAGTAGTATCACTGCAAAATTTATATGAGCGAGTTAATAAATTTGAATTTTTAAATTTTGTTATCTTAAAAAGGATAATTTGATTTCACATAAATCTATGTCACTATGCGATTAGACTATGCGTTGTAATCGGAAAAGTGATTTAGATGATTAATTTTGCCAGCATGATTTTATTATAAATTCAAAATTCTGATTATGAGAAAACTATTGTTTCTTACACTGATTTCCGCTTCTTTTTTGAATCTGTCTGCACAAAAAACAGAAGAACCTTCAGGAAAAGTAAGTGGTTTAATTTTTGGCGATTATTATTATAATGCTGTCAGAGACACCGGCTTTGCAAATATTAAAAACGCCGCGGTAACGGGTTCTAAAGATGCTCATGGACTGCAGTTCAGAAGAATAAACCTGACATACGATTATAAGTTTTCATCAAAATTCTCTTCCAGAATCCGATTGGAATCTGATGAAGCCAATTTCACAGTCAATAGTAGTGATAAGTCAAGTAAAACAAGTGTATATATTAAAGATGCCTGGGTAAAATGGAATTTCTCTGCAAATCATGAATTGATAGTTGGCTTGCAACCTACAAATGCTTTTGAAGTTTCTGAAGGGATCTGGGGTAACCGTTTTCTGGAAAGAACAATTCTTGATCTAAGGGGATATGTTGCATCCCGCGATATGGCTATTTCTCTAAAAGGGAAACTCGATTCTACCGGAATAGTGAAATACTGGCTTATGTACGGAAATAACTCGCCTTCAAAACCAGAAAGCGATAAATACAAAAGATTTTATGGAAACATTGAACTTACTCCAATAAAAAACCTGAGCATTACTGCTTATGCCGATTATCAGACCAAAGCCGACATAAAGGATAAGTACAATTCTAATGCAGAAATTGCTAATGATATTTTAACAACTGCTTTTTTTGTGGGTTACAAAGTAAAAAATAAATATTCAGGGGGAGTAGAAGCAATTTATAATAAAATTACTAATGGATTCGACAATAAGTTAGACTCTGTGTATTTAGATAAATCAGGAATGGGACTTTCAGTGTTCGGATCAGTTAATCTAGCACCAAAGACTTCTGTTTTTGGACGATACGATTATTTTGAGCCAAATGCAGATGTTTCCGATGATAAACGTAACTGGTATATTTTTGGCTTGAGCTATAAGCCAACTGAAAAAGTAATTCTTACCCCGAACATAATTATGGAAACTTATGAAAAGGTTGGAAGTACTGAGATTAAGAGCTCAATTACACCCAGAATTTCTTTTAGTTGGACATTCTGATAGGTAATAATTGAAGTTAATCTATTTCTTAATATAGGCCTATTATTTTTAAGAAACAGAACTATTAGTGAAAAATATTTTATGACTATAAATTCTGATAATGTTGCTACTAGAATAAAAACAGTTCAGTACAGTGCAAAACATAGTCCTAATGGTATAAAAGTATTAAATGCATCAAACTCAGAAGATTCAATAAAATGAATAGCACTCCTTTTGCCACCGTTTTAACCGGTGGCAATATTTAATAATTTTAACTAAAAACAAATCAATATGGCATTTTTAAATTGGGATGATTCCCTAAGCGTAAGGGTCACTTCTATTGATAACCAACACAAAAAATTAATTGCTATGATTAACGATTTCTATGAGGGAATTGTTAAAGGTTCAAGCACAGAAGGTCTTGTAAAACTTATTGCCGCAATGAAAAATTATACTGTTGAACATTTCACTCACGAAGAAGGAGTGATGAAAAAAATAAACTACCCGGATTTCCCGGCTCACAAAAAACAACATGAATTATTTGTTGCAAAGGTTGCTGAAGTTGAAGAAAAAACAAAAAGTGGTAAACTTGTCCTTTCTGTAGAAATTACAAATTTCCTTAAAGACTGGTTGAAAAATCACATTAACGTTACCGATAAAAAATATTCTGATTATTTTATTAAAAATGGAATAAAATAGAATATATTTTCCTTGAATGTAATTGCAAAAATCTGAAATTGAGCTAGATAGATTTATGCGATACATTTTCAATGGAACTATTTATGTAATTATTAATCCACTAATATATTAAATTATGGCATTTATTAACTGGGATGATTCCCTAAGTGTTAAGATCAATTCAATAGATGATCAGCACAAAAAACTCGTTGATATGATCAATGAATTTTACGATAGCATCATTAACCGCACAAATAATGAAGGTATTTTGAACTTAATTGCTGCAATGAAGAACTATACGGTAGTTCATTTTGCTCATGAAGAAAAACTCATGAAACAGCTCAGTTATCCGGGCTTTCCTGATCATAAAAAAGAACATGACTTGTTCGTGGCAAAAGTTTTGGAAGTTGAAGAAAGAACAAAAAGCGGAAAGCTTGTTATTTCATTAGAGATTACAACTTTTCTGAAGGATTGGTTAAAAAATCATATTAACGTTACAGACAAAAAATACACAATGTTTTTTATTCAGAACGGTGTGAAGTAGAGTTAATTATTTTACATAATAAATCCTTTTTCATTTAGATCAACCCTGGCTGTTTTGCTGGGGTTTTTCATTTCTAGTAAAATTCAATGACTCAAAACCTGACGACCTTCTGCTTAAATAATCTGAATATGTCCAAATAATAACTCAGAACTATACCAACGAATTTAATTTCATAGCGGGAAATTATAATAATTCATAATCCCTCTAAAAAAATCCCCGAATTAGTGCTTAGTATTCGCCTTTAAAAATATTTTTTTCTCCACGTAAAACTACTTGAATTAACACGTGAAAACACTCACTACCGAATGAGTGTAAAATCGGAAGTAAACAGGTGTTTCTCTGTTTCCATTTCTTCTATAAGGCTATAAATTTGAAATGTTGTAGAGGATTCCGAGTATTTCATTTTTATGTTTCAAATATCCGCCTGATGATCAATTGGAGTAAGGTAACAAAGTTAGACGAAACTGAGATGCAGTCTCTGTTTGTTGCTGTTAAAGATGCCAGAGGAATCGATTTTATTGATTATGCACAATCATCCCTGCAAAGACGCATCATCAGGTTTAGTGAAATGGAAAAACTGGAAAATGTTAACGAACTAATACATAAAATTCGATTCGGAAATGGCTTTGCCGACAGATTTATTAATGAAGTAACTGTAAACGTTACAGAAATGTTTCGGGATCCTTCTTTTTGGATTGTACTTAGAGATACCGTATTGCCTGAATTGAATAAGAGATCAATTATCAACATCTGGCATGCAGGATGCTCCATTGGAGAAGAAGTATTCTCAATGGCAATTCTTCTGAAAGAGTCAGGAATGTTAAGCAAAACAAGAATTATTGCTACTGATTTGAATAACGAAGCACTTAAACTTGCACAAAGTGGTATATCGATGCTTAAAAATCAGATCCTAAACGCAAAGAATTATCAGAACTTTGGTGGAAAAGCTTCTCTTTCAGATTATTATAAGGTTATGGAAAATAAAGTGTTTTATGATAAGGAACTTATCCGGAAAGTGGAATTTAAAAAACATGACCTCACTGCGGATGGGTATTTTGGCGTGTTTGACCTGATCATTTGTCGAAATGTATTCATATACTTTAACTTCAATCTTCAGGAAAAAGTACTGGGGCTTTTTAACCAAAGTCTTTCCAAAAATTCTTTCCTTGGAATAGGATCAAAGGAGTCGATTACCTGGTGCAAAGGAGCAAGGTTTTTAACTAACGTAAGTGTTGAAGATAAGGTTTTCAGAAGGATTTGAAACTTTGAAAAATTAAAGACGCAGATAATATGAGTTTTATTTATTGTTACACGATTAATGTTTAAACTGAGAAACATAAATTATATGACCCGAGCTTTTGAAAATCTTAATATTTCTGAAGACCCTTTTCTTCTTGAAAAAGGTTCGTCTGCAAAAAGATTCGTTAGGAAGTTTGGCGATGCAGGAAGTACTTTTTCGGAATTCGGACAGAAAGTCCTTTCTCATATTGCTAAGGAAAAAGAAATCCTTCAGGGTGTTTTTCTTAGATGTGAAGTTGATGGAGGGGTTGAGAAACTTAAGTTTCTGGCTGGTTATGCTTGTATTAAACTTGAGACTGAAGAGCATGAATTCCTCATTGGTGAAGGACTACCGGGGCAAGTTGCAAAGGAAGGTAAAATTTTGAACCTGAAGGCAGTTCCTGAAGGTTACATAACAGTTAGAACCGGACTCGGACAGGCTTCCCCAAATTCCCTTATAATATTCCCAGTCAAAACAGGAGATCGGATACTGGGTGTAATTGAACTCGCATCATTTCATGAATTTACCGAAGAAGATGAGAAGTTTTTTTCAACACTCGCAGATTTGATAGTCGATCAAATGCTTGTATTTATTAACGATAATGAAAACATAGTAAATAAAATTGAATAACTCAAAAAACATAGTATTCACTGGAATCTTCATCGCAGGATTTGCATTGCTTGGTCTTTTGATTTGCTTTGCAGTTCTGTTGTTTTCTTTGGCAGCAGCAGACTTGTCAGTTTCAGGGGAATCGCTTAATTCATTATATCTGGAGCATAATTTTTTCTACCTGCTTTATTTGATTCCTCTGTTTTCTGGTATTGCCGGCTATTTTATTGCAAGTATTCTTTTAAAGAGGAAAGTTGAAATTGAAAAAAATATCTCCCTCTATAAAAACACAATTGAAAATACAATAAGCTTCGCCAGAAGGATTGAAAAAGGAGATCTTGATAAGAGCTATTCACTTGTAAATGGTGAGATGGAACTTTCCGATGCACTTGAAAATATGCGTAGAAGCCTGATTAGCGTAAATCAGATTGAAGAGGAACGAAATACCATCACCAAAATAGTTAGCGATATAAACAATATTCTTCGTTCGATTAATGAAATTGATAAACTCGGTGAAGAGGTAACTACATATCTTGTTAAACGCCTTGATAACGTTGTGCAAGGTGCATTCTACATTGTAAATGAGGAAGAAAATCAAAGAAGAATTATTCGCCTTAAATCCAGTTTTGCGTATAACCGAAAAAAATATCTTAAAGCTGAATTCGAATTTGCCGAAGGTCTGATCGGTCAGGCTGCAGTTGAAAAAGATATTATTCTCAGAACCGAAATTCCAGATGATTATGTAACTGTTTCTTCCGGTTTAATGGGAGATAAAAAGCCGGGAAGTATAATCATTGTGCCACTAATTGCCAATGAAACAGTTCATGGAGTTCTTGAGCTGGCATCGATTAAAAAATTCTCGGGACTTCAGGTGAAAGTGTTATCTGAAATAAGCGAAATAATTGCCCGTACCATCAATAATGTGATGGTAAATGAAAGAACCCGCATTTTGCTTAAGGAATCAGAAAAAATGAGTTCTGAACTCGTAGAGCAAAAAGGCAAGCTTATTCAGAATGCAAAAGACATGATTTTTTCAAAAGAAATCCTTGAAAAAACTAATCTGAAACTGGAAGAACAGATGCAGGAAGTTCATAACAGCAATAAGAAAACTCACATGCTGCTTGAAAATTCTCTGGAAATAATTTTTATCTTTTCTGATACAGGAATGACATTATATGTTGGTCCATCTGTAAGATCAGTGCTGGGATACTTCCCCGATGAAATTATTGGCAAAAAGGACATTGATAATATCCATCCTCTTGATACTGAAAGTTTTACAAAATTTCTAAAAGATATCGTCTCGTATCCTGAAAAATCGCATAGTATTCAATACCGCTATTTTACCAAAAGTGGCGAAATTATCTGGCTCGAAGCAATCGGAAAAAGTTCATTGGGCGATGTTATCAAAGGAATTTTAATTAATGCACGTGATATTTCCGAGCAGCGCCTCGCAGCAAAAGAACAAAGGATCCGCGCTAAGATGCAGGCATTGTCGGAAAACAGTCTTGACTTAATTCTGCGAATCGATATTTTCAGTCGCTGTACCTATATCAATCCTGTAATTGAAACCTATACAGGAATGAAAATTTTAGACATTATTGATAAACCTATTATGAACATAGGGATTCAGGAGACAGTGATTTCTTTCTGGAAAAATATGCTGGAAGAAGTCGCTCTTAAAAAAGAAAAGAGAATCGATGAAATTCTTTTCCCAACGACTTTAGGAAATAAAATAATGCAGGTAAATGCTATTCCCGAATTTCAGGAAAATGGCGAAGTTGAATCGGTGCTTTTTGTTTGTCATGATATCACCGAAGCCAAAAACAGAGAAGAATTGATTCAAAAGAAAAATAAAAGCATCAGTGATAGTATCAACTACGCATATAATATTCAGAACGCTTTGATGCCCACTGAGGAGACACTGCAATCAATTATCCCGCAGTCATTCATGCTTTATAAGCCAAAGGATATTGTAAGTGGAGATTATCCGTGGATATATCAGGATGGGAATATCGTTTATATTGGAGTTATGGATTGCACCGGACACGGAGTACCTGGTGCATTGATGTCAATTATCGGATACCTTCTTCAAAATGAGATTATTCATAAGAATGAGGAGAACGACGCTGGTCAAGTCCTTGACAAACTCCACACAAACCTTGTAAAAACGCTTCGTCAAGAAGAAGAGCATAGCAAGATTAATGATGGAATGGATGCGGCCATGTGTAAAATTGATCTTAAAAATAAGGTATTGAACTATGCTGGTGCTCACAGGGGATTATATTATGTAAGCAAGAAGGAATTAACCGAGATTCGTGGCGACAGATTTCCGGTTGGTAGCACACAATACAGCAAAAGAAAGAATTTCACTAACCATACAATCAATATTTTACCGGGGGATGCATTTTACCTCATGACAGATGGCTACGCAGATCAACTCGGGGGAGAAACACGCAAGCAAAAGTATATGAGCGGAAACGTCAGTCTATTGATTAGTGAAAATAGTAACCTAAGTATTTTTCAAATGGGGAACTTATTTAAATGTACCCATGACAACTGGAAAGGATCTGTTGATCAGGTAGACGATATATTAATAATTGGTTTAAAATTTTAATTACTTAAACGATGAATGAAGCTGCACCAAACAACTTACAATTTGTAAGTAAGTTTAGAAATAGCATGTTTGACAATCAAATCATGCTTTCCTACAAGGGAGAAATCTCTCAGGATATTATGCTGGGTCTGCTGGATTTGACGGAGAAGAAGCTTGACTCTTCAAACACCGATCTGGGCATTAAATCAAAAATATTTAATGTTATGGTGGGCTGCCTACAGAATGTTACATACCACAGCGATAAAAACAAATATGCTAAAGCAAGTATGTTTTTGATCGGTAGAGTGGATAGCGGATACGCTATATACAGTGGTAATGCAATAAGTAAAGACAAGGTTGAAGATCTCAAATCCAAACTGATGTCGATAAATGATATGTCGGCCGAAGAACTGGCTGAATTCTATAAATCCTGGCTCACTACCAGAGAATTGTCAAGCAAAAACGGAATAGGCCTTGGACTTATTGATATTGCTAGAAAAACTGGCAATGCCCTCGAATTCGATTTCGAAAATATGGATGCCGAATATAACTACTTTTCATTGAGAACTATTGTGAAATTAACTCTTTAACGCATAAAAAAATGGAAGAATCTTTAAATAAAGTTGCGGCAAATCCCAAGTCGTTAAAATATTGTTTCGACTTCCATCAGCTGATGGAGCAATGTGATATTATCATGGTTTATGCCGGGGAATTTTCGCAAACCCTCACAAAAACTCTCTTATCATTTACTGAAAGGAAGTTTAATGTTGAAAAAATTGAAGACACTGTTAGACGAAAAATATACAATATTATGGTGGAAATGCTTCAGAATATCAGCAAAAACGCATTGGATAACGCTCATGTTGTTACTCGGAATTCGCCTGTTTTCATGATTGGTGAAAATGACAGTAGCTATTTCCTGATTTCAAGCAACAAAATAGGAAATGAGAATATCCCAACCCTAAAAAGCAGAATAGATGAAGTAAATCTACTCGATGCCGAAGGTCTTAAACAACTCTATAAAGAGGTCAGAATTAGCGGAACTTTTTCAAAAGTTGGTGGAGCCGGAATTGGTGTAATTGATATGGCCAGAAAATCTGAAAATAAACTTGTTTATGACTTCAACCCATTGAATGATCAATTTTCAATGTTTTCTCTCTTTATAAAAATTTCCAGAAACATTGACGTGCCTCAGGAAAATTAATAATCAATAATAATTCAAAACTATAACTTTAAAATACAACCTTATGCTTAACGATTTAAACATTGTAGGAACCGAAGATACTCCGGGAATTAAATTTGACCGTCAGAAAAATGTATTCGAATTAGTAGGGCGATCACTTCCTGAAGATGTAGTTAGCTTTTATAAACCTGTGATAGAATGGCTTGGTGAATTGGCGAAAACTCCAGTTGCTAATCTTGAGTTCTCTTTTAAACTCGATTATTTTAACACAGCCTCATCAAAACTGATTCTTGATATTTTACTGGAAGTAAACGACATTTTCAATGAAGGAACTCCAATGAAAGTGAAATGGTATTTCCTTAAAATGGACAGAGATCTTGAAGAGGCTGGTGAAGAGTTTTCGGAACTTGTGGAAATCCCATTTGAACTGATAGGATACTAAGTATACATAAGTATATGCAGGGTACACAGGTAATCTAATGCATATCGCACAATTACCTCCGAGTTCTGCATATACTATAGCCTTTATAATGCTTAATTCCTTTGACCTTTAGTTTTATTGGGAGGTAAAGGCTTATATAAACTGTATTGTAATTTGATAGCACTATGAGTGAAGAAATATTAAAAGCGTTAATGCAGCTTTTTGCAATTATTTCAAAGCAAGATGAGGGTACAACCGAGAATCAGAGGGAGTATGTTCAGTCATTTCTGTCTTCCCAAATGAATAAAGAAAAAGTAAATGAATATTTGCTTTTTTATGATGAAAAATCTAAAGGAAGCGACACTGACCCTCAGAATGCCACACAGATAAGAAGTGGTAAACTCACTTCAATGGGCGATTCGGTTAGAACACTCGCTATTTGCCGAAAGATTAATAAAACCCTTTCTCAAAAGCAAAAAGTTATTGTTCTGATCAGAATATTCGAGCTCTTGAAAGCTGAGCAATTGTATACCGAGCAGAGAATGGGTATTATTGAAACTATTGCCACTGTTTTTAATATTGCGCCTGAAGAACTTGAAGTTATCAGCAATTTCAGCAGATACGACCATCTGGATCAAATTGATTCAGAGGATATTCTGGTGATCATGAATGAAAATGGTAATGAAAAGAGCAATGCAGTAAAATCAAAATTTCTCTATACAAGCGGTCTCGATGGGGAAATTTATATTCTCAGAGTTAAAAGCGTAGATATTTACTTTGTTAAATATAAAGGGAGTAATGAGATTACCCTGAATGGAATGGCCTTCAATCTGCATAATGTTTATTTATTCCCACATGGCAGTACCCTCAGGCTTCCCAAAGGAACTGTTTATTACAGCGATGTTGTATCCCGGTTTCTTACCGACGGAAATGTCAAACAGATTTCTTTTAATGCGGAAAATATCTCGTTTAAGTTTCCAAATGGAAATCAGGCACTTCATGATGTCAATATTGCCGAGGAATTCGGTCTTATTGGGATAATGGGAGCAAGCGGATCTGGTAAAACAACATTGCTTAATATCCTTTCAGGAATTGAAAAACCATCTTCAGGAAAAGTTACTATAAACGGGATTAACATCCATGAGAATCCAGGCCAGTCGAAAGGAATGATCGGATATATTGCTCAGGACGATTTCTTGTTTGAAGACCTTACCGTATACGAAAACCTCTTTTTTAATGCAAGCTTATGCTTTAAAGATTTATCTGAAGTTGAAATAATTGCGAAGGTAGATTCAACCTTAGCAAACCTTGGGCTTTTTGAAATTAGAGGGATAAAAGTTGGTAGTCCGCTAAACAAAAAAATCAGCGGTGGACAAAGGAAGCGCTTGAATATTGCCCTCGAGTTAATTCGTGAACCTTCTGTACTTTTTGTTGACGAACCCACATCAGGCTTGTCATCCAAAGATTCTGAAAATGTGATGGACTTACTCAAGGAATTGTCGCTTAACATGAAGCTGATCTTTGTTGTAATTCATCAGCCTTCGTCTGATATATTCAAGATGTTCGACAGACTTTTAAACCTTGATACCGGCGGCTACCCGATTTATTATGGAAATCCTATACAATCGATCATATATTTCAAGACAATCACAAATCAAATCAATGCCGATAGCGGAGAATGTGGCTATTGCGGAAATGTAAATCCTGAAATGCTTTTTAATATTATTGAAGCAAAAGAGGTTGACGATTTCGGCAAATTTACTCACACTCGTATAAAACGCCCACAGGAATGGAATGAATTGTTTCTTGCAAACTTCCAGAAACGTGTGGTTAAAGAAGTCAAGGATATTGGTGAAATGACACTCAAAATCCCTTCTTGGTTTAAACAGCTATTTATCTTCATTAAGAGGGATGTATTGTCTAAAATCAGCAACATGCAGTATTTGCTGATCAATCTTCTTGAGGCTCCATTATTGGCGGTAATACTCACTGTTATCATTAAGTATTCCTCCGGTGCCGATGGCAGCTACGTATTCAAGGATAATGACAACATTCCGCCTTACATCTTTATGAGCATTGTAATTGCCTTGTTCATTGGACTTTCAGTAAGTGCTGAGGAAATATTCAGGGACAGGAAAATCCTGAAGAGAGAATCATTTCTGAATCTAAGCCGATCAAGTTATTTATCTTCAAAAATCACGATACTGTTTATACTGTCGGCCTTCCAGACACTAACATTTGTTTTGGTTGGTAATCTGATTTTAGGAATACACGGTATGTTCTTTCAATATTGGATTGTTTTATTTGGAGTTTCCTGTTTTGCCAATATTCTGGGTTTGAATATATCCTCAGCTTTTAACTCTGCAGTAACCATTTATATTCTAATTCCTCTATTGGTTATTCCGCAAATGGTTCTCGGTGGAGCTATGTTCAGCTTTGATAAATTAAACAGTCTAATAGGAGCAGGAGAGAGGAACTCCCCGTTAATTGCAGATATAATGACTTCCCGATGGGCTTACGAAGCTCTTGCTGTAAGCCAGTTTAAAGACAATCCCTACGAAAGTTATTTTTATGAACTTGAAAAACTCGAAAGTATTTCAAATTATAAACAGGTTTACTTTATCCCGGAGCTGGAAAAAATTCTTAAGGAATCCGAAGAACTAGTTAACCAAGATCCTGGAAAATCTAGCAAGATCATCTCCAGTAACATGTCTATCCTTAGAACTGAAATTCAAAATGAGCGCTCACAATTCAACGATCTTGCTGAGGTTGATGTAAATATCTTGTTAAAGGAGAATTTTTCCCCGGAAGCATCTCAGGTGGTATATAATTCACTTGATGAACTGAAAGCAAAATATGTACTATTATTCAATATCATTAATAGAAAGAAAAATGAACTGATTAAAAGTATAGAGGCAGATAAGGGCAAAGCATATTACATAAAGCTTAACAAAGAAAACCATAACGAATTTCTTTCCAATCTGCTCAGGAAAACCATTAGTCAGAACAAAATTCTTCGTGGCGATGGCAGTCTTATTCAGGTAGTTGACCCGGTGTTCCTTGAGCCGGAAATGACTAAGTTCACTTCATTCAGAACCCATTTTTATGCTCCTTTTAAGTATTTCTTAAATAAAAAAGTAGATACATTATACTATAATCTGAGTGTAATCTGGCTGTTTTCAATAGTTCTATATATAGTGCTTTATTTCGATATTCTGGGAAGGTTTTTAAGGAAACTCAGTAAGTGAGTGGTTAGAAATGCAGTATGAAAAAATATACAAAATGGATAATCTTTGTAAAATAGTTTTAGTTGATGACCATAATCTTTTCCGTGATGGCCTGAAGTATGTGCTTGGACAAACGGATAATTTAAGGGTTATTGCTGAGGCTTCAAATGGTCTTGAGTTTCTTGATATTATTCAGGAAACTATACCGGATATTGTACTTATGGATATTTCTATGCCAAGGATGAATGGAATAGAAGCAACTACAAAGGCAATAAAACAATATCCAAATTTAAAAATTATTGCTCTGACAATGTTTGGCGACGAAAACTATTGCTATAGCATGTTACAGGCCGGTGCCAGAGGATTTGTACTCAAAGAATCTGGTTGTGACGAACTTGTCACGGCAATTACAAAAGTGTTACGAGGTGACAATTATTTTTCAAATAGCATTCTTAAAAGTATTATTAAATCTCAGGCAGTTTTAAATAAAACAAGAACTATCGAAGACGTACCACTGAAATTCTCAAAGAAAGAAATCGAATTAGTACGACTGATCTGCGATGGGTATTCCAATAAGGAAATTGCTGAAAAACTATCTATCAGTCAGAGAACGATTGAAGGGAATCGCTATAGTCTTTTAAATAAAACAGGAGCAAAAGATTCAGTAAATCTGGCGCTGTTTGCCTTAAAACATAACCTTTTGGATTAGGGTTTCAAGTCCCTTTGATTATTTTGGTAAATTATCTGAACCATAAATTATTTTTGTTCCACAACATAATACTTCTCTGAAAGTGGGTTTTTGTATTAGTTATGGAATAAAAGATACCCTCGCAAAATCATGAAAGGTTTTTTCTCTAGAGAGCACTATATAACTTCATTCTGGATCTCTGATTAAATACATAAATTTTAGTAATTATTGAAAATGAACAACTTACTAAAAACAATTACCCTAAAACACACTCAATTATAACTAAACTGCATAAAGTACGGTACTTTTTACAGTAATTATACTCGGTAAAAATCAAGTATTTATCAGGAATTTTTAAGTGTGGATACTGTGGTATAATCATCGCTCATGTAGTACTTTTAGATAGGATAAATAAAACAAGATTATGTATAAAATTCTAATTATTGAAGATAGTAGAGCACTTGCTGAAAGACTTCAGCTTATCCTTCAGCAAGAGGGATACACAGTTTTTATTGCCTCCAATGGTTATGAAGGGTTAAAAGTTATCAAAGCTATCCCTCCCGATCTCGTAATTACAGATATCCTGATGCCAGTTATGGATGGATTTGAAGTAATAATTTACTTGAAAAAATACCATTCTGATATTCAAGTAATTGCTATGACTTCCGGAGGGTATATTAAAGCGAATGAATACCTAAACACTATGAGACAATTTGGAGTCGAAAGTACCTTGATGAAACCATTCCGTGACGATTATCTGAAAAATATAGTATATGAACTAAGAGAAAAAAAGATTGCCCTGAGACCTGCAAGAAGAGGATTGAAAGTCTGAAATGATTTATGTAAGCTTTTGTAAAGCGCAAAGAAAACAGGCCTCTGGAAATGTGAAATAAAAAATATTATAATATGCTAAATGCAACTTCATCAAAAAATAGTTTCTTGATAAAAAGGATAAAAGATAAATCGATATTTTCCGATTTTAGTACACTTTTTCAAAATTATCCTCATATCATCGAACTATATGACAGTTCCGGAAATCGAGTTTATACGAACCGGAATCTGCAATTTCAGTATGACAGGCCAGATGATCAAAGTGAATATAATATTCTTAGAGATACGAAAATTATCGATTCGGAAATTTATCCATTATTAACCGATGTGTGCAAAGGTGAAATGTTCGTAATTCGCAGTGCATCAAGTTTTTCAGAGTTTTTTCGCTGGTATGAATCGGATTGTATATATGAATTAACAATGTTCCCAGTGAGAGAAGACGGAAAGGCAGTTATTTATTTTGCAATAGTTCACATCCAGCTTAAAAATCAAAAAGAAGAAAATCAAAAGGAAGAATTAGAAAAAAGGAACTTTGAAAATGACATGGCTTATTCCTTATTGAGAAATGTTTCTCATGAATTAAGAACACCTTTAAACTGGATACTTGGGTTTTCTGAACTTATTTCCCGTGAAACCAGCATAGATAAGATTAAAGAATACAATGCAACTATTTCCAAGGGCGGAAACCTACTTCTGGCGCTTATTGAAAAACTCCTGGAAATGTCATCTATCGTTAATAATAAAAATGAAATGCATAAATCCAGATTTGAAGTTAATTCCATTCTTGATGAAATTCATGGGTTAATAAAGAATGAACTGATTTTTATTGGAAGAAACCTTAAAATCGAAATCTCAAGCCGACTTTCAGTAGATGATAGCTATGTTTTTTCAGATAAGATCATGCTCAAACAGGTACTTTTAAATCTTGTTCACAATTCAGTGAAGTTTACAAAAGAAGGTAAAATTGAAATGGGTGTTTCAAAATCTGCTGAAGATGAATTAAAATTCTATGTTAAAGATAGCGGCATTGGAATTGAGAATATGAAAATGAAAACAATATTTGATGTTTTCAGCAAAGCCAGTGAAATAGATATTAACGAACAATATGGCTTGGGTTTAGGACTTACTATTTCTGGTAATTACGTCAATAAACTTGGGGGTGAAATATGGGTCGATTCTGAAGTAGGTGTAGGCTCAACCTTCAGTTTTACTATAAAATGTTTCGAGGAAGAAGCAAAAGTTGAAGAAAAGTATATGTTTCTGGAATAATGGATAGTTACAATCTACAGGAAAACTATTACTTACTTTGCAGATGGTTTATGTAAACCGCACTCTTTTTGTTCGGGACTTTCCCACCACCATCTGCCTGACCTCACATCTTCCCCTGGTTCAATCGAACGTGTACATGGCTGACACCCAATACTGGGAAAACCTTTGTCATGCAAAATGTTATAGGGAATGTCATGCGTTTTGATATATTCCCAGACTTGTTTTTCAGTCCAGTTAAGTAGAGGGTTTATTTTAATGAGTCCATTTCCTTCATCCCATTCAACTGCATTGGTAAAAAACCGGGTTACGGACTGTTCTTTCCTTAATCCACAAATCCATGCATCAAGGCCTTTAAACGCCCTTTTTAAGGGTTCAACCTTCCTGATACCACAACATAGTTTGCGGTTTTCAACAGATTCATAGAAAAGGTTAATACCTTTTTCATTGACCATTCCTTCAACTTTTTCAGCATCCGGGAAATAAACTCTAAGCTTTATACCATATTTTTCATTCGTGCGTGACATTAGATCATAAGTCTCCGGGAAAACTCTTCCTGTATCCAGAGTAAATATTTCTGTATGCTGATCAATAGAGGCTATCAATTGTGTTAGCACCTGATCTTCTGCACCAAGACTTGACGCCAGTGCAATCCGACCTTTAAATTTCTCAAGAAAAAAAGTTAAAATATCTTCAGCTGACTTGTTCCTGAATTCAGCATTCCATTTCTCAATTTGCTTTAATAATTCTTCTTTTCCTGACATATTCTTCCAATTTTCTTTGCCCAAAAATAGTTATTTTTACACTACATAAAATCCCATGCAAAGCTATTTTTAAAACTTTAGTCCAGCCTGTTCACCCAATCCGGAAATCAATAATTCTTGCAATAAATCTTATTCCACCCAATCAGCAATGAACACATTAGTATCCCTTGTTCCATTATTATCACGGTTAGAGGAAAAAACCAGCTTTTTGCCATCGGGGGAGAACATAGGAAAAGCATTGAAGATACTCGCATTGGTTACCTGTTCGAGCTCTTCGCCTTTTAGATTTACCATATATAATTGAAAATCATATCCTTTCTGTGAATGGTGATTGCTAGAGAATATTATTTTATCCCCTGAAGGAAGAAAAAATGGTGCCCAATTGGCTTTTCCGAGTTTGGTAATCTGAGTTAACTCACTACCATCTACATTGCAACTATAAATCTCCATGTTTGCAGGTGCCACCAGTCCTTTTGAAAGGAGATCCTTATATTCCCTTACATCCTCATCGGTTTTGGGACGAGAAGCTCTGAAAACAAGCTTTTTACTATCGGGGGAGAAAAATGCTCCACCATCATATCCAAGTCCGAATGTAATTTGCTTTTGATCGCTTCCATCAATATTCATTGTCCATAAATCCAGATCGCCGCCCCTTGTGCTTGTAAATACTATTTTATCCCCAGAAGGCGATACTGTCGCTTCTGCATCATACCCCGGAGAATTTGTAAGTTGTTTGACGATTTTTCCAGTCAGATCAGAAACATAAATGTCGTAGCTGTCATAAACCGACCACAGATATTTCCCAGGCACTTCAGGAACTACTGGACAATTGTCGTTACTCTTGTGTGTAGATGCGAAAAGTATATGTTTATCATCTTTTAAAAAATAACTGCATGTCGTACGACCTTTTCCTGTGCTTATTAATTTTGGTTGATAAGTAGAATCCCCTGCTGCTTCATTAATTGCTACCTGAAAGATTTGATCGCAGTTTAATCCCCAGGCTTTGTTATTGCTCTGCATGGTTAGGTATTTGCCATTAAAGCTGAAGTAGGCCTCAGCATTATCTCCCCCGAAAGTAAGCTGTTTAATATTTTTAAGGTGAGACTCCTGCGCATTAATCCCGGTAAATGCTATGATTAAAAAGAGTGATGAAAATAAAGCTACAATAATGTTTTTGTTATATTTAGCCATAATCAAGTTTTTTGTTTACCCAAAAACACTTCAAAATGAAAATGGTTCAGCACTGAAATTGATATTAAATCAATTTTGAATTATTTCGAAGAGTTGTAGGAACGGCGAAATTTTAAACTAAGAAATCTCAAAAGCCTCAGGTCGCCCCATATCCTTCCATGCTCCCGTATGTGGAAATAGATGAATATCATGTTTGCTGGCAATATTCAGTATTACCGGCGTTAAAGAATAACACCCGGTAACTGGCATTAACTCAATAAACTGCGGACTCAATACAGCAATTCCGCTATAAGCAATCGGGTGTAAGGGAATATCGTTTCTAACAATTCTTTTTTCACCGCTTACAAGATTCTCCCAGCCACACAAAATCCCATTTTCATTAGTCAAAAAAGGACGTGTTGTTGTACGGTCTTTTACAGCAAGGGAGGCAAGATGCTCATAATCGTTGTGGAAATTATAGATATCGTCGAGATTCAGATCAGTGTAAACATCAACATTATGAATTAGAATTGGCTCGTTTTCGAACAGGGGAGAGGCCTTTTTAATTCCACCTCCGGTATCCAGAAGATCATCTGATTCGTCGGAATAAATGATATTTGCACCGAAATTCTTCCTCGATTCCAGAAAAGAAATGATTTGCTCGGGGTAATGATGCAGGTTAATAATTACATCCCTAAAACCATGATGTATCAACCTGCGAAGGATAATCTCCAGTAAACTCTTACCCCTGTATTCGACAAGAGCTTTTGGCTTATTCTCTGTCAGTGGCATCAGCCGTGTTCCTAGTCCTGCGGCAAGAACCATCGCTCTTTTTTTCATATCTCAGGCTGCTTTGATTATTTTAAATGGTTTGCAACAGAAATTTTCTTTATAGGTTTTCATTCCGCACTTTTTACATTCGAATGTAAGCTTTTTGCCTTTCTTATTCAGACTTTCTCCCTTTTTGCAAAGTTTTTTACTCATTTTTCAGAATTAAACCCTTTTAGTTCACGGTGCTCTAGTAAGACAGTTAATGAGCGATTATGTTCAAGATGCTCTGCAAGTTTTTCAGCAGCATAAACAGATCGATGTTGCCCGCCGGTGCATCCGAAACAAACCTGGAGGTTACGGAACTCGCGTTCTATATAGTTTTTCGTTGTTCGGTCAATTATTGAAAAGACATCCTTTAGGAAGCTTTCCATATCTGTTTTCCCTTCAAAAAACTTTTGCACTTCGGTATCTTTACCTGTCAGACTCTTAAATTCAGAGTATCTACCGGGATTATGAATCCCCCGGCAATCAAATACAAACCCTCCACCTTCACCTGTCAGGTCGTTTGGAATAGCCTTGTGGTATGAAAAGCTGTTAATTCTTACACAAAGTTTATCGCCCGACTCAGGCATAGGTTTATTAAGCGCTTCATCATCTACCATGATTTCCATAAGGCGGAAAAGCTCCGGGAACTGACGAAATTCCTTTCCACCGGCTTTCAGGAAATACTTTAAATTCTGCATTGCAAAAGGAACTGATTGTAGAAAAAGAGGCTTTTTCTCAACCCATCCCCGTAAACCATAAGCTCCCATGGCCTGAAGTTGCCTAACAAGGGCAAAAAGAAGATATGTGGATAAAAACAATTCTTTGTTAAAACCTGTATTCATAACCTTTACAATTCCCTCTAAATAATACGATAACAGTTCATCCCTGATTTCAGCGCTGATATTTGTCCTCGCTTCGAAGAGTAAAGTGGCAATATCATATTGCAAGGCTCCTTTTCTACCTCCCTGATAATCAATAAAATAGATGGAATTGTCTTTGATCATAATGTTTCTTGACTGAAAATCACGAAACAAAAAACTATCCCGTTCAACGGCATCAAGCTTTTTTGCAAGATTCTGAAAATCATTTTCTAGCTTTTCCTCATCAAATGGTATCCCTGAAAGTTTCAGGAAAAAGTATTTGAAATGGTTCAAATCCCAGAGAATAGAACGGCTGTCAAAAGAGTCCCTTGGAATACAAACACTGTAATCAATTCCTTTATGACCTTCGATCTGAAATTGAATAAGTGCATCAATAACTTTTTTATACCAGGGGATCATTTCCAAAGGAAAATCCCAACCTTTTTTGAGGGAATCACTCATGTGCTTCAAGGTAATATCCCCCAGATCTTCCAGCAGGTAATACTTTTCATCATCCGATACCAGAAAAATTTCAGGTACAGGAAGTCCTTTCGAAAGAAAGTGCCTGCTGAAACTTAGAAATGCCATGTTCTCCCGTATGTCCTTGTTATAGGCTCCCACAGCTATATGATTTCCATTTTTTAGTCGATAATATTGACGGGCAGATCCGGCAGGAACCAGAAGCTTAATTTCACTGCATTCAACAGAGAATTTATTTTTGAATAGTTCTTTTAAAACCTTAATATCCATTATATCTGTCTTTTGACTTTTTAGGCCGCTATTTTTATTTTACGAAAATATTATCCCACTAAATAAATTTTTTTTAAGCAAATCTGAATGCTCAACAACTCAGCGTTTCATGCAATTACGCCAGATCCCAAAAGCTCACCATCCTTATACCATGCCGCAAACTGTCCAGATGTAACTCCCCTTTGCAATTCTTCAAAAACAAAATACATTCCTTCTTCTTTCCGGTAGAGAGTAGCCTTCTGTAATGGCTGTCTGTAGCGTATTCTGACCATAAAATCTTTTTCGTCACCCGTTTTCATTTCAAGGTCGGGTCGTATCCAGTGAATATCAGCAGTTGGAACAAATAAGCCTTTACGGTATAAGCCCGGATGCTCCTGACCTTGACCAACATAAATAATATTTTCCTTGGTATCCGTTGAGAGTATGAACAATGGTTTGGCTTTTCCTCCAACATTTAATCCTTTCCGCTGCCCAACAGTATAAAAGTGAGCTCCCTGATGTTTACCAACGACTATACCGTTGGTTTCATTATAAACAATGGCTTTTGAATAATCTTCAACAGAGGGATTAGGTATAGTATTTTTATAGATAGGGGATTCTTCCGGGATTTCAATGATTTGGCCTTCTTTTGCCTTGAGTTGTTGCTGCAGAAATTCCGGCAGACTTACTTTACCCACGAAACAAATTCCCTGTGAATCCTTCTTTTCAGCAGAAGGCAGTTTTGCCTTGCGCGCAATATCGCGAAGATCCGATTTGTAAAGATGTCCGATAGGGAAGAGTGCCTTCGCAAGTTGTTTCTGAGATAGTTGACAAAGGAAATAACTTTGTTCTTTACCGGGATCGTCGCCGGCAAGGAGTCGATAAACCATGCCGTTTTCCGACAAAAACTTCTCTTTTTTACAATAATGACCTGTTGCAATAAAATCAGGATGAAACTGCTCGCAGGCAGTAAAGAACTCATCGAATTTTATTTCCCGGTTGCAGAGTACATCCGGGTTTGGAGTGCGACCATTTTCGTATTCAGCAAACATATATTCAACTACTCGGGCACGATATTTTTCACTGAGATCAACAACATGAAAGGGGATTCCTATTTTTTTGGCAACCATTTCGGCAAACAAAACATCTTCATCCCAGGGACAATCGGCTTTGAGTAAACCAACTTTATCATGCCAGTTTATCATAAAAACAGCAACTACATCATATCCCTGTTCTTTAAGCAGATATGCTGCAACGCTCGAATCCACGCCTCCTGATAAACCTACAACTACCCTTTGTGCCATTGAAATTGTTTGATAGCTGCAAATTTAACTTTTTTATCCTTATCCTCAGGTAATTTTATGTTAATGGAAATCTCGGTTGCTAGCAAAAATTTAAACAGATGATTATTGGCAATTCTTCTGACTTGTAACAACGAGGAATTCCACTGGAAAGCCTTTATTTCCACATTTCTTAACAAGCCTTTGGTACAATTCCGGATTCATTTCCGGGGTGCGGCTAAGAATCCACAAGTAGTTCCTTCCTGGCTCTCCAACAACAGCATAGCTATAATCATCAGCTAGGTCAATAATGTAGTAATTTGCACGAAAAGGCCAGAAAAACTGAACCTTAAGTTTTGAATTCCCAGTTCCTTCAACAGAAAAAGCTTTGCCGGAAATTGATGTCCATTTTCCATTACTTTTTTTACACTTATTAAAAACATTCACGAAACCCTTTGGATCAACCGTGTAAGTGGCAGTAATACACTCGCATCCATCAAGAAAACGGGCAGGGAGATGACACATTTCATACCAAGTTCCTGAGTATTTTTTCAAATCAACTTTACTTACAGTTTCTAAAGGCGGCTGAGACGAACAGGATAAATTTAGCATAAGGAATATTATGGCAATTGTTAAGTTTCGCATATATGGTTGTATTCAGGTTTATTTGATTAAAGATCAAATTAACAACAAACTTTTCAGATTGTCCAATCAATTTTAAACAAAGGTCAAATTGATGACTTGAGAAAACACAAGTAATTATTTCTTCAAAATCTTGAAATTAATCTGTCACAAAATTCAATAAAAGCTCCGAAAATAATTTATTATGAATATTCAGCCAAAAATTATATTGTACCAAAATAGAATATAAGCCCAAAATTACAACCAAAGCCACTTTCCAGATGTCCTTCTCCTGTAGCACCTTTCATTGTAGGTTTTAGTCGACTCATACCGTAGTTCAGCATCCCTTCAATAGCAATTTTCTCATTCAGAAAATAATTTGCACCAATTCCAGCTGACAAACTCAGGACAGAATGCTTTATCTCGTTGTTAAATGATAAAGATTCTGTACGTGAATTTTTCATACCGTAAGTTGCTGAAATTTCAGCAAATGGAATGATTTTGCCATATTCCATGTAATAACGTGCGATTGGACCAAATGCCCATTCTGTATCAATATTTTTGTAGATTGAGGTAACAAAATTCTGCACAGAGTGGTTGTAATCAATAATTGCACCAATGGCAATGCGGTTCTTTAAAAAGTATCCGGCTTTGGTTGTCAGATTCAGATGGAAGTATTTATCAGCATCAGAGCTTGTTCCAACCGCTTTATCAGTATAGGTTTTAAAACCAAACTGGTTATATCCGGCAATAAATTTACTTCCTGTATTCATCTGAGCTTTAAGAAAAAACGATGAACAAAACAGAAGCACCAATAATAAGGTTGTGTGTTTCATAATAAATGAGATAGGTTTAGTTTGGCACTAAAATACAAACAAAAATGCACTTAAAAGAAAAATGTTATCAGAACAGAATTGTTAATGCCCGGTTGATAATATGCCGAAGACACTCTGATGTTACAAGATTTTTTTCGTACTTTTAAACCTCTTAAATGTCCAAACTCACCGTATATAAAGCTTCTGCCGGTTCGGGTAAAACCTATACCCTTACGCTCCGATACCTCGAACTCCTTTTTATGGAAGATTTCGGGTATCGCAATATCCTTGCAGTAACCTTTACAAACAAAGCTGCTTCGGAGATGAAAAACCGGATCATGGAAACTCTGTATAAGCTTTCTTGTCATAAATCTGATTCATCGGGTAAACCAGCCTACCTGGAATATCTCTCCCGGAAATACAAAATACCAGAAGAAGAAGTTTGCAAACGTGCAGCTCATATTCTTAACGATATTCTTAACGATTATTCTCGCTTCTCGGTCGAAACCATTGATAAATTTTTTCAAATGGTTATTCGTGCATTTACCAGAGAAATTGGCCTTCAGGCTGGGTATAATCTGGAACTTAATAATAGCAGAGTGCTGGGTGAGGCAGTTGATAATCTCCTATATTCAATGGACGAAAATCAGGCTCTCAGGGAGTGGCTTATTAAGTTTGCTGAAGAAGAAATAATGGAAGGCAGAGGGGTGAATCTTAAAGCTGATCTGATTAAACTTGGAAAAGAAATTTTTACAGAAAACTACCGCAACTTATCACACGATATAGATGATATCTTTAAAACTCCTGAACGAATACGTGAATATCAGAAAATTCTTTCAAAAGAAATTAACGACTTTCGCTCAGATATGTCACGAATTGCCAAAACGGCTTTAGAACTTATTCATACGATGGGTCTCGAAGCCAGCGATTTCAGTGGTTCAGAGAAAGGCGCTCTTAACTTTTTTTATGCGATTCTGTCTAATAAAAAAGATGAAAAGGAAAAGTACCTGCCACTTAAAACTCCTTTGAAAGCAGTTGATAACCCTGAAGCTTGGTATACAAAACACTCCCCGAAAAAGGATCAGATTACTTTAGCCTTTAATAATGGCTTGAACCGAATACTCAAAGAAGCAATCTCATATTCCGATGCAAATTTCACTCGCTTCTGGACAGCAATGGAAATTCGCAAATTCATTTATGCATATGGCATTTTGGCCGATTTATCGGGGAAGGTCAGGGAAATTACCAGAGAGAAAAACTTGTTTCTTCTGTCTGATTCTTCTGAGTTTCTTAACGAAATTATTGCCGGTAATGAAGCACCGTTTATTTATGAGAAAGCCGGAAACTTTTATAAAAATTTCATGCTCGACGAGTTTCAGGATACCTCTGTGTTTCAATGGGATAATTTCCGACCCTTAATTTTAAACGGACTTGCCGCAGCAAACCCAAGTCTGGTTGTTGGAGATGTAAAACAGTCAATTTACCGTTGGAGAAATTCTGATTGGAAAATTCTTGCAAATGAGGTTGAAAAGGTCTTTCCTCAATTCTATAAGTCAGAAACTCTTCGTGAAAATTACAGAAGTTCAGAGAATATTATTCGCTTTAATAACAGTATTTTTTCATCTGCACCTCAGCTTTTAAGAACTAAATTTCTAGCAGATATTTCGACATCTACTCAACAGGCGGAGCTGATGCCACTGGCTGATATGATTATTAAAGCGTATTCCGAGTCTTCACAGCAAATCCCTCTAAAATCCATTGATAGTGGCGGTTATGTGAATTTTACTATTCTTGAAGAGGGATTAAAAAAGGAAGATTATCTGCAGAGAATCAGGGAGAAACTTCCTGAAACTATTATTGATCTTCAAAAACGCGGATACCATGCAGGTGATATTGCCCTTCTCGTGCGGAAAGGTGCTGAGGGAAAACAACTTGCGGAAATTCTGCTTGAGTATAAAAACAAAAATGCTGATAAACTCCACGGAATTAATTTCAATGTAATTTCAAGCGATAGTCTTTTTATTGCATCAAACCCTTCAGTCCAACTTCTTGTAGCATTGATGAAGAGTATGAGAAATCCTTTCGATCTACTGAATGAGGCTTTTATTAAGCATGAATTCCTGCTTTACCTTAATGAGGGAGCTGATATTCCTGGGGATTATCACAGGATTTTCATGGAAAAAACTGAGGAGTATTCACAAACCTTTGCCAGAATATATGGGGTTTTTCGTCAAAAACATGATAAACTCCGACACTTATCACTTTTTGAATTGATTGAGGGTTTATGCGAAATATTTGAACTTAATTCCAATAAGCAGGATATTCCATACATGCAGGCTTTTCAGGATACAATTCTTTCATTCATGAAGAAAGAAGCCTCCGATCTGAATGCATTTCTCGAATTCTGGGAAGAATCCGGTAGCAAGGAAACACTTAATGTATCTGAACAGCAGGATGCTATCAGGATTTTCACCATTCATAAAGCCAAAGGACTGGAATTCAATGTGGTAATAGTGCCTTTCTGTAACTGGGACCTTTTGCCTTCCGCTGGTTTAAACAATATTCTTTGGTGTAAAACTGATGTTGCTCCATTTAATTTTCTGCCTTTTGTTCCGGTAAACTTTGGATCAGGTTTGGCTAATACTCTTTTTTCAGGGGACTATTTCCTCGAGATGCTCCATTCTTATGTTGATAGCCTGAATCTCTCGTATGTTGCGTTTACCCGTGCGGTTCACGAACTTCATATTTTTGCCACTCCTTCTGATAAAATTAAAAACACAGGCGATTTGCTTTTGGCTTCTTTAAGCGAGAAATCCTTCGAGACAGGCAATTTCCCATTTATGAAGACCGAATTAATTAAGCAAATACCCGGTACAGTTTTCGAATATGGTACCCCTGTTCCTGCCAAAGGATTAGTATCACAGAAAAATGCAATTGCCGAAGTATTTGACTCATACCCGGTTGCCGGATTCCCACAAAATGTTAAGCTTAGATATCGAAGCGAGGAGTTTTTTTCAAGTGAAGAACCATCTACAACTGAAGTTGATTATGGAATTATTATGCATGGCATTTTTTCAAATCTGAAATCCCCAGACGACCTGGAAATATCTGTTAATAAGGCATTTCTTGAAGGTAAAATTGATAGTAATAAAAAACAGGAAATTTTCGGTTTGCTTTCCTCGAAACTTAAATTTCCACCTGTAGAGAATATTTTTAGTAACGAATGGCAAGTATTTTCTGAGAGGGAAATATTAACATCAGAAGGCCAGGAATACAGACCCGACAGGGTAATTGTGAAGAATAATACTGCGATTGTAGTGGATTATAAATTCGGGAATCGCGAAAATCCATCATATGACCGCCAACTTAGAAAATACATGAAGCTTTTATACGAGATTGGCTACAGCGATGTGAAGGCTTTTATTTGGTATGTTATGCTTGATAAATGGGAGGAGGTAGTTCATGAATCCTGAGTATCCAAGGAAGCATTCCCGCAGATTTAATTCCTATACCGAGTATTTTAAGCAACTTTTTGGCGGGAGAGTCCAGAAACTCGCCATCGATGCCGGTTTTACTTGTCCCAATAGGGATGGCAAAGTTGGAAGGGGAGGTTGTTCTTACTGCGACAATAAGGCCTTCAATCCATCCTATTGCAATCCTGAAAAGTCCGTGAGCACTCAGATTCAGGAAGGAATTGAATTTCACAGGATCAGATATCGCCGGGCATCGCAATATATCGCCTATTTTCAGGCATATTCTAATACCTACGCACCCATTGAAACACTCAGAAAGCTTTATGAGGAGGCCCTTGCATTTCCTGAGGTTATCGGGCTGGTAATCGGCACCAGACCTGATTGTGTGAATGATGAAATTCTCGACTTCCTGGCTGAACTTAGCAAAAAGGTCTACATCATTATTGAATATGGAATCGAGTCATGTTATGATAAAACACTTCTAAAAATTAATCGTGGTCACGATTTTGCAAAAACCCGATGGGCTATCGAAGAATCTGCACGAAGAGGCATTCGTACTGGCGGACACATGATCATTGGTCTCCCCGGTGAATCCAGAGAAGAAATATTGCAGGAAACAGATATAATTTCAGCTCTGCCGCTAAATACAATTAAATTTCATCAGCTTCAGATTATCACAGGAACAGGCATGGCAAATGAGTATAATTCTCATCCTGAGGACTTTAATATTCTGGGAATTGATGACTATCTTTTACTGATGATGGAAATTGTTGAAAGATTGAATCCTGCATTTGTAATTGAGAGAATTGCTGGTGAAGTTCCTCCTCCATTCAGTGTAAACCAGCCCTGGGATATGAGATACGATGCGGTATTGCAAAGATTCGAACAGCTCCTGGAAAAACACGATACATGGCAAGGTAAATTTTATAATCCCACGAAATGAATAGTACCAACCCATTTCTAAAAACTCTGGCAGAAGCACTGTACAAGGATTATGGCGACAGTATTCATGAAGTTTGCATGGTTTTTCCAAACCGCAGGGCAGGACTGTTTTTTAAGAAATACTTGGCCGCAGTTGCAAAGCAAACTCTGTGGAGTCCGCAGGTATTTACTATCAACGAATTTATGCTTCAGCTATCCGATTTGCAAACTGCAGATTCGGTAGACCTTGTGTTTGAGGTATATGAAATTTACAGAAAAAATACCAATCAGCCTGAAAGTCTCGATGAGTTCTGGAACTGGGGAGAAATGATGCTCGCAGATTTCGATGATATCGATAAATACCTGGTTGACGCATCATCTCTGTATTCTAATATTCGCGATCTTAAGGAAATCGACAGTCACTTTGATCTTACTGAAGAACAGAAAGATACAATTAGAAAATTTTGGGGATTCTTTGCCGGAAATGAATTGTCGGGTCAGCAGGAATCGTTCCTGAAAATCTGGAATATCCTTCATACAGTCTATACACGGCTAAATAAGAAACTCAAAGAAAATGGTTTGGGTTATGAAGGGATGATATACCGTGGAATTGCGGAAAACATTAAAGCAGGAAATTATCCGGATCTTCCATGGAAAAAGGTGATTGTTTGTGGATTTAATGCCCTGAATAAGGCTGAAAGAGAACTTTTCCGCTACCTTAGAAATTCAGGAAAAGGTCGATTCTTCTGGGATTATGATACATGGTATCTGAACGACGGAATTAGTGAAGCCGGTCGATTTATGCGCAAAAACATTGCCGAGTTTCCTCCCGATACAGAGCTTGAGAAATTTGACAATATTCATTCCCGCAAAGTAAGTATTTACGAGCTTCCCTCAGATATTACACAGGCGAAATACCTAAATACTTTACTGAATAAGGAAAAGAGATCGGATCTGGTAAATTTTAACCACACTGCCCTTATTCTTGGAGATGAAGACCTCCTAATCCCAGTTCTAACATCAATGCCGGAGAATGTTGAGGATATCAACATTACAATGGGCTATCCTATGAGTAGCACACCTGTCTATAGTTTCGTGGACAAACTACTTAAAATGCAGAAAAACAGTGCCTCACATAAGGGTAAACGTAAAGATAAATTCTATTTCAGGGATGTGCTCTCGATTCTAAACCATCAATACCTTAAACTCGCGTATGAAGAGGATGTTCTTGAAAAAATCAGGGAGATTAACAATAAAAACCTGATGTACCTTGATCTTTCTTTTTTTCAGGAAAGTAAAATACTTAAACTCATTTTTCGAAAAGTTTCCGAAACAGCTGATCTTGCTAGTTATATTCGTGAAATATTGCTTGAAGTTGCTGGTATGATTAGTAAAGAAGAGCAAGATCTTCATAACAAACTTGAAAGAGAATATATTTATCATTTGCTGTTACGACTCAATAAATTAAAGGGGATTTTTGAAGGAAACGAATCCATTGCTAGCATTGAAACATTTTCAAGAGTATTCAGGAAAGTATTGAAAAATCTCAGAATACCTTTTGAAGGTGAACCCTTGGCCGGACTGCAGATCATGGGGATTCTGGAATCACGTCTTCTGGATTTCAGTCATGTTATTTTCCTGTCCATGAACGATGGTGTCATGCCAAAATCTCATTCCTCGTTTAGCTATATTCCTCACAATCTACGATTTGCGTATGGAATGCCAACTAGAGAGGATCACGATGCAATTTATGCCTATTACTTCTTTCGCCTGCTTCAACGTACCGAACATGTTTCACTCTTCTTCAATAGCAGATCAGACGGATTAAACAGCGGCGAGAAAAGCAGGTATATTTATCAGGTTTTATATAATTCCCGCTTTATTACCAATTTTAAAAGCATAGGGTTTAATATTTCAGGTCGTGATGCAGTTCCCATAAATATATCCAAAACACCGGAAATATTCAAAACTCTTGAAAAATTCTCAGTGAACGGAAAAAAGTACCTTTCACCTTCAGCTCTGAATAACTACATCTCCTGCAGTCTGAAATTTTATTTCAACTATGTTGCCGGCCTGAGAGAGCTTGATACCGTGAGTGAAGAAATAGAAGCAGATACATTTGGAAACCTTCTTCATGAAGCCATGCAGTTGAATTATAAGAATTTTGAAGGTAAAGTAATTAAGCCGGGTGATTTTGAAGTTTTGCTTTCACCTGCTCATGTCAAAGATACTCTGGATAAGGCATTTCGTAAAGAATACTATAAATCAAAAGATGATACCCAAGAAGTGGTTCCCGAAGGCAGAAACATTATTATCTATGAAGTACTAAAGCGTTATATGATCCGTATTCTCCAAATCGACAAGGAATATTCACCCTTTGAAATTGTGAGTTTGGAAAAGGAGTATTCTTCAATGGTTGCGCTTGGTGAAGGCTCGTCGCGTTTTGAAATAAGGGTAGGGGGTAAAATTGACCGCATAGATAAAAAAGAAGGTGTAGCAAGAATTATTGATTACAAATCTGGTCAAGCCGACACAAAATTTAATGGACTAGAGAAATTATTCGATAAGAGTTTTGATAAGCGCAATAAGCCAGCGTTTCAAACGATCTTATACAGTTGGATTTTTAGCAAAAATAGCAATGAATCTATCATCAACCCAGGATTGTATGTTACCAGGAAATTATTCCAGCCCGAATTTTCTCCCATGGTAAAAATGGATAAGGAAAATTTTAATATCCATGAATTCCTACCCGAATTTGAATCTTTTCTGAATCAGGTTCTAGCTGAAATTATGAACAGTGAAGTCCCATTCAGTCAGACTGAAGTCCTCAACAATTGTGAATATTGCCCATACGCAGATATTTGCCATAGAAGAATTTCGAAAAAGTACTAGTGTAAGTTTGCACTAATTCTGATTAGTGAATTAAATTTTTGCCACTATATATTTCGATTTCCCTGCCTTCAGGGTAATTAAATCTCAATACAGAAATCATAGCATTGTATAAAAATCTTTCTCAAAAGCATTCTAAGTCACTGAATTTTATATTTTTGTATCAATACTAAATAAAGGAATATGTTTTCTGAATATAGTTCGCATCGCGTAGAAATTAAAAATATTAAGTTTATTACCGACGAAGGACAAAAACTCCCTAAAACAGCTATTCTTACCATTGTGGTTCCGGGACAGTCCAATCCAGTCGTCGAATTATTAGGCTATCGCGAACTTGAAGATATTTACAATTGCCTCGACGAAGGTTTGCCAATCAACCTTAACCACTGCTATATAAATAAGTTCTCATTGTCGGATTACAGGCAGTTACGCAAACTCGATAGTAAAAAAGTTATTTCTGTTGCTGGTTTTACTGCAAAGAATTCATTCTTTGATTCACCATCGCCTATTGATTTTTCTTACGCATCTTTTCAGGAAAATGAGTTTAGTATTGAGTATTCATGGATTCTGAGGGGAAGAATGAATTTTAATTATTCAACTTTTTCAGGGCAGATAATAAATTTGAGCAATGTTCATTTCAGAGATGGAAATTTTGATTTCGCTAATGTTAAAATTGGTAATGGGGATATAAATTTTAAGAATACTGTATTTGGTACTGGAAAGAAGGATTTTCAGTATACTGATTTTGGGACAGGAAAAAAAAGTTTTATTAATTTGGAATTTAATAACGGTGATGCTTCTTTTATCAATACTCTTTTTAATGATGGAGATGTTTCCTTCAAAGTAGCGCGTTGGGGAAGCGGAAGGGTTGATTTTCATTACGCTAAATTTGGAACCGGAGACAAGACATTTGAGCAGGCTGAATTTGGTAATGGCACAATTAATTTCAGAACTGTTGAATTTGGAACAGGTAAAGTAAATTTTAACCGAACGGAATTTGGTAACGGAGAGGTATCCTTTGAAGGTTCTGAATTGCTGGATGGAAAGTTTAATTTTAAAAAAGCTGTTTTTGGAAAAGGTAATTTAAGCTTTGAATTAGCTGAATTCAAAGACTCTGATCTGGCATTTGACCGCACTGATTTCGGAGCAGGTATCATTAGTTTCTATAATTCGAAATTCAAAACTCTTTCTCTTAATTCATGCCATTTGGATCATTATACAGATATCAGACTCACACATTGCAAATTTATCGACCTTTCAAATACCATTGTTCGGGATATTATTGATCTAAAACCTTATGAATTCGTTGAAGAAATTGATACTATAAGTTTTGTGGGAATGCGACTAATTGGTAGGATTTACATTGACTGGGATCAAAATAAAGTTACTCAACTTATTGAATCACAAAGTAATGTGAATCATCGTCTGAAGTCAGAACAATATAGGACATTGAAAGAAAATTTCAGGGTTACCGGGCAATATGCTGATGAAGATAATGCTTACGTTGAGTTTAAGCGACATGAAGCCAAAGCCGATTTAAATGATTCTCTGACTGCCCAACCCTACAGTGCATTTTTTATGTATCCGGTTCATTGGTTTAAGCTAATTGTTTTTGATAAAGCGGGACTATATGCAACGAATCCACTTAGGGTGATAATTTCAATGTTTGTTGCTTATGTTTTTTACAGCTTATTGTATGTGGTTTTAGAATTGGCAACCAGTTCTATTTTACTGGAGACAACTAGTCACAATGAAACAGCAACACTTCTAGGAAAAGCATTTTATTTCAGTTTTGTTACTTATTTCACCATTGGATACGGAGATTTTGTACCTATGGGATTTTTGCGCTGGATTGCTGGTTTTCAAGCCTTTACCGGACTATTTCTGATGTCGTATTTTACAGTGGCATTTGTACGGAAGATTCTCAGGTAAACCTTATCAGCTCTCTTCTGTATCTAAAAGACCAGGTCGTAGTGATTTCGTGCGTTCAATGGAATTCTTAATTTTCCATTCATCAATTTTCTTTTCGTTTCCCGATATCAGGATATCCGGGACTTTCCAACCTTTATATTCTGCAGGCCTAGTATATACATGAGGAGCCAACAGACCGTCCTGAAATGAGTCGGTGAGTGCTGATGTTTCGTCCGACATTGCCCCTGGAATAAGCCTTACAACGCAATCTGTAATTACAGCCGCTGCCAATTCTCCCCCGGTAAGAACATAATCACCAATTGAGATTTCCATGGTAATGAGATGATCTCTAACTCTCTGATCAACACCCTTGTAATGCCCGCAAAGTATAATAATATTTTCAAGTGTAGAAATACGGTTAGCCATTTTCTGATTGAGAATCACTCCATCAGGTGAAGTGTAAATTACTTCATCATAAGGCCTTTGGGATTTAAGAAAAGAAATTGCTTTATCAATCGGCTCAATTCGCATAACCATCCCTGCGTCACCACTAAAGGCATAGTCATCTACTCGTTTATGCTTGTCTTCTGAAAAATCGCGTAAATTATGGATATAAATCTCCGCAAGGCCTTTTGCTTTAGCCCTTTTTAAAATAGAATGGTTCAGGGGACTTTCAATAAGTTCAGGTAAAACCGTTATAATATCGATACGGAGCATACTTTTTTTTTGCAAAAGTACAAATCTAAAATGATTATGAAACCTTTGAATAGTTTTATGCAAAAGCACATTTGGAGTAGTGAAAGCAGAAAGACTCCTCATCTGAGAATCTTCAAGATTTTATGAAATGCTTTATAAATTAGCTGCATCTCAATGATATTAGGCTGTTCAGCGTTGTTAGAATGATAGATTAATGGAGCCTTAATAAATAATGGCGCCATAATGGTAGTGTGAATACTGTAAAAAGCGTCATAGTGGCAGTAAATATTATTTCTAACCTGGGTTTTGCCAGTATTTTTCCATTGGCATCAATTTTGGAAATGTCCCGATATATTATTAAAAACTTAATAATTGTAATTTTGATAAAAAGGGAAAAAACTTGTTCTATGAGAATAAACATCATCTAAACGCACGTAAAAAGTTTACATCTATGCTAAATTAGAAAATGAAGAAACATGGATGAAAAGCTTTGTCATCATCGTATTAACATATACAAATTACTGTTTTTATCAGACCATATATTGAAATTGTCAAAAAAGATTTGTTTATCCTTATATAATAGGTAAATTAGTCGTTTGTATGTATCACTAGGTAAAATGGGCTTTTATGCATTTACAAGACCAGGAAAACTCTGTTCATGAAGAACAATTCAGCAATGCTGAAAATAATTTAGATAAGCCGGATTCGGATAATATCGCGACGAGTGCGGAAATACCTTCTCCGGAAGATGTAACTGACAATCCGGAAATCAAACCTGTAAAATCACAAGCTCGTAAAAAGCCTGTGAAAAAAACTCTTGATTCTGAGTCAGATATTGAGCCAGTAAAAAAAGATATACCTGATGAGCAGATTAGCGCTGTAATTGCAGATGAAAGTGCTCCTGATGATGAAATTCCTACTCAGCAAGCAGGCTCTGGTTCTGGTTTAGAAGATATTCAACCAACATTTCCAAATTTCACAAGCCTTAGCAAAGAAGATTTAGTAATCAACTTGGAAGAATTACTTCATGCCAAGCCCGTTAATGAAATTCGCCGAGAAATTGAAGCAATTAAAGTAAACTTTTATAAAAAGCATCGGGCTGAAACTGAGGTAAAAAGGAAGAAATTTATAGAGGAAGGTGGACTGGTAGAAGAATTTGAAGTTCCCATTGACCCTATAGAAGAGAAAGCAAGCGAATTACTTAGGCAATACCGGGAATTGAGGTTGGAGTATAACCGCCATCAGGATGATGCAAAGCTTGATAATCTCAGAATGCGTCATGAAATAATCGAAGAGATAAAAGAGCTTAACAGCAATGAAGAGTCCATTAATAAAACCTTTCATGAATTCAGGGAATTACAGAACAGATGGAGAGAAATCGGACCAATTCCGCAGCAGAATATAAATGATCTTTGGGAAACTTATCATCACCATATTGAAAAGTTCTACGATTATATTAAGATAAATCAGGAATTAAGGGATCTGGATTTAAAGAAGAATCTTGAAACTAAAATTCAGCTATGTGAAAAAGCCGAAAACCTTTTACTCGAGCCAAATGTTGTAAACGCCTTTGCAAGTCTGCAGGTATTGCATGAGCAGTGGAGAGAAATCGGCCCGGTTCCCAAGGAAAAGCGTTCAGAAATATGGGAGAGATTTAAAGAAGCAACATCCAAAATAAATAAGAAACATCAACATTATTATCAGGAGCTGAAAGACGCTCAGAATAAAAATCTTGAGTCAAAAGTGTTGTTATCTGATAAAGCCGAGGAAATATCAGTTGAAGAATTATTAAGTCATAAAGACTGGGTGCGCCGAACCAACGATATTCTGGAATTGCAAAAAGTTTGGAAAACAATTGGATTTGCTCCAAAAAAGGACAACAACAGGATATATAATCGTTTTCGCGCTGCCTGTGATAAATTTTTCGAAAGAAAAAGGAGTTTTTATGCTCAGAATCAGGATGTACAGGGATCAAATCTGCAATTAAAACTTGAGTTCTGCTTACAGGCTGAAGTTATGCAGGACAGTACAGACTGGAAGAAAACGACTGATGATTTTATTCATCTTCAGAGAAAATGGAAGGAAACAGGTCCTGCACCAAGAAAACATTCAGAACAGGTCTGGAAACGGTTTCGTAATGCCTGTGATAAATTCTTTGCCAGTAAAACAGAGTTCTTTTCAACCATAGATACAAGATTTGAAGAAAACCTTGCATCAAAAGAAGCAATTATCAAAGAAATTGAGAGTTTCGTAAAAACCGGAAACAGCAATTCAGATCTTGAAAAATTGCAGGCATACCAAAGGCAATGGACTGAAATTGGTTTTGTTCCCTACGATAAAAAAGATGATCTTCAGCAAAGGTACAGGGATGCCGTAAACACTCAATTCGATGGTCTTGAGGTTGATGAAAATAAAAAAAGCCTGCTGAAATTTAAAAACAGAATCGAAGGCCTGCTTCAAAAAGCAAATCAGGAATCCAAGATCCGCTTTGAAAGAGAAAAATATATGATCAAATTGCAACAACTCAAGACTGACATTGGTGTATGGGAAAATAACATCGGATTTTTCGCAAACACTAGTAAAGCCGAGTCAATGCTTAAAGATTTTGCAATTAAGATTAAAGAAGCCCGTGATGCCATTAACCTACTCGAAGAGAAAATAAATATTATTGATGATTTAAATATTGATTAATGTGTTAGGTATTAAAATTTCTTGATTATTTAAATTGTTCCCGAAAACACATGTTAATTGACTTATATATTATCCCTTATAGGCAATATCCTCTGTTAGTTTTTTGTTATCTTTTGAAGCCGCATTACTCCGATGAAACCTTTTATTGTTTTTCTTGACGTAAAATTGCACCATCGAGAATAAATTATTTACTTTGCGGACAGATTTAAAAAATTATAAAATTGGCCGCAACTAAGTATATTTTTGTTACAGGTGGAGTAACGTCCTCGCTGGGAAAGGGCATTATTTCAGCATCGCTGGCCAAGCTGTTGCAAGCCAGAGGATATCATGTCACTATTCAGAAACTGGATCCATACATCAATGTTGACCCTGGAACGTTGAATCCATATGAACATGGTGAGTGTTTTGTAACCGATGACGGTGCTGAAACCGACCTTGATCTTGGTCATTACGAAAGATTTCTAGATGTTCAGACCTCACAGGCTAATAATGTAACTACCGGTCGTATCTACCAGTCTGTAATAAATAAGGAAAGAAAAGGAGATTATTTGGGAAAGACTGTTCAGGTAATCCCACATATTACTGATGAAATTAAACGTAGAATAAAACTTTTAGGAACACGGTTCAACTACGACGTTGTTATTACAGAAATTGGAGGAACAGTTGGCGATATTGAATCACTGCCTTATATCGAGTCAGTCCGCCAGCTTAAATGGGAGCTGGGACATGGGAATTCACTGGTAATCCATCTTACCCTTGTTCCTTACCTTGCAGCCTCAGGTGAACTTAAAACCAAGCCTACTCAGCATTCTGTTAAGGCATTGCTTGAAAACGGTGTTCAACCCGACATACTGGTACTCAGAACAGAACACACCTTAAATAAAGAGCTTCGTAAGAAAGTTGCCCTTTTCTGTAACGTTGAGCTCGAATCGGTAATCGAATCAATAGATGTTAAAACGATTTATGAAGTGCCCATTCTGATGCAGAATGAAAAGCTGGATGAAACGGTACTGCGTAAACTGAATATGCCTCCTGGAACTCCTCCGGAATTAAAACCATGGAAATCCATGGTGAAGAAGCTTAAAAATCCAAAGAGAACTGTAAAGATCGCATTAGTAGGTAAATATGTTGAGTTACAGGATTCTTATAAGTCTATCATTGAATCACTCACACACGGTGGAGCCACCAATGAAACTAAAATTGACCTTAATTGCATTCATTCTGAGACCATTTCTGCAGATAATGTTGGGGAAAAATTAAACGGCTATGATGGTATTATTGTAGCACCCGGTTTTGGTGACAGAGGTATTGAAGGAAAGATACTTGCAGTGCAGTATGCCAGAGAAAATAAAATACCTTATTTGGGTATTTGCCTTGGTATGCAATGTGCTGTAATTGAATTTGCTAGAAATATTCTTGGTCTTAAAGATGCACACTCCACCGAAATGACTCGAATGACGGCTCATCCTGTAATTGATCTTATGGAAGAGCAAAAAGGTGTCACCGAAAAAGGAGGTACCATGCGACTTGGAGGGTATCCCTGTGATATAAAAGCTGGAACCCTTGCTTTTAAAATTTACAAAGAATCTCATATAAGGGAAAGGCATCGTCACAGATATGAGTTTAATAACGATTATCTCCCACAGTTTGAAGCACACGGAATGATTGCTTCCGGCATCAATCCCGATAGTCAGCTCGTGGAAATAATGGAGCAACCTGAACATCCTTTCTTTATTGGTGTGCAGTTCCATCCGGAGTACAGAAGTACTGTGCTCAATCCTCATCCCCTTTTTATAAACTTCATTTCTGCTGCTGTAATCTACATGGGAAATAATCAGACAGAAAAATAATTATATTATCAAATCAATTGAAACTTTATTAAATGGACAGAAATTCAATTATTGGAATTGTTATTATTGCTGGAATATTAATAGGCTATACATTCCTTACCAAACCAAGTCGTGAAGAAATTGCTCAGCAAAAACACTATGCTGATTCAATCCAGTTGGTAGAAATTGCTAAGGCTGCTGCTCAGAAAACAGCAACTGCCAGTTTCGACAGCCTTCCAAAACAAAACCAATCACCAGCACTCCAGGCGGCATCCAATACCGCCAATTTAGGGATTTTTGCCAGCCACTCAGAAGGTCAGTCAAAACTTTATACCATCCAAAACAACAAGCTTAAAATTGTTATTTCCAGTCAGGGTGCAAAACCATATCAGGTTGAACTTAAGGATTATAAGACTTTTGATAAAAGACCAGTGATCCTTTTTGAAGGTGATTCAAGTTTAATGGGATTGGAATTTTTCTCAGATGGGAAAACAATTTCAACCAATCACTTGTATTTCGATACTGATGAAAAGAGTAATGATATTGTAGTAACCGATACTCCTCAGAGCATAAGCTTTAAGTTGCTTGTCGACAGTCTGGGTGGTTTTATTGAATACACCTATACTCTATATCCGGATAAATATTTCCTCGATTTTAAAGTAAAAATGAACCGAATGGATCAGTATCGAACTGATAATGTTCAGCTCAAATGGGAAATCTATTCACCTCAGCAGGAAATGGGCAGAACCAACGAGAGCAGTTATACAAACCTGTACTACCGTTTTCTCGACGGAGATGTTGAGAAATTTAAAGAGCGGTCGAAAAAGGATATTCAAGAAATCACCGAATCAACTAAAATTCAATGGGTAGGGTATAAGCAGCAGTTTTTCGCATCTGCCATTGTTTCAGATAAAATACCCTTTGAAGGTGCATATATGAAGATGGAAAATCTTCCTGAGAATAGTAAGTATATAAAGAAATTTTCAAGTGAGCTTTCCATTCCATATGCCAGAACAGCGGAGTTCGAAATGCCAATGCATTTTTATTTCGGTCCTACACATTTTCAGACTTTAAAGAAGATAGGATTTAAGCTGGAAGAACTGGTAACTCTTGGAAGTTCTATTATTCGGTGGATTAACCAATTTGTTGTTATACCTATTTTTAACTGGCTAGACAATTTTATTTCCAATTATGGAATTATTATTTTACTCCTTACGGTAATTATTAAAATTGCACTCTTGCCACTTACCTATCGATCCTATTTATCGATGGCAAAAATGCGTGTTCTGAAACCGCAGATTGATGAAATTAATCTGAAAATCCCCAAAGAAAAAGCTATGGAGCGTCAACAGGCAACAATGGCGCTATACAAGAAAGTGGGGGTTAATCCGATGGGAGGATGTTTGCCCATGATATTACAGATGCCTATTCTGTATGCTATGTTCAGATTTTTCCCTTCATCTATTGAATTAAGACAGGAATCATTTCTTTGGGCACATGACCTTTCAACCTATGATTCTATTCTTACTCTCCCATTTACTATTCCTATGTATGGCGCACATGTTAGCTTGTTTACCATCTTGATGACAATAACAACCTTGTTATCAATGAAGATGAGCGGTCAGACCCCAGGAGCAGATTCAGCGATGCCGGGAATGAAAACTATGATGTATATTATGCCTGTAATGTTTATGCTTATTCTGAACAGCTTCTCAGCAGGTTTGACATACTACTACTTCCTTGCAAACGTAATAACCATTGGACAGAATTATCTATTCAAGTTTTTCATTGATGAAGAAGCAATTCTGAAAAAGCTGAATAGCAAGAAAGCGAAGGCGACGGATGGAAAGAAATCCTCGTTTCAGCAGAAACTTGAAGATATGGCTAAGAAAAAGGGATATAAACTACCGAAATAAGCGGTAGTAATGGGATAGTTAGCGAGAATAGCTGTAGAGTAGAATATTCATTTATAACTATTGTATGGAGGTGGTTTCCAAGTTTTAACCTTCCATCTCCCTCTGTAGCGCAGCCATTTTTATAGCCGTAATAGCCGATTCATCGCCCTTATTACCATGTTTTCCTCCTGCACGATCCATAGCCTGTTGCTGATTATCTGTTGTGAGTAAACCAAAAATAAAGGGTATATTATTATTCAGATTCAAGTCGGTAATTCCATAGCTTACGCCCTGACAAATGAAGTCAAAATGCCTTGTCTCACCTTGTATCACACAACCAAGGCAAATAACTGCATCAACATCTCTGTACTCAGCAAAAAACTGGCCACCCAGAGTTAGCTCAAAACTACCTGGTACCCATTTCACTTCTATATTTTTATCTTTGGCTCCATGAGCTTTTAAAGTTTTTAGAGCACCTTCAAGCAGAGAGTGGGTAATTTCTAGGTTCCATTCAGATACAACAATTCCAAATTTCATTTCAGATGCATCAGGAATTTTGGTGGAATCGTAAGAACTGAGGTTTTTGAGACTACTGGCCATATTTGGATTTTTATTAAAAAAAATGTTAATAAATAGTAATTGGCAAAAGTTTACAAAAGCTATAACCTGCATTTAATCTGGTTACATGCAAAAAAAAAGTATCAGCAATAAAATTACTGATACTTTACTTATAAAAAAGAATAATATATTATAAACCTGCTTTTAACTCAACTCTGGCAATATATTTATCCATTTCTCTTCCTTCCTGACTTTCAGGATAAGTGGTTTTGATTCTTGAATAAACATCGTGTGCCTTTTTATATTGTTTAAGTTCTTCATATACAAGCCCTGCTTTTTTTAATAGTATAGGACTTGAGAAATTATTTTCAAATTTTTCAGCACCTTCAATATACGTGTTTGCAGCATCTTCATATTTAATATCGCCGGAATATGCATCACCCAGAGATGAATATTTTGAAGCTCCGATTAGAATGTCATCGGTTTTGAATTTCTCAAGATATGAAATTGCGTTTTTGTTATCACCAATATTAAGGTAACATACACCAGCATAATATTTTGCTAGGTTGGATGATTTTGTCATGCCGTAATCATCAATAATCTGAAGGAATCCAGGATAAGTGCCATAACCATTTAACGCAAGATTAAATGAATCTTTATCAAAAAACTTTTCAGCCATAAACATCTCTTTCGAAGCGTTTACTTCTCTAGGAGCCAGATAATACCTTTTAGTTCCGATAACTATAACAACAGCTAGAATTATTCCGGTAAGGATATAAATAAGCAATTTCTGGTTTTCTTCTATGAATCTTTCAGATTTTGTGAGTGCAAGCTCTATGCCTTCAAATCCGGCATCCTGATGTTCATTCTTCGCTTTATTGGACATTTTTTTTGAACGATTTATTAGGTAATTTTTTAACAAACGCAAATGTAATAGATTTTTATTAATTACTACACCTGATTGTGAAAGTATTTATACCTGTCAGGTGTTAGACCTGTCAGGTTTATTCTTTAACTTTACCCATTCAACATAGGATATGCACCTTAAAAAACTTTCCATAGTAAACTTTAAGAATTACGAACAAGCTGAGTTCAATTTCAGCGACCGCATAAACTGCTTTGTAGGAAACAACGGTGTGGGTAAAACCAACCTCATGGATGCCATACATTATTTGGCTTTAGCAAAATCCTACTTCAATGCTGTGGATAGCCAAAATATCAGACATGGCAATGATTTTGCAGTTATTCAGGGCGATTTTGAAAGGGAGGATCATCCGGAGGCTATCTATTGCGGAATTCAGAGAAATAAAAGAAAAATATTCAGACGTAATAAAAAGGACTACCAGAAGCTCTCAGAGCATATTGGACTAATTCCTCTGGTCATGATCTCACCTTCAGACAGCAGCCTCATCCTTGAAGGTGGAGAAGAAAGAAGGAAATTTATTAATTCTGTTATTGCTCAGTTCGATCGTAATTACCTTGAAAACCTGATTCAGTATAATCATGCATTGATCCAGAGAAACAAACTGCTTAAGGATATTAATGGTTCAGGGAAATTCGATCGGGATTATTTATCTGTTTGGGATGATCAGCTAATTAATTACGGACAAAAAATATTTGAAGCCAGAAAAGACTTTATTCAAAAACTTCTTCCGGTATTCACTCAGTTTTATAGCACCATTTCGGGGGAAAAAGAACAGGTTGATCTAATTTATGAAAGTCAGTTGTTCGACAGAGATATGAAGACTCTTCTGAAAGATTCATTGAGGAAAGACCTGATATTACAATATACTACAACAGGGATTCATAAAGACGAACTAGATATGAAACTTGGTGGATATCCTCTTAAAAAAACAGGATCTCAAGGCCAGCAAAAAACGTTTGTAGTGGCTTTGAAACTTGCAAAATTCGATTTTATAAAAAATATCAGTAAGATGAATCCTATCTTATTGTTAGATGACATTTTTGATAAATTTGATCATAGCCGCGTTGAACAAATCATTAGACTTGTAGCTGAAAATAATTTCGGACAAATTTTTATTACCGACACCAGTATATCTCACCTTAAGAAAATCCTTGAAGAAATAAAAATTGCTCACCAGATATTTATTATTTCAGACACTCAGACTATACGCGAAGCAAAATGAGAAAGAGCCAGACACAAAATATCTCGCAAATAATCTCCACCATTCTAAAAGCAAATGGACTAGAAGACAAGCTCGCAGAAACCCGCCTGATTCAGTCATGGGAAGAATTATTAGGGAAAAGTGTAGCTCGACTAACAAAAAGCCTGTACATCAAAAACAGAGTCCTTTTCGTAAGTCTCAATTCTTCAGTAGTCAGGAACGAACTGCTTATGATAAAAAAAGATATTCTGATCCGGCTAAATGAAAAAGCCGGAAAATGCATAATCGATGATATTATCCTGCGATAAAACCCGCAATCAGTTTTCCTGATTTTTGTAAAACCTTTCTCCCCTGCTGAAGAAGAAATCACATTCAAGCATTGCATTATCGTCACTGTCTGAGCCGTGTACAGCATTTTTCTGCATTGATTCAGCGAAGAGTTTTCGAATTGTTCCTTCTTCAGCTTTGCTTGGATCAGTAGCACCAATGATCTTACGGTAATCCTCAACCGCATTCTCTTTTTCCAAAATAGCCACCACGATCGGACCAGAGCTCATAAATTCTACTAAATCATTGTAAAAGGGCCTTTCACGGTGCACTGAATAAAATTCCTGAGCCTGTTTCAAAGTAAGACGGGTCAGTCGCATGCCGGCAATATGAAATCCTTTTTCATTAATGATCTTAAGAATTGGACCGATATACTCATTTGCTACCGCTCCGGGCTTGATAATAGTAAAAGTTAATCTTCCTTTCATGTTGTGAATATTTTATTTCTTTTGCGAATATATTTATTTTTTTCCGAAACTCTTTTTTTTAATCATTTTAGTTTAAATGCACCTCTAAATTCTAAATTCTTCTTCATATTCCCCCAAAATAAATTTTATCTTTACCCGAACTAAATCAAAAATATTGAAATCATTAAATCAGAACGACATTTCCCGCCTAAAAGAGCTTCTTGATAAATCGGATAGGATTCTTATTACAACTCATCACAATGCTGACGGAGATGCCATTGGTTCTACAATCGGACTTGGCTTGGTACTTAAAAAGGCAGGTAAAAAGGTAAACATTGTTACACCGAATGAATATCCCCACTTTCTAAAATGGATGCAGGGTTCAGAAATGATTACCGTTTTTAAGGGTAATGAAGAAAAGGTGAAAAAGATGGCAGACGAAGCAGAGCTTCTGTTTTGTGTAGATTATAATGACCCAAGCAGACTGAAATATGCTTCCAAAACTATATTCGAAAGTAAAGCTACAGTCATACTTATTGACCACCATCCGAATCCGGTTAATTTTGCAAATATTACTATTTCGGAAACAGACCTTGGTTCAGCTTCTGAACTCGTTTTTCATGTTATAAATCATTTAGGATTAGGACATTTAGTTGATTCTGATAGTGCAAGCGCATTATATGCTGGAATCATTACAGATACTGGATGCTTCAGCTTTTCCTGCTCATACCCTGGAGTTTTTGAGGTAGTTGCACAACTCATTGGGTATGGTTTTCCCAAAGACGAAATTCATGCAAGAATATATGATAACTACTCCGACACCCGCATTCGACTTATGGGTTATTGCCTGAATGAGAAAATGATAATCCTGCCTGAATACAGCACAGCGTACATAAGTCTTACACAAAGTGAACTCGATCGTTTTAATCATGTTCCGGGCGATACAGAAGGTTTTGTGAATTTGCCATTTTCCATCAAGGGGATTAAATTAACCGCATTTTTTATGGAAAAAAAAGATCACGTAAAGATGTCGTTCAGATCCAGAGGGAGTTTCTCTGTTAACGACCTGGCTAAGAATAATTTCAGGGGAGGAGGGCACGTAAATGCAGCCGGTGCTGAGTGGGATCTTCCAATGGAAAATACAATACAAAGATTCCTGGATATTTTGCCAAATTATGCTGATCAGCTCAAATGAAAAAATTCATATTACATATTCTATTACTTATTTTGGCCTTTGGTTCATGCAAACCTGTGGTTCAGCAACAAACTACCGATCCGGCCATTCTAGGAAAAAAGAAAGAAAAGGCGCTGATAAATATAAATAATTATTTAGCCCGGAGAAATCAGGAACTTTTGCAGCAGTTTGTGAAACGGACAGAACTTCAGGGTCGGGAAACAGGATCGGGACTTTGGTATGGAATTTATGAGAAAGGTACCGGGAATGCAGTTGCGAGTGGTGATTTGGTTGAATTTACATTTTATTTAAGTTTACTCGATGGCACACCCATCGATTCCACTACTATTGAGCAGCCTAAATCATTCAGATCGGGCAAAGGAGGATTAGAAGCAGGACTTGAAGAAGGGGTTTTACTCCTTCATGAAGGGGATCGTGTTCGTTTTATAATTCCTCCTCATCTTGCATATGGTAATTTTGGTAATGACGAAAAAATTCCTCCAGGGGCATTCCTTTTTTACGATCTGCATCTTATTGCTGTAAATCCCTAGTTATGAAGACTGTTTTAATTTTATTTATAGCAATTATTCTGTTTAGTGCATGTTCCCGTTACCCCGGATATAAACGACTTACTTCAGATATATATTTTTCTCTGGTTCAATTTGACGGCAATAATAAAAATGTCGTTGCCGGAGACTATGTCACAATAAAAATTGAATATCGTACTCAAAAAGATTCTGTTTTTTTTTCCGGTGTGAGGAAAATTAAAATCAATGAACCTACTGATGCAACTTCTATTGACCATTGTTTTCTGAAAATGAATCAGGGGGATAGTGTATCAATTATTCTTCCCGCTGTAAAATTCTTTTCCAACACACTTAAGCGGAGCTTGCCGGAGTTTATTCCCGAAAACGAGTACATGAAAATGAATATTAAACTCCTTGAAGTTCAATCTGAAAAAGAATTCCAAATCGAAAAGCAGCTTTTTCTGACCTGGTCTGTCGAATTATCAGAATATGAAAATATACTTTTGCGGAAATTTCTAAAAGAAGAAAAACCCGATATTCAAGCCAAACCCGAAGGTTTTTATATTATAGGAATGCAAGATGGAAATGGGCGAAGACCTAAAAAAGGTGATCATATTTGGGTCCATTATGAAGGGAAATTCCTGAATGGAAAATTCTTTGATGGAACTTATCGTTCTCATGAACCGGTTGATTTTATCTATGGTACCCAACTTGTACTTATTACTGGCCTTGAGCAGGCACTTGCATACATGTCTGAGGGAGAAAAAGCTATGGTGATTTTGCCATCAGACCTGGCTTTTGGCGGAAAAGGTGATGAATTTGGAATAATCCCTCCATATACATCCCTCATTTATACTCTTGAAATTGTTAAAATTGAATAATTTTGGTTTCTCAGGCAACCAATTTGCTTACCTTTGCATCTATTGATAGTAACACATATAAAAAAATATGAATAATAGATTTATGTCTATCGCCGCAATTGCGGGTGTAATGGTGCTCTCTGTTTCTTCCTGCCTGAAAGATGACAGTGAAGCTAAAAGGGTTGAAGAAAAAAAGATTCTTGCTGATTATATCACCACAAATTATCCATCTGTTGAACCTTCATCATCAGGCTTGTATTTTATAGAAACTCAGCATGGAACAGGCGATTCAATTAAGGCAATCAACTGGATGGAAATAAAATATACTGCAAGATTAGTTTCCAATAATCAAGTAGTAATGACTTCAGATATGCAGATTGCAAAAGACAATAATATATATCTGGAAGGAACCTTTTATGGCCCAACCAGACTTATACTTGGCCAGATTAGACCAATTGCACTGAATGAAGGTATTGCAAAAATGAAAGAAGGAGGAAAAGTAAGGTTAATATTCCCTTCTGATATAGGTTTAGGAGGAGTTTCAAACGGAAATATTCCCGCTTATAGTTCATTGATTTTCGATATTGAACTATTCAAAGTTATACCTGATATTAAAGCTTATGAGAGTAGCTTAATGCTTTCATACCTTACTGCGCATAATATGTCTACAGATTCTACCTCAACAGGGATATATTTTAGTGAAACGACTCCCGGAACTGGTGATTTCCCTGTAGATGGAAAGCTTGTTACTGTGACTTATAAAGCAAAGCTCTTAAATGGAACCGTTTTTGATAATAGTGGAAAATCGTTTAGCCTCACCATTGGCAATCAACAAGTCATTCCTGGTTTTGAAGAGGGAGTAAAACTTCTTCGGAAAGGAGGCTCAGGAACGGTTGTAATTCCTAATTATTATGCTTATGGTGAGTACGGACGGTATAACAATTCCGGACGATACGTTATTCCACCTTTTTCAACACTTGTTTTTGACATAAGTGTTACGTCTATTGCAAAATAGACCTCAGGTTCAGGCTTGGATTAAAAATACTGTAGGTTGTTTATCCAGGTCTGCACCAGTTTTTTTCCAGTTTCCAATTGTTCTGACAATTACACTCTCATTGTCTGTGGTCAAATTTTTTGCAACACATAATTTTGTTGAAGGATTGCAGATTTTAAGCAACTCTTCAAATAATCTCATATTTCTGTAGGGAGTTTCAATAAAAATCTGAGTCTGCTTTTCCAGTTTTGATCTAGATTCCATATCTTTCAGTGCTGCTGAAAGTTCATTTTTTTCGACAGGCAAATACCCTCTAAAAGCAAAGTTTTGTCCATTCATACCGGAGGCCATCAATGCCATTAAAATCGAGGAGGGACCTGTTAGCGGTACAACTTTTAGACCCCGCTGGTGTGCAATTTCAACAACAATGGCTCCGGGATCCGCTACTGCAGGTACACCGGCTTCAGAAATTACTCCAACATCATGCCCATCGGCACAGGGAGTCAGAAACTCAGGAATATCGGATTGTTTTGTATGCTTGTTAAGTTCGTAAAATATGATATCATCAATTTTATTTGGGTAGCCTGTTTTTACAAGATACCTCCTGGCGTTTCGAATGTCTTCAACAATAAAGTGCCTTAAAGAATGTATAATCTGTATTACACCGGAGGGAATCACATCTCCTGTTGGGGTATCTCCAAGGGTGTTCGGTATCAGATAGACCTTTCCAGACATGTTTTTTTTTGATAAAGATAGAGAAGAATTTCAAAAATAATTGAGGATGTAACAAAGAGTCTTTTTTTATACCTTCATATCATCATTCCTCTTATCTTAGTACTGCTAAAAACAAAGCCTTGAAAGTAACATTTTTGGGTACCGGAACTTCTCAGGGAGTACCTGTAATCGGTTGCAAATGTCAAACATGTAGTTCAGAGGATGTAAAGGATAAGCGATTGCGATCTTCAATTCTCATCGAACTGGATAATTCATGCATGGTTATAGATACCGGACCAGACTTCCGACAGCAAATGCTCCGTGCAGATGTAGAAAAACTCGATGCGGTACTATTCACACATGAACACAGAGATCATATTGCCGGACTTGATGATATTAGAGCTTACAATTTCATCCTCCAGCAACCAATGGATGTTTATGCGGAGGAAAGGGTTTTTAGAGCTCTAAATTATGAGTTCCCTTACATTTTTGCTGAGAAAAAATACCCGGGTGTACCGCAGCTTAATGTAAACATTATAAATAATTTTACTTTTCATATTAATGGAATTCCTATTCTTCCGATCAGGGTAATGCATTATAGACTTCCTGTTCTCGGATACAGAATAGGCCAGTTTGCTTATATTACTGATGCGAACTACATTTCAGAAGAAGAGATGGAAAAACTTATTGGAGTTAAGTACCTTGTTATTAATGCACTTCGGAAAGAAAAGCACATTTCGCATTTCACCCTCGAACAGGCATTGCAGGTTATTCGTCAATTGAGCCCTAAACGAGCCTACCTTACTCACCTGAGTCATCAGATGGGAAGGCATTCCGAGGTACAAAAGGAACTTCCGCCAAATGTTCTCTTATCTTATGATGAATTATCTTTTGAGTGTTAAGCATTTTGGCGACTTATAAATAGTATTGATTGAATATTTTCAGTTTATACTTGCAATTTAAGAAATCACCATCAAAATTGAGTCTTGGCAATTGAACAACTACCAGAAAAAAACAAAAGCTGAGCTCATTGCTGAGCTTAATGAATTGATAATTAAATATATGTAATTGAAATAGTTAATGTTTTTCATTCACTATAAACCTTCAGACTGAAAAAGTTAAGTTTAGATTGAAAAAGAATAAATTTTCCAATTTAAAATGTGGTAGTATATATTTAATTATATCAGCAGAACCTCCAAAATATTTTTAAAAGCATATAAAAACCCATCCTTTTCCTATATATTTGAAACCAAATTCAAAAAAATCCTTTCAATTATATAGTTCTGATATGGGAATGACAATCGTAGAAAAAATTCTTGCAAGTCACGCAGGAAAATTATCTGTAAAGCCCGGAGAAATAATTGACGTTTCAATAGACGCCCGCGTTGCTCGTGATTTTGGGGGCGCTAACGTTGTTAAAAATATTGAAGATAACCATCTTGGCGTTGAAGATCCTTCAAAAACCTTTTTCACCTTCGATTGCAATCCTACAGGATCAGATCAGAAATATGCTGTAAATCAACAGTTTTGCAGACTGTTTTCTAGGAAACATGGCATTAAAGTTTATGATATCGATAAGGGAATTGGAACACATATTCTGATTGAAGAGGGACTTGCTTATCCCGGTTCAACAGCTGTTTCTACCGACTCACATGCAAATATTCTTGGAGCTGTTGGTTCGTTTGGACAGGGAATGGGTGATATTGATATCGCAGCAGCTTGGGCAAAAGGCAAAGTCTGGTTTAAGGTTCCTCAAAGTGTTCGTTTTAATCTCAAGGGAAAATTTCCTAAAGGATTAACTTCAAAAGATATTGTTCTTAATCTTTTAGCCCAGTTTGGCGCAAACAGCATGCTTGGGTATTCAATTGAAATTTATGGGGATGATGTCGATTCATTAGGCCTGGATGACAGAATTACCATTTCTTCAATGGCAACCGAGATGGGCGCAATTATTATACTTTTCCCTCCAAACCGTATTGTTCAGGTATATTGCGAAGCACGTTCCGGTAGAAAAATCCCACCGGTTTTCGCTGATGATGATGCATTTTATTCAAAGCATTTTGACATCGATGTCTCGGTATTCAAAACTATGGTTGCCCGCCCTGGAAAGCCCCATGATGCTGTAGATATTGATAAAGTTAGAAAAATTAAGATCGACTCGGCATTTATCGGAAGTTGCACCAATGGTCGCATTGAAGATATGAGGGTTGCTGCAGCAGTTTTGAAAGGCAGAAAAGTAGCTCCAGGAGTTGTATTGAAAATTGTACCTTCCACTGACCTTGTTTGGCGCAGATGCCTTGATGAAGGCTTGCTGGAAATTTTTAAAGATGCAGGTGCAATGATTTCAAATGCCGGTTGTGCTGGTTGTGCTGCCGGACAAGTGGGCCAAAATGGACAGGGAGAAATTACTGTAAGTACCGGTAACCGCAATTTTACCGGGAAACAAGGAAAAGGTGAAGTGTACCTCGCTTCTCCTGGTATAGCAGCCGCATCGGCTATTGCTGGTTATATTACTACTCCTGATCAGATACCTGACCAGCCGGCTCTGTTTTCGGAAACTGTTTTGGAGAAATCAGCTGAGAAAAATTCAGGACTGAAAAAAGCTATAGCCGATAAGCCTGATGTAGTCAGCGGAAGGGTTTGGAATATCCCCATAGATAATATCGATACCGATATGATTTTTCATAACCGTTACCTGACTATTACCAAACCTGAAGAAATGGCTCAATATACCTTCGATAACTTAGAGGGATATGAGGATTTTGCCAAAAAAGCAAAAAAAGGTGATATCGTAGTAGTCGGTAAAAACTTCGGATCCGGAAGTTCACGCCAACAGGCAGTTGATTGTTTTGCCGCTCTTGGAATTCAATGTCTTATCGCAGAATCATTTGGATCAATTTATGAAAGAAATGCCATAAATGCTGCATTTCCAATAGTTGCCTGTGAGAATGTCCAAACACTGAATCTTGAATCCGGAAATGAGATTAATGTGGATTTTTTACATGGAAAAATTACTAATAACACAAAAATGCTTACAGTAGATTCCGGGAAATTTTCTGAAGTGCAAATGGAAATTTACAGGAATGACGGACTTTTTTAACTTCTTATGAAGTCAGTTGAAAGACTGAAATCCAAAAATCAGAAACATAGATAAAAATATAAACATCACAAACCAACAACAAAGCATGAAACTAATTATTCCCGAAGGATACAAATCAATTCTTGACCTAAAACAAACTGAAAAAGCAATTAAGGAAGTTAAGGATTTTTTCGAATCTTCCTTATCATCAGAACTCAAACTGCGCAGGGTTACCGCTCCTTTATTTGTAATGAGGGGCACTGGTATAAACGACGATTTAAATGGCATTGAAAGACCAGTCTCTTTCCCAATACTTGATCTAGGCAACGCTACTGCTGAAGTAGTTCAGTCGCTGGCCAAGTGGAAACGAATGATGCTTTGCGATTACGATATCCGCATGAATTATGGCATTTATACTGATATGAATGCACTTCGTCCCGATGAAGAACTTGATAATTTACATTCTGTATATGTTGATCAGTGGGACTGGGAGAAAGTAATATCCGCCGAAAACAGAAATCTCGATTACCTCAAGGATATCGTAAACCGTGTGTACCGTTCCATGGTTCGCACTGAATTTGTAATATATGAGTTGTATCCTGATATTGAACCAATTTTACCAGAAAATATCACCTTTTTTCATGCCGAGGAATTGCTGGAAATGTATCCTCAATTAACTCCTAAACAACGAGAAGACAAGGTTGCGGAAAAATACGGTGCCGTTTTTATTATTGGTATCGGGGGAGAAATGGCAGATGGCAAACCTCACGATGGTCGTGCTCCTGACTATGATGATTGGACAACCCCAACAGTAAAAGGCTACAAAGGCCTCAACGGAGATATTATCCTGTGGAATCCCATTCTGAAGCTTGCTTTTGAAGTATCTTCAATGGGAATTAGAGTCGATAAAGCAGCTATGGAACTACAACTCAAACTTCGCGGACAGGAGCAGAGGAGTAGTCTGCAATTTCACAGAAGATTGTTGAGTGGCGAATTGCCTGAATCTATTGGTGGTGGAATAGGCCAATCCCGCATGTGTATGTTTTTCCTCAGAAAAGCACATATCGGCGAGATTCAGAGCTCTGTATGGCCCGGTGAAATGGTGGCCCATTGCAAGAAAAGCGGGATACTCTTGATTTGAGGCAATGTTTTAAAAAATAGTTTGATGTTTTTTAAAATCAACTGGCAATCCAGTTCACTAATCCCTTTTTGTCAATAATTTCCAACAGTTTCTGTGGCAATGGCTGGAATGTAAAGCTTTTGCCAGCAACGCTGATTTTGCCACCCATGAAATCAATTTCTACGCTATCGCCCGGCTGATATGCTTCCACTGCCTCGGGAAACACAATTAATGCAAGTCCTTGGTTTATAGAAGAACGGTAAAATATCCTGTTAACGGATTTTACTATGATGGCTTTTATTCCGGCATACGCAAGTCCCACTGATGGATGTTCCCTGGAGCTGCCGCAACCGAAGTTTTCACCTGCAAATATTATGTCGCCTTTTTCAACATTCTTGCAGAAATTCGGATCAAATCCGGCAAAAAGATGAGGCATAATTGCTGCTGCATCCGAACTGTTGACATTATAAGTGAGGTTTCCTGCAAACATCTGATCAGTATTCATGTTATCAGCATCCTTATAATTCCAAATGTTTCCAGTTTTCCGGTTTTCAGATGCGGAAATATTTAGTGTCTGTGAATCTTCCCGGGTATATGGAAATTTTTCCATATAGCCATCAATGCGGGGATCAGTTATTACACCTTTCAAAGCCGACCATGCCACTGTTGCCGGCGAGGCGAGGTAGATAGAAGCTTTTTCATTCCCCATTCGCCCGAGAAAATTACGGTTGGCGGTTGAAATCACTGTTTGGCCGTCGGCTGGAATACCCTGACCGGTACCCAGGCAAGGTCCGCAAGAAGAACTGAGTACATTTGCACCGGCAGTCATAAGAATTTCAATAATTCCTTCTTTCATAGCCTGCATATAGGTTTCCCTTGACGCAGGGATCACGTTAAGTTGGAATCCGGGTTTTACGGTTTTTCCTTTTAGAATATCGGCAGCGATCCTAAGATCTTCGATTCTTCCATTTGTACACGTGCCAATAAGTCCCTGATGAACGATTGTGCCTTCCACCTCTTTAACTGAATGAACGTTTTCAACATTGTGAGGTGCTGCAACGAGTGGGTAAATTTCATTGAGGTTAATACTGATTTCCTTAGAGTATTTAGCACCCTGATCGGCCCATATTCCATCAAGTTTTTTTAGCCCATAATAGCCGGCAAGTATTTCATCAGGAGGAAAGACGGCATTCTTGGCACCCATTTCAGAAGCCAGATTTGCTAGGGTCATACGATCTGAAATTTCGAGGGAGGAAACACCTTCACCATGAAATTCGATCGACATATAATTTGCGCCATCAACACCTAACATCCCAATAATCCATAAGGAAAGGTCTTTTGCGTAAACACCTGCCCTGAGTTTGCTGGTGAGTGTGATTTTCAAAGTTTCCGGAACAAGAAACCACGTCTCTCCGCGACTCCAGATACCAGCCGATTCGGTACGATCGATTCCGGCTGCCAAAGCATTGAAGGCACCTGCAGTGCAGGTATGACTGTCGCTTCCTACGATAAGCATTCCCGGTTTTGCATGATAACTCATAATCTGATGGCAAATCCCCCGGCCTGCATCATAGAAATTTTTAATTCCCTGCTCCGAAACCATATCACGAATAGCCTGATAGTCATTAGCGAGCTTTGCATTTGTAGGTGGTGCGTTATGGTCAAGTACTATAAGTAATTGATCCGGAAATAATACTTTGCTGCCTTTCATTTTCTGAAAAGTCTTGTAAATACTTGCTGTATTATCGTGAGTTAGCAGAATATCGGGTTTACGGAATACGATTGCACCTGATGAGGCTCCGAGAATTTTTTCTACAAAAGTTTTAGGCATAGCAAATGTTTTTTACAAAAATCAGCAAAAAGCAGATTGAGTAGGACTGTGTATTTGATGTTGTATAATAGCAGAATTGAGAAAAATAGGGATATACAGAGAAAAATGAGCAGTTCAAATATTTAGTCTGGACTTGCTATTATTAGGAAATTAAACAACAAAGAATTAGTCAACCAGGAACCTAACAGATAGCCCGAATTCTTTGTTGTAGTAGCAGTACTGAGCGGATAAATCGTATCTGAAAACGTTTCCATATAAATAATAAAGTCCGCGACCCCAGGCATCATCAGCACTGCTCTCTGTTGAACTCCACCAGCCACCATCGAAGCCGAAATCATTAAAAATGCCCATCTCATTTCGGTAACCGCCAGGAAGACCATCAAATCCGCTTTTCTTTATATTACTACCCTTTTCAAGGGCATCTTTTCCGGGTTTCACTTTTTTATCTGTTACCTTACCTACCAGAAAATCAGTAAGTTTAGTCCATTCTACATCCCCTGGAATATGCGTTCCTTTTGGAGCTAATCCCCTTGGATCAGCAACAGCATACCAGTTATACAATTTCCCGTAATTTTCACCGATGCTTATGGAGTTATCGAAATTGCACCATGCAGGTTTGCCAGCATTCCCTAAATTTATCCATTCTTCAACTGTCCTAGCTTCAGGAATTGTATCCCCGTTTAAAAAAGTAACTACATCCAGATTTTCAGAAGACCATGTCTGTTTACCGATAGTAATTGTTTTGTAGGTTTTACCATCTCTTGAATCGATCAATGAGCCGGTTTCCTGAGCAAATATGGTCTGAATACTCAATAAAAATAAAGGAAGTAGAAATAGAGACTTGTTTTTCATTACTAAATATTTTCGGATATAGCGATGCAATTTACAATGATAATTGAAATATATAATAATGATTTTCAAAATTATGCAATTCCCATGAAATATTAAAGGTCAATTATACAATAGTTTATAAGCGAAAAATCTGAATTCGGCAGAAGGATTCCCTAATTTTTAAATATTAACGCCACCAAAAATATTATTAATTGATGGAAATGCCGATTAATCGTCCGATTCCGAAGGTAATCGCAGCTGCCGCCAATCCAAATATCACTTGTCTGAATCCAGAGTACCATACGTTTTTACCTGTGAACAATGTTATAGCAGAACCTATGATAAATAATCCAAAAGCACTGCAAATTACACTTATTACAACGGCTTTAAAACCGCTTGAAAAGATGAATGGTAAAACAGGAATAACCGCGCCAATTGAAAATAAAATAAATGAATAAATGGCAGCCTCAATTGCTGAACCTTTTATTTCTTCTGCATTGATTCCAAGCTCTTCTTTTACAAGTACTTCATGGGCATGTGTCTTATCCTTCATTATCTCTTCAGACATCTTAAATGCCTGATCTTCAGGAATACCTTTGGCCATGTAAATTAGTGCAAGTTCGTGCTTTTCACCTTCAGGATTAGTTTCAAGTTCTTCCATTTCAATCTGCATTTGCTTTTCATATAGTTCTTGTGAACTTTTTACGGATATCCATTCCCCAAGCGCCATAGACAATGCACCTGCTAGCATTCCCGCGAGTCCGGCCATAAGAACACCTTTCTCCCCTGAAGTAGCACCTGCAATTCCCATTACAAGACTAAAATTTGAAACCAAACCATCATTTCCCCCTAAAACAGCTGCCCTGATTGCGTTTCCTCCAACAGACCGGTGGCGGGATTCGAATTTTGTAAGGTGTTTACCGGCAGTTGAAGTATCCTTTTCGAGAATCGACTGAAGGATTTTCACATGGTTAGTTTCTGTGCCTGTTATTTCATGTTGTTTCTTCTTTTTTGTAGTAAGAATGGCATTTGCAATACCTTTTTCAGTATCCATCAGCACGCCAAGAATATAATCGTACCCGAAAATTCGCCCAATAGTATTGAAAATTTTGGCTCTCCATGAAGGTTGCATTAAGTTTTCGAGACTCATATTCTCCTTTTTTGCAAATGCTTCCGCATGACCCTTTTCTATTTCACTCATCTGTCTGAACACATTTGCAATAGCCTCATCTTCTTCATGTTCAGCCAATATTTTGTATAAATACCAGGCGTCGACTTCAGTTTGAACGTTTTTATTCATTTAATAGGTGTTTAGGCTTTTGGTTTTTCCGAATCCCTTGTAAAATAGGGCATCCACCAGAAACTTAGTTATTTATTTTTTTTCAGTGGGATAAATGTACTAAGAAAGCATCTGATTTTTGCAATAGTTCTGAGCTTTTAGAATTGATTTTCAAAAGTTCACAATACGGAAATATCCAATAAATAGCTATCAGGGGAATTTGAATTTTTTACATACAAATAATTGTTTTCCTAAAGTTTATTTTGCGAAATTTGAAACTAATTGAAACATAAATTACCAAATATTGAATATTAATTGATATATAGCTTATTCTAAATAATTTAGTCCACTCAAAACCATATTCAATTTTAAAAAATCAAACAATGACTCTAAACCATCTTTTAAGCGGTAGTTTAATACTTTTGTTTTTTTCTATAAGTTCAAACCTAGCTTCTCAGATTCCCGGAGTAAGAATTGGGTCATTCGACAGGTTTTCAGATGTGGGAAATACTACAATCCCTGGAAATGCTAGCTTTTCTGAACCCTCGCAATCCTACAGAATTACCGGCTCAGGGTCCAACATCTGGTTTAAGGCTGATAGTTTTTCCTTTTTGCATACCAAGGTTTCGGGGGATTTTATCCTTCAGACAAGGCTTCGCTTTATTGGCGAAGGGCACGAACTGCACCGTAAATCAGGTATCATGATTCGAAGCTCAGCCTCACCGGAATCTCCTGTTGTAAGTTGTACAGTTCATGGGGATGGGTTGACTTCTCTGCAATACCGCACAAAAGCAGGAGAGGATATGAAAGAAGTAAAATTCACCATATCGGGTCCGGATGTACTTCAGCTTGAAAAGAAAGGGAATACCTATATCGTGTCTGTCGCGCATTTCGGAGAAGTGTATCAGGTTCAGTCAATTGAAAACATCGATCTGGGTGCAGAATTATTTGGGGGATTATTTGTGTGCTCTCATAACAGCAAATATTCAGAAGAAGTTGAGTTTACCAATACCCGAATTTTCAATACAGTTCCTGTTGATTTGGTACAATACAAAACCTATATCGGGAGTTTACTTGAAACTTTGGATGTAGAGACCGGAAACCGACAGATATTAGCCGGGTCGGAGGGTTCATGGCAGGCGCCAAACTGGACTCCGGATGGTAAAACTCTAATTTATAATTCAGATGGTTTGCTATATAATTTCGATCTTGAAAGCCGTATTTCAAGTATTTTATATACTGGTTTTGCCAATAAAAATAATAATGATCATGTATTGACTTTCGATGGCAAGCAGATAGGTATTTCGCACCATCCGGAAGAAACCAAAGGTCAATCGATGATATATACACTGCCCGTAACCGGAGGCGTTCCCAAAAAAATTACTGATAAAAGTCCTTCCTATTTCCATGGTTGGTCGCCCGATAATCAGTTTCTAATTTATACAGCTGAGCGAAACGGCGATTACGATATTTATAAAATCTCCAAAGATGGAGGTAAAGAGACGCAACTTACTACTTCTAAAGGCCTTGATGATGGCTCAGAATATTCATCTGATGGAAAATTCATATTTTTCTGCTCTACTAGAACAGGAACAATGCAAGTCTGGAGAATGACCCCCGATGGTAAAAATCAAACTCAGCTGACATTCGATGAACTGAATAACTGGTTTCCACATGTTTCGCCAGATAATAATTGGCTGGTATTTATTTCATTCCCAAAAGAAGTACCAGCTGATAAGCATCCTTTTTACGAAAGAGTTTACATCCGTTTGATGTCTGTTGATGGGGGTGAAGTAAAAGTTATCTCCTATTTATATGGAGGCCAGGGTACAATGAATGTTCCGAGTTGGTCGCCTGACAGCAAAAGAATTGCTTTTGTTTGTAACGGGATTTTTTGATTTATCCTTTCAACCTACAAATGCCTTAGAACATAGGTTTTTGTGATAATTTCGTCAAAAATAGATGGCGATTTTAAGAATAAGCAATTATGACTAGTGGATTTTTAGTTTTTTGAAACAGCATTATAAACGTCTCGAAACCGTTTACTGCTTTTTCGTATGTTTTAGAAACCAGTCAAACAGTCCTGCTTCCCCATAGGCATAAACCCATGTATCAACATGACGACCTTCAGGCAGAATCGTATATTCCACATTTGCTCCTATTTTCTTTAGAGCTTCCACCATTTCTGCGGATTGTTGTTCCGGAACGGCATCATCCTTTTTCCCATGAAATACCCATACTGGAATATCTTTAAGCTGGGAAACAAATGCTGGATTTCCACCTCCACAGATAGGGGCAATGGCAGCAAAATAATTAGGATAGTTTATGGCCAGTTCCCATGCCCCATATCCGCCCATACTAAGTCCGGTAAGGTAAACCCGACTTTTATCAATATTATAATTCTGTAAAACATCATCGATCATTTTCTTGAGAAGGAAAACATTCCAGTATTCATCCTCTGGGCACTGTGGCGAAACAACTACAAACGGAAAATCAGGATTTTTCTCAACGATGGCAGGTGGTCCCCAAGCTTTTACTTTTTCCAGATTATTGCCTCGTTCGCCTGATCCATGCAGAAAAATAATCATTGGAGAAGGAGCTCCTTTTTCAGAATATTCTTTTGGAAGGAACATCAGATAATTTATTTCAGCTGAAAATATAGTTTTAAGCTCTTTTTGCTTTGACTGGCCTATTGTTGGTGATACTAAGTATACAGACAAAGCAATAAACAGGAGTATTTTTTTCATTTGATTATGCTATTAATCAATAGTTTAAAGTCATTTTCTTAGTTCTGGCGTATTATTTTTTCCTTCAGAATACCGGAATTTGTTTCAATTTTTAAAATGTACAGTCCATCAGAAATATCAGGAGTGATTTCTTTATTTTCATTACTCTCAATACAGCTCTGATAAGCTATTCTGCCATTGGAATCAATTAATTCTATTTTTACCGGGAAGGAATCAAAATCAGAACTTTCAATAGTAAAAGACTTCTCAAATGGATTGGGTGAAACAGAAAATTGTTTTTCGTTTGAAAGGATTCCGGTTGAGCACAAAGCATCCAAAGAGCTAAGTTTAGTAATTTTAAGCTCAGGGGAAAACGTCTTGCAACCGAGTGAATTCGCTTCAACTTTATATTTCCCTGATTCGGAAACTGAAAGGTATGGAAGTGATCCCTGGAAAAAAGCACCATTTTTAAACCATTTATAGGTTAGCGGAGTTCCCAAACCTGTGTTTAGTATAACACTTCCACCAGAACAAAAACTTAGGCTGCCTGAAGAATCTATAGTTGCTACTGGGTAGGAATTTACAATAATTGCAACTGGTTCTGTTTGAAGAATTACGCCTTTGCCTGTTGCAACGGCTTCATAAACACCTGATGTTGAAATGCTAATTGATGCAGCTGTTTCAGTCATTTCAATACCTGAATTAAACCACTTTAGATTAAATCCAGATGGAAGCTCAACTGAAAGAGTAGTTGTGCCACCTTCGCAGAAAACTGTTTCCCCTGTAACTTTTATTTTTAATTCCGCTGGAACATCAGGATGGGTAGATAAAACGATTTGATTCAAAGTGCCGGAAGATACCGGAGTTAAAGCATCAAATTTTCCAGAATGAACCTGGCCATCGTATTTAACTGTGTATGAATAATTGCCGAGAAATCCATTGAAATTAACAATTCCCGAGGCATCAGATAATTGAATGGTATCTTTTGTCCACCATTTATTTAGAATGAGTTCCCTAAATGCGACGCCGTTTGGACGAATGCTCCAGTTTGCATTATACATGGCTGCAGTTGGCTTCCAGTGTCTGCTTTCCCAGAATCCCCACATCAGAACCCCAGTAACAGAGGGATGACTGAACATCATGGTCATAAAATCCCTGGTATAATCTGCTTTTACAGAATCCTGATTGACTTCGATATCGAATTCAGTAATTTTTATATCTTTTCCAAGTACGCTGAATTTATCCAGAACAGTTTTCAAGCGAGGAATGGGAGTAAGGTCGGATCCAAAATGCCCCTGAAATCCGATTCCCTGAACACCGCCGCCAAGATTATCGATGTAACTCACAGTTTCCATGTACGCATCCTGTTTAGGAATATTGGTTCCATTACCACTCAAAATGTTGAAATCATTGAGATACATTTTAACATAAGGATCATTATTGCGAACTCTTTTGAACCAGTCTGCCATGGCTTCTTTGCCAAGCAAATCCATCCATTCATGCTCAGAATAAGGTTCATTTATAACATCCCAATCAACCACTCTTCCCTTTGTGAATTTACAAACGTCATCGATTCTTTTATCGATTTCCAGACGCAATTTCTCAGGTTGGGTTTTATAATTAGCAAGGTAAGCGGGATTGTAATTATATGAAGGCCATAATACATTGTGTCCGCGCATTGTAATCGAATGGCTGTCGAGGTCATCAAGAACCTTAATCATATCATTTTTCTGAGAAGCAGTTTTATAGTAAAAACTTCCCCATTTCAGATCGTTTTCAAAAACCACTTCATTAAACATTTCAAGGATTTTCTCTTTATAAACAGGGTTGCTTAAGTAGTCTGATGCAGTGATAGCTGAACCAAAACTGAATTTGTGTCTGGCTAGTCCAATGCTTACTTCAGCATTTTCAACAGGAGCTCCAGTTGAGTCAACAACAGTAATCTGAATATTCCCTTTTCTGATCTGACTTATTCTATCCTCAGCTTCTGCACGCCATGCTGCATCGGGTTCCTGACCAACATAGGTAATTAATGATACAGGAAGGTCTGCGAGTGTTAGTGTATTGGCATAATTTATAAAGTGAATATCACCCATTTCAATTGTTTGTGAAGGAAATCCAATATGGAAAGCACAATTAAGGTTTGCTAATAGGAGAGTTACCGGACTTTTAAAAGATACATAATATTGTTTCCATTCTGTACCTATGCTTACAACCTGATAAATTACTTTGTCGTAAGTGGTTTTGTTTTCAAGACATACAGTGAGCAAACCAAGACCAGTTTCATCGACGGAGGCAGTAGTTCGGGCAAAAAAAGTAACCAGAATTACATCATTTGTGACTATGCCGTTTGCCGGTGGAAAACTTATCTGAGCATTCCAGGAATTTAAAACAGTCTTAGTTGTGGACAAACGAAAGGCAGTAGTAAACAACTGATCAGTGACAACTATTTTACTCATGGTGACTACATCATTACCTCCGACTCTGAAGGCATTTACAAGAGGGTCCTTAATAATTTCTGTTCCACCTGCAGGCACCTGAGAAAACAGCGAAAAAGGCAATAGGATTACGAATCCTAAGATTAGAGCGTATGACTTTGAAATTGAATTCATTATGAAGTTGGTTATTTCTTTAGTGGGATTTTGAGTAGTAAAACGTTCAATAACTTTTATGAATTGAACGAATTTTAGAGTTTCAAAGATAGGACAAAAACCTTTTCTATGAAGGTTTTTGTCCTAAATTTGCAACCCCAATCAACCAAGATTCCTATTTGAAATAGGTTTAAATAAAGGGTAACTTATTTGTTAAGCATGATTTTTCTAACCACTGAATGCCCGTCAGCAATGATCCTGATATAATACAGTCCATTTTGAAAATTCACATCTGAGGCTTTCAATTCTGCCTTGTGAGAACCTGCCATTTGATGTTCATTCAACAATACTCTGGTTTTTTCTCCCACAATATTAAAAATTTCAATCGTAATATCACTGGCATTTTTAAGAGAATAACCAATGGTTGTGATGTCGGAAAAAGGACTCGGATATACTTTCAGATTTAGAAAATCAGTCTGATTAATATCAACACCCGTGCTGCTTTGCAAACGGTTATCTTCTAGATTGGATAAGGAATGGACATAAGGGCCAGAACTTGCTTTTTTACCGCCAATTCCAACAGGATCGCATGGGTTTGCTTTTACACCACCAACTCTGTAAAACATTTTCTCAGAAAGTGCCAGGGTAGTTTTATCTGTATAGACTTGTGATGAAGAAGCGATAGTTCCCAATTCGGTAAGTTTAGTTGAATCAGATCCCCTGAAAATAGTATAACTATCAAAATTTAAATCACCAGTTTCGGTTTTGTATTTTGCCCAGTTTAAATTTACTCCACCTGCAGAACTAACATATTGTAAGAACATAGTTTGATGCCAAGGACTCATCGCAGATTCATTTCCACAAGTGTCAATTACACTTATTTTGTAAGTATACTGTTGTTGCTCAGGTTTTGAGGCCAAATCAACAAACAGACTCATGTCAGTCGCTGGAACATTTCCAATCAGATCATATTTATTTACAACTGTTCCCTCACGGTAAACATTATAACTAGTGATACCCACGTTCTTGGTTTTTTCCCAAACTACCATATTCTTTCCTGTTTCAAGGTCAATGGTAACAAGACAGATTTGTTCAGACTGAAATGGAGTGCTTACAGTTACTGGAATAGTTGAAGCAACTCCGTCGCCACAAGCATTCCTGCCCCTGACACTTATATTTCCGGAAACAGCTGTTGCACCGTATTTCACATTGATGCTTTTTGTAGTGCTGGAGCCTGTTACTCCTGTTGGCATTGTCCAAACATAACTACTTGCATTTGAAATATCCGGAACTAAATATCCAACTACCTTATTCTGACCTGAACAAATAAATTTTGAGCCCGTAATAATTCCTGTGGCTGAAGGTAAAGGATTAACTGTAACCATCAAGGTATTGGAATAAACCTCAGAATAATCAGGTTTGGAAACACTTGCCCTGAAATAGGTTGTTGATGGTAAATTTCCGGTGGTATAAGAAGCTGTCAGCGCTCCGGATCCGTCGGTAACATTGGTCCAGCCGGTAGTCCCATTTGCAGACTTCTGCCATTGAATTGCCCCGGAATATTCGCTCAGTACCAATGTTGTGCTGGTACCACTGCAAATTGCTGAAACAGCAGATATGGTTCCTCCAAGGGGAGGTCCGTTACCAAGTGGTTTGTAACCTACATTTAAAAGTGATATATCATCAATATAAATTGTACCCAAAGCATTGCTGGTCATAACATTCAGGTATAAATCTGAATTTACTTTTATTTGATCCACCGTAATATGATATGTGTAAACAGTTGGTGTTGTTGTTACGGGTACTACCCATTCAGACCTCCCAAATAAAGCGTTGGCATCTGTTGAGATTCCTGCCCGAATATAATTATTATTATAATCTGCTATATTGATGCTAAAAGTTCTTGAAACATCAGACCATGCTGTAAATGATAAATTATAGGATGAGTCATTATATGCAACCCAACCATTCTGAGAAACCTGCAAATAATAGACGTCAGCTACTGCTGCCGTAGTTAAAGTGCAAACACCATTAACAACACTTGCACTACCTCCGTTCCCTGTTGTGAATATCCATGGAGATGCAATTGGACCGTTTGTTTCAAATCCTCCATTTTTAATTAGACTACCATCTGCAAAAGAAATGTACTGGTTACTGATGGTTATGCTTTTAGATGCTGAAATTCCTGATGCGTCTTTAGTAGTAGCTATTACTGTAACGGTACCATTCTCTATTGCCGTAAGCAGACCGCTAGCACTAATACTTGCTTTTCCTGTTCCGTTTGTGACTGACCACGTAAGATTTTTGTTGGTTGCATCAACAGGAAGGACGGAAGAACCCATAAGCAATGTGCCTGCTTCTGTGGTTATTGTACTGACATTTCCGGGAGTTGTAATCGTTATGCCGGAAACAAGTACGTTCGCACCAGAACCAACCAGAATAATTGTTCCGCAATCATCCATGGTATTCCATGATTCACTCTGTAGCCCAAAATTTGTCCACACAGCCCTTTGTCTATAACCAACTTCAGAGTCCCGGTCTATAACAGTTACATCAAATCCCATTTCTGCTGTTTTTGTAACCTGAATACCGGTTTTATCCAGAAGCCTAGAAAAAGGAATAAAATACTCCGCGGTATAAGTCTGATTGGCTACCAGGAATGAATTTTTAACTCCCCAGCCGTCGATCGCCATAATTCCACTAATCTGACTTTCAATAATATCTGGCGCTATCTGTATATGTCCGTTATTGGGTACATTTGTCCCTGCCCCATCTATTAATACTGAATTTACATCAAAATATATTTCCGGTTTATCATATTCCCAAACATTGCCGGAATTGACTCCGTTATATGCAGGAAAAAAGACATTGTCATTAATATTGAGTAAAATGTAAATTCCATTGTCATCCCATAATCCTTTCCATGTTGTGGTTCCGGAGTTTCCAAGACTAGGTGTAGTTCCAACAACCGCCTGATCAATATTATACGTATTTGCCGTAGCCCAGATTGCATCAACCACTCCTCCAATAGTTGGTGCTGTGGCAGTCTTAGTTATTATTACCCTAGATTTCAGGGGAATAGAATATTGCAGCGAAAGTTTATACGTGTTGTTTAAAGAATCCACAATAAAATTAATATCATAAACTTTTCTGTCCAGAGCTTTAATATTATATCCCACCCAACCAAAAAGATCCGGGGAGATTATCGTCAATTCGTTGTATCCCCAGCTTGGGTCAACCCAATTGTGATTTAACCTGACTTTAAATTCTCCGTTTTTAAAAAGCTCTTGTCTTTTAATTGTATATGTATAATCATTTCCTGTTTTCCCCTGATAAATGAAATCAATATCATAATCCCAATTTGCAACATTATAACCATCACCTTTGAAAAAGGCCGTTCCTACCAAACTATAGACTCTTTCTGCCATGGGAGTTGCTTGAGTGCTTTTAATTCCCATGACTTCAGTTGTAATTGAATTCGGATTTTCTGAAATGGCTTTTTGTGTTTCAAAAACCTCTGTTTGGGCTGCTAATAATCCAAATAAACCCAACATAGATAGGGCTAATACCGACTTTCTCATGTCTTTAAGTTTTTGTAAATATAAACCATTTATATTCGAATTTCCATATATTTTACATCACGGTGTTAATGAAAATAGTTTGGTTTAAGATCCAATTATTTGGTAATCAATATATCTCACAGAATTTCTATTTAATGGTACTGCTTTTACCTTTTTTACGAAAATATTATAGCGATTACAAATATATTGGCCTGAATTATTAAATTTACGCCTCCTCAACCTAAAACTATTCAACATGAGAAACACGAAAAGCATATTTTTGTTTTTGTTAGTGGCTGTATTTTCAGTATCCTGCAAAACTGTGATAAATAATGATCCTAAATCATTGTATTTGGAGTTAGGAAAAAGTGAACCAGCTAATTTGCTATCAAAAAATGAAATGAAAAATGGCTGGCAACTATTGTTCGACGGAAAGAGCACATCTGGCTGGCACGGATATAATATGGGTATTTTCCCTGATTGCTGGGTAATTGAAGAAGGATCGTTTACCATGACTACTGAAGGACGCGGTGAAAGTCAGGACATCATCACAGATAAAATCTACAAAAATTTTGCTTTTACCGCTGAATTCAAACTTACACAAGGTGCAAATTCCGGAATTATTTTTCAGATTTCAGAAGATACAACTTACAAATATCCCTATGAAACAGGACCTGAATTTCAGATTATTGATCATATGAACTGGCCTGATCCACTCGAAGACTGGCAGAAATGTGCTGCTAATTATGCAATGTATCCCTCTAAAGTAACGGATTATAAGCCTATAGGAGAGTGGAACCGTCTCTTGCTGGTTGTAAATGGAAATCATGTAACACATATTCTTAATGGCGAAATTGCCGTAGAATATGATAAATATTCAGAAGAGTGGACCAAACTTCGTGGAAGTGGCAAGTGGGCAAGTTTTCCTGATTGGGGTAAGTTTGATGAAGGTCCGATTTCATTGCAGAACCATGGCACGAAAGTATGGTTCAGAAATATCAAAATCAAAGAATTATAAAAGTTCACTGCTAAAAACTACTTGTTATGTCAGAAATCAACGAATCAAGACGCGATTTTTTGCGAAAATCAGCAATTGCGGCTGCAGGTTTTACAATTATTCCGAGTTTTGCTGTTAGCGGTCTGGGTCACAAAGCACCCAGCGACAAATTGAATATCGTAGGTGTTGGAATCGGTGGAAAAGGTCATCCTAATCTGGTAGGTATGAATACTGAGAACATCGTGGGATTATGCGATGTTGACTGGAAATACTCAACAAATTGTTTTAACGATTTCCCCAAAGCAAAAAAATACTGGGACTGGCGCCGTATGTTCGAAGAGATGGGCAACTCATTTGATGCTGTGATGGTGGCAACAGCCGATCACTCTCATGCCGCTATTGCTGCCACTGCATTATCTATGGGGAAACACGTGTATTGTCAGAAACCACTTACCCATTCTGTATATGAATCAAGACTCTTAACAAAACTTGCAGCCAAACATAAAGTAGCTACCCAAATGGGAAACCAGGGCAATTCGGGCGATGGAGTCAGGGAAGTTTGCGAATGGATTTGGAACGGAGAAATTGGTGAAGTTACTGAAGTTCATGCATGGACTGACAGGCCCATTTGGCCTCAGGGTCTGCAGAGACCTACAGATATAATGAAAGCTCCAGACACAATGAACTGGGATTTATTTATCGGTCCAGCACCCATGCGGCCATTCCATAGTATCTATTCACCTTGGAACTGGCGCGGGTGGTGGGATTTTGGAACTGGCGCTTTCGGAGATATGGCTTGTCATGTGCTGGATCCTGTATATCAGTCACTAAAACTCGGTTACCCCGAAAAAGTGTCAGGCAGTTCTACTCTTATGAATACTGAGAGCGCTCCACAGGCAGAGACGGTGCAATTTGATTTCCCTTCCCGTGAAAAAATATCAAAAGTTAATATGCCTGCTGTTAAAGTGCATTGGTATGATGGCGGGATTCTTCCAAACCGTCCGGATTTACTTCCTGAAGGCGAAAACCTTATGGCTGATGGTTTAGGCGGTTGCATATTTGTAGGTTCAACGGATACCCTGATTTGCGGTTGTGGTGGTTTTAATGCTCGTTTGTTATCGGGTCGTGTACCTTTAGTAAAACCTTATCTGAGAAGAATTCCAGGGGCAATTGGTTATGTAGATGGACCACATGAGCAAGACTGGATAAGGGCTTGTAAGGAATCCCCCGAAAATCGTATTGAAGGAACCTCGAATTTTGGGTATGCAGGGCCTTTCAACGAAATGGTGCTTCTCGGAGTATTGGCAATCCGTTTGCAAGGACTAAACAAAACCTTAAAATGGGATGCGCAAAATATGAAGTTTACTAATATTTCAGCAAACGAAGAGTTGAAAATTGTAACTGCGGATGATTTTAAAGTTATTGACGGTCACCCAAATTTTAACACACAATACGCAAGCTTCAATGCTCAGGAGGCAGCTTCTTCCTATATAAAGCACAAATACAGGGAAGGCTGGAGCTTGCCTGAAATGCCTAATTAGGCAGTGAAACAGGTAAATCTGAATGAAATATTCGGGTTTACCTGTTTTAATATTATCAATGTTCAAAACAATTTAACACATTCACAAGTGGCAAAAAACAATTCTATTCATTATTCCCGCTTATTAACAATTAGCATAGTTGCAGCATTGGCAGGTTTACTTTTTGGGTTCGATGTGGCAATAATTACCGGGGCAGGTCCATATTTTACAAAGGCATTCGCATTAACTAATATGCAGGAAGGGTGGGCATATAGTTCCTTACTTTTTGGCTGTATTTTCGGAGCTATTGTGGCAGGTAGACTAGCTGATACTTTTGGGCGCAAAATCATTCTGTATATAGTGGCCATTCTATTTGCCCTTACATCTGTTGGTTCAGGAATGGCTACGAATCTTACATGGCTTTCTCTGGCGCGTATTTTAGGGGGATTTGCAGTTGGAGCAGCTTCAATAACTGCGCCAATGTACATATCGGAAATAGCTCCACCATCGAAACGTGGAAGTCTTGTTTCGATGTATCAGCTTTTCATAGTTACTGGTATTCTGATATCATACTTAATTAATTATTTACTGAGTGGTACAGGGGATAATAACTGGCGCTGGATGTTCGCGACCGGAGCAATTCCCTCGGTAATCTTTTTCATTATGTTGTTTTTCATTCCCGAATCACCGCGATACCTGATGAAAATTGGAAAAAAGGATATTGCATTGAAAGGCTTAATTGAAATTGCAGGGGAGGATGAGGCCAAACAGCAGTTTCTTGAGATAGAAAAGAGCCTGCATGTTGAGAAAATGTCGTTCAGGGAATTATTAAATCCCTCATTACGAAAAGTATTGTGGCTCGGATTTCTGCTTGCAATTCTCGTTCAGATGTCGGGTATTAATGTAGTTATCGACTATGCACCCAAAATATTCACAAAAGCCGGATGGAATATGGATACAGGACTGTTCGCGACCTTCGGACTAGGTCTGGTTAACTTTGCCTTTACCTGGGTTTCAATTCTATTAATTGATAAATATGGAAGAAGAATACTTTACATCATTGGATCAGCGGGGATGAGCATTTCATTGTTAGGACTAGCAATCGCCGGATTTTCAGGTCACTTCGAAGGCCTGTTAGTTCTGTTTCTGATCATTCTTTTTCTGGCCTCATTTGCCTCTTCTATTGGACCAGTTTTCTGGACTTACATCTCAGAGATTTTCCCCAACAGAATACGTGGAACAGCAATGACGATACCTGTTTTCACGCAATGGATATTTAATGCATTAGCTGTGCTGGTTTTTCCCGCTATGTTGCACCAGTTTCAACTTGGAATTACCTTCATGATAATTATGATTTTTGCCTTGGCTCAATTAGTTATTGCAATCAGGTATATGCCAGAAACTAAGGGTAAATCGCTTGAGGAAATTGAGGAGATGTGGAGATGAGGGTATTGCCTTTCAATAATTCCAAAGTATTCTTACAGTTGTGTTAATTCTTCTTTCATTATCAAGAATGAGCCATGTAAATACAAGATTGAATCGTGTAAGAACGAGTTTGAACTGTGTAGGAACGAGTTTGTACCGTGTAAGAACGATTTTGAACTTTGTATGAACAGAAATGAATCTTGGAAGATCAAAAAGAGCTGTTTTACTTATCGCGGCACCGACGAATATTGATATATTTGTGTTTATTGTCTAAGTTAAACCAAGTATATAAAACGGCATTAATAGCTGAAGCAGCAACAGGCAAAAATGATGTGCGAGGGTATGAAATACCCAAAGTTACAGAAATGACAATTATTTGTAGATAGTAGAATATCCCGATAGCAATCGGGCAAGTATAGCGCATGAAGATTCTGAAGATTATAAAACAGGTGAAAACCACGATTAATAAAATGAACGAGCAGCAAAAAATATCCATTCGTTTTTTTGACGACCGCGAAGTGCGAGCCTTATGGGACGAGCAAAACGCCAAGTGGTGGTTTTCGGTGGTTGATATTGTTGGCATTTTGAACCAAGAAGTCGATTATACCAAAGCCGGTAACTATTGGCGTTGGCTCAAACGCAAATTGCTCAAAGAAAATGTTCAGTTCGTGAGTGGCACTCACAGACTGAAATTAACAGCGGCAGACGGCAAGAAATACCTAACCGACACATTGGATAGTGATGGCGTTATTGCTTTGGCAAAACATTTCCCTAACAACAGGGCAATGAAATTTTTAGATTGGTTTTTATACAGCGATAACAGTATTGACGGGCAAAGCAAGAAAAAAGCATACACGCTTTTTGAAAGTAATTTGATTGGTGAAATCGAAGTTGGCACTGCCAAAGGCTTACAACAAATTCACGCTTATTTGTTTGGCGGTTTGTATGATTTTGCCGGGCAAATCAGGCAAATAAATATTTCGAAAGGCGGTTTCCAATTTGCAGTATCACATTTCCTTGGTGCCACATTAAAACAAATAGAAGTAATGCCCGAAAATACTTTTGATGAAATTGTTGAAAAATATGTGAAAATGAACATTGCTCACCCATTTATGGAAGGCAATGGCAGAAGCGCCCGAATATGGCTGGATTTGATATTGAAAAAACGCCTGAAAAAATGCGTAGACTGGAGCAAAATAAGTAAAACAGATTATATGAATGCAATGGTAAAGAGTGCTGTAAATAGTAGCACCCTAAATAAGTTGCTAAAAAATGCCATAACCGACCAAATCAACAGCAGGGAAATGTTTATGAAAGGAATTGACTACTCATACTATTATGAGGAAAATGATTAAAAGCTTATGAGTAGTGATTCCGCCGCGATTATTCGTCCTTCTTCGTCGGCTTCATGAGCTCCTTCGTCGGTTCGAACGCGCGTTCTCATCGCGGATAAGCTAATAAAAAAATCCTGCGAAATGCAGGATTTTCAGAAGTGATTCCGCCGCGATTCGAACGCGGGACCCACAGCTTAGAAGGCTGTTGCTCTGTCCAACTGAGCTACGGAACCATTTTATTCGGGTGCAAAGGTAAGAAAAAATGATAATTCTGAAAGCTTTTTTAATTTCTTTGCTATTTTACTTTTTTTGTCTGTTGATGAATTGGCATATCTAAATTAAAATAAATCGTAACATCCTTCCCAATACTATCCTTTCCGGATAAAACGTCGTAATACTGATTTTTCTGTTTTTTTGCCAATTGCGACTGGATTTGGAAACCCAAACTATTCATTATTTCTTCTTCGTGATTTTTATCATTGATGATATAGGCAGTAGCCGCAGAAAGTCCGTCGCCGGTTGCTTTTATGCTTTCAATAAATCCGAAATACTTAAATCTGTTTTCAAAATATTTTTCATGGCTCCCTAAATCAAGATATACATCGGCAAGCTTTAGGTATAAGGGAAAGTCAACGGGATTATTTGAGAGTTTTAGTTGGATGCTTTCAAGTTCTTTTATTAAGCTGGTTTCAGAAGAGATTTCGATTGTTTTTTCTTTATCGGGTAGTCCTGAATTTTGTTGAGCAAATCCGATATAAAGCATAATATACTCATCCAGACTCATGGTCAGAGGCGATGAATTTAATTTCTGAAGCTGATTTTTATATGAGAATGTGCTTTTCTTCGCTGTTTGCGATGCTATAACCTTTTTTAAGGTTTCCGATGAAACACCCGTGAGCGAAATTCGTGTATCTGAGCGAAATGTGTATTTTTCCTTTGCTGTATTACTTAACAGTAATGACTGAATCTTATAATCCAGCAAAGAATAATCCGTAGGGCTATATAAATATGCGCGTTCAAAATAATAAATTGCTGAAGAATAATCTTTTAGAAAGAAACTTGAAATTCCTGCTGTACGGTTAAGAGGGGAGAAGCAACTATCTTTTAGTAAGCCTGTTTGAGACGTTTCTAATGCATTAGTATACTGATTTTTAGAATAATATGCCATGGCCAGATAATTCAGATTGGCAACTTTTTCGGGTTCAACTGAAACAGCTTTTTGAGCATAATATACAGCCGAGTCACCCAAAACAGGGAAATTATACATGAACAGTAGGCTTAATCTGACAAATCCATCAGAACGATTTGGCTCCATAGCATTAAACCTGTGGAAATAATAAATAGAGGAATCAGTTTTGCCTTCTTTTTCATAAGCACTACCTAAATTGAACAAAAGGTCACTACTTGGTTTTATTTTTAGTGCAAACTGATAATCCTGAATAGCTTTGGAATTCAGACCAATTTCAAGATAGCAATTCCCCCGAAGCTTATATGCAATCGGATCATGCGGATATTGAAGTATGTATTTCGAAAAATAAGGAATAGCTATCTGGTAATCACCACTCTCATAATAGTAAACGGCCTTTTCAAAGCGGGAATTATCACTTTGTGAATAGATGTTATTCTGGATTAAACAGAAAAAACATATTGTTAAAAACAAAAAAATATTTTTCATATATGAAGTCTTACTGGTTCTGATTTTAGCTTTATTATTTACGCAAATCTAGGCTTTTTATTGCTTCTGGAGGCTCTTCAATTAAGACTGCATATAATTACAGATATATGCTTTGTTTTTCTAATTCTTTTTTTGAAATTTACAGGCATCAAACTGAATCAACTTTTTATTAATTAATAACCAAATAAACCTATGAAAAATCTGAAATCATTTTTTATTGTTTTATCAATTGTTCTGTTTACAGGGATCGTTATGATTTCCTGCAAACCTAAAACTGAAGCAACCACTGCTGCAAAAACCGAAGTTGCTGCTCAGCCAGCTGAAGAAGGCTGGATCACTCTATTCGATGGTACTTCCACTGAAGGCTGGATTGGATACAATAAACCTGCTTTTCCTGAAAAAGGATGGGTAATTGAAGATGGTGCTCTTAAATGCCAGGGTTCAGGTCAAGGTGAAGCTGGCGGCGGCGGTGGCGACATCGTTTATAACAAAGCTTATAAAGATTTCAGACTTCAGCTGGAGTGGAAAATTTCTGAAGGTGGAAACAGCGGAATCTTCTACGGTGCGCTTATTAATGAAGATCCTATCTGGAAATCTTCAACTGAAATGCAGGTTCTTGATAATGTGAAACATCCGGATGCAATTCTTGGAAAAGACGGAAACCGCAAAGCAGGTTCATTATATGACCTTATTCCCGCTGTTCCACAAAACACAAAAGCTGTTGGAGAATGGAATCAGGTTGAAATCATGGTTTATCAGGGAACCGTTATTCATAAAATGAACGGTGAAGTAGTTGTTGAATACCATCTTGGAACTCCTGATTGGGATGCTTTAATTGCTGGTAGCAAATTTAAAGATTTTCCAAATTTCGGTAAATATCGTGAAGGATTTATCGGACTGCAAGATCACGGAAATAATGTATGGTACAGAAATATCAAGATTCTCCCTTTATAATTTGATCTGAAAAACTTCGAGAATTTGAAAATTGAGGTTTTGGAATAGAGCGGTTCATTTTTGAATCCACTTCTTTTCATAGCTCAGTTTTCAAATTTTCTTTTTTTATTGAATTGTTTTCCTGAATTCTTCAATGTTCTTCGCCAGCTTGTCTATCAATCTTTGTCTGGCTTCTATGCTTGTCCAGGCAATATGCGGTGTTAATAAAAGCTTGTTGCGGTCTTTAATTTTAAAAAGTGGATTGTTTTCTAAAGGCGGTTCCTTTTCAAGAACATCAATTCCGGCTCCGCCAATAAGGTTTTCATCCAGTGCACGGGCAAGATCACTTTCTACTATAATTCCACCTCTTCCTGTATTTAAAAGTATTGCACATGGTCGCATCATGTGGATTTTTTCATAATTTATCATTCCCCTTGTCTGATCTGTAAGGGGAGCATGAATTGAAATAACATCAGAAGTACTTAAAAGTGTATCAAGATCAAATCGTTTGTAATTGATATTATTATTTCTTCCCGTTGTAGAATAAAAAACTACTTCCATACCAAAACTATGTGCAATCTGAGCAACTCTTCTGCCAATATTCCCCAATCCTATAATTCCCAGGCGTTTACCATTTAACTCCCAAAAAACTGGACCGAAATGAGTAAAAATGTCACTTTTTGGATAGCCTCCGGATTTTACATAGGAATCATAATACTGTAGATGATTTACAAGATGTAAAAGCATGGCGAAAGTAAGCTGGGCAACCGATTCAGTGGAATAACCAGCAACATTTTTCACCTGAATTTTCAGTTTCTCAGCGGCTTCAAGGTCTATGCTATTTAGTCCGGTAGCTGCAACACAAATAAGTTTTAAGTCAGGTAACTGACTCAATACTTCTTGGCTCATCTGCACCTTACTGGTTATTATAACATCCTGTCCTGTACATCTTTCTATAACTTCAGAAGGAAGTGTCTTTTCATAAATTGTTAATGCTCCTTGTTTCTCAAGTACCCTGAAATTAGGTACTTCTCCTACCGTTTTTGCATCCAGAAAAACAATTTTTATCATGGGATTTATTTACTGGTTTTAATAAAATTGGCTTTTATTCCTTTTATACCTGTCTTCACTTTAAAAAGCTTTCCTGCGTCAGGCATTCTTAACATTTCTTCTTCCGACATACCCTGTCTGGCAGTAGTAATGAAAAGAACATCGAGATATTTACCTCCAAAAGCACAGGAAGTAACATTTTTCGCAGGGACATCAATCTTTTGCATCAGAATTCCGGTTTCAGGGTTGTAGCGGTACACTCCATATCCGCTCCAGAATGCAATCCACAACTTTCCTTCGCTGTCAATGGTCATTCCATCTGGATATCCTAGACTATCGGGAACTTCAATGATTACTTTTCCATTTTGAATGATTCCTGTTTGAACATCATAATCAAACTGCCTGACATTGGAGGTATTGGTATCTATATAATACATTTTTGTCGAATCTAGCGACCAGATTATACCATTTGAGGTGGTAATACTATCAAGAACTTCCGAAATTGTTCCGTTATTATCAAGTTTATATAGAAAGCATGATTTCCTGGGGCCAATCGTTCCAGCCCAGAATCTACCGGCAGGATCACATTTTCCATCATTAAATCTCTGATTTTCAAGCAGCGAGACAGGTTTTACTATAAATTCGAGGGAGTCATTATCGAGATACATTCTGTAAATTCCATCTTGCATTGCCAATACAACCGTATTCTTGCTTTCAGGTACAACTGTTCCGATTTTTTTACCGGCCTTATGCGTTATGGTAGTATTCGCTTCAGGATCATATTCAAATAATATACCTTCCTCAATATCAATCCAGTATAATACCTGCTTTTGATAATCCCAGACACTTCCTTCGCCCAGTTTGGCGGTTATATTTGATACGATTTCAACTTTTAATTCTTTCTGAGTGCTTTGTTTTGAGATACAGGAGAGCATAGTGGTACAAAAAAGAATAATTCCAGAGTATTTAATAAATCGAAACATATAGATATATAATTTGAAACAAAAATAGGTCTTATTTTCATTCATTCTAAATAATTCTGATAAAATGCAAATAATTTGGAAATGAAAGATTGGCAAATTCTTATTTTGATATGCTATCATACTAATTATTTATTTTTTATTTTGGATTTCATCCGAACTAAATTGATTTTTAAAGGTCCGATGGAAGTCGCATGATTTTGTTCATAAGCGTTTTTGATTACTACTAAACATGATCGTTTCATCCGTATATAATTTCTTTCAGTGGTCGGATGAACCCCGAATGGCTCGCCGAAGGCAATGGGTTGAACTAGAATATATTATAACTAAGTCGCAATACCGGCAAATTTTATATCACATAATCTTCCTGACTAATGAAGGTAATCTATTCTGTCAAAAGAATATAAAATAAAAATTGATGAATGGTATTTCCTGTAAACAGTTCAACCCCTATCAGGGCTGGAATTCTGCGTATATTTATGCCATGGGTTTTCACCCAAGGTTATTGAAATTTACCCCTTCGGGGATTAATTGACCACATTGCCCTATTTCATAGAATTATACTTGGCACAACAAAATAAGAAGTTCCTGAATGATTCCTTGGATGTTTTCCTGTTTAGTGCGCTTTTTTAAAATAGAGTTAAACGCAAAGACGCCTTCCGATGTCCATCGGAAGCAAAGAAATACACAACAAAAAATTTGCGCTCCACTACGCACCTTGGCAAAAAATATTTATCGGTATTAAAGAGTTAGAGGAAAAAAACGTAAAGAAATACGCAACGAAAATTTGCGGTTCCATTTGCCTTGCGATTAATTTTTCTCTGTATTGCCGGGTTAAGTAAGAATACCTGTTTGAATATTTAATTACACAACTTTCTGATTTTCAGCATCCCAGAATACTTTTCGGTTCTCCCTGTAGGCTATTGTAGCCATGTGAGCCGAAATAGCCTCTTCAAACCCTTGATCTATGTTGCAGCTGGGCTGAATGAGCTTATTTTGAGCAATACTTTCTCTAATGCAGTCAAGCCATTCTTTTATGTGAAGATGAGTTGTATCTACCCGTTTTCCTCCGCGATACGTGTACAATAAACCTCTGCTAGCGAAATATTTTTCAGTAGGAGAGGCGATTGCATCTACGTTATTTCTTCCGGGGATGTATGTATAAATAGGTAATTCAGGATTAATTACTTTTTTCTCTATTTTCTCTTTGTACTTTGTCGATTCACGGTCGGCGTAAATGGTAAGTGAGTCGCTTAATTCGATATATCCGTCATGACCCATAATCATTTTACCCCGATCTTTATTGCTGGCAAGAGAAGCGCTGTAAAGCAGTGTCAGGTCGCGCTTAGGATATTCCAGGGCAACCTGCCAGATATCAGGAACTTCGCGCACTTCATTAACATAATGTCCCGCGCTTTTATCTTTAAAGAAATACACACCACCTGAACTAACTGCAGAATGGGGAATTCCCAGACTCATTATCTGATTGATGGCATCGAATTCATGCGTTAATAAATCTCCCCCGAGACCTGTGCCATAATCCCACCAGCATCGCCACCTGAAAAATCGCTCAGGACTAAATGGATGTTTTGTTTCACAAGGACCTTCAAATTGATCCCAGTCAATGGTTTGCGGATTACCATCCGGATGAATGTTATATACCCAGGCTCCGTTTGGCGAGTTTCTGTTTGTACATACTTCAATCAGCCCGACTTTACCGATAATATCTTTTTCAATGGCTTCGCGGGCTTTCATGTGAGATTCAGTCTGCCTGCCTTGATGACCAAGTTGCAACACAACTTTACCGTTTTTCACAGCTTCACGCAAGCGGAATGCCTCATCAATGGTACGTGTCATGCCTTTCTCTACGTAAACATGAACATTGTTTTTAATGGCTTCAATGGCAATTTCTGTATGCCAGTGGTCGGGTGTTGCTATGATTATAGCATCAACTTCACCTGACGAAAGTAAGTCCTTATAAGTTTTAAAGGTTTTTGCTGTCTGGACAAAGGATCCGTTTTTACTTTCCTTTCCAGCATTTGCAGCCGCAGATAAAGCTCTTTCAACATTTACAGTAAACAGGTCACAAATTGCGGTTACTTTAACGTTAAGGTCATCCTGAGCAAGGAAATCCTCATATCGGTGGTCACTTGAGTTTTTCAGATTATTATCTTTCCACTCCTCTAATTCCGAAGGCATTGCAAATCCCGCAGCCCTCAATAGCTGGGGTCCTCTGATTCCATACCCAATGATCCCTAAACGGATTGTAGGACCCTTTTGCTGAGTTTGGAAAACTACAGGTGCTTCGGAATTTAAATCTACTGCCTGCTTAAGGTTGTTATTCAGTATCTTGTCGTAATTCTTCTTTTTGTAAAACCCATAAGCAAATGCCCCAAGAATGGGCAAAGTAGCAAGGCCTTTCAATAAGTCTCTTCTACCAATAGAATTACTTTTTTCAGAGGCAGGAATTATTTTATTATCTTCCATCTTAATTATTGTTTTTTGAAAATAAACCTGTCAAAGCCAATCCGATTGCCAGTTGGAAATAAATACAAAACCCAAAGTGCGAAGAATTCGATCAGGTTTTTATTTACCCACAGATAGCTTCCTTCACTTGGAATGGCATATTCGGTTCCAATCAGAGGAGGATGTGAAATATAATAAAAGGCCATAAGCACCATGCCAGCCAAGGTGGCAATCTGTGTCAATAAACCAGTAATTAGCCCAAGTCCGATAGCTGTTAATCCCCATACATTAAGAAAATCGATACCATTTACCAGATCAGGATTAGCGGCCATTGCCTGAAACATCCCGGCAAATAGACCTTTTGAATCAAGTAAAAAGCCTATAGACGACCAGTTTGGATTAAAAATTTTTGTAACCCCTTCATAGAGGAAATGCCATCCAATTACAATACGTAAAACAACTAAAAGGCTCAGCTGAGAGTTACTGAAATTGCTAAATGATGCGGGATTTGAAGATTTTAGTTTAGACATATTTTTATGTTTTGAAGAAACCGAAACTGCCTTACCTCAACAAAAAAAGACAAGGATTATTATAAATTGAAAATTACAGAACCGTCTTCAAAGATAAAAATTCTTATTTCTTTACGATGCTTTGAGGGAGAATTTTTGAAAGATTATTTTGGCTTATTCGCATAGTGTAAATTCAAAGAATCTTATAGAACAATAGTTCGTTAAACTTTCAGGAATTGACATTATGAAATTACGCAAAGTGCTGATTATTAATTCTATGCGTATTATTAATCAAATTTTATAAAGCATTGATAATGAGTAATATAAAAAAGTTTAACGAACTATTGATAAAAGAAAAAAATCTAAATATTAAGGATTATTCAAGCATTTGAGTCTAAATTTTCGTTCTCCTGAGCTTGTAGAGTCAGACTGAAAGATAATTGTTTTTGATTCCCCGGCAGGAAGGTCAAAATAATTATCGCTGAAAAACCCTGATTCACCCTCACACTGAAGAAAAACATCCTTCAATAATATCGGTGATTTAAGGAATAGAAAAGACTTGTTTTCTTCCTGTGTAAGTTGAATGACTGGTTGGGCAGTTTTAAGTTTTAATTCTGCCGGAGTAGCAAAATAAAAGAGATTTCGGTCAAACCTCTTTTCATTTGAAGATACCTCCGCCAATAAAACCACTTGATTTTTTAATTTTCCTATATTCAGCTTTTCCAGAGGAATTGAGAGCACCATTTCAGAGGAAGCTCCGGTAAGTTTCGTTTCAACTTCTTTGGTATAGAAAATATCTCCATCAAAATTAAGAAGCTTTACCGTGGCTTTGATATTTATTGGTTCCGGTCGATCACTGATAACATAAACTTTAAGCTGATTATTTTTGATAACGGGGGAGATTAAAACTTCTGAAAATGAATGTTTTAGTCCATACATCAATGCTTTCCAGTTACCATAATAATCAACGGCCGACCAGCTCGCACAAGGCCAGCAGTCATTTAACTGCCAGAAAAGAGATCCCATGCAATAAGGCTTTGCCCTGCGGTGAGCCTCAATTGCCGTTTTGATTGCAAAAGCTTGGGTTAATTGGGAGAAATATAAAAAATCTTCAAAGCTGTTTGGCTTACCATATAATGTATTTACATGCCTCTCAACCAACTCGGCGCCGTTTTCCCAACCTTGATGAGCTTCGAACACTTCAGAATGAATGTTAAGTTCATCCTCTCTAGCATATTTGAGTATTGTTTTTAATTCAGGATAGGATTTAAAGCCGTATTCCGACATAAACCTTCCTATGTTTTCTTCATAGGATGCAATTTCCAAAGGCTTTTTAATTATTTCCCAGAAATGGTAATCGCCTGATTCGAGACTGGGTATTCCATCAGTTACTGATGAAGGGGATGTTGAAACATACGGTCTCGACCCATCCAGATCAACCAGCATGTTTGGAATCAATTCATTAAATATTTTTTTATAAGAGATGAAAGCATTTTCAGCATTTCCACCAAGTTCTTCCTTCCAACCCCAGTTATGAAATCCCTCTAAAACTTCATTATTTCCGCACCAAAGTGCAACTGATGGATGATTACGAAGTCGTTTGATATTGTATTCAATCTCTTCTCTTATGGAGGCAAGGAATTCATTATCTGATGGATACATCATACAGGCAAACATAAAATCCTGCCATACCATAATACCTTCACGGTTGCATAAATTGTAAAAAACATCATTTTCATAAATTCCACCACCCCAAACGCGCAACATATTCATATTCAGAGAAATTGCGCTATCAATAAGTGTTTTGTAATGATTCTTTTTTATCCGGGGAAGGAAAAAATCCAAGGGAACAATATTGGCACCTTTGGCAAAAATGTCAATTCCATTGACTCTGACCACGAAACTTTCCTTACCTTCAGTATCAGAGCGAATAAGTTCAACCTTTCTTATTCCAGTTGTAGTCTGTCGGGTATCAATGATCTGGTTGTCATCCTTAATGTCTATTGTAATTTTATAAACATCTGGTTTTCCATAGCCTCTGGGATACCACAATTTTGGGTTGTAAATACCAAATGGCAATGTGAATTTGTTGATTCCTGAAGTAAGTCGGAGTTTCCCGGTTGAAATGAGATCTTTATCAACGTACATCGCAAAAATGTATTCACCGGCTGAATGCACTTCGAGTTCTAGTTTGCAAGCCAAACTTGCATAAGTAGTGCTTTGTGAAATTTGTTGTATATAATAATCCCTGATTTTAAGTTTATTGAATGCGATTAATTCAATGTTCTTCCAGAATCCACTTGTAAGAAAACGAGGTGCCCAGTCCCAACCGAAGTGATATGCAGCTTTTCTAGTGAAAGGGCTTGTTCGCAAAGTTGCCTTATCATTATTTGCAGGTAGACGAAAGGGGAGTTTATTGAGTAATTCGAGTCCTTTCTTTTGTGGAGAATAAAAACAGACATCAAGGAAGTTTTCACCTTCATGAAGCATTGTTTTTACATCCGCGCTCCAGGGGTGGAACATATTTTTTGTGGTCAGGATCGCTTTACCGTTGAGAGAGATATCCGCATAGGTATCAATACCATAAAACCAAATTTCCAGATGATCGTGATCTAACAAATAAGCTGAAGCGTTAAAAACACAATGATATTCCCAATCTTCATTTTCAATCCATTGACAATCTTTTTCATTCAACCCTACGAATGGATCGGGGATAAGCTTGTTATCCAGTAAATCAGTGTGAACACAACCGGGAACAATTGCAGGGAGCCAGTATGCATCGCCTTTTTTTCTAAATGTCCAGTTTTCATGAATTTCCTGTGATACCATTATGAAAGGATTTTTCTGAGCGATTTCATGATAAATATTTAACCATCCTTAAAAACTGAGAACTAATTAATCGCAGGTTCATTAGGCAGATTTTGCAAATTTCTGATATACCTACTTACATTAAAACCAGACTTATTCTTTAAAAGTTCTGCCAATTCAATAGCAATACATTGGCCAATCAATTGCCTGGTTTCAAACTGGCTAAGGCCTAAATTAACCAATCTGTTATAGGTCTGGTTTGTTTCAGGAGGATTATTATCAATCATCTGTTTTTTAATGAGATCGAAAATCTGCGATCTGACATTAATTTTAGATTCCATTATCGGTAGTGATTTTTATGCAGAGCTTAAGGCTAAATGTCATTTACTTTGATATGGTTAGCCAATATTCTGTCAATCTGCATAATGAATAAACAATCAGTTCGTTTAACAAGAATTGTAAATATAATAAAATATTTGAATGAATATCTTTTCTTGGCACTTGGATTCAAGATGGCCTAGTTGATGAATACAACCGGGGCAAAATAATTCCGGTATACTCATCAGTGATTTGAGAAATAATTAAGTATGGGTAAAACAAGTTTTCAATCCCTGTAATATAGAAAATAGTAAGCTTCTACATTATCCAGATAGGCACCATCAAAACCAGAATCAAGAATTCTACTGGTGTACGAATTAGGGTTTCCGTAAATAATTTCCTGCCATTCGCTTATCCAGAATTTTACCCAAAATTCGTCTTTGTATCCTGAATATCTGCGCTTTAGCCAAAGAGGGTGGTGTAGACCCCAGTTATCTTTCCAGTAATATCTAAAGTTTTCTGCTGAACCAATATTCATATAAGCAATTACAAGTCTTTTACCACCATTTGCTTTGGTTTTTAAACTTTCTACTTCTGATTTGCTTAATTGAAATTCATTGAAGTATAAATCCATTATTATCAGATCATAATTCGTTTCGGCAATTGCATTTAACATATCAGCTTTAGATTCAAAATTGTCGGTACTGATTAGGTACAAATAATTCTGAACACTATTTACGGAAGTAATATCTTCAGAATTCTCTGATTGTATTGAATCGGGAATTAACAGGTAATCATAGTTAATTTCAGATCGTGGGAAACAAACAAATCCTTCGTCAGTATTTAAGAATATTGCATCCTCAATATTTGTATCGTCACTAATAAATTCGGATACAAATATTTTTTTTGAGTTTTTCAATTCCTGTAGCATCGGGAGGCGTTCTCCATCTGGCTTATATGTCCCGTTATAGAATAGTTCTTCAACTCCAAAACCATCAATTGCATTCATGTATGACTCATTTAAGCCTTCTGCCGGATCTAAGTTATTGTAAGCTAATTCAATACCGTTTTGAGGTATAATGATAAAATCAGGGTCAATACTTCTGGCATAAGTTGAAATCTTGCAAACAAAGTTCTGCATTTTTTGTCCGGCTTCATCTGAGTGTTTTTCCTTTAAACATGAAGAAAAGACAAAAGCTACTACCATGAGAATGAAGATTTTTTTCATACTATTATTTATTGGGAAATTCTTCAAACCTGACCGTAACTTTCTGCAACATTTTCATATTAATTTCAACTCCGATACCAGGTTTTACAGGTACATCCATGGTTCCGTCTTTATTCACAACAAATTCAGGATCTACAATATCTTCTTTGTAATAACGCTTGCTCGCCGAAATATCCCCTGGTAAAATGAAATTAGGAAGTGATGCAAGAGCTACATTACCTGCCCTTCCAATGCCTGATTCAAGCATGCCTCCATGCCAAACTGGGATATTCTTTGAAGCACAATAATCATGAATAAGCTTTGACTCAGTGAACCCTCCTACACGCCCTGGTTTAATATTGATGATCTTGCAAGAGTTAAGTTCTATTGCAGCTCTGGTGTCATCAAGAGAGTGAATACTTTCATCCAGACAAATTGGAGTTTTTATTTCACGCTGAAGTTTCGAATGATCGTATATATCCTCATATCCAAGGGGTTGCTCAATGAGACTCAAATTATAATCATCCATTTTTTTAAAGAGATTAATATCATTGAGAGTGTACGCAGAATTTGCATCCACCTGAAGCAAAAGTCCGGGAAACTCTCTTCTAAGCGCTGAAATAAACTGCATATCAAACCCGGGAGCAATTTTAATTTTTATTCTCTTATAACCTTCTTCTAAATATCCTTCAACCTTTTTTATCAACTCGCTTTCCGAAGATTGGATGCCGATACTTACTCCAACATCTACTTTTGTCCGGGTACCGCCTAACATTTTTGATAGTGAAATACCTTTTGATTTTGCAAACAAATCCCACAAAGCAGCCTCCAGTCCAGCCTTTGCCATCATGTGTCCGCGAACCTTTTCATAGCTCAATATTGCTTCTGCAACTCCCGATAAATTCTTCCCCAGAACAGAGGGAATTAGAAAATCTTTTAGAATATGCCAGGCTGTCTGAACCGTTTCGTAAGAATAAAATGGTGTTCCTTCTGCCACACTTTCGCCCCATCCAGTGTAACCGTCTGTATCAACCCGCACAATTATGTGCTCTTCGTCGTATTCAGTGCCCATGGAAGTTACAAAAGGACTTACCAGTTCCATTTTAATATGCCGGAGTTCAATCTTTTCAATTCGCATGTTAATTGGATTATTTGGGGTTATTTGAAGTCTCGTTAATTAAGGTTTGATTCATCTGATTACCCGGAGTATCGGATACTTTTGGCCGGCAACAAGCAAATGTGAAAACTGTTTGTAAGTCATCAGACCAAGCATTGATTTAGGTTCCAATGCGATGAGAATCATATTCCCCTTAAGCTGAGAACAAGGAATATAGATATATTCATCCTCTTTTATTCTCGATTTTAATTTATTTGTCATTGCAACAGGGTTTACAACAATATCTCCCTCGAAATCAATAGAATCAATAGAATTGATGACATATTGTTCAATCCTGTCGCCCGGCTTTCTTTTTAATTCTTCTATTTTTAAAGATTGATTCTTTGCCCAGCTAATAATTTCAGGATATTTTTTAGGAATTAGGTAGCCCGTAGGTTTTAATACATCATAAATGGATTCTACGACCGGACGGTAATTTTCAACTATCAAATAGGTATCTCTTTGGGTGGAATAGGAGTAGACCGGTAATTCAAGTTTTTGCCCATTGCCAGAATGTTCATTTTGAATCGAAACTGATGTCTCTGGGGCACTTTTAAGAAGTAGTTCTCTTTCACTTTTAACGAGTTTTTGTATTTCGTTTTTGTTCTGAAAAGAATATTCAATTAAACCTCTCATTCCTGTCATTTGGTTTTCGGCTCTGTGTTTCAGGTTTTCAACATATGAATCGGTTCCATTCATCCCTTCCTGAATAAAAGAAAAGGTATTCTGTATCCCAAAACTCTGCCGCCCGTCATTAATATCGAAGGTACTATGACGGATGTATTCAGCTTCTGGAGGGCCACCCGGACTGTATATGAAATTTTTAATATTTCTTTCGTTGAAGTATTTCTTTATAAAAGGAAGATAACTATTCGCAGATAGTTCCCTGATTTTTTTCGAAACATTTATATTTGTATTTATGCCCATCAGGACATCAGAATTATTCCTGTATCCAAATTCTCTCCATGTTTCTCCAAAAGGAAAAAACTCATGAACGTCCATCGTAACATCAAAAAGGTACTTGTCGAATAAGCTGTGAATGGCTTTTGTTTCAGGTTCGGTAAGTATTAGATGGTTGCGGTTTAGATCCATTTCATTACCATTTCGACGCTTATTTACTTCCGAGCCATCAGGGTTCATCTGCGGGACAATTGCAAGATCAATTTTGCTAAATAAGTACTTGTTTTCAGGTTTCACCATTTCTTCTGCAAGCAGCAGTGCGCCTTCTTTTCCCGATTGTTCATTCCCGTGTTGTTGTGCTAAAATCAGAATTCTAATCTTAGATTTATCTTTACCGAATGTGGAAGAGGAAAACTTCATTGCGTAAAGGTTTCTATCCTGAACTGATTGCCCTATAATTTCGACTGAAAGTACTTCAGAAACTGAATCCAGCATCTGGATATATTGACTTAATTCATCATACCCTGTTGTTTTTGAAAACGAAGATTTCTCAGCCGGAGTATATAATTCCTGAGCAAAAACAGACGATGCAAGAGGGATAAGCAAAAAGATCAAATATTTTTTCATGTGATTTCTAAAAGGATTTAATTACTCATAAGTTCCCTTTTTCATGCGGATGTAATTATGGGTCATTATTGTCCCGCGTGCAATTAGATCAGAAATTTTGAAATCCATATCTAGCACCACAATATCCGCGTCTTTACCGATTTCAATTCTTCCTTTTGATTTAAGTTTGAGAATATCCGCAACGTTGGATGTTACCACTTTCACCGCCTTCTCCAGAGGTAACTTTTCGATTGTTACCGCATCTATTAACTCAGTGAAAATTGACTTCGGGTATCCCATATCAATACTGGTCAACTGGCCGTTTTTGTCGAAATTCGGCAAGGAACCATTTCCATCTGAGGTCATAGTAATATGTGCGAGAGGAACGCCTGCTTTCAGTAATTCAACAATTGCCTTTGATGGTTTAATCTCATTTTCAGGATCATAGGGGTAAGAACTTGCAGTAATATCGGTATAGCCTGTTTTGCCGTATATTTTAGCATCTTCAAAAATATAATGGTTCCTGTTGCAATGGGTAGGATAGAACTGCTTGATTTTCAGTTCACTTTTAGCAACTGCATCATAAATTGGCTGATAAGGATTTTTAGCATCACCCAGATGAATATTTGCAATACCTGCTTTTCCTCCAAGCATGCCGCCAACTCTGCAATGTTCAACTAAACGGATTAGTTCATCAGTTGTTGGACATGAACTTCTGTGGTCAGAAAGGGCGATTTCACCTATCCCTATTATTTCATCAATTAGAGCAATATCTCGCCCGACTTCGCCAAGCAGAGTGGGGGTTGGCACCTGATATGCCCCAGTGTACATATAAGCTGAAACACCTTCTGCTCTCAGAGATTTTACTTTCATCAGCACAGCTTCCAGTGAACGGGTGAAGCCGTCTGTTCCCAAACAACCTACTATGGTTGTAATTCCGCCATCCAGCATATGTGAAAGTTGCATTTCAGGTGTTCTTGTGGATGGTCCGCCTTCACCACCTGCTCCGGCAATGTGGGCATGAGCATCGATCAGACCCGGAATAACTTTCTTTCCTGTACCATCAATTACCGTAATATTTATGTTTTCTAGGGAGCTTATATCGATATTATTTTCGATGGCAATTATCTTTTCACCAGCGATAAGAATATCTTTTTTCCCCAGAAATTCGGGTTGGTAAACGTCTGCGTTTTTAATTAGGATCATAGCCATGAATTTAAAACTATTAACTTTAGTATCCTCGAATTGCTTAAAAAAAGTCTCTGATATTTAAAAACCATTTAGATCCATCAGAATAGTTGGAAAAAGCAACAAAAAGCCAAGTAACACAAAAAAAAGTATCATTGGCCATACCCATTTAAACCATTTCTCATAGGGGATTTTTGCTACTCCAAGCACTCCCACTAAAACTGCTGAGGTTGGAGTGATCATATTAGTGAATCCATCTCCAAACTGATATGCCATAATGGTTGCTTGTCGTGAAACTCCTATCAAATCTGAAAAGGGAGCCATAATTGGCATGGTTAAAGCAGCCTTAGCCGAACCGGATGTAATTATTAAGTTAATTGCCGTCTGAATACTGTACATGATACTTAGTGAGGCATATTTTCCTAAGTCTTTCATAGAATCGGCCATACTATGAAGCATAGGATCAATTACTTTACCATTCTGAAGAACGATAATAATACCTCCTGCAAGGCCTACCACAAGCGCAGCTGAGAGAATATCTTTAACTCCGGTAATAAATAATTCGGTAATCCTGTTTGGGGAATAGCTCATTGCAATACCACTAGCGATTCCCATAACAAAGAATAATGTGGCAATTTCAAGCACATACCAATGATAGCCCATCACACCAATGATAAGATAGAGTATGGTGAAAATAAATATGTTTAGGATAAAGAAATGCACCGATTTACGCAAAGAAATGATGCTTGTAATAGCAAAAAGGATAGTAATAACAGGTATTGCAGGAATTACAATTTTAGCCTGACCTATTGTTAGTGTGGAAAACGTGTATTGAATGGAATACACCACCATAATAGCGAGAAGTAATACAAATGTAATCCAGGCAGAGGTAGGGGTTTCGTATTTTACTTCCAAAGTACCTTCAGCTTTTCTATCTCTCCACACCTGATCGTTCTCATAGACAGGCGATTTTGTAGGGTCTTTCTTGATTTTTTGTGCATACCTGAGAATGAAAATTATGCCAATTGTAGTAATTACAAACCAGCAAAAGACACGATATTCAATCCCGGAAAAAAGAGGCACATCAGACAAACCCTGAGCAATACCGATGGTAAAAGGATTAAGTGTTGCACCAGCAAAGCCTAATCCAGCTGCAAAAAAGCATAAACAAACTCCAACAATCGAATCATATCCCATGCTAATGGCCAGCGGAACAAAAATAATTATGAAAGCAATCGTTTCCTCACTCATCCCGAAAACTGAGCCAAACAAACTGAATATGATCATTATGAGCGTCATAATGATGTTGTTTACTCCAAGCTTTCTAATGATTTTAATCTTTTCAAGCCGTTTGGTGAAATTCAGAAAAGCTAATATGGCAACATCAATAGCTTTGCTTTCATTCATGATCCAGAATGCGCCACCTATCAGTAAAATGAATACAATAATATCTGCTTTTGCTACAAACCCTTCAAATAGGGCAGAGAAAATTTGCCATGTCTGTGGTTGATTTTCCACACGGGTAAAAGAATCAGCCAAAATGATGTTCTTTGAACTCCCATCCGGTAAAACCTTGACAGTTCGGGTGTACTCACCTCCCTGCACAAACCATGATGAAATGGCAGCAATTATGATAATCGTGAAAATAATGACAAATGTGTGGGGAATTTTTCGTTTCTGAGGCATGGAATAGGTTCAAATACTGTTAGTTATTAAGGCTAAAGCTTTGTCCGGGTAGATAGACACTGAGAGAAATATTTTCTACACCCAAAAGTCCATTTTCTATTTTTATTTCGGGGGAAGAGTTCCTAAGTACAATCACCTGATTTTCACCATATACAGTGGCTTTTCTACCTTCTACAAGGATGGCAGTTGATTCATCAATTCCCACGCAAGGATTTACCGGATTTTCAATACACACTGAAATTAATCGGTTCAACCTTTTACGTTTAATAAAATGCTGGTCGATAATCACTGTTTCAAGCATTCCTAATCCCACAATAATTTCAATATTCCCGGTTTCAATGGTTTTAAAAGCTCCGTCGCTTAAGGGGTATTTTAATTCATTTCCTGTAATCATTTTTTTACTCATCAAGGCGGCACCTGCACTGGTTCCGCAAACCAGAGCACCATTATCAAATGCATAGTGGATGGCATTCTGAATTTCAGATCCCTTAATAATATCCATGAATCGTGCCTGATCTCCCCCGGAAATAAAAATCATTTTAGCCTTCCGAATTGAGTCAATTCTTGATTCAGGAAATGTTTCTCCCTTTTTAAAACTTAGGCCATAAACATTGTTACAAGCTCTACCAATAAAATCAGCCCTTGTGTAAAAAGCTGCTGTATCAGGTTCTTCACTCGACATTGGAAGAATTACGCCATATCCGCCATTATTTACAGATGATTCAGTGATCATTTTATCTATTACGGCAGAGGATATTTCACCTCCGCCAATAATAAATAGTTTTCCGTTTTTTTTGGTCTCCTGACATGAAAACACTAATAAACAGCTTATTAGGAATATAGAAACTTGTAGATAAGTAGTTTTATTCATCATAACAAAATTTATTTTAGAGGGATGATGGAACCCACATGTATCTGTTTTGTTTTAATTGTGTTTGTGTTTTTCGAAACATGTGGGTTTCATTATCAATTATTTCTTTTTGCCAAAAACAATACCACGGGGACTTGAACCTGCACTTGTATACCAGGTTTCAACGCCTGAGCCGTCTAGGTTGGATCTCATAATTTTACCTGGAGTTCTGTCACCCCAGTAAATTTGCTGACTTTCAGGTTCGTAAGCAATACCAAAAACGAGTCTGCTGATAGCAGTGGATACAGTTCCAATTCCTGTTCCGTCTAAATTTGAAAATTTCAGATGTATATCCAGAGTTGCAATAAAATGATCATAAAAAAGTTTATTGTTAACAACAAGAGTACTTCCACCACCAACGCCCGGTATTAAAACTGCTTCACCGGTACCATCCAGGTTTTTTACCCATACACCGGCGTCATTATAGGTATTCCAGTAAAGTTTTTTATTAGCCGGATCAACGGAAACACCTTCAGGGTCTCCAGCCTGGCCGGTTGCGAAATCTACTTTCTGATTTAAATCGGAAACGGAGAGGTCAGCATACTGAACTCCGTTATCAGTGTCCCAAAATAATCTATTACCTTCGTAATCAATTGCCAGACCGTCGGGTCCAGGCAGGCCTGTTCTGAATTCTTTGAAGTTTTTTCCATCGGGATCACACTGAAATATTTTCTTTGAATCAAAATCACTGATGTATAATTTTGAATTTATTGTATCTAAGGCCAAACCGTAGGAATCCTTAAATGGTCCTATAGGTAAAGCGGAGAATAAAGGTTTGTCAGAGTTAAGTAATCCAAGGTATACATTGGTTCCATCTGTAAAATATACCGGTACACCCGATGCATTTGCATTTTGTAATAGAACGCTTTTTGTGAGTTCAACAATTTCCCCTGAAATGGAAGTTTTTATAGTAAGTTTAACATCAAATACACCAGAGGCGGTATATGGATGAGTTGGGTTCTCTTCAGTTGATGTTGATCCGTCACCAAATTTCCAGGAGTAAGTTGGAAGTCCGGATTCTTCCGGTACAATGGATTCATTTATAAATGTGACAGTTGCAGGTGCAAATCCATCATTGTCAATGGTGTATGAAAATAGGGGAACTGTACTTGCCGGAGGTACCGGAAACCCATCTTTTTTGCAACCATCAGCTATAAATGCTAATGCAAAAAGGAAAACTATCTGACTTACAAATTTCATTTTTATCATAATAAAGCGATATTAAGCGATAATTACAACCAGCATGAAAGAATCTGGGAGTTTACCCATTTTTACTTGCACGCCGGCTGATTTATTTTCCGGACTCTGAACTATTTTGTCAGGAATAATTGTCTGGGACTTGAGAGGCCTGTTGCCAGAGTTACTTTTTCAGTTCCATTTAAATTTGACATGTAAATTTCACCGGCATCTCTTGCAGTCCAATAAAGTTTATTCAATGTATAGTCGATTTCTACACCATAGATTCTTGCATCTGTATTGTCGATTTCAACGATATTTGTTCCATCAAGATTAGCCATTTTCAGGGCAGGACCGTACTGATCATCAAAATAAAGTTTATTGTTTTTGGTGTCAACATAAAGTGCATATCCATATACACCTGAAATCAAGACACTTTTGTTAGTTCCATCAAGGTTTGCAACGTTAAGTTCATCGTGTTCAACATCGTAGAAATACATTTTATTGTTTTCAACATCAAGAGCAATGGCTCTTATTAAACCATCTACAACATTTACAATACCTGTTTGAAGACTTGTTCCATCAAGGTTTGCCCGCGAAACATTACCCAATTCATCACCCCAGTATACTTTTCCATTAGTTGCATCCACTGCGATACCGAATGGATTAAGTAATCCGGTTACAATAGCTTCTGCGCCTGTCCCATCGAGGTTCATTTTCCAGATTTTACCGTTAGGGGTGGTTTCATCATAAAAATCGGCAAAATACATTTTGTTATTTTTCTTGTCGTAGGCTAATCCTATACCCGACATTTCAGCAACATCTTTAACAGTTGTTATTGTTAAACTGTCATCAAGTGAAAGTTTCTGAATTAATTCATCGCTTGAATCTGTAAAATAGAGGTAAGGAGTTGTTTTTACTTTTGGATCGTCTTTTTTGCATGCACCAAACATAACAATTGCGCATAATCCAATGAGAATCAGAGCTTTTCTTGCTTTCATAATAGATTAATTTAAGTTAAATAAAGATTAGTAATTAATTATATCCTGGGTTTTGAATCATTTCAGGGCTTTTATTGGTTTGCAATTCGCTAAGGGGAACAGGGAAGAGCGTTTTGTTACTATTACTTACAGTAGGAATTACAGCAATCGCTCTACCTGTTCTTACCAGATCATTCCATCGTTGTCCCTCGAAGGCAAATTCGACTCTTCTTTCCTGTTCTATTGCCAGTAACAGATCATTCTTTGTAACTGCTGTGGTTTGACCCAGATTTGAACGGCCTCTTATTGTATCTATGTCTGCGGCCACTGCCGTTAAATTTGGACTTGTTTTATTTGCTTCAGCTTCTGCGCGAATCAGGAACATCTCAGCGAGTCTCAATACAATTACATTGTCTTCACCCTTGCTAAGATCTATATATTTATTTGCGTAGGCATTGGTGCCATCATAGGCTATTGAGGCATTTTTGCGAATATCTCCAGGTTCAAATGCACTAATTAGATTACTGGTAGGCTGAACTTCGCGTCTGCCATTAAGTGATTTAGGGAAATTGTATTCTGCAATTCTATTCCTGTCGACTTCAATAAAATCAATTTCGAAAATAGTTTCTGCACTTCCATCTGAAGAAAAAATACTATTAAAATCAGGCAGTAAAGCGTATCCGCCATCAGAAATGACATCATTTGCCTTTTCCCATGCTAAATCATATTCCTTATTATATAGGTAGACTCTTGCCAATAGGGCAGTAGCAGCATATCTTGAGGCCCTGATTTTCTTTGATGCAGAAGGAAGAAGATTATCCTCGGCAAATTTCAGATCGATAATAATCTGGTTATAGACCTCATTTACAGGATCTCTGCTGGCATCCAGCTTATCTACTCCTACGGTTGGAGCGATTTTTATTGGGATATTTCCAAATAAATTCACAAGATTAAAATGATTTAAAGCGCGGAGAAAGTATAATTCACCGAGAGCCTGATTCTTTTCTGCATTGGTCATATCAGTCATTCCAGGGACTTTAACAATTACATTGTTTGCAACATTTATCCCATCATAAATGCCTGCCCAGATTCCGTCAACCGAACCGTTTTCAGGAAGAATGGAGTTGTTGTCCACTTCTCCATAATCGCTGTTTGTTGCATCCGCAGGATGTTCCAGATTGTCGGCTGCCAAATCTCCAAATAAATAAAATGTCCGGCCATAATAACTCAAACTTTGAAGCGAGGAATAACTTCCTACAATTCCGCGTTCTATACCGGCTTTATTTTTAAATACAGCTTCCGCAGGAATGGAGTCAGTAGGTTTTACATCAAGCACATCGCAACCTGCTGACATTAAGAGTAGTCCTGATATATAGATTAGACTTTTCATTTTCTAGAATTTTAAATTTACACCAAAATTGTAACTACGTGCCTGTGGATATGTGAAAAAATCAGTACCAATAAGTGAATTATCGTTTCCTGAATAATTCACTTCCGGATCAAGACCACTGTAATTTGTGAACGTGAGTAAGTTCTGTCCTGTAAAATAAACCCTCAAGCTTTCCAAATGCATTTTGTTGGTTATATTTCTACCGAATGAATAACCGAAAGTCAGGTTTTTGAGCCTTAAATAAGATCCATCTTCAATAAATCGCGAAGAAACACGCTTATTTTCTTCTGCTTTTACAGGATCGTTGGTAGCCCTTGGGATATCGGTAATATCGCCGGGTTTCTGCCATCTACGGGTAATTGCTGCCAGCTGATTATCACCTCCTTTGAGAGATTCAAGAAACAACCTTGAACCGTTGAATACATCATTCCCATATGAAAACTGGAAGAACACATTCAGATCAAAGCCCTTATATTTCAGAATATTCGTTATTCCCCCTATAAAATCAGGATGAGGATCTCCAACTTTCATGCGTTCATCGGAATATACACAATCCCCAGTAGAAGGGTCGATACCAAGCCATTTGTAGCTGTAAAAAATTCCAATTGGCTCACCAACCTGAACTCTGTTGCTTCCCCTGCCAATATCATCAATAGGTTGGTTATTGTATAATTTTAAGATCTTATTTCTGTTGGCTGAAAAATTAATTGTGGTATTCCATTTCAATGATCCTTTCAGATTATCTGTTGAAAGGGTGAATTCAATTCCTTTATTTTGCGCTTCGCCTATATTTTCTGTAATTAACGAAAAACCTGAACTTGGAGGTAAGGGTCTGTCTAATAAAAGATCTTTAGTTTGTTTATTGTAATAATCGGCAGTAATAAATACCCTGTTATTATAAAGTCCCATATCCAAACCGATATTAAGTTGAGCCGTTGTTTCCCATTTTAGGTCGGGATTTGGAATGTTACTTGGATAAACCCCGGATTGTTTCCCATATGCAGTAATACCGTACAATTCAGCATATAAAAAAGGAGGAATATCATCATTACCTGTTAAACCATAGCTGCTTCTAATTTTCAGTTCTGATATTTTAGACTGATAGTCGAGGAAACTTTCTTCACCGATTCGCCAGGCAACTGATACTGCGGGGAAGAAACCAGTTCTGTTATTTTCTCCAAATTTGGAAGAAGAATCAAACCTACCAGAAAAAGAAGCAATATATTTGTTGCTATTATTGTAGTTTGCGCGACCAAACCAAGATCTGATACCTTCATTACCACCATAAGTACTTGCACTTACAATGGAATTTCCGGCAACTGTATTAATATACTCCAGATTTTCATCCACGTAATCCTGTGCTCGCATAAAAATTGATCTCAATTGCTTTTTTTCAAAACTATATCCGGCAAGAAATTCCAGTTCATTTTCGCCAAAAGTAGTTTGATATTTAAGTACATTATTTGATACAATATTTAAAGCATTGGAATAGGCTTCAAAACCAAGACCTTTATATTTCTTTCCCTGTACCGTGTTAAATTCAAAAGCATGTTCCCTGAAATTCAGTAAATCCATTCCCCATTTTGATGAAAAACTTAGTCCGGGTATAATCTGATAATTAAAATAGGTGTTTCCTAGGGTGCGGAATGAAAAGTTCTGGTTGGTAGCCTCATTTGCAATAGAAAGGGCGTTGGAATAGGGGCCGTCCTGATTATAACTGCCGTCGAGATTGTAAACAGGAAAAATTGCAGGCGTTGATATCCCATTAGGCAATATTCCATGAAGTGACTGATCTCCCTCAATACGATCGGTTTTTGCATAGGTTAGCCCAATACTTGCACCCACTGTTAATTTTCCGGAAATGTTGTGATCAATATTTACACGACCATTCAACCTTCTGTAATCAGCGCCAATAACTGTTCCTTGCTGTTCAAAAAGATTACCACTTAGGAAGAATTTAGTTTTCTCGTTACCACCATTTGCAGAGAGTTCATAATTTGCAATAGGAGCAGTCCTGAATATCACGTTTTGCCAATCAGTGTCGATAGTAATATTATTCATATCTGTTGGTGAAAAGACTTCTGAACCTGCAAGGTCATTCCGGTATTCCATCCACTGCCTTGAATTCAGCATATCAAGTCTTTTCCAAACCTGTTGCATTCCATAATATGCACTGAAATTAACCAAGGTTCTCTGGTTGCTACCACGTTTGGTGGTAATAACCACTACACCGTTAGATGCTCTTGCACCATAAATGGAAGCTGCTGCAGCATCTTTTAGAATACTGATGGATTCAATATCATTTGGATTTAAATCGGATAATGCGTTTGTACCTTGTCCTTCGTAACCAATCTGGGCAAAATCTCCTGTTGTAACCGGGATTCCATCTATAATATACAAAGGCTGACTTGACCCGCTTATAGAACTTACCCCTCTGATGCGCACGGACATTTCTCCTCCCGGAGTTCCTGAGTTCTGAGAAACCTGAACCCCACTTGCCTGACCCTGCATGATTCCATCAATAGTTGAAACTGGCAGATCTTTTAAGGATTCCGCCTTAACAATGCCAACAGCACCGGTAAGCAGCACTTTTTGCTCAACGGCATAACCAACAACAACAAGTTCTTCAAGAATTTTTGTATCCGGAATCAGGGTTATTGTAATAAACCTCTGGCTACCAACAACTACCTGCTGATTTGAATATCCCACGAAAGAAAAAATAAGAATGCTTTCTTCCGAAGGAACAGAAATTTCAAATGTGCCGTCAGCTATGGAAATTACGCCTTTATAGGACCCGGAAAGAATTATATTTGCACCGGGAAGGGGAGTTCCGTCATTCGATAAAACTTTTCCGGTTATCTTCAATTCCTGCTGCATCACTCCACTTTTTGTAAGTGAGCCAAAAGCATTTGAATTGTTTATACCGAATGCTGAATTCAGACAACCAATAATTAATAAAAGCGAAATAACTGCAAAATTGAAATTGAAAATACTTCTAAGTTCAGGTTTCAATGAGATTTTTTTCATACTTTCAAGTGGTTTTAGCGTAGTGTCAAAAGTGCTACTCAAAATAAAAAAATTACATTATTATTTTAGACAAAAACAAAAATATAAGATTTTTTTTAGTTGGTATAACATTACGAAAATAAACTTATATTTCCCAATACCTTTGTTTTTATCTTAAAAATTTAAAAAAGGAAGCGTCAAAATGAAATTTATGAGTTTTTTCAGACTTTTTTTCCTAATTCTTATGCTGCCATTTGGAATTTCAGGACAAAACTATACTTCTTATATTATAGGAAATAAAACAGATTTGCTGACTTTTCCGCAAGGTGGCGTCTGTATTATGGGAGGAGGTGCGGAAAATGATGATGCAATGAAGTGGTTTCTGCAACAGAGTTCAGGTGGAGATGTTTTGGTATTAAGAACAACTGGTGACAATGGTTATAATAACTATTTATATCAGCAACTTAAAGTTAAAGTAAATTCTGTTGAAACCATTGTTTTTAATAATAAGCAGGCTTCAGAAGAACATTATATTCATCAAAAGATTATGCAGGCAGAAGCTATCTGGTTTGCAGGTGGGGATCAATGGGACTATATCTCATTTTGGAGGAACACCAAAATTGATAGTCTAATAAACGATGCAATTTTGACTCGAAATATAGTAATCGGAGGCACAAGTGCAGGAATGGCCATTCAAGGCGGTTTATACTTTACTGCTCAAAATGGCACTGTTACTTCTGCTGAAGCACTGGCAAATCCCTATAATTCACGAATGAAAATTGATTCAGCTGTTTTTCTGAAAAACAAATATCTGGAGAATGTCATTACAGATACTCATTACGATGATCCTGACAGGAGAGGAAGGCATAGCGTATTTTTGGGTAGAATTCTCAGTGATTGGAACATTCAAGCTAGAGGAATTGCCTCAGAAGCAAATTCTGCCATCTGTATTGATCCTTCTGGCATTGCCCGTTGTTACGGAGATTACCCAAATTATGATGATAACCTTTATTTTCTACAACCAAATTGTGAAAATGCATCTTCAGGCCCTGAAAATTGCACCATAGGAAATCCACTTGAATGGAACCGTGATCAACAGGCAATCAAGGTATATAAGGTAAAAGGGACATCCACAGGAAACAATTACTTTGATTTAAATGATTGGAAAACAGGAACAGGAGGCACTTGGGAAAACTGGTATATTATCGGAGGAGTTCTCTATACAAATTCCGGAAGCGAAATTAATTGCAGCACAGAAGCTCATAATAATCCATTAAAAGGTGAACCGGAAATTCGGGTATATCCAAATCCATTATCGGACGACAAGTTAAACCTGCAGTTTCAAGGTATTAAAGTAGAGAAGATTACAATTTTTGATGTATGCGGAAAAGTAGTAAAAACGATTGATGGACAGATAATTGATTCTTTTTGCATTGATATATCAGATTTGAAACCGGGAGTTTTTGTACTTGTGCTTCAAACAAACCCGACAGGTATAAGACCTGTCAGGTTTGTTTTAAAATCCCATCGCTTTTAGCCATATATCATCAGCCTTTACCATTTTTCTTTTTTCAAGGTCAAAGAGTGCGGTAGTAAAAACAGCTTTACTTGCCACTTCACCCTTTGAATTAATCATTTGTTGATCGAAATAAAAAACCAGCTCATTTTTTCTCCGGCTCGTTGTAATAATTTTGATTTCTTCACCAGGCAAAAGTTCTCTGCTAAACCGAACGGTCACTTCAATAATTACAGGCCCGATTTTATTCTTGCTAACCATATTGCGTCCAAGACCACTTTTTTCAAGAATATCCCATCTGGCATTTTCATACAAATCAAGGTACCGGGCATTGTTCACATGATGGTATCCATCGAGCAGATCATCCGTAACATTAAATATAAACTCAAATTTTTTCATCTGGATTATTTAAACCTGCTAGGTTTAGGTAAAGATTAAACTATTTCTTCATGTTTATTGACGGAACAAGTAATCCGGATTTTAGAAGCTTATCAATTTCCTCAATACTAGGATTAATAACTAATGCAGGGGTTTCCTTATCAGATTTAATTCGTTGTTTCACACTGGTAATTTCTTTGAGTTTAAGCGAAATGTTACCTTCCGGTGAAAAGTCGTACAAAACCAGACTCTTCTTTTTCCCTGGTTTCACAATATATACAGTCCATAAGCTATCAGATTCCTGCCACAGATTTAAAAAGTAATAATCTTTATATTTTCGCAGAATAGTTTTTTCACCTAATGGGATTTTTACATCATTACTATTTACTTTAAGACTGAATCCGCCAGAAAAAATATTTACTAAGGAATCGCCCTTTTCAGCATCTAAATAAAAGCCTGTAAGCTTCTTGGGGAATTCTGTAAGATTTGATATGCCTGCAGGCTGCGGATTCTCATAAAAGACATTACTGCATGAAGCAAGAATCAGAATGGCTGGGAAAATAAGAAGTCTTAATAGTGTCATAACTGGGGAATTTTAAACCCCTAACCTGACAGGTCTTAGGTCTGTCAGGTTTGGGTATCAGTAAATTTACGAATAATTAGGTCTATATAAGTTTTAGAAACCGGAAGTGATACTTTTTCCGGGAGATCAAGTTCAATGTTTAATCCGTCTTTCTCTTTTTTAATGAGTTTAACTTTCTCAAAATTTACCATATAGGATCTATGGCACCTGAGTAATCCTCTTCTGACAAGCTCTGGCTCAAGCTTTTTCAAGCTGTTTCTCACCAGATATTTGGAAATTTTATTGTGATCAAGAAAATAAATATATACGTAATTATCAGCCGATTCAAGGTATAAAAGGTCTTCACTTTTAACTGAAATTCTAAGAACCTGCTTTTCATCATGGAAAGGGATCATCCCAGTGGGAATAGTTTCTTTTTCTGGTGCTTTGGAAAGTTTTTCCAGCAAACGACTTTTTTCCTGAAGCGACAAATACAACCATAAAATGGCGTATGGCAAGAGAATAACCAAGGCTGTTATCTGAACGGATTTCTTAAAAACAATTGTAAAATCAGCAGTTCCGTCAAGAAGAAGCTTTTGAATTAGTGTGTATGCAAGCGCCATAGACACAATCTCTCCAAATATCCATCCTGCGTATTCACTGTACCGCAATGCTTTCTTACGGCTGAATTGCCACATTAAAATCCTGCTGATAACAATTACAAGCATACCAAAAAGTATGACAAGACTGCTATAAAAAAATAATTGAAGTTCTGTAACTTTATTATACCATGTATTTACTCCAAATGGTGCATAAATATTGATAAATATCAAGGCAAATACTGCAGTGAAAACTACAAATCTTACTATGTTTGTTTTCCCTGTGAGATAAGCAGGTATATTTTTTTCCCAGATAAGCATACTTTGGAATGATTCTGAACAAAAATACCCAAATTATCGGATAAACGGGGAGGTGTTCGAAAATAATCCACTCAGCATTTCACCCCTGAATATAAGATTTCACCCCTGTATTTGCATTTTAATCCCGTTTTACTTTAACGAATCCCTTTTATTTGCTCACGACAACTCATTGATATTAATTTGCCGAAAATATGATCAATATGAAGTTGAGCGAGCAGTTTTTTATTCTTAAAGATATCTTTGATTTAAGTAAAGAACGGATTGAAATTCCAGGTTCTAATACCACTATTTATAATTTTGATTTTTATTCTCCTCGAGGGATTTATGATCCAACAGAAATTGACTTTAAAGACTTCCCCGCGCCAGAAGATGGAAAAATTGGCGAAAACCTGAGTTTTAAATATCCAGTTTTTGTTCCTGAAGCGGGCAGAAAATATAATTCAGTAATTATTCTTCTCCATGGTTTAAACGAAAGATATTGGTATAAACAACTGGCATGGGCTCAATACCTCTGTGAATCAACAGGAAAGCCGGTTCTTTTGTTTCCAAGTTCCTTTCACATGAACCGCAGTCTTCCTGCCTGGACAGATAAACATGAGTTGATGAATGGAATGCAAGCCAGAGTACTGAAATACGATAATCTCATAGATTCAAGTATCGCAAATCTCGTTTTGAGCCAGCGACTAACTGATGTGCCGCAGCGTTTCTTTCTTTCTGGTTTTCAGAGTGCATTAGACATGACATCCATACTTAAAAATATTAAAGCAGGTAATCATTTATTATTTGAAAATGACTGCAATATTGATGTGTTTGCTTATTCAATTGGCGTATTTCTGGCTGAGTGTATGATGATTGCAAATCCTGATAATCTCTTCGATAATTCCAAATTTGTTTTTTTTGCCGGGGGATCTTTATTTCAGGAAATGAACGGAGTTTCAAAATATATCATGGACAATAAAGCTTTCGACAGTCTTTATTACTACCACATGAAAGAGATGGATGTTGATATTGAACAGAATAGTTCCATGCGTAACGTATTGAAAGATACAGGAATGGGTAAGGCTTTCAGGTCAATGATCTCTTACGATGGATTTCGGAATTTCCGTGAAACAACCCTCAAAAAGTATAAGTCAAGGATACTATCCATACCGCTTTTACATGATAAGGTAATTCCTTCGAAACCAACCATTGAATTATTATCATCAACAGCCTGCACAAAAAGGAATATCAAAATGATGGATTTCAAATTTCCATGCATTCACGAAAATCCTTTCCCTGTAAACCTAAAGGAATATTCATCCCTCATTGATGAAGCATTCCTAAAAGTGTTTTCACTCTCTGGAACCTTTTTAGGTTGACGAGTTTTTCCTATTTAACAAGTGCATTTAAAATTGGAGTTACCCAGGCTTCCTTTTTAATATCATAAACAATAAAATCGCTATCGAATTGCCAGTATGCCCAGCTGAAACCGAACTTTTCTGCAGTATGGGCTACAAAAGCAGTGTAGAGTGCGCGTGATTCCATGTCGGCCTTATCATAAGCTCCGAATTCACCAAGAAATATGGGTCTGTCATTAGCAATTGACCTTCAATTCAAGGAATATTGAACTATCAACTCAATAAACTGTTTATTGATAATTAATTTTTATCCATTCAAAGATGAAATCTGTTTTTCACCCAGCATCATCAAGAGGGTTCGCAAATCATGGCTGGCTCAAAGCTGCACATTCATTCAGTTTTGCAAATTATTACAACCCTGAACGGGTACATTTCGGAACTCTTCGTGTGCTAAATGATGACATTATCGCAGCTGGAGAGGGATTTGGAACTCATCCTCACGATAATATGGAAATTATAACTATTCCACTGGAAGGAAGTCTCGAACATAAAGACAGTATGGGAAATGGTTCAATAATTAATGCAGGAGAAATCCAAAACATGTCTGCCGGTTCAGGCATTACTCACTCTGAATTCAATCCATTGGCTGATAAAGCTGGTAACTTGTTGCAGATATGGATATTCCCAAAGGTAAAAGACATTACACCACGGTACGGACAGCTCAAATACGATCAGGCTAGGTTGGAGAATTCCATTGAAACCTTCGTTTCACCTGAGCACGATGAATCAAAGCTTTGGATTAATCAGGATGCCTGGATTTCACTTTCAAGATCTCAGGCTGGAAAGGAATTGCATTACCCAATTTATAAAGTGGGGAATGGACTATATCTCTTTTTAATTAGCGGAGAGATAGAAGTTGAGGGACTAACGTTGGAACCAAGAGATGCCGCTGGTTTCTGGGATTCTGACAAAATAAGCATTAAAGTTAAAAAGGATGCATTTCTGCTTTTCCTAGATATTCCTATGACTTTGTAAAATATTTTTGATTACCAACATAACAATTCCTAACTTCGCAGGGATTAAGATACTCTGAAAAAAAATAAAATATCATTTAATTGATTTTTAAAGAAATACCACTTTTTGCATTATAAATTATCATATATTTTGCTGAATTTGTATCAAATTGTAATTTTATAATCTATATTTGCATTGAATTTGAAATATATAAAATGACAAGGCACATTTCCATAGCTACACATCTAAATAAACATACCCTGTTTATCTGAGAATGGCATGGCAGGATATAAATACTGTAAAACCGTTCTCATGTGAAACAGAGAGCGGTTTTTTAGTTATATCTGGTTTAGTATCGATATACTACTTAGATAAAATACTATAAATTGCAGAAAAGAACAGGAGAAAGTCAAATGACAAAGTATCGACAAGAAAATGTAGGTTTATACCGTTCGGAATTTGAACACGACAATTGTGGAATCGGATTTGTAGCTCATCTTAAGGGCAAAAAATCCCATGATATTATCCATAAAGGATTAGAGGTTTTAGAAAACATGACTCACCGTGGTGCTGAAGGAGCCGATAGCGGAACTGGAGATGGTGCAGGAGTGTTGATTCAGATCCCACGTGATTTTTACCTTATTCAGGGGTATGCTCTTCCACCGGAAGGTCAGTTTGGAACTGGTTTGATTTTTCTTCCTCAAATAGAGTCTGATGCAAAGAAATGTGAAGATATTCTCCTTGACTTTATTGCTAAGGAAAAAATTGAACTTATCGGATTTCGTGAAGTTCCGCGTGATAATTCCACTTTAGGGGCTGTTGCCAAATCAACAGAACCCAGAATTCGACAAATACTCCTTGCATCTGATACCGATCAGCTCTCCCTCGAAAGAAAATTATATATTGTTCGCAAAAAAACCGAAAATGCAATCAGAAATTCTGACATAGCTCAGAAAAGCTTTTTTGCTATCCCTTCATTATCGTCAAAAGTGCTGATTTATAAGGGAATGTTTACCTCTGAACAGTTAAGGGAATACTTTCTTGACCTCCGTGATGCCCGTCTTCAAAGCGCCATCGCACTGGTACATTCACGATTCAGCACAAACACCTTTCCTACCTGGGATCTGGCGCAACCATTCCGTATGTTGGCTCATAACGGTGAGATCAACACGGTTAAGGGAAACCGTTTCTGGATGCAGGCCAGGGAATCTATTCTGAAATCTGAAGCTCTCGGCGATCTGAATGAGATTTATCCTATCATTCAGCCCGATATGAGCGATTCAGCATCGCTGGATAATGTTCTTGAATTTCTTGTTATGAGCGGGAAATCGCTTCCTCATGCACTGGCTATGATGATTCCTGAATCATGGAACCAGAAAAATCCTATTTCTCCTGAATTAAGAGCATTCTATGAATATTACTCAACAATTATGGAACCTTGGGACGGTCCTGCTTCGCTGTTGTTTTCTGACGGGCGTTATGTAGGCGGTATGCTCGATCGCAACGGATTACGACCTTCCCGCTACCTTATTACTAAAGGCGACCTTATGGTTATGGGATCTGAAGCTGGTGTGCAGACATTTAACGCTTCTGATGTAAAAGAAAAAGGAAAGCTTAAACCTGGCAAAATGCTTCTTGTTGATACACAGGAAGGCCGACTTATCTACGATCCGGAATTAAAAGCTGAACTTGCCGGCAGGAATCCTTATAGAACATGGCTGAGTGAAAATATGGTCGATTTTAAAGACGTTCAGTTTGGACAAACTGTTTCGCCCGACCTGAAAGAAAACTATGAGATTTATGTTAAATCCTTTGGCTATTCAGGCGAAGACATTGATACAATCATACGACCTATGGCAGAAGGTGGACAGGAGCCTGTTAGTTCCATGGGAAATGATACTCCACCAGCAGTCCTTTCAAGAAAACCACAACGTCTTTTTTCCTATTTCAAACAACTTTTCGCACAAGTTACAAATCCGTCAATTGACCCGATTCGTGAAGAGCTTGTGATGAGTCTGACCGGTTATATAGGATCCCTCCAGAAAAACCTACTGGATGAAATGCCGGATCATTGTCACATGGTTAAGTTCAAATCCCCTGTGATAACAAATACTCAGTTTCAGGTTCTTAAAAACCTTCAATACAAAGGATTTTCAACGGTGATTATTCCTATGTTATTTGATGTTTCTGAAGGTGAAGACGGACTTGAAAAGGCCCTTGAGAAGGTTTGTAATGCCGCTGAAAAAGGAGTGGATGAAGGTAAAAACTATATTATACTTTCTGATCGTGGTGTAAATAAAGACAAAGCGCCAATACCTTCAATACTTGCTGTTTCAGCAGTTCATCACCACCTTATCAATAAGAGAAAGCGTATGCAGATCGATATAGTGGTTGAAACTGCCGACGCACGCGAAGTTCATCATTTCGCACTTCTTTTTGGATACGGTGCCAGCGTAATTAATCCATATCTGAGCTTTGCGGTTGTGCAGAAACTAGTTGAAAAGAAAGCGATTCAGCAGGATTATACCCATGCCGAAGAGAATTTTGTAAAGGCAGTGAACAAAGGCCTTCTCAAGGTTCTTTCAAAAATGGGAATCTCCACTTTACGCTCTTATCGCGCGGCACAAATCTTTGAAGCAGTCGGAATACATCCGGATGTTATTAATAAATATTTTCAAGGAACTGTTTCCAGAATTGGAGGAATTGGCCTTAGAGAAATCGCAAAAGAGGCGCTGATTCCTCATTCCATGGCTTTTGCCTCCCCTGTAAATGAGCCAAATAGTTTCGACGGGGTATATAACTACCGCATGTACGGTGAGCATCATGCATGGAATCCTGAAACAATTGCCTTATTGCAATGGAGCACAAAAACAGGTAATTACAGTAAATTCAAGGAGTTTAGTGCCGTTGTTGATAAAGAAAATTCAAGTCCCGGTTTTATCAGGGGATTTCTCCAAATAAAAAAGGGAAAAGCAATTGATATTTCTGAGGTTGAACCTGCTTCAGAAATTATGAAACGATTTGTAACGGGAGCAATGTCTTATGGTTCCATCAGCAGAGAGGCTCATGAAACCTTGGCAATTGCCATGAACCGAATTGGAGGAAGAAGCAATACAGGCGAAGGCGGAGAAGACCCATCGCGTTTTCTGCCCCGTGAAGATGGCCAATCAACCCGCTCAGCAATTAAACAGGTAGCTTCAGGTCGATTTGGAGTTACAAGTCATTACCTTGTTAATGCCGATGAAATCCAGATAAAAATTGCTCAGGGGGCAAAACCCGGTGAAGGTGGACAGTTGCCAGGGCATAAAGTAGACAAGATTATTGCTAAAACCCGGTATTCTATTCCCGGAATTACGCTTATTTCTCCACCACCTCATCACGATATTTATTCAATTGAAGACCTTGCACAACTTATTTTTGACCTTAAAAACGTCAACCCCAAAGCTAAAATCAGCGTTAAACTCGTTTCTGAAGCTGGAGTTGGTACTATCGCTGCGGGTGTTGCCAAAGCCAAAGCTGATCTTATCACAATAAGCGGAACCGAAGGAGGAACTGGTGCAAGTCCTACCAGCAGCATAAAACATGCTGGTCTGCCCCTAGAACTCGGCCTCGCTGAAGCACAGCAGACTCTCGTTCTTAATAACCTCAGAAAAAATGTGGTTTTGCAGAGCGATGGACAGCTTAAGACAGGAAAAGATATTGTAATTGCTGCACTTCTGGGAGCTGAGGAATTTGGATTTGCTACTTCTGCACTTATCGTTTTGGGTTGCGTGATGATGCGCAAATGCCATCTGAACACTTGTCCGGTTGGAGTTGCAACACAAGACGCTTACCTAAGAAGTAAATTTCATGGGAAAGCCGATTCACTCGTTAATTTCTTCGGATTCCTTGCAGAAGAAGTCAGAGAAATTCTGGCAGAACTCGGATATAAGAATTTTGAAGATATCGTGGGAAGAGCTGATTTGCTTGAGAAGAGAGAAGATATTCACCATTGGAAAACAGATAACCTTGACCTTTCCGGGTTCCTTCATGTTCCGGAACAGGCAACCAAATTCCCCAGACATTTTACAACTCTCCAGGAGCATAAATTAAAGGGAGTTTTGGATTTTAAGTTGATTGAACTTTCAAAAAAGGCAATCGAAAATGGAGAGAAGGTTAGTATCAGTGAGCCAATCCGAAACACTGATAGAACAACAGGTGCAATGCTTTCAGGCGTTATTTCAACAAAATACGGCGCAGAAGGATTAGCTGATGGAACAATAACTGCAGAGTTCAAAGGTTCAGCCGGACAAAGCTTTGGAGCATTTCTTGCAAAAGGAGTGCAGTTTAAGCTTCACGGCGACTCAAACGATTATTTGGGCAAAGGACTTTCAGGCGGAAGGATTATTGTTGTTCCTCCTGATGGAACCGAATATGCCCCTGAAGATAACATCATCATTGGAAACACGGTAATGTACGGTGCCACATCAGGCGAGGTATATATTAACGGAGTTGCCGGTGAACGCTTTTGTGTAAGAAATTCAGGTGCAACGGCAGTTATTGAAGGCGTAGGAGATCATTGCTGCGAATACATGACTGGCGGTAGAACCGTTATTCTGGGTAAAACCGGTAGAAATTTTGCTGCCGGTATGAGCGGTGGAATAGCATATGTTCTTAATACAGTAGGTAATTTCGATTATTTCTGCAATATGGGAATGGTTGAGCTATCGCTGGTAGAGGATCCATCCGACGTCAAGGAGCTTAAGGAGCTGATCACCAAACATCTCAACTATACTGCTTCTCCACTTGCTGATCGTATCATCACGAACTGGAATGAATACCTTCCAAAGTTCATCAAAGTGATACCCTACGAATACAGAAAGGTTCTTGAAGAAGAAAAGCTCGAAGCAATCAAGCGCAAAATCGCCGAAGTCGAACGCGACGTCGAGAGCCAGCCCGTATCCTAAATCAAAAGCAAAATCAAAAAAAACGGGCTGAAAGCCCAACACAACAGAAAAAAATGGGAGATCCAAAAGGTTTCATAAAAATCCATCGCAAAGAAGCCGGCAACCGTCCGGTTCCTGAGAGAATCTACGATTTCAGCGAGGTAGAACAGACACTAAACACGGAAGACAGAAAACTACAGGCATCCCGTTGCATGGACTGTGGAATTCCATTCTGTCACTGGGGATGTCCTGTTGAAAACATCATTCCAGAATGGAACGACGCCGTATACAAAGGAGAGTGGAAACGCGCCATCGACCTGATGCACGCTACAAACAACTTCCCTGAATTTACCGGAAGAATCTGTCCTGCTCCTTGTGAACATGCCTGTGTTCTTAATATAGACGGTAGTCCTGTTACAATTCGTGAAAACGAAGCTGCCATTGCAGAGTACGCATTTTCAGAAGGATACATTAAACCAAAACCTCCGCTTAAAAGATCTGGAAAAACGGTTGCGGTTATTGGATCAGGTCCCGCAGGACTCGCAGCTGCTGATCAGCTTAACAAAGCCGGACACCTCGTAACAGTTTTCGAAAAATCCGATGCAATAGGTGGGCTTCTGCGATATGGAATTCCGGATTTCAAACTAAGTAAAGTCGTTATAGACCGCAGAGTCCATATTCTTGAGCAAGAAGGAATCATTTTTAAAACCGGAATAGATGCGGGTAAAGATATTTCCGCAAAAGAACTTCTGGAAAAATTTGATACCATTTGTTTATCAGTAGGGGCAATGAAACCCCGTGATCTGCCTGTTGAAGGACGCAATCTTAAAGGCGTTCATTATGCAATGGAATTCCTCACCCAGCAAAATAAAGCATCTCGTGGAGAAATTATTTCATCGGATGAAAGAATATTTGCAAAAGATAAAACTGTTCTTGTTATCGGGGGAGGTGATACCGGTTCTGATTGTGTGGGAACAGCAATACGTCAGGGAGCGAAACGGGTAATGCAGATAGAGATTCTGCCTCAACCACCCGAAAAACGTGATGCTGATAATCCATGGCCATATTATGGATATACTCTCAAAACTTCAACCTCTCACCAGGAAGGCTGCGAAAGACATTGGAACCTGTCAACAGTTAAATTTCATGGGAAAGAAAGCGTAGAAAAGGCCGAAGTTTCCAAAGTAGAATGGCTTAAAAATGGTTTTTCCAGGCCGGAGATGAAAGCGGTTCCCGATTCTTCAGAAATGATTGAGGCAGATCTTGTACTTCTTGCCATGGGATTTGTACAACCAGTTCACGAAGGTCTTTTGAATGATCTCCAATTGGCTTATACCGACAGAAACAACGTTAAAATATCCGGAAAATACCAGACATCAGTACCTAAGGTTTTTGCAGCCGGTGATACAGTTCTGGGAGCCAGTTTGGTTGTAAGAGCGATATTCTCTGGCAGATCAGCGGCAAAAGAAATAAATGCCTTTCTGAATGAAGAATCATAATGATTTGAATTTGAATGAAGAGTATAGATTTCATGGGATTTTTGAGCATAAACAGATCATTATATTTTTCGCTTGTTTTTTAATCATTAATTACTATTTTTGAACCCATTATGATTAACCAAATATCCGTCTCTGCCCGTTATTGGTTGTGGCGCGCTTTACTTAAGAGCACGTAAACAAGTTATGCATTGATGGGAAAGATATACCGGAGAGGCAAGTTGTTTACAACTTGCCTCTTTTCTTTTTAAGAAACTTAAACAAAAAACCAAATACCTAAAAACCATGAGCAAAATCCACAAATTCAATCTATCCGAAGATCAGATGCCACAGCAGTGGTATAACATTATGGCTGATATGCCCAATAAGCCACTGCCTCCGCTTCATCCCGGCACCAAAAAGCCTATTGGCCCTGAGGACTTGAGTGCAATCTTCCCAATGGAACTTATTAAACAGGAAGTATCAACCGACAGGTACATTGACATACCTGAAGAAGTTCAGGAAATATATAAAATATGGAGACCAACTCCACTGATAAGAGCATATAACCTGGAGAAATTCCTTGATACTCCCGCTAAAATCTATTACAAAAATGAAAGTGTAAGTCCCGCAGGATCACACAAACCTAACACTGCTGTACCCCAGGCATATTATAATTACAAAGCTGGTGTTAAGAAAATGACTACCGAAACCGGTGCAGGTCAGTGGGGAAGTGCCCTTGCATTTGCCACACAGCATTTTAACATCGATTTGAAAGTGTTTATGGTAAAAATATCCTATCACCAGAAACCTTATCGCAAGTCAATGATGAATCTCTGGGGAGCAGATGTAATCCCATCCCCAAGCATTCTTACCGATTCAGGAAGATCTATTCTGGCTCTTGATCCTGATTCACCGGGAAGTTTGGGTATAGCAATCTCCGAAGCTGTTGAAATGGCAGCCAAAGATCCGGAAACCAATTACTCCCTCGGAAGCGTGCTCAACCATGTTTTGCTACACCAGACTGTAATTGGACTTGAGGCTCTCAAACAGATGGAAATGACAGGAAATTATCCTGACGTAGTTATAGGCTGTTTTGGCGGAGGAAGCAATTTCGGTGGCATATCTTTTCCATTCCTGGGAGAAAACTTCCGTAATGGAAAGAAAACAAGGATTCTCGCTGTAGAACCCGCTTCCTGTCCGAAACTAACACGAGGCAAGTTTCAGTACGATTTTGGCGACACAGTAGGATTAACTCCACTGCTTCCAATGTACACCCTCGGACATAACTTTGTTCCCGACACCATCCATGCAGGAGGTCTGCGTTACCACGGAGCTGGCGCCATTGTAAGTCAGTTGTTAAAGGATAAATTGATTGAGGCCACATCGGTTAAACAGCTTGAAACCTTTAGAGCGGGGATGATCTTTGCTAAAACCGAAGGGATTATTCCCGCACCGGAGACCTCACATGCTATTGCTGCGGTTATCAGAGAAGCCGAACAGGCAAAGAAAGAAGGGAAAGCAAAAACTATCCTTTTTAACTTCTCCGGACACGGAATAATCGATCTTGCAGCATACGATAAATATTTCGAGGGAAAACTCGAAGATCATGAAGTCTCCGACAAACAAATCGCTGAAAGTGTTTCTCAGCTTGAAAATCTGGTTTAAATAGTAAAATTGGATTAACTGTAATCCCTCTTCATTCGAAGGGGGATTTTTTTTTATAGATTTTGTTGTAGATTTGATATTTTCTGATGGAATTTTAGGCTTATATAGCTAAATTGGGTCTTTAGGGATGATTTTGCTAGGGAGTACAAGTACGTTAGCAACCAGCCGAAAAACGACACCAAACGAAATTGACAATTGCTTAAGGGCATCTCTAAAAACCCATTGTTGATATAATCATCTGAATGTTAATAACATAACTATGATATTAAAGCGATAAAGTGCCTGATAGTAAAACGTTCTGGTTATACCGTGAGCACCTCATAAAAAAAGAAAAATGTGATAAACAAAGTAATAGAAAAAGGATACCACAATAAACCTTTAACCGAAAAACAAATAGCCGACAATAAAGAGAAGTCCAGGACAAGGGTGAGGGTCGAACAAATATTTGGCTTCACGCAATCCGATTGCGTCTATCAATTTGTAATAAGATGTATAGACGACATTATTGCGTATACACATTCGTTAGCGGTCATTGCAAAAACAGAAATAATGAGTTTAAAGTTATCAATTGAATATTAGTAAAACAATAAAAATATGAATGAAGAAATAAAATCAGCATTATTTAGAGTTTTACCATTTGCGATAATTCTTTTCATTTTAATTATACGAATAAGACAAAATAAAATCAATCCTAAAGATTTATACATTCACTAGTGTCTCGTTAATATATTAGAACGTTCTTTGAAAAATTTGATAATCAGTTATTTGTAGTTCCTTTTATTGCGTGACGATTTCAATTGATTTTCTTTGGATCAAAATCATTCTGAAAATGAACCAAGGGAAATATG
>JBBQAQ010000007.1:0-109585 GCA_038316435.1 Bacteroidales bacterium | reverse complement strand
TCTTACAAGTTTAATATCAATTCAAGACTTAATGATTTAAATATCAAATCATTAATACTGACTAAACAATTGGAGAAAGATGCATATTATGATTTTGATTACGATAACCAGATAATTGCCACCGAAAAATACGATACCAAGCGTACTTATAAACATACTAAAGGCTATTTTCCGGGTGTTGCAACTATCGGAGACAAAACAGTTTATGGTGTCCGAAATCTTCAAAAATCAGCCCCACCCCGAACTCGGGAGGTTGGAGTGGGGCATTTTTTAAAATCGGAAAATTTCTTAAGTCAACGACATTGATTCTTGATTTCTATTTAGCTGGTTTTTATGGAATAGAAACAAGAGCACTAAAACAAGCAGTTCGAAGAAATATTGAAAGGTTTCCGGACGATTTTATGTTTGATCTATCGGGAAGATGAGGTAAATCAGATGGTATCGCATTTTGTGATACCATCTAAAAGTTATCTTGGAGGTTCTGTTCCATATGCTTTTACGGAAACAGGGGTTGCAATGCTTTCAAACGTTATAAAAAGTAAAAAGGCAATTGAAATCAATATCATGATCATTCATACATTTGTTTTTGTTGCGCAAAATCCTAAGTAATTTTCAGGATATTCAAGTCTGGAAAGATGAATTAGAGTGAATGCTTTCAGAACATACCGACCAGATACTGATCATATTTGAGTACCTGAAGCAATTTGAAGCCTCTAGGCAGCAAGAGACAAAACAGAAAAGTCGTCCGCGTATCGGATATAAAACCTCCATGGTTCATAACAAATCCAAGGTAATCCAATAAACTCCTTTTTAATTCCATTACTTTGCATAATCAACATTAAATAAACTGATTGTAATGGCGTTCGACAGTTTTTTATCACCTTCTTTTCTGTTTTCTTTTCAACTTCTAACCCTGATTGTTGGTGCTTTGGCTGTTATTTTTCTTCCTGCCCGACTCAAAGCCATTGTTGCTGCGATTTCCGTTATTCTTATTTCCTTAATTACTGCAACCCTTGCCTTTTCTGCTCTTAGTATTGGTGGTATAGAAGTTTTCATTTCTTTCGGTTCATTTATCGGTTCGGTTCCTGTTCGAATAGATGCGCTTTCGGCCTGGTTTGTCCTAATCATTTGCTTTGTCACACTAACCGGAGTTCTTTATGGCGCAGGATATATGAAAGCCTACAAATCAAATTCTTCAATAACTTCCCTGCACTGGCTGTTTTTCCTGCTGTTTCAGTCTTCAATGTTGTGGGTTTGTATGGTGCAGAATGGAATTGCCTTTATTATTGTGTGGGAAATAATGTCTATATCATCCCTGTTTCTGGTAATGTTCGATCATACCAACTCCCGCGTTATCAAAGCCGGAATCAACTACATGGTTCAGATGCACCTTTCTGTGGTATTACTTACCATTGGATTTATATGGGTTTATTTTAAAACAGGTTCATGGGATTTTAAGGCCATTGAAACATATTTTACTCTTTTCCCTAATCTGGGATTGTTTTTTGTCTTTTTCGTGGGATTCGGACTCAAAGCTGGCTTTATTGGCCTTCACACATGGCTTCCTCATGCACATCCCGCAGCTCCATCGCATGTGTCGGGCGTTATGTCGGGCGTTATCGTGAAACTCGGAATATTCGGTATTTTCAGAATGATTACTTTCCTGAAAGCCGATTTTCTTATTCTTGGAGAATTACTCATCGGTATTTCCCTGATAACTGGTCTGTTTGGAATTATGAATGCTGCCATCCATCGCGATTTCAAAAAAATGTTGGCTTATTGCACTATTGAAAACATCGGAATCATTGGTATTGGAATGGGTTTGGGTTTAATAGGAATAGCTCGAAACGAAAGCATTTTATATTTCCTTGGATTCGGTGGTGCCCTGATGCATGTTCTGAACCATTCGCTTTTCAAATCTTTATTGTTCTATTCTGCCGGATCTGTATATCAGCAAACGCATACCCGAGATGTTAACAAACTCGGCGGACTCCTCCGTTTTATGCCGTTTACTGGAACAGCATTTTTAATCGGTGCAATCGCAATTGCCGGAATACCTCCTTTAAACGGGTTTGTCTCTGAATTTCTTATTTACAGCGGACTTCTCCACGGCATCCAATCCCCTGGAGTAGCGCAGATAACCCTGATGATAGTTGCGTTTGCCGGATTATCCATCATTGGTGGAATTTCAGTACTTACTTTCACTAAAACTTTTTCGGTGATTTTTCTCGGATCCCCCAGAAATAATCAGGAACACCATTTTCAGGAAGTTTCAAACCTTATGCTCATTCCTCAGTACCTTACCATTGCAGTTATGCTGCTTGTAGCCTTTCTGCCTTTCTGGTTTCTGAAAATCCCTGTAAATATACTAAACGGACACTTTTCAGGAAGTATGATTCTTGCTGATGCTGATATTGAGCAATATTCATCCCTCTTAAAAAATATAAGCCTTTATTCATTGGTTTTTCTGGCGATCATCCTTGCTGTTTTGGCTGTGCGTTTTTTTATTAACAGGAAAAAAGAAATTCTTATCGATAACACCTGGGGATGCGCCTATAACTCGTCACATCCGGGAATGCAATATTCCGGAAAGTCCTATACCAAAACCTTTTCAAGGCTCTTTGGCTTTATCCTTCTGGAAAATAAAGAATACAAGGAGCTTACAACAGAAGATGTATTTCCCTCTAAAAGAAAGTATTCTTCACACTATACCGACATTTTTGAGAAAAAACTAATTAATCCATTTTCAAAAATCCTGAACCGGTTCATCAACTTATTTACTTTTATTCAGAACGGGAGAATTCAGACTTATGTAGTTTATGGAATAGTATTTATTCTGATCGTTTTAATGGGTTCAATATTTAATGTATGGCGCTGATTAACATATTTCTGGCCGTGTTAATCATTGCCGTTGTTGCGATAATTTTCGCAAACACGCGCATACAGGGAATTATTGTGCTTTCTGCAGTTCTGCTTAACACAGTCATAAGCTCTATCATTGCCGTACATGCCTTATGCGGACACAGTTTCGATCTTATCCTTACAGGAACCATACCCTTTGGTGAGGTAGGAGTGAAGGTGGATGCGCTTTCGGCCTGGTTTATACTTACAATCAATTTCACCACCATTACTTCGGCACTTTACGGCTTGCAGTACATGAAACATCATATTTCCCAAAAGAACAGTATTACTCTTCATGCCGTTGCTTTTATTCTACTTCATGCTGCTCTCATTGGTATTTGCGCTGTTCAGAATGCCATGGTTTTCCTGATGTCCTGGGAAATAATGGCTCTTTCATCCTTCATACTTGTGATCTTCGAAAGCAATAATCCGATAGCCATTAAAGCAGGTATAAACTTTCTGGTTCAGTCGCATATTTCCATTGTATTTCTGTTGCTGGGTTTTATCTATGTTGCTTTTGAAACGGGATCTTACAATTTTAGCGCTATTACTGCTTTTTCAGCAGGTCAGCCTGCAATAGCCGGTACGCTTCTGTTTCTTTTTTTCTTCGTGGGATTTGCAATAAAGGCAGGTTTTGTACCTTTTCATACCTGGCTTCCTTATGCGCACCCGGTTGCTCCATCACACATATCAGGACTTTTATCAGGTGTGGTCATAAAAATAGGAATTTACGGGATACTCAGAATGATTCTTCTTATAAAGCTTGATTTTATTACCGTTGGATATATTATCCTGTTTATCTCCTTACTCTCTGGTGTGTATGGAGTGATGCTCGCAATAATTCAGCACAACCTCAAGCGTCTTCTTGCATACCACAGTATTGAAAATATAGGAATCATAGGTATTGGAATTGGGGTAGGCTGCATTGGCATAGGAAGCGGCAACCATGGAATGACTGTTCTTGGCTTTTCCGGTGCTCTTCTGCATACTCTCAATCACTCCCTCTTTAAATCGGCTTTGTTTTATGCTTCCGGAAACGTGTACACAGCTTCGCACACCATGAATATTGAGAAGTTGGGTGGGATTATTAAGCGAATGCCTCAAACTGCCATCCTGTTTCTTATTCCGGCAATTGCTATCTGCGGACTCCCGCCACTCAACGGTTTTATATCTGAGTTTCTTATTTACGGGGGAATTTTCAACTGGCTCTCTAATACGGGCTTGGTTGCTATGATTATTGTAGGTTTCTCCCTACTTTCTTTGGTTTTTATAGGTGGATTAGCTGTCCTGTGCTTTACGAAAGCCTTCAGTGTTGTATTCCTGGGAAATTCTAGACATGTCTCCACCGATGAAATTAATGAAGTCCCATTCCTTCAAAACTTTCCTATCTACATTGCAGTTGGAATGATTATGTTCATTGGTCTTTTTCCTTCCATATTCCTGAATATCCTGAAGCAGCCTCTGATCCTTTTTACCGGGGGATTTCAGGCAGGCTCCGGCGGTCTAGGCTTTGACGCGATCACATCCCTCTATAAAATTAATTATCTTAGTCTTGGCTTAATCCTTTTGGTCATAGCAGTGATTCTGGCTCGTAAATTTCTCACCCGAAACGCAAAAAAATCCATAGAGCCAACTTGGGGATGTGCCTATCCTACAGCTTCACCGAAGATTCAGTACACTGCAAGTTCGTTTATCCGTTCCTATACCAAGTTGGCTAAACCATTTCTGGATATTGGCAAGCATGAGGTCGAAATCACAGAGGTTTTTCCTTTGAAAATTCAGTACGACACCCAACCTTATGATAAAATAGAACGATATCTGATCGACAAACCGCTTAAACTTATCAAAAGGGTTACCGGCTGGTTTCTATTTCTTCAGAACGGAAGGTTGCAGGCATACATTTTATATGGAATTGTTTTCATTCTGCTGGTAATCTGCATCCCTCTGTTTATCGATAAAATTGTATATTTTATAAATATGTTAAATCATTTATAATATGCCAGGATTCATCCTCATAGTATTCGTAAGTTTGTTTTTTACAGGGATTATTATCCGTACAAAAAGTCTTGCGTCAGGCAGGAAAGGCCCGGGAATTCTGCAACCACTGAAAGACGTTTTTCGTTTGTTCAGAAAGGGTAGTGTATATAGTGAAACTACGAGTTTTATCTTTCGCCTTGCCCCAACCATATACTTTTCAACGGTTGTTATGACCAGTTTGCTTATTCCCTTTGGAAGTTCTAAAGCTTTGATCGGTTTCGACGGTGATTTTATCTTTTTTGCCTATTTGCTTGGACTTGGTAAATTCTTCAATATCATCGCGGCCATGGATACAGGAAGTAGTTTCGAGGGCATGGGAGCCAGTCGCGAAGCGCTTTTCAGCATGTTTGCAGAACCCGCTTTTTTTATTCTCATGGGATCCTTTGCGCTTCTTACCGGGTTTACATCTTTTTACGACATTTTTAATTCAATTCACCTGGGATCTTATATCGGATATGCTCTGGGAACCATGGCTGCTGTGGTTTTGGTGTTGCTCTCCATGATCGAAAACAGTCGCATGCCAATTGATGATCCAAAAACTCATCTTGAACTTACAATGGTTCATGAAGTAATGATCCTCGATAACAGTGGATTCGATCTGGGACTGATCCTGTATACCGGTTATCTTAAATTTGCCATGTACGGAGCCATTATTGCTAATTTTTTTATCGGGGGATTGGAAATGAAGGTGGCTTTGCCTGTATTCCTTCTAATTCAATTCGCTTTTGCAATAGTTATCGGACTTATTGAATCATTTATGGCTCGGTTCAGAATGAGTCATAATGCTCAGTTTATTTTTGCGTTATCCTCTGTTAGCTTTTTGATATTTTTCGGTGTATTGCTTATCATGGGAAAACTGAATTAGTTAGTATGTAAAAAATCAAGAATATGATAAATCTTCTTTTAATAGTATTCATAATTAGCCTTCTATACCTGTCGATTGCCAACCGGATGGTGACGTACATCCGCATTCTGGCGTTCCAGGGCTTTATTCTGTTTGGAGTAACTTTTCTCCAGCTTCAGGAAATCAATACATGGAACCTGGCGATAATCATGCTTGAGACGATCGTTTTTAAAGCTATTGCAGTGCCTTTCTTTCTTGCATACCTGCTCAAAAGAAATCACATTACTCGAGAAGCTGAGCCATTTCTGCCGAATTTTCTCTCCCTCGTGATCGTTACCCTTATAATCGTTATTACCATCCTTCTTGCAAATTCTATTAAAGACACTCACCTAGATAAAATATTTTTCGTGGTTGCTCTATCTACCTTGTTTGTAGGTATGTACATCATTGCCACACGCAGAAAAATTATTACCCACGTTATGGGTTACCTCATTATTGAAAACGGTGTTTTTGTTCTCTCATTAGCTGTTGGAAATGAAATGCCTATGCTTGTTAACCTTGGAATTATGCTCGATATCTTTGCCAGCGTGCTTATCCTAGGTGTATTCCTTAATAAAATTGGGGGTGTATTTAAAAATGTGAATGTTGATCAGCTTGACAAATTGAAAGATTATTAAAAATCTCTGAGATGACACTATTTTACCTTATTACAGCCTTACTTTTAAGCGTCCTTATATATCTGAATCGAAGGCAGATTCTAAATTACGTTTTGGTGACCATTTATGCAGTTCTTCAATGGGGATTTACCATTTATAGTTGCTACCATTATAAATCTACGGAACTGGGCTATTTCACCATCGATTCACTCGGTTTGCTTTTGCTGATCACACTCAGCATCCTTTCAATTCCTGCCTTTTATCACTCGTATCTTTATATTAAGAAGCACAACGAAACAAACCAGTCACGAAGCATTTATTTCGCCGCATTGGTAATGCTTCTGACCTCCATTTCTGCGGCATATCTGGCAAATCACATCGCGGTAATTTGGATTTTTGCTGAGCTTACCACACTTAGTGCCTCAGCATTGATTTATCATCATCGTAACAAACTCGCTTTGGAAGGTACCTGGAAATATGTGTTTATATGTGCTATCAGTATTACATTCGTGTTTATTGGCATACTTTTTCTTAGTCTTTCCTTGCAACATGCCGGCTCCGACGATTTGTCGTTTTCCAACCTTATTGCAAATGCCGATAGTCTTAACCCATTCTGGCTAAGACTTGCTTTTCTCTTTATTTTCACGGGATTTACTGCCAAACTAGGACTTGTTCCAATGTACACTGCCGGTATCGATGCAAAAGATACCGCACCGGCACCTGCAGCCGCAATGCTTTCAAGTGTTCTTATGAATATGGGATTTGTGGGGATTTTCAGATTTTATTCCGTAGTATCGCAAACCTCGCTTCACCAATGGGCAAATCTGATTATTCTCATTGCTGCCATGCTTTCGATTTTTGTTGCAACGGTCTACATGACGAAAATGATGAACATCAAACGTATGTTCGCTTATTCGAGCATTGAACACATGGGCCTTGTAATGCTGGGTCTTGCCATGGGAGGAATAGGATATTATGCTGCAATTCTGCACATTATACTTCATTCATTTGTGAAAGCCAGCATGTTTTTTCAGTTTACTCAGTTGTATCGGGTGTTTCAGAGCAAGAGTATCTATCATGTAGGAAATTATTTCAAATACAATCCCGCAGGTGCAATAGTAATTTTGATAGCTTTTATAAGTGCAACTGCAATGCCGCCATCAGGTCTCTTCGTAAGCGAATTTCTTATTTTCAGATCCATGTTCGAAGCACGATATATCGGCCTGCTATTATTTGTTTTACTGATGCTCACGATAATCATCTGGGCTTTTGGTAAGAGCATTTTCAAGATTTTATTTACTCCTCCTGTGGGGTTCGATGAATCAAGAGTGCCTGTAATATCTCCCTGGGAATCACTATCACAATACATTCTGCTTGCCATGGCATTCTGGCTTGGATTAAATCCCCCTCAGGCATTTACAGAATTAATTAAGGATGCAATAACAATTTTACCACTCTGACATGAACTACTTATCTGTTAAAAATCAGCAGTGCGTTCCGCTGAAAAATATTCCGGAACTTGATTATCCTGTTTTTATTAGTTCTAATCTGGCACTGATGGAAGCCGGATCAGAAAGGCATTGCGTGAGCTATTTCGGACAAAAAACAAGAAAGGAAATCCGATTGTTTTGTTGTATAGCAGATGATACAGAGCATACCATTATGCTCTCAGCCTGTCGGGTTTCCAGTAAAAAAGCTCTTGATTCTTTTACAGCCAGGAATCTTTGTTTTGAGAAGTTTGAGAGGGAGATACATGAGAATTTCGGAATAAACTTTACCAATCATCCATGGCTGAAACCTGTGCGCTACCCTTCGAACCGTTCCAATATCGATGAAAAAATAAAAACATATCCTTTCTTCGGAATCGATAGTGAGGAATTACATGAGGTAGGCGTGGGGCCAGTTCACGCCGGAATTATTGAACCGGGGCATTTTCGTTTTATCTGTAATGGAGAACAAATTCTTCACCTTGAAATACAGTTGGGATACCAGCACCGTGGCATTGAACAGATGTTTATTAATAAGAGAAAACTTCTTCAACGAGTAACTCTTGCCGAAAACATTGCCGGCGACAGCGTAATAGGTCACACTACCGCATTTTCATATTTGTACGAAAGTCTTGCCGGTATTGAAGTCCCTACAGATATTCTTTATGCACGCACACTTGCTCAGGAAATCGAGAGAATAGCTATTCACACAGGCGATCTGAGTGGTATTTGTACCGATATTGCATACCAGCTGGGAAATTCTGTTTTCGGACGGTTGAGAACTCCAGTTATAAATTATTTCCAGGAATGGTGCGGCAATCGTCTGGCAAAGAGTCTTGTCCGACCCGACCGCAACCCATTCCCTTTTAACGAAACCCTTGCAAACCGCTTGCATGATGTATTTGATGTGTTTGAACCGGACTTTGACGAAATGAATGAACAGTTGTTTAAGCTACCTAGTGCACTCTCGCGACTTGAGCGAACCGGCGCTTTGAGCTATGATCAGGTTTTGCAGATAGGCACCGTGGGAATGTCAGCGCGAATGAATGCTTTGGAGCGTGATATCCGGAAATCTCATCCCTATGGCATGTATATCCCTCTAGGTATGGAACCCATTATAAAACATCATGGAGATGTGTATTCCAGATCAAAAATAAGGCAAGAAGAAGTGAATCAGTCGATTGCATATATTCGTGGACTTTTAGGTCAGGTACCTGAGTGTCATACCAATGATTCAGCTCATAAAACGGAATTGAAACTTCAGCCCGATTCTTTTGCTATATCACTTACTGAAGGCTGGAGAGGGGAGATTTGCCATATTGCAATCACCGATGAAAACGGTGAAATCTCCAGTTATAAAATCAAGGATCCTTCCTTCCATAATTGGCTTGCACTGGCTCTTTCAGTAAGGAATAACGAGATTTCAGATTTCCCGATTAGTAATAAAAGTTTTGATTTGTCGTATTGCGGACACGATCTATAAACCAGATTAATCAATCATGCTATGCTTGATAATTTAAAAATAATTTTTCACCAGGGAAAGCAGTATATTCCCGATGTAACAACAGTTGAAGTGCCGGGGATATTCAGAGGCAGACCGATAATTTCCGCAAATAAAACGGATGAAGTGTTTTTAATGGAGCTTTGTCCTACAAATGCCATTGCCATTGCCCCATTGAGTATAGACCTCGGGAAATGCACGTTTTGCGGTGAGTGCGCAAGAGCCTGTCCGGAGAAAATTGAGTTTACAAAAGATTATAAACTGTCATCAAATGTCAGGGAACGATTAATAATTAGGGAAGGGGATAAAAATAATGTGGAAATCGATTCTACATTGGTTCGTAAGCAAATTAGAAGCTTTTTTGGCGGCTCATTAAAGCTTAGACAGGTATCTGCAGGTGGGGACAACAGTTGCGAACTCGAGCTGAATGCCTGTGGAAATGTGAATTTTGATATGGGTCGCTTTGGTATTGAGTTTGTTGCATCGCCTCGTCATGCAGATGGAATTGTAATCACCGGCCCCATAACTTCAAACATGGCAGAAGCGCTTCAAATAACCTACGATGCAATTCCTTCGCCAAAAATCATCATTCTTGCCGGTACAGATGCCATAAGTGCTGGTATTTTCGTTGGAGGTAATGCTATTGACCGTAGCTTTCTAGATACTCATCAGGTTGATCTTTATGTTCCTGGGAATCCAGTTCATCCGCTTACGTTTATTAACGGAGTGCTTGATCTGATTGGGAAAGGCGGTGGAAAAAAATGAATGGAAATCCACAAAAAACAAATGCTTTCATTTTGAAGTCATTCAATTTGGTGACAAAATGCGATGCTCAAAAATTTAACGGGGTCAAAAAAAGTTGGTGATTAATAAAAATCAATTAAAATAAGCTGATTTTTTGTTTTTAGCGACATTAAACATGAGGGGTTTAAACCCCAGATGTTTTTAGGTCGAACGCTCGGTCGAACGTGGAGCCACACCGAAATATTATTGATTTGCAATTCCTTTGATAGGAGGTATAACATTTTAATAGTTAACCGAGATTCATCTCATTACTAAAGGATATCGATACTTGAATTATAATCCTTCCATTATTCCTCTGTCTTTAAATACTCGAAATACCCTTGTACATACCTCAGCTCATCATAGGTTACAGCATCTCCCAGATCTTCCTTAGCTGCTGATAACAATGTATTTCCTGCTTTCCTGAATGATCCTGATATCAAATCAATTTTTGACTGTTCAAGCAACTCGTCAATTTGCATATCCCCATATTTCACTGCAAGTGCAAGGTGTGCTGAAATAGTTTGAGGCGAAAGCCCGCGTACACCGGCTATTTCATTTGCATTCCGTCCTTCCCTAAACAATTTCAGACTAGTGATATGGGTAGCCTGTCTGTCTGGCTTTTCAGCTATGTTTACTATTTCTTTTTGCTTTGTATCCGGATGAATATTGTTCAAAGCGCAGTATTCCATAACCAGTTCCACCAACTCATGACCAAACTCCTTAATTTTTCTGTCTCCCAGACCTTTCGCCTTTTTCAGATCCCTCGAATTTAATGGCAACAGGTTACTTAGCGCCACCATGGTTTTTATTTGGATTATCATATAATGTGAAACATCCTTTTCCTTAGCTTTTGTATTTCTCCACCTTACCAATGAATTGTACAATTCAGGATGACTTGAGGTTTCCGGCGCTGATTCAGATTCTTCATATGCTTTTGTTTTTTTGCGACTGGTAGATTCTTCAATCGAAGCTTTTGCTCTAACAGACAAAAAAGTTGCAATATCAAAGCCGTTTTCACAAGCCTTCAGACACGCGGTTTTGAGCATTACTTCATTAAGTAGTTTATCGATAGCCTGATCGATTATCTTTTTCACTGCCTTATTATCGGTTTCAACCCAAAGATTTTGCAAGGGCAGGTAAAAAGTTTTGTGGGCCTTCTCCATAAACCATTTGGAAGCTTTTGAAACCCTTTCCTGAAGAACTAAAGTTTCGTTTTTTTCAAATAATTCAGACAATTGAGCTTTAAATGTATGGAGAACTCTATGTATTTCGCGACTACTTTCATCCTGTATCTCCCGAAAAGTTCCGGCCAGATTGCCTTGTAGAGATGGGGCATTGGATACAGCCAGTTTCAGACATTGTGTAAGATAGTAATCGATAGAATTAAAGCTGAATAGGTCGAACAGCAAGCTCTGTTCATAGTCTTTTCTGGAGGTCAGTAATTGCTCCTTATTTGGCTGATTTTCTTCTACACCAGCCGTAAAATCTGAAATCTGCGAACTGTTAATAAAACATCTGGGCGTAAGTGGAGCGTTTAGCACCATCCCTTCTAGAGTTTTGCAACGACTAAGCGCTACATAGACCTGTCCATGTGCAAAAGCTGCCCTGGCATCGATTATTGCCTTTTCGAAAGTTAATCCCTGACTTTTATGTATGGTTATTGCCCATGCAAGTTTTAGTGGGAACTGTATGAAACTACCTGAAACGGTTTCAGATATCTCCCGTGTTTCTTCGTTAAGGCTGTATTTTACGTTTTGCCATTCAGCCTTGGCTACTTTTATCAAATTCTCATCCCCATCGCATCTAACGGATATCACATCCTCTTCAATTTCATCAATTACACCTATTTTCCCGTTATAATATTGTCGTTCCTGAGCAATATCGTTTTTCACAAACATTACCTGAGCCCCTTCTTTAAGTTCAAGAAGTAGGTCGGTAGGGTATGAAAATTCAGGAAAATCATCCCTCACAGAACCTTTAAGTAAAATACTTTTTCCGCCTAAATTATTCAATTTGGACTGGTTTATTTCCTGAGCCTGGGCATTATGAGTGGTAAGGATGATATAACCCTTATCATGTTTTCCGATAAAATCTGGAATATATCGCCGGTTCAGGATTTCGAGCGTTGCTTCATCCGTTTGGTTATGCCTGACTTTGTTTAGAACGTCGATAAACGCCTGATCACTTTGTCTGTAAACATGTTCCAGTACGATGCTTACAAAATCAGTTTTCTTAAGTGCCATAGAGCTGAAAAAGAATGCGGTATCGTAATATTTTTTCAGGATTCCCCATTCATCGTCTTTTACCACCGGGGCAAGTTGCTGAAGATCGCCAATCATAAGAAGTTGAACACCGCCGAAAGGTTTGTTTCGATTTTTGTATTGCCGCAAAACTTCATCAATTCCATCAAGTAGATCGGCTCTTACCATACTTATTTCGTCAATTACCAGCAGGTCAAGACTGCGAATAATATTGATTTTTTCGCGACCAAATTTTCGCTGGAATCTTGATCCGTTTTCCCGTATTATTCTGGAATCTAGACTTCCTCCCGGTATAATTGGGCCAAAAGGCATTTGAAAAAATGAATGAATCGTCATTCCTCCTGCATTGATAGCTGCCACGCCTGTTGGAGCCACCACAACCATTCTTTTATGTGTTCGTTTGCGGAGGTTGTGAAGAAATGTTGTTTTTCCTGTTCCTGCTTTCCCAGTGAGAAAAATGTTTTTACCTGTAAAACTGACAAAGTCATTTGCCAGATCAATTTGCAAATTCGGTTTACTCATAATGTGTTAATTTTCTAAAAATAATCCATATAAATTAATGATTTCATTAACTTTTGAGTGTTCCGAATGGTAAGAGTTAAAATGGGGATTTTTGGTAATGAGGTTTAAACTTCACGGCTAATTTCGGAAATTATGATTTAATCTGCAAACTTTTTTCTCTCGAACTTAAAAGTACGCAGAAACGAATATTTTTTTAAACCAAATTTCAAACACCGGATCCAGAAACGAAAACTTATTATCGGTGGTATCAAGAATATCTTTATTGCGCAATACTTCTTTATTTCTTGAAACATTTCGTGGCGTTCCGAGTTTATATTTATCCATTACAGCCTTTGCAGTGAATTGAGTCTCTCCAGCAGAAATTGCTTTAATAAGGTTTAACTGTGTTAAACTTAGGTTTTCCATATCTTCTTGAAATTGAAATGAAATATGATTAACTATTTCCTCTATTGCGAGTTCAAGAATTTCAGTCGTAACCTGGTTAGAAGTCAGACTCCACACATAATCTGAATACATCTGAATATAATAAGGATGATTTTTCATCTTCTGAACTAATAGTTCTGCATGAGTTCCAGAAATTATTTTACCAGATTCGGAAAACCGGTCAATAATAAACGGAACCCACTCAGATGTTGCAATTTTCTCTAGCAGAATCATATCTCCAAACCTGTAGAATGGACGTTCCGACTGATTAAACAGCTCCATCATCATGTGCCTTTTACTCCCGAAAAGACAGTAACTCGCATGTTGATGATGTTGCCAGCATGCTCTTAGTTCTTTTTCAATTGACAGGCTATCAGGAAATTTTGCAATATTCTGAAATTCATCTATACAGACTACGATTTGTAATTTCTTCTGTTCTGCAATTACCTCAGGAAGGTTTATTATCTCGTGCCGGTATTTTTTTGCTTCTTCCCAGTCAAATTTAATTGATATATCACTTAGGGGATCAATTCCAAAGGATAATACCGGGAGCAATTGCTTAAACCAGTCCCTTGCATCTTTTAAGATTTCTTCGCGCTTATTCATTGTTGCCTTCATTATCTCACGGGCAAAAGTGGTAAGAAATTCCTGCTCATCCCTAATTGAGAAAAGGTCGATAAAAACGAATGTGATATCTTTACCTGGAGTCAAACGCATTGATTCTTTAACCAGCGAAGTTTTTCCCCACCTTCTTGGAGATATGAGAATGGTATTTATTCCACTCTGAAAATGCCTGATCAACAGCTCTTTCTCCCTGCTACGATTAACGAAAGCACTTTCTGAAACAATTTTTCCGTACTGAAAAGGAGAGATATTCATATTATACATTTTAGTATTATACACAAATGTATTATACAATTATGTATAATCAAAATTCCTACTGACTATTCATTGCTAGGTTTTGGTTTGTTTCTTTTAACTCTTCCACCTTTTTAAATTCTGCATCCGTAGTTATTAAGAGTAGATTCGGAAAAAGAGAAGTAGCTATGATAACGGAGATTATAGTGGTGAATTGAACTTATGAGATAATTGTTAACCACATTTGTTTTAACCATTTTTGTAAAAAAAAGCATGGGAAGCATAATCAATTTACACATCGAGAAACTGCCCGAAGGTTTTTTTCTTGCCACATCGGAAAGCATTCAAGGATTAGTTGCTCAAGGGCGGACACTTGCAGAGACCATTGAAATTGCAAGAGATGTTGCTAAAAAATTAATTGAGGCGCAGGAAAAGCCGAACATGAAGCTTACCAAAGTTAAAGATAGTTTTGATTACCCAATGGTAATTGGCTTATAAGATGGGCCGCCTATCGGGTTAACGCTATCGCAAAATAGTTAAAATTTTAAAGAAGTTTGGATTTGAATTTCATCGTCAGGCATCCGGTAGCCATGAAATATGGTTCAATCCAATTTCAAATAGATTTACCACTATTCCAAACCGGTGATATGCCAGAAGGAACCTTACATGCTATTCTAAAACAGGCAGGCATTGAGGTTGATGATTTTACTAAGAAAAAATAATATACCTGAGCAATGGCACTAAAAAAAGCAGCACTAAACTAAAAAAAGCAGCACTAAACTAAAAAATGAAACCTTAGAACTTGTTGATATCGATAAATTGAATGAATCACCTTATCAAGGCCGGTTGCTCGTTTTGGTGAGATAAGCAGTAATAATGAATCCGACAAAGCACTTTCTGAGCTTACTGAAAGCATATCGCTGTCGGGACAAATGAAACCAATCGTGGTGCGCCCCTCCGGCAAAGGCTTCGAGATTATTGACGGCCACCGGCGGGTGATGGCGCATAAAAGCTTAGGCCTGAAGCAGATTAAAGCCATAGTTACAAATGCTTCAGATAAGGATGCTCAGGAAATGGGAATCCTCGGGAACCTGCAACGCAAAAACCTCAGTCCCATCGAACTTGCCATGTCGTGACGGAAAAATCGTCAATTTTGTATTAAATCTTCTAATCGTGTATCCTTGCCTTTCGTTACTACAAAATGAACCTAATTAAACTTTTTTTGTTTACCTTCATCTCGTAATTAACGCTCATCAAAATGGATTTATTTAAACCAATGCAAACTCCCGATCCTAAAGGAAAATCATCAGTTATGCCTCAAGGGGATGCTGAACATGTAAAATGTTTAATTCTTGGATCTGGCCCGGCCGGATACACAGCGGCTATTTATGCTGCACGTGCAAATCTTACTCCGGTTATGTACGAGGGACTTCAGGCTGGCGGACAACTTACAACAACAACCGAAGTTGAAAATTTCCCCGGATATCCCGAAGGTATTACCGGTCCTGAGTTAATGGTTGACTTGAAAAAGCAAGCTGAGCGCTTTGGTACCGATGTTCGCTGGGGAATGGCTACCTCAGTTGATTTCAGCGGACATCCGCATATTGTTATCATTGACGAGAAAAAAATTATTCACGCCGATACAGTCATCATTGCTACTGGTGCAACTGCAAAATATATCGGTCTCGAATCAGAAAAGAAATTCATGGGTTTTGGTGTTTCTGCATGCGCAACCTGTGATGGGTTTTTCTATAAAAATCAGGATGTGGCGGTTGTCGGGGGAGGGGATACTGCAGCTGAAGAGGCTTTGTACCTGTCAGGTCTTTGCAGCAAGGTTTATCTAATCCATCGCCGCGATAAACTGCGCGCCTCAAAAATTATGGTCGATCGTATTTTGAAAACTAAAAATATTGAAGTCCTGTGGAATAGTATTCCCAAAGAAATTGTAGGCGAGCAGGGTGTTAACGGTGTTATTCTCACTGATGCAATAACCGGAAAAGAACGGAAAATTGATATCACCGGATTTTTTGTAGCAATCGGACATAAACCAAATTCTGAAATTTTCGCACCTTATTTGGAAGTCGACGGTGTTGGCTATATTCAAACCAAAGGAATCTCCACAAAAACGAATGTAGAGGGAGTTTTTGCTTGCGGTGATGTTATGGATTCAGTGTATCGACAAGCTGTGACCGCAGCAGGAACGGGTTGCCGGGCTGCGATAGATGCGGAGCGTTGGCTTGGTGAACAACATTAAAAAAGATAATCTGGTCAAAAAAAGTTGGCTGTTTTCAAAAAAAATAGTCAAGACTAGCTGATTTTTAGCTTTTCGCCACATTAAACATGAGGGGTTTAAACCCCGTCGCTTTTTTTTTAATTTTTTACATAAAATTCTGAAAGCAAAAAGCCGGTTCACAAAAAAGTGACCGGCTTTTTGCTTGAAAAAATAAAAATTATTTTTCTACCTCAACACTTGCCAAAGTGTCTTTACTGTATTTGCCTGCTTTTAGCTTATCAGCAACTTCAGTGAAACACTTAATAGTATATTCAACATCTGCAAGACTGTGATCGGCAGTTGGAATTATTCGCAAAAGAATCATTCCCTTAGGAATTACAGGATAAACAACCAAAGAGCAGAAAAGATTATAGTTTTCTCTCAAGTCAAATACAATGTTGGTAGCCTCAGGAATTCCACCGTTTAGAATAACCGGAGTAACACACGATTCGCCAGCTCCAATATTGAACCCTTTTTCCCTGAACCCTTTCTGAAGTGCAGTAACTATTGTCCAGAGTTTTTCACGTAGTTCGGGTTTGGTTTGTAATAGCTCTAATCTCTTCAAAGCGCCAATTGTCATAGGCATTGGCAGTGATTTAGCATAAATCTGTGAACGGAGATTGTAAGCCAGAAAATCAATCATGTCTTTATCCCCGGCAACAAAAGCACCAATTCCAGCCATCGATTTGGCAAATGTGGAGAAATAAACATCAATCTGATCCTGAACACCAAAATGCTCGCCGGTACCTGCACCTGTTTTACCCATGGTACCAAAGCCATGAGCGTCATCAACAAGCAGACGGAAATTGTATTTTTCTTTAAATTTTACGATTTGGTCAAGTTTCCCAAGATCTCCAACCATTCCAAAAACACCTTCTGTGATAACTAATATGCCACCACCGGTTGTTTCAGCTAGTTTCGTTGCATGTTTAAGCTGGAGTTCAAATTTCTCCATGTTGTTGTGTGGATAAACAAAGCGTTTTCCAATATGAAGTCTCAAACCATCCATGATACAAGCATGAGCATCTGAATCGTAAACAACAACGTCTTTCCTGTCAAGCAGGGCATCAATTATTGAAACCATCCCCTGATATCCGTAATTCAAAAGGTATCCAGCCTCCTTACCAACAAAATGAGCCAGTTTGGTTTCTAGTTCTTCGTGGTATTTGGTTTGTCCCGACATCATTCTGGCTCCCATTGGGTAAGCCATTCCGTACAGCGCTGCAGCGTCAGCATCTGCTTTTCTAACTTCAGGATGATTAGCCAGTCCGATATAATTATTCAGACTCCAGTTAAGCATTTCTTTACCCTTGAACCTCATTCTTGGCCCGATCTCACCTTCCAGTTTGGGAAATGCAAAATACCCGTGCGCCATCTCTTTGTACTTACCTAGCGGTCCTTTGTTGTTTTGAATTTTATCAAAAATATCCACGGCAATTTTTTTTAGTTAATATTGAGGGACAAAAATAATTGAATTATTTCAACAGACGTAATTATTAGGAGTTTTATTAGGAAAGTTACCAGACTCCATCTAGGTACAAATGTGATTAGAGTTGAAAATTCATTAAACTTGAGGCTTAGTTTCAATTCAAATTATTTAATATAATTAATTGAATATCAAATGTGTAAAAACATATTTCAATTTGAATAAGTGATTTTATTTTCATTTTTCCAGCTTCGAGAAACATTTTATTATTTTGAATTTGGGATATCTTTCGCATAGCAATCTGTCTCAATTATTTAATCCATTCTTAAGGTTTATACTAAAACTCCGATCTATTCCGTTATTCCCTTGAAAAAAACAGGAGATTTGTTTCCTTGTTAAACATTATTGTAGTAATTTTGCACAACATTTTAAAAAATGAAATTCAAGATACTGATTTACATATTGTTTCCTCTGGTTCTGGGTTCCTGCAAAGGTTATGAAAAGCTGCTGAAAGGCAGTGATTACCAGCTAAAGTACGATAAGGCATTTGAATATTATGGGAATAAAGACTACGTCAGATCTGCAACCTTATTCGAACAGATAGCCACAGTGTACCGCGGCACCATTAAAGCTGATACCATCCAGTATTATCGGGCTAAAGCGTATTATAATCAAAGAGATTATACGATGGCTGGACACTATTTTTCAGAACTCACCAAAACTTTTCCAAAAAGTCCATTTGCGGAAGATTCAGAGTTTATGAATGCATATTGCTCCTATATGTTATCCCCCAGACCTGAACTAGATCAGGCAAGTACGTATGCTGCTATAAATTATTTTACACTTTTTATTATTAATCATCCCCGCAGCCTGCGAATACAAGAAGCAAAAAGCCTGATTGTAGAGATGAATGAAAAACTGGTTAATAAATCATATATCAGTGCAAGGTTATATTATGATCTAAGCGATTACAAAGCTTCAATTATTGCCCTTCGAAATAGTTTGAATGAATATCCCGATACAAAATATAGAGAAGAACTTATGTTTCTTCTTCTTAAGTCAAGTTACCTTTTGGCTGAGAATTCTATCGCAAGTAAAATTAAAGACAGATATCAGGCCGCCGTCGACGAATATTATTCTTTTGTTTCAGAATTTCCAACCGGGAAATATTCCGATGATGCAAAAAAAATGTACGACTCTTCAATGCGTTTTTTAGGACAAGATACAAATCAAAACTCCATACAGTAATGATAGATTACAAAAAAAGTAAAGCAGCCGCAACAACTGTTACACAGGATTTGCGCGATATGAGTGTAAATACTGTAAATATTTACGAAAGTGTTATGATCATTAGCAAAAGATCTAATCAGATCAGCGTTGAGATGAAACAGGAACTCAATCGTAAACTTGAAGAATTTGCATACTACACAGATAACCTGGAGGAAGTTTTCGAAAATCGTGAGCAAATCGAAATTTCTAAGTTTTATGAGCGTTTGCCAAAACCAACACTTATTGCCCTTCAGGAATTTCTCGAAGATGGTATTTATTACCGTGTGTCGGAACCAGTAAAACTGGAAGAGGATACAGAAAGTAACTAAGCTCTGTTCTTTGTTCGTGATTTTGATTTTTGTTTTCAAACTATTTCATTGGAGATGTGTTGATTATAAAGTCTTTAACCCACTTTCATTAGGTTTTGTTTGTCCTGAAACTATACTATTATGGACTTAAAAGGAAAAAAAATACTTCTTGGTATAACCGGCAGTATCGCTGCATATAAAGCGGTTTTTCTTCTTCGTCTGTTGATTCGTGAAGGAGCTGAAGTAAAAGTTATTCTTTCTCCTTTTGCCGAGAAGTTTGTAACCAAAGGAACATTAGCCGCATTATCCACACATCCTGTACTTTCTGAGTTTTTTAAAGACGACGGAATGTGGAACAGTCATGTCGATTTAGGTAATTGGGCCGACCTCTTTCTTATTGCTCCGGTTACTGCTACCAGTATGGCGAAAATGGCAAACGGGATGCCTGATAACCTGTTGATTGCTACATATTTGGCAGCTAAATGTCCTGTGGTATTCGCACCTGCTATGGATCTCGATATGTACAAACATCCCTCTACACAAAAAAATATCGCTGTTTTACAATCCTACGGGAATATTTTAATTGAACCTGCCAGTGGTGACCTGGCTTCTGGTTTACAGGGAATTGGCAGGCTTCAGGAACCTGAAGTAATCCTTCAGCGAATTCTTCCATTGCTCTCTCCTGAAAAAAAAAACTTGAGTTGCAACGTATCCTGATCACAGCAGGACCTACATTTGAACCTATCGATCCTGTTCGTTTTCTTGGAAACCATTCAACCGGTAAAATGGGTTTTGCTATTGCAGAAGTCTGCGCAAATGAAGGCGCAGAGGTAATTCTGATCAGCGGTCCCGTATCCCTCGAAACAAAAAATAAGACCATTAAACTGATTCGAGTGCAAACTGCCGCTGAAATGTATGCAGAATGTGTCAATATTTTTTCTTCATGCAACGCTGCAATTTTATCGGCCGCTGTAGCTGATTTTTCTCCCTTGGAAACATTAAGTAAGAAAGTTAAGCGCGAAAAGTCTGACTGGAGTATTACTTTTAAACCAACAAAAGATATTGCTGCTGAATTAGGGATTTTAAAAACTAAATCCCAGGTTTTAGCTGGATTTGCTCTGGAAACAGATAATGAACTAAATAACGCAAAAGAAAAACTGAAGCGTAAAAATCTGGATTTCATAGTTTTAAATAGCATGAACGATGAAGGTGCAGGTTTTGGAACCGATACCAATAAGATTAGTATTATTGACAAAAACAATAATATTGATAAATTTGAGTTAAAATCTAAGCAGGAGGTTGCCGTAGATATTGTGAATAAACTTATCGCATTAATAAAGTGATTATGAAGAGAATTGCAGGGATTTTTGTGCTTATATCACTTTTCAGCTTTGCAAAAGCTCAAGAGCTAAAATGCAATGTTCAGGTGGTTAGTCAGCAGGTTCAGGGAACGAATAAACAGGTTTTCGAGACTCTTCAAACTGCTATTTTTGAATTTATGAATAACAAAGTATGGACTAATCATGTATTTGGCATCGAGGAAAGAATAGAATGCAACCTGATGTTTAATATTCAGGAACAACTCTCCGCCGACGAATTCAAAGGTACACTTCAGATTCAGTCACGCCGCACTATCTTTAATACGAATTATAATACTGTGATGCTGAATTATATGGATAACGACCTTCAATTCAGATATATCGAATTTGAACCCCTGGAATTTGATCCCACAAGTCATATTTCAAACCTTACTTCCATTCTGGCTTACTATGCTTATTTTGTTTTGGGTTTGGATTACGATTCGTTTGGATTTGACGGGGGAACGCCTTATTTTCAAGCAGCGGAAAAAATTGTAGACAATGCGCAGAATGCACCCGATAAAGGCTGGAAACCATTCGATAATACTTCTCATAAAAACCGCTACTGGCTTGTTAAAGATCTTTTGGATGCGGATTATGCCCCATGCCGTGATTTTATTTATCGTTATCACCGTCAGGGCCTCGATTTAATGGACTCAAAGCCAGTTGAAGCCCGCGCATCAATAGCTACTGATCTTGAACTTTTACAGGCAGTATACCGCAAGAAACCCGACCCTTTTATGCATCCAATGCACGTTTTGTTCGATGCCAAAAGTGATGAATTTGTGAAGCTTTTTTCGGAATCATTTCCAGAAGAAAGATCAAGGGTTATTGCAATTTTGAATGAAATTGATCAGGCAAATTCCTCCAAATATAAAGCCATAACCGAAGCCAAGAAATAAATCATTCAAAGAAAAATCTATGATCCGCTCACTCTCGGTAAGCAATTACGCTATTATTGAAGAACTTGAAATTCAGTTTTCGGGTGGGCTGACTACTATAACTGGGGAGACGGGAGCAGGGAAATCCATTCTGCTTGGGGCATTGGGACTTATTCTGGGGAATAGGGGAGATGCTTCAGTTTTGAAAAATAAAGAAATTAAATGTGTAGTTGAAGGAATATTTGCATTTAAAAGCCAACGTCTCGACGCTATGCTCGAAGCAAATGAAATTGAACCGGATTCCAACATTATTTTGCGAAGAGAAATTAGTCCGAATGGTAAATCCCGTGCTTTTATCAACGACACTCCCGTAAGTCTTCAGATATTGAAAGATGCCGGTGATTTTTTAATTGATATTCACTCACAGCACGAAAACCTTGACCTGAACCATAATCTATATCAACTTGGAGTGCTCGATGCATACGCTGCTTCAACTGTTTTACTTGAGGAATTTCAGGAAGAATATCGAGGGTACACTTCTATTTACAAAGAACTTGAAATTCTAAAACAAAGTTCGGAAAAAGCCCGAGCCGAACTCGATTTTCTTTTATTTCAGTTTACCGAGCTTGATCAGGCAAATATTAAAGAAGGTGAAGTTGAAGATATGGAAAAGCAACTTGAAATCTTGAGTCATGCTGAAGAAATAAAATCCGGACTTTATTCTGTGTATCAGACTATTTCAGGGGATGAGGCCAACGTGGTTAACCTTTTAAAAGAAGCGGAAAATACCCTTTTGAAGCTTTCAAAGTTTTACCCTGTCGCTGAAGGCCTTAAACAGCGAATCGGCAGTTCAGTGATCGAATTAAGAGATATCAGTTCGGAAATTGAAAAGCTTGCCGATAAAACCGAGGTTGACCCTGCATCCCTTGAAAAAGTTCAGGAAAGGCTAAATCTTTTGTATTTATTGCTTCAAAAGCACCGAGTTAACGGGATTGAAGAACTGATACGCCTTAGAGAAGAAATGGATAACAGAATTCTTGAACTTAACTCTGCTGAATTCCGCATCAGCGATCTTGAAAAAGAATTAGGATCTCGTTCTATGAAAGTTAAGGAACTTGGAGGAAAACTGTCTGCTCACCGAAGAAAGTCAGTCCCTTTAATGGAAGCCACAATTATCGAACTTCTTATGCAACTCGGAATCCCTAACGCTCAGTTCAAAATTCAATGTCAGACCCTTGAAGAACCTACACTTCATGGTTTTGATTCAGTGAAATTTCTCTTCACAGCAAACAGGAAAACCGATCTTCAGGATATTGCTAAAATTGCCTCAGGCGGCGAATTATCCCGGTTAATGCTCAGTATTAAATCCATTATCTCAGGATCACTGGGGCTTCCAACCATAATTTTTGATGAAATAGACACTGGCGTTTCCGGAGAAATTGCTTACAAAGTTGGGAAGATAATGAAGGAAATGTCGGCTTCACGCCAGGTTTTTGCAATCACGCACCTTCCTCAGGTAGCAGCCAAAGGCGATCAGCATTTGTTGGTTTACAAATTTGAAAAAGCCTCCGGTACCATTACTGAAATAAAGCAATTAGAGAAAAATGACCGGCTTGTCGAAATAGCACGTATGCTAAGCGGCGAACAAACTACCGATGCTGCAATGGCGAATGCCAGGGAATTACTATCGTAAATTGAAATACTAGGTAACTCCAAAAACATACGGGGTTTAAACCCCTCATGTTTAATGCGGTCAAAAACTAAAAATCAGCTTATAATAATTTTTTTTTTTGAAAATCGCCAACTTTTTTTGACCACAATCCCCCAAATCATATTAGTCACATTCCTCAAAACTCTTATTATATTGAGTAATAGCCTTATAACTCATACCCATGCTTGAAAAACCACCATCATGGAAAAGATTTTGCATGGTTACTTTCTTAGTTAGATCAGAAAACATTGTGATGCAATAATCGGCACAATCTTCAGCACTTGCATTTCCCAGGGGAGACATTCTCTCTGTAAAGTCGATCAAAGTATCGATACCCGATACTCCGCTACCTGCTGTTGTACGGGTAGGAGATTGAGAGATTGTGTTAATTCGTATTTTTTTATCGCGGCCATAGATATATCCAAAGCTACGGGCAATAGATTCAAGAAGAGATTTAGCATCGGCCATATCATTGTATCCAAACAAGGTTCTTTGAGCTGCAACATAACTTAGCGCAACCACAGATCCCCATTCATTGATAGCATCCATTTTACGTGCCACCTGTAGCATCTTATGAAAGGAAAGCGCTGAAATATCAAGTGTTTTGAGGAAGTTAGGATAATCTATATTGTCGTAAGGAATACCTTTTCTCACATTAGGTGACATCCCAATCGAGTGCAATACAAAATCTATTTTGCCTCCATAAATTTCCATAGTGCGGGCAAAAACTTTTTCGATTTCCGCAACATTGGTGGCGTCAGCATGAATGATTTCGGAGTTGGTTTTTTTGGCTAACTCATCAAGCGTACCCAAACGAAGGGCAACAGCTGTGTTGGAAAGCGTAAACACAGCGCCTTCTTCGTGAGCTTTTTCTGCTACTTTCCATGCAATTGACTGATCATTCAGAGCACCAAAAATGATACCTTTTTTTCCTTTAAGAAGATTATAAGACATACAAATATTGATTAGGTTAAAAGTTGGGCAAAGATAGGCCAAAAGCTTTTAAGGGCAAATATTATTTAGAATTATTTAAAATAATCATTGCTAGCAAGCCTAATTTATTTTCCTGAAAATATTTACTAATTTCGATTCCCCAATTAAAGAGTAGATAGTTTAGATAACAATACCTTTTATTTATTTTTAAGATGTTTCCGGTGAAAACATTTGAATTAAAAGATTAAATGAGTTTTATCCGCTAAAATGTTACCAAGATGAAAAGATTTGCATTAATCAACCTGTTTTTTTTCTTTTTTGCCAGTTTTGCAATTGTAAATGCTCAATCCGATAGTATCGCCATGAAAAAAGTTTTCGGCGGTTATCAATTCTCTCAACATGGTAAGGCTCTTACTATGCCAGGACTTGTAAAAGCAATGGAAGGCAATGAGCAAGCTCACAAGGAGATTATTGAAGCAAAGTCTACATACTCCACGGCTATGGTTCTTGGTTTATTTGGTGGAGGGCTGATAGGTTGGCCCATAGGAACTGCAATGGGAGGCGGTGATCCTCAATGGGCTTTGGCTGGAGTAGGTGTCGGCTTACTTGTTATTTCTATCCCAGTTGTTAAGAAGTTTAATAAACAAGCTGATAAAGCCATCAATACTTTTAATGGTGGCCTTTCGGTAAATAGAAATCTTTATATTCATGAACTCGAACTTGCAATTCTAGGAAATGGCATAGGATTCAGACTGAAATTTTAAATGTTAATATATACGATTATTAAGTTATGACTTTAACGCATTTTCGCTTATTGGCGATTGTCATTTTGATATTACCCTGCTTTGTTGCAGTAAACTCTCAAAAAAATTTTAAACCCGGTTTTGTAATTTCATTAAGTGGAGACACTTTAAAGGGAACCATCAATTACAATTACTGGAAAATTAATCCTGAAAAGATAGAATTCAGGCAAAATGAAAAGGATCAGGTCAGAATATTTTTACCTCTCGATATAAAAAAATTTGGAGTTTATGGTGAATTATATGTTGGTGCTATTGTGCAATCTGAGGTGGTTTCAGCGAATAGCTATGACAATACTCCAACATTAAAAACTGTAGCGGACACAATTTTTCTTCAAACAATAATTAAAGGTTCAAAAAGTCTTTATTGTTATAAAAATTCAGACAAAAAGGAACAGTTTTATATAGTTCAGGATTCAAAATACCAATTGTTAATTTACAAAAAATTTTACGTAAAAAAGGCTGGCAATACTGAGCTTGTTGAGAATTGTGTTTTCAGGGGGCAATTGTTGGCCTATTTTAAAGATTCTCCTGCAGTTCAACCTGAACTCCAGAATCTGCAGTATACAAAAGATGGATTGGGTGAGTTGTTAGAATTATATTATAACAGTTCAGGTTCTGTATGTGAATTTCGGAATTTCGGTTCAGGTTCTGAATCTCTAAATTCGCGGAAATCTGAGAAAATCGGGTTCGATTTTGGGGCTTTAGGTGGAATGTCATTAACCAAAGTATATTTTACAGGATCTGCTATGGATTATCTGGTAGGTAGTGATATTAATCCTTCATTTAATTTCGCTGGAGGACTATTCCTTGATATCATTTTCAGAGGTAAAAACAATAAATGGTCTTTGTATAACGAATTAATTTATTCTGCTTATGAAATAAAGAACTCTTACAGGAACCTTCCTAATCTCACGAATTACACCATTTTTCATTCGAATATTGGATATTCATACATTCGTCGCACAAATATGCTTCGTTATAAATACCCAATAGGTAATTGTTTCATTTTTTGTAATGCAGGCTTGACAGGTGGGTACGTTATTAATGAAATTAACCTTTTGAAAGAGGAAAAGGTTACTTCTGGAGTCAAAACCTATTCTCCAGAAAGAGCTGCTTTAAATGAGACTCGTGCATATGAAGGTGGATATGCGTTTGGATTGGGTGCCAAATACAAAAACTTCTCTCTGGAAACCCGATTCGAAAAGGGAAACGGGATGCAAAACACTTCAACTATTAAGTCATCTACCAGCAAATATTATTTTTTACTGGGTTACAAATTCTAGATAATACTTCTGTGTTTTACTGACATTTGATGTTTATGATACTCAAAGAGGCACCGTGTCATATAATATGCCTAACTCGGTTTTTACAGCAACAACCGAAACAACGATAGGAATAAAAGACATTCCGGCATTCAAATCAGAGCCAAATATACTTTCTCTTTTTGATAGTACATTCCTTGAGAAAAACACAGATTATATGGCGGGATTATCGAATACAGACATGTTCAATAATACATTTAAACTGATGTTTCCTCCTTCCATATCCGTTGAAGTTACCAGAGGTGTTGGTGATTACACTTATACGAAAGACGCAGGAAAGCTGGAATTCAGTTTAAAAGGGAAAAACTCTGAAACGTATATTTTCCTGAAATTCACTGGGGAAGGACGGATATCCCTTGACAGTGATCTTTTAAACGAAGTAGGTTATCCACTTATGAAAACTTACTTTTTAAATCAATAATCAGGAAAATCCAAGTTCTGTTTTTTTGAAGTGAGAAACGACGTTTTTATGTTTCCTGAATTTCTAACCCTTGTATAAATCAGAAATTCAGCATTTTACGAAAATGTAATTTTGATTTTCTTGTTATTACGTAACGGCAGATTTGGATTTCGACGGATTTGTTAGTTATTTTAACCCGTTATTAACCAACTAATCCCGAAATGACTGCAAAAATTCTGTTGATAGCATTCTTTCTACTTTTCCCGGTACTTGTAATCTATCTGGGTAACACCTATTCATATATCCGCAAAATCGGATCAATTGTTATTTGTTATATCGTTGGCCTTTTTGTAGGTAATATTGGTATTCTTCCTTCTAACCTTGAAGGTATGAATGATATTCTAACTTCCATTACTATTCCGCTTGCGATCCCACTTTTACTCTTTTCTGAAGATATAAGAAAATGGGTTAAGCTGGCTAAAACGACTTTTATTTCCTTGCTCTTGGGAGTTTTAGCGGCAACCATCATGGTTGTTATCGGGTTTTTTATTTTCAGAAGTCATATTCCCGATTGCTGGAAAATTTCAGGAATGCTTATTGGTGTTTATACCGGTGGCACACCGAATCTTGCTGCTCTAGCTACTATGCTTGACGTCGACAACGAAACCTATATATTAACCAATACCGCAGATCTGGTTGTTGGCTCGGTTGTATTATTATTCCTGCTAACCTTTGCCCAACGTTTCTTTTTACTCTTTATGCGACCTTACAAATCAACAGATGGAATTGAAAATCTGAATCGTACAGAGGAAATGGTGAGCGAATTTGAATCGTATAGTGGAATATTCTCAAAAACTATTTTTCTTAAATTATTAAAGGGATTTGGATTAACTGTTCTCATTTCCGCAATTGGCGGTGGGATAAGCATGTTGTTTCCCAAAAACAACCAAACGGTAATTGCAATTCTTATTATTACTTCCCTTGGGATTGTTGCATCAACCTTTCCTGCAATAAATCGCATAAAAAAGACCTTTCAGCTGGGAATGTATTTCATCCTCATTTTCAGTTTGGTTGTGGCTTCTACAGCTGATCTGAGCAAGATGTTTAACAGCGAAAATTCTGAGTTTCTGATTTCAATATTCTTGTACATACTTATTGCTGTGCCCGGAGCAATGCTAATTCATGGAATTCTTTCATGGATATTTAAAATTGATGTGGATAATTTTCTGATAACAACAGTTGCCCTTTCCATGTCGCCACCATTTGTCCCTGTTGTTGCTGGTGTCCTGAAGAATAAAGCAATTGTTTTATCGGGTATAATTATTGGGATTATTGGATACGCCATTGGAAATTATCTGGGTGTGATTGTGGCCTATACATTGAAATATTTTAGCTAGCTTTCACAACCATGAGCCTCCTGATATTCAATATCAAAAATCTTTTTCAGGTTTCCGACCAGAACCCTAAAATCCGCAAAGGCAAAGAGATGCAGGTGATTCCTTCGCTTGAAAATGCGTGGTTGTACTGTGAGGATGAAAAGATTGTGGATTTTGGAAGTATGTCCGAAATTCCACAGGAATACATGAAATCAGATAATATTTACGATGCATCCGGTCGGTTGGTGTTGCCTGCATTTTGTGATTCTCACACACATCTTGTGTATGCCGGCAGCAGGGAAACTGAATTTATTGATAAAATAAAAGGTCTTTCATACGAGGAAATAGCAAAAAACGGAGGTGGCATTTTGAATTCAGCAAAAATCCTTCACGATACTCCAGAAAATGAACTTTTTAGGAAATCGGCCGAAAGGATTAAGGAAATTATGCGTCTTGGGACCTGCTCAGTGGAAATAAAGAGCGGTTACGGATTGAATACTGCAGATGAGTTAAAAATGCTTCGTGTAATTCGCAGGATCAAACATGCATTCCCACTCACAGTAAAAGCAACATTTTTAGGCGCTCATGCCCTTCCGGAAGAGTATAAAAGCAATAGAGAAGAGTATATCGAAAAAATTATCACAGAAATGATTCCTGCCGTTAAATTTGAGGAGTTGGCAGATTATATTGATGTTTTTTGCGATCATGGCTTTTTTACACCGGAGGAAACAGATAAAATTCTAAGTGCTGGGATACAATGCGGACTCTGTCCTAAGATTCATGCCAATGAACTGGGATTATCAGGAGGCATTCAGATAGGGGTAAAGCATAATGCCTTATCTGTAGATCACCTTGAATATGTTGAAGATAATGAAATTAGATCGTTGCTGGGTAGTAATACAATCCCTACGCTACTTCCAGGTGCATCTTTTTTTCTGGGGATTGGATATGCGCCTGCACGTAAAATGATTGATGCTGGATTACCTCTCGCACTAGCAACAGATTACAATCCCGGGTCATCCCCATCCGGAAATATGAGTTTTATTCTATCTCTTGCATGCATTAAACTTCGCATGATACCTGAAGAAGCTTTAAATGCAGTTACCATTAACTCTGCTTATGCAATGGGAGTTGAGTCCACTGAAGGAAGCATCACACCCGGAAAATCGGCTTCATTTATCATTACCCGCAAAATTCCCGGACTGGAATTTATTCCCTACTCTTTCGGAGCTGATCTGATTGAACATGTTTACTGCAAAGGGCAGTTAATCAGATAATTAATCCAATTTCTTTAATTAAAGATCCTTTTCACTATCAATAGTTCGTTAAACTTTTTTATATTACTCATTATCAATGCCTTATAAAATTTGATTTATAATATGCATAGAATTAATAATCAGCACTTTGCGTAATTTCATTATGTCAATTCCTGAAAGTTTAACGAACTATTGACTATTATCCGTTACAACAATACCTCGTTTGTAACAGGACTCTATATTAATAGCTTTTTATTTATCAATGATATAGTCGCTTCGATATGATCCCGTTAGGGATCAAATATCGGTAGGGATCTGGAAAATCCTAAATTATTCAAATCCAAAAGAATTTAATATATGTCGCTTTTAAAATTAGCTACCTAACAAATAAACACATAATAATTTAATTAGTATATAAAAAACAGGGGTGTGAAACAAAATAAATAATAAATAAATTGGTTAGATGCCATAAAAAATATATGTTTGCACCGAAAACAATATTTATTTAAAAAAAATTGCTTTATGAAATTATTGCGTAAAAAGAATCTGTTATCATTGGTTCTGCTTTTTGCCTGCAGCTCAGGGATATTTGCTGCTGACACAACACCAATTGATACTGGAGCAACCTCATGGATGCTCACATCCACAGCACTGGTGTTACTAATGATCCCTGGTCTGGCCATGTTCTACGGAGGTCTCGTTAGAACAAAAAATGTTTTAGGAACAATTATGCATAGTTTTGCTGCAATGGGAATAATGAGTATTCTCTGGGTGGCAGTTGGCTACAGCATGAGTTTCGGACACAATGTGCTGGGAGGATGGTTTGGTTGGAACCCTGATTATTTCTTTCTCAAGGGAATCGATGAAAATATAATGCCTGCCGGAATACCTGAATACGTCTTTTCAATGTTTCAGGGAAAATTCGCAATTATTACACCTGCACTGATTGCCGGTGCATTTGCTGAAAGGGTTTCTTTTAAGGCTTATGTATTTTTTATAGCGATATGGGGAATTTTTGTATATAACCCACTTTGTCATTGGGTATGGGCAAGCGATGGTTTCCTTTTTAATCTGGGAGCTGCCGGAGCCATTGACTTTGCAGGGGGTACAGTTGTTCATATTTCTGCCGGCGTAAGTGGGCTGGTAGCAGCTATTTATCTGGGTGCCAGAAGAGGTTATCCTTATCAGGTAATTCGCCCAAATAACCTGGTATTAACAATGCTTGGTGCTGGTTTACTTTGGGTTGGTTGGTTTGGATTTAATGCTGGAAGCAGTATTTCCAGCGGACTCAGTACAGCTCAGGCCCTTACAGCTACTCAGGTTGCAGCAGCTGCCGGAGCAATGACGTGGATGATTATTGAAGGGGTTCATCAGGGAAAAGCTACTGCACTTGGATTTGCAAGCGGTATTCTTGCCGGACTAGTTGCTGTAACTCCTGCTGCGGGTGTGGTTCAGCCATACGGTGCAATGATACTTGGAATGCTGGCATCAATAATTTGCTACATGGCTATTATGTTGAAGAACAAACTGGGTTATGATGATAGTCTTGATGCATTCGGAATTCATGGTGTAGGTGGAATTGTTGGTGCAATAATGCTGGTATTTTTTATTCGTCCATCCTGGATGGCTAATGCTTCAGCAGCTTTTGGTGGCGACTGGACAGTTTTGAATCAGCTTGGAGTACAGGCGCTTGCTGTTGGGGTTGCAATACTTTATGCAGCAGTAATGACGCTTATAATTATATTTGTAATTGACAAAATATTTAAGTTCAAATCGTCTGAAATCGATGAAATGGCTGGTCTTGACCGCGCATACCACGGTGAAAGAGGATATGGAATGCTTAACCCTAATTAGTAAAAAAAATGAAACTAATAACAGCAATTATACGAGAAGCTCAACTCGATCAGGTGCGCGAAGCACTCATCGAAGCTGATATAAAAAGAATTTCTGTAAGCCGTGTTTCAGGTCACGGACAACAGAGAATTGAAGAAATGTACCGAGGACAGGTAATTGTACCTGATCTCATTCCTAAAATTAAAATTGAAATAGCCGTAAACGAAGAATTTGTTGATATTACTATCGAAACGATCCTTAAATCTGCTCGTACTGATGGTCCGGATGGTAAAGTGGGAGATGGAAAGATATTCATTACCCCGCTTGAAGAAGTTATCCGGATTCGTACCGGAGAGCGCGGTGGAAAAGCGATTTAAGTACTTCTTTCTAGTTTTTTAGAACCCGGGATCTTTGGATTCCGGGTTTTTTTTGAGATATCTCAGGCTTTTAGCCTGGGGGTCATCGTTTTTGCTGGTTCGGCAGTCTCAGCCAACATTACCCTTGTACCTCTTTCCCGAAATTACCAAATAACCAAATAATTACAGATATTTGTACTCAAATCCAGAAAACACCAATATGATCCGTCTCATCGAATGTGTACCCAATTTCTCCGAAGGCAGAGATATGAGTATTATTAAGCAGATTACCAATGAAATAGAAAAAGTTGAAGGAATAAGGCTTTTAGATGTCGATCCCGGAAAAGCAACAAACCGCACGGTTGTTACCTTTGCGGGCGAACCGGAAGCAGTTGTTGAAGCTGCATTTCAGGCTGCAAAAATAGCTTCTGAACTAATTGATATGTCTCATCATAATGGTGAACATCCCCGTTTCGGGGCAACAGACGTTTTGCCTCTTATCCCGATCTCAGGGATCAGTATGGAAGAAACGGTTGGTTTTGCTCATAAACTGGCAGAACGAATCGGAAATGAACTGTCAATCCCAGTATATTGTTACGAAAGTGCTGCACTTCATGAAAGCAGGAAAAACCTCGCTGAGGTCCGTTCTGGAGAGTACGAGGGTCTCCCCCGAAAATTGACCGATCCTCACTGGAAACCTGATTTCGGACCGGCGGTGTTTAATCCCAAAATCGGCGCAATAGCAATAGGTGCAAGGGATTTTCTCGTGGCATACAATATAAACCTGAATACAACATCGGTTAGAAGAGCTAATGCCGTAGCATACGACATCCGGGAAAAAGGCAGAGTTAAAAGGGATGGCGACACAGTTGCCGGAAAAATCGTGAAAGATGAAAAAGGTAATACCGTTTATATTCAGGGATCTCTCAAAGCGGTCAAGGCAATCGGATGGTATATTAAGGAATACGGCATCGCGCAGATATCCATCAATCTCACAAATATCAGCATAACTCCGATGCACATTGCATTTGACGAAGCCTGTAAAAAAGCGGAGGCTCGGGGCATGAGGGTTACCGGATCTGAACTGGTAGGCATGGTGTCACTGAAAGCTATGCTTGAGGCAGGAAAATATTTTCTCAAAAAACAAAAAAGGTCGTTGGGAGTTTCCGATGCAGAGCTTATTAAAATCGCAGTGAAATCGCTTGGATTAGATGAACTGGCTCCTTTTAACCCGAATGAGAAAATCATCGAATACAAATTAGAAAATAAGACTGGAAAACGACTCGTTTCGATGAATCTGACAGATTTCGTAAACGAAACCGCCTCTGAATCCCCCGCACCAGGTGGCGGTTCAATCAGTGCTGCTATGGGTGCCATGGGAGTAGCACTTGGTACCATGGTTGCGAATTTATCTTCCCATAAAAAGGGATGGGATGACCGTTGGGAAGAATTCAGCAATCACGCAGAAAAAGGAAAGAAATTGCAAAACGAATTACTTGCGCTGATTGATGAAGATACACATGCATTTAATGCGATAATGGAAGCGTTTTCGCTGGCTAAAAACTCCCCCGAAGAAAAAGAAATTCGTAAAACAGCCATACAGAAGGCCACCCTTAATGCAATTGAAATCCCTTTAAAAACTATGCAAACAGCTTTTGAAGGGTTTGAGCTGATACAGCAAATGGTTAAAACTGGTAATCCGAATTCTGTATCCGATGCAGGTGTTGGAGCATTGGCAATACGTTCATGTATTATGGGAGCTTGGCTAAATGTTAAGATTAATGCATCATCTTTTGAAGACAAATCAGTTGTAAATAATATTCTTGAAAAAGGCCAAAATATTATTAATAATACAATAGGAACTGAAGCTGGTATTTTGGAAGAAATTGACCTTATTCTGAATAAGCAGAAATGAACCTTTCACTGATAAATTCCACTTTACTTTTTGCCGATAACGAATGAAACCTAAATTTGTTACAGATTGACGAAAAGAATTTTAATATTTATTAACATATCTTAAAATTTGTTTTCCTGCCTTATTTTCTCTAAAAGCCTTATGTTTACAGTATGTTCATTGTAATTCACGTAAAAATACGTCATGCCGTTTACCGACACAGTACTTACAAAGCCCTTTGTTAGACTGTAATTTGTTTTTTCTTTTGTTTTTTTTTTATAGATTTGGCATCACAGAATAATTCTTTTATTAACTATTTATAAACCTAAAATTTTTATCTATGAAAAGATTTACAGTTTTACTGGCATTCTTCGTGTTTGTAGGCTTCCAGGCTTTGCAGGCACAGAATGTACAGATCACGGGTAACGTGACCAGTGCCGATGACGGGTCGCCACTACCCGGGGTGTCGGTTGTAGTTAAAGGAACTACAATTGGTACAGTTACTAATTTTAATGGTGACTATGAACTAAGCGTTCCTCAAAGTGCTACCAGCCTAAGTTTTAGTTTTGTTGGTATGATTGCACTGGACTTAGCCATTGAAGGCAGAACTATCATTGACCTTGTGATGCAGGCCGACGCTTTGGATCTTGGTGAAGTAGTTGTAACGGCTCTTGGAGTTTCAAGAGAAAAGAAATCCATCGGTTATTCCGTACAGGATGTTTCGGGTGAAGATCTTTCCAAAGCACGTGAACAAAACATCATCAACTCTTTATCCGGTAGAGTAGCCGGGGCACAGATTACAAATAGTTCAGGTGCCGTTGGTGCATCTACCAGAATTGTTCTCAGAGGTGCTTCTTCATTAGGTGGTAACAACCAGCCTCTTTTTATTGTTGACGGTATTCCTATCGATAACTCCAACATGGGGGGAACCGGTAACGACGGTGTAAACAGAGGAAACGGTGCTGCCGATATCAACCCAAATGATGTTGAAAAAATGACCGTGCTAAAAGGGCCAAATGCTGCTGCTCTTTACGGATCACGCGCATCAAACGGAGTTATTCTTATCGAAACAAAAACTGGTAAAGGCTCAAAAGGTCTTGGAATTTCAGTTAGTAATTCTACTTCTTTCGAAACTCCACTCAGACTTCCTGATTTCCAGAATGGTTACGGACAAGGATCAAGTGGTGCTTTTGAATTCGTTGATGGTGCTGGTGGTGGTATCAATGACGGAACTGACGAAAGTTGGGGTCCAAAACTTGACGCTGGTTTAATGATTCCACAATTTGATTCACCAGTTGTTGGTGGTGTTCGCGAAGCTACACCTTGGGTGTCACAGCCAGATAACGTTAGATCTTTATTTAACACTGGACAAACATCTTCTACTAACGTTGCTATTTCCGGTGGAAACGATAAAGCTACTTTCCGTGCATCTTATACAGGAACAGGCCAGACAGGTATGGTTCCAAATACTGATCTTACTAAGAAAAATCTTGCTCTTAATGGTAGCCTGAATGTTACCAACAAGATGACAGTAAGCGGTGGTGCAACTTATATTAATTCAACTTCCAATAACATGCCAAGTTACGGGTATGATGCTCAGAACATCATGCAACAGTTTATTTGGTTTGGTCGTCAAGTTAACATGGATAACCTTAGGACTTATACAAATCCTGATGGCACCAAAAACAGCTGGAACAATAATTATCACAACAACCCATTCTTCACTTTGAACGAGAACACAAACACAATGCAGCGTGAAAGATTCATGGGTAATGCAAAAGTTACTTACCAGTTTACTGATTGGTTAAGCGGCTTTGTTAGAACCGGTGGAGATATTTATTCAAATATCAATACTGAAAGACGCGCATTTGGTGATGTTGACAATCCTTTTGGATATTACTTTGAATCAGCTAGAACAGTTAGAGAAATAAATTCTGACTTCTTGTTAACTGCAAATAAACAGATTAGCCAGGATTTGTCTTTCTCCTTAAGCGTTGGAGGTAGCCGTATGGATTATTCAAACCAGTATAATAACGGTACTGCTGAAGAATTGGTTCTTCCTAACGTATATAACCTTTCTAACTCAGCAGTTGCACAGAAAACTACCAATAGGCTTTTAAAAAGGAGAATTAATTCACTTTATTCTGCTGGTCAGATTACATACAAAGATGCTCTTACACTTGATGGTACTTTCAGAAATGACTGGTCAAGTACTTTACCTGAATCAGAAAACTCTTATCAATACTATTCAGTAGCACTTTCTGGCGTTTTCACTGATCTTTTGAATATTGATTCACAAGTTCTGAACTTTGGTAAAGCAAGAATTTCTTATGCAAAAGTAGGTAGTGATACTGATCCTTACAAACTCTTACCGATTGTTTCTTTTGGTGAAGGCTGGAGTGCAGCAACAAAAGTTCCTAACATGTTTGTTCCAAACACTCTGCCTAATGCAGGCCTAAAACCTGAGTTTAAAAACTCTCTTGAATTTGGTGTTGACTTGAAGTTCTTTAACAACAGATTAGGTGTTGATGCAACGTATTATAGTTCACAACAAACCAATCAGATTATCGATATCCCTGTTTCTCCTGCCAGTGGTTTTACATTCAAAAGTGTTAACGCAGGTCGTATTGATAATAAGGGTGTTGAAGTTATGGTTTATATCACTCCTGTTAAAACAAAAGATTTTAATTGGGAAATTACTATTAACTATGCTAAAAACATCAACGAAGTTGTTGAACTTGCCCCTGGTGTTGACCAATATGTACTTGGAACTTACTGGAGCATGCAGGTTATTGCTATTCCCGGCCAGCCTTACGGAACATTTTACGGATATGATGTTAAACGTGACTCAAAAGGAAACATCATTAACGTAAACGGCCTTCCTAAAGTAGGTGATATTAAAGCACTTGGAAATTATCAACCCGACTGGACCGGTGGTATGAAAAACGACATCAGATACAAAAACCTTTCTCTTGGTGTTTTAATTGACACCAGAATGGGTGGCGAATTGTATTCAATGACTACTTCATGGGGTCGTTATGCTGGTGTACTCGAAGAAACTCTTCTTGGAAGAGAGGGTGGAATCGTTGGAGTTGGTGTGAAACAAACGGGTACCCAAATTGTTGACGGTGTAGAAGTACCTGTTTATGGAACTAACGATGTAGTTGTATCTGCAGAAGAATATAACAAGGCAGTTTACCAGAACAACATTTGCTATCCAAGTGTTTTTGATGCCAGCTATATTAAACTACGTGAAGTAACTTTAGGCTACACTTTCAATAAGATTGGAAATCTGCCAATACGTAATCTCAACGTTTCTTTCGTAGGTAGAAACCTTCTTCTTCTTTGGGCTAAAGTTCCTCATATTGATCCTGAAACTTCTTTTGATAATACAAACGTACAGGGTCTTGAATTTGGACAGTTACCTTCAGCCAGAAGCTTAGGATTTAATGTAAGTGTTAATTTTTAAGGAACTTAGAAAAGCAATAAAATATGAAAACAACAATATTTAAAGGACTTGTCGTAGTTTTCGCAACGTCTCTGGTACTGCAGTCTTGCACCAAAGATTTTGATAAAATTAACAAGAATCCCAATGATCCGGAGTTAGGAGCTGCATTACCTAAGCTACTTCTCCCCAATGTGATAGAAAACATGACCGAGAGAACCTATGAAATTTTCCTTGGTCACGAAATGGGCAATTGCTGGGTTCAACACATGGCAAAAGTTCAATACACTGATGAAGATCGTTATATGCCGCGCTCCGGTGTTATTAACAACACATGGACCAGCTTTTATGCAACCAGTGGTATGGATAATGCTCTTCTGAAAAAGATCGCTATTGCTCAGGGTCTTAAGAATTATGAAGGTATATCACTTGTTTGTGAAGCATATATTACTTCAGTTCTCACTGACTTGTTTGGACCCGTTCCTTACAGTGAAGCATGGAGATCTGGTGCCGCCGATGGTGGAATTCTGCAACCAGCTTATGATGATCAGGAATCTATCTACAGAGCTCTGATTACCAGCCTTGATTCTGCTAATTCATATCTTGCAAGTGGTACAGACGAAATCGAAGGAGACCTTCTTTTTGGTGGTGATGTTGCTGCTTGGCAAAAATTTGCTAACTCACTTCATGCACGTTTGGTGCTTCGCATGTCGGCAAAAGATGAACTTTTTGCAAAAGATGAACTGACTAGGATGTTTGGTAATGCTGCTAAGTATCCGGTTTTTGAATCAAATGATGATAATGCTCAGCTTATCTTCTTAGGTTCATTACCAAGCAACAACCCAATTCATGAGAATCGCAAAACACGTGATGATCATAGGGTTAGCTTATCAGTTGTTGATTTAATGTGGAATAATTCCCCAAATATGGATTACCGTATTGCTCTTTTTGCTCAGGATTTAGGTAGTGCAAATGGTTATTTCCAGGGATTACCCAATGGATTAACTTCTTCAAAAGCTTTGGCTTATAATGGAAACGGTCTGAAATATACTTCAAAGCTTGGTTCTTATTTCACTGCAGCTACTGCTCCTGGTGTACTGATGAATTATGCAGAAGTACTTTTCATAAAATCAGAAGCTGCTCTTAAAGGTTATATAGGAGGTGGTGATCCTGAGGCTGAAGTGAATTATGAAGCTGCTGTTAAAGCTTCTTATTATCAGTTTGGTGATGCTTTAGTTGCTGCTACGGCTGGTAAATGGGCTAACGACGACTGGGATATTGACAGTTTGGCAAATGATTTTTATGCAAACGACAACTGGACTTGGAGCGCTGGTTATACCGAAGATCAAAAAATGGAACTCATAGGTACTCAGAAATGGGCTGCTATGTTTGACCAGGGACTTCAGTCATGGTTCGAATGGAGACGTATCGGTCACCCAGTTCTTATTGCCGCTGAAGACGGCGACCTTGACGGAACTATACCTCAGAGGGTCTCCTATCCGATAGTAGAGTTTGGTACTAACAATACAAATCGTGATGCAGGTATAACTCTTCTTGGTGGACCTGACGACCTGAAAACTCGCGTATGGTGGGACACTGAAGACAACATTGTGGTAAAATAAGCCACATGTTCTTAGATGTTATTTTTAATTAATAAATTTTCAAAAAATATGAAAAATATATTTCAAAAATCAATCTGGGCTTCATCTGTTTTCCTGCTGATGTTTACTGCAAACTCATGTATGGAAAATACTGACATCCTTACTGAAAATGCAAAAGCCGGAGGACTTGTAAAACCGGTTACTGCAAATTTTCCGTACAAACTTGGCGCAACTCCAACATTTGATGTTGTAGTTATAGTTCCTGTTGGGCCTGCTATTACCTCTATAAAAGTTATGAATAGCTATACCAACAAGAAAGACACACTATTATCAAACGAAGTTGTAATGAGTACAATTAACGTTGCTGGTGCTAATGCTACTGAAGAATTAAGTCAGACCTTTACACTTGCATACGCTGACCTCATTAAGGATCTAGTTATCAACAGTGGTGCTATGTCAGCTAATGAGTTAACGCTGAATATTGGTGATTTCTGGACTTTCCGTTATGTAGCTGTTATGTCCGACGGACGCGAAGTTGTTAATAATGCTAAAACCACCATTGCTGTTGCTAACCAATATGCTGGAAACTACGAATGCACAGGTGTTTTTACACACCCTGTAAATGGCCCGCGTAATATCAGTGAAGAAAAGTTCCTCACCCCGGTTACTGCTACAAAATGCTGGTGCTGGCTTGGTGACCTGGGAGGATCAGGTTATGACATTTATATTGACGTACAGGATGACAACACTTGCGTTGTTACCAAAGGTCCAAATGCTATAACAGATGTATTTATGAGCGCAGGACTTACAAATGCATTCAATCCTGTTAATAAAAACTTTGATCTTAACTACTTCTATGTAGGTGGTACAGGAAACAGAGTTATTGAAGAAAACTACGAACCTTTGTAGTATTTAAATTACCAATTTAAAAAAGGCTGTCCCAGAAGGACGGCCTTTTTTTGTTACTAAAAACACAACTGATAATTCAATGTCGTTGACTTAAGAAATTTTCCGATTCTAAAAAATGCCCCACTCCAACCTCCCGAACTCGGGAGGTTGGAGTGGGGCTGATTTTTGAAGATTTCGGACACCCTTAAGTAAACGACATTGACTGATAATTTATTATATTTGTGGACTGAAATACCTAAACTTGTTTTGTGTTTGTTATTTAATTGCCCTTCGATTTAGGATGTATCGGTTATGTTTCAGGGTAACAAGCCTTAAATTACTTGTTTTTTTGCACTATTTGAAATGGCTTTTTAAGATTAATTAAATGGATAAAACAACATTAACCCATCTTAGGGAACTTGAATCTGAGTCGATATACGTAATCCGTGAGGTGGCAGCTCAATTTGAGCGTCCTACACTTCTTTTTTCAGGTGGTAAAGATTCAATTGTTATGTACTACCTTGCTCGTAAGGCTTTCTGGCCTATGCCGGTTCCTTTTCCTTGTCTACACATCGATACTGGCCATAATTTCCCTGAAACCCTCACTTTTCGTGATGAGTTAATGGAGAAGACCAATGGGAAAGTAATTGTTAGACTTGTGCAAGATAGCATTAACACAGGCCGTGCTGTTGAAGAAAAAGGGTATAATGCAAGTCGTAACGTACTTCAGACTGTTACTTTACTTGACGCAATTGAAGAGCACAAATTTGATTGTGCACTTGGCGGAGGAAGACGCGACGAAGAGAAGGCGCGAGCAAAAGAACGGTTTTTCTCACACCGTGATGAGTTTGGTCAGTGGGATCCTAAAAATCAACGCCCTGAGCTGTGGAACATCTTTAACGGCAAGAAAAATATGGGCGAACACTTCAGGGTTTTTCCCATAAGTAATTGGACTGAAATGGACGTTTGGCAATACATTTTTCTGGAAGAAATTGAAATTCCTGATTTGTATTTTACGCATAAAAGAGAGGTGTTTTTCAGGGATGGAATCTGGCTTGCAAAAGCACCATTTCTTGAAATGAAAGCATCTGAAAAGGCTGAGACTCTTGATGTGCGTTGCCGCACTATTGGCGATATCACTTGCACTGGTCTTACGCTCTCAACAGCCAACTCCCTCGAAGATATAATTAATGAAGTAGCAGCTACCCGCGTAACTGAAAGGGGAGGGAGATACGACGATAAGCGTTCAGAGGCAGCTATGGAGGATAGGAAGAAAGAGGGGTATTTTTAATTTATCTCATAGTATTAACCTTTGTGAACCTTTGAGCTTCTTTGTGTGCTTTGTGACACAATTATTACACAGCAATTACACAGAGATCACAAAGAAGCACAAAGTTACACAAAGAGAAAAATAAGGAAATGACAGAGAACGAATTGTCAAATGTGATAATTGGTTGTGCCATCGAAGTGCATAGGCAACTCGGGCCAGGATTATTAGAATCAGCTTATAGGGAGTGTTTATATTATGAACTTAAGTTATTAGGATTGGATGTTCAAAAAGAAAAACCTATGCCTATAATTTATAAAGATGTTAAACTTGATCACGGTTATAGGATTGATCTTCTAGTTGAAAATAAAGTTGTGATTGAATTAAAAACTGTTGAATTCTTAAACGAAGTACATATAGCACAAGTTCTTACTTATTTAAAACTCGGAAATTTTACACTTGGTTTGATTCTTAATTTCCATGTTACAGTGCTTAAAGAAGGGATTAAAAGAGTTATCCTTTAACAGCATTTATTTTAAATTGATTTTGTCTAAAATTCGCGATTAAATATGACAGCAAACGAAAAAACAAACCCAACCCCAGGTTACCTCGATATGGAACTCCTGCGATTCACTACTGCAGGAAGTGTTGATGATGGGAAAAGCACATTAATAGGCCGACTTCTTTATGATAGCAAATCTATTTTCGAAGATCAGATGGAGGCTGTAAAACTCGCTAGCGAAAGAAGGGGCGACGAGCATGTGAATCTCGCGCTTCTTACCGACGGGCTTCGTGCAGAGCGTGAACAAGGAATTACAATTGATGTTGCATACAGGTATTTTGCTACTCCCAAGCGAAAATTCATTATTGCCGATACTCCGGGTCATATTCAATACACCCGTAATATGGTAACCGGAGCTTCCACAGCAAATCTGGCAATCATTCTGGTTGATGCACGTCAGGGTGTACTGGAGCAAACCATTCGTCATGCCTATATCGCTTCATTGTTGCGTATTCCGCATGTGATGATTTGCATAAATAAAATGGACCTCGTTGATTACAAGGAAGACGTTTTCGAGTCCATTAAAAAAGAATTCAGCCAGATTGCAGCAAAGCTTGATATTCTCGACGTACGCTTTATCCCTATTAGTGCGCTGAAAGGTGATAACGTTGTTGAAAGATCCAAAGTTATGAACTGGTATGATGGCCCAACTCTGATGTGGGTACTTGAAAATATTCATATCGGTAATGACCTTAATATGGTCGACAGTCGTTTCCCGGTACAATATGTAATTCGTCCGCAATCGGCTGAATATCACGATTATCGCGGATATGCAGGCCGCATTGCAAGCGGGGAATTCAGTAAAGGCGATAAAGTGAAAATTCTTCCATCAGGCTTTGCATCTACCATTGCATCAATTGATACCATGACCGGTAGTCTTGAAACTGCTCACGCCCCAATGTCTGTGACAATTACTCTTACTGATGATGTGGACATTAGCAGGGGAGACATGATTGTGGTGGATTCAAAGGAACCGGTAGTTAGTCAGGATGTGGAAATGATGGTATGCTGGCTGAGCGAAAAACCAATGGCTCTGAATGGCAAATATACTCTGCGTCATACCAGTAACGATGTAAAATGCCTGATTAAAGAGCTAAATTATAAGATGGATATAAACAGTCTTGAGAAAATCCGTGACGTCAACTCTTTAGCTCTGAATGAAATAGGACAAATCAAGGTACGTACTACTAAACCATTGTTTTTTGATTCCTATAGAAATAACAGGATTACTGGAAGTGTTATTCTGATTGAAGAGGGAACGAATAATACAGTAGGAGCGGGGATGATAATCTAGCATCAATTCACCACGATGTTCCGAACTAGCCTCAATGAATGAGTGTAGCGATTCTGTTCTTTTGAAAATATCCCCTGATGGTCGATTTCATCAATTTTCACTCTTCCTGAAGCATGAAGTATTTTTCCTTTTTCCAAAATCATTCCAACATGTATGATTTTACCTTCTTCATTATCGAAAAAAGCAAGATCTCCAGGTTGAGCTTCATCAATAAAACTCAATGTTTTGCCAAAAGTTGATTGAGCCGAAGCATCCCTCGGTATCTCAATTCCAGCCTGTCGATAAAGATTCTGCACCATACCTGAACAATCGAAGCCAAACCCGCCACGTGCACCCCATAAATAAGGTATAGAAAGTAGTTTTAATCCATTTATTACAATATTCTCTCTGAACTTGGAGTGAACTTCTTTCTTTATTTCAGGGATATGGAATTCGTTTTGATCAATTTTTATTTTACCCGGGGATGAAATCCTCAGCAAACTCCCGGAACCGATAATTAATGGCTCGATAGTATTTACAGGTTTAAGAAGATTAAATACCTCATGAGTTACAAGTACCGGAAGTTTTTTTAGCGAGCTCCATTCTTCCTCTGAAAGATAGTAAATACAGTGTGTATTGATCCAACCTTCGTATTGATCATGAAGCAGGCTGATGAGACTAAAGCTCTTTTGTTTGTCTTCACTCAGGATTGAAAAGCTCTCGCCGAAAAGCACCTGATTGACCATTTCGCTAGTGCTTTCCGGATGTCTCCGCATGGGAATGTAGGCCTGATAACAAATTCCGGTTGGGTACATTATTTTTTCATTTAATACTTAAAAACCTTTCCTCCAGCTATAACCTGCTGGGTTTTCTGGTCAAATACAGACTTTTGACCAGTGCGAAGTGCGGCTGTAACCATAATATTTGCAATGGAATGGTTATATCCTACTTCGACAGGCGCGTTGGTAACAACATTTTTATCTCTGACGCATTGCATCCAGTTTTTCATGTGAGCATCGGTTAGGGGATCCGATCCCATGCTTACCCCTGAATCAGCTTTAAACTGAGGCAATTCGAACGATTCAAGCAAATTTGACTTCATATTCATAGCAGCAGCTTCGCGTTCCTGCATTCCACCTTCTGACGTGATTTTGTTGCTGTCGAGGTCGAGTTTTCCACCATTAGAGAAATACCATTCTTTTGTTCCTCCGGAGGAATTATGCATCCTGGAAGTATAAAGCACCTGAAATCCTTCTTCAGGTTTGTCGAATGGACCATAATCAAAGACTGCGCTCATGGTATCATTGTTTTTTCGACCGTCTTTCCACATATAAATACCTCCGTTTGCCGCAACTGATCTTGGATGAGCTAGTTTTGTGAACCAATGAACAGTGTCAATCTGGTGCGACATCCATTGGCCGGGTATACCCGAAGAATATGGCCAGAAAAGCCGGTATTCGCAATATTTACGCGGATCCCATGGTTCGAAAGGACGATTCATCAGATAACGTTTCCAGTCGGTATCAGTTTCTTTTATGCTGGAGATCAAGTCAGGTAGCCTCCACCGGCCGGGTTGATTTACATTCCATGTCATTTCCACCATGGTTATATTCCCAAACTTTCCCGATTGGATATAATCTGCAGCAGCGGTATAGTTAGGCCCACTTCTGCGTTGAGATCCGATCTGTATTACTTTGCCTGCTTTTTTAGCAGCTTTGAGTGCGAAAATAGCGTCATCCATGGTTTCTGCGAAAGGCTTTTCGCAATATACATCGCATCCTGCATCAACACCTTCTGCTAGGAGCAAAGCATGCTGAAAGTCAGCAGTACAAACAATAACTGCATCTAGTTTCTGTTCCCATAATTCATCAGAGTTACGGGCAAGGAAAACTTCTTTTCCGGTATTGGCTTTCATCCAGTCCTGACCTTCCTGTCGTCTCCGGTTCCAAAGATCTCCAATAGCTACAAATTCAAAATTCATATCATTTGCATACTTAAGGAACGATGGTCCTAATGAATCCTTGAAACGATTTGAAAACCCGAGAACTCCAACTCTTATTTTGTCGTTGGAACCCTTGATATTTCCGTAACTTTTTGCTGAAAAGCCCATTCCGCCTATTGTTACTGCCGCAGAACTGATGGCTGCTTTCTTAAGAAAATCTCTTCTTGATGTTTCCATGTGGTATGATATTGAAAGTTTTATTGTACAGATTATTATTTATTCCTAAAAGTATCGAAAATATTTTTTTCCCTTGATTTTTAAAACCAAATTTTAACGAATTTCAATCTTAATTTCTTATCCAATTTTGCCGATCTGACTTTTTAAAGTCTGTAACGCGCTTCCAGCCTGAATATTCAGGTTATTCCAGTTGCATTCAATTGAAATTCTCCCTTCATAACCTACTGATTTCAGAGCATTCAGATAAGGCGTGAAATCCTCCCCACTAACGCCCGGGGCAGTTCTGCCTTCCTTTTCAGCAATATGAACATGCTTAATATAATTTCCATATTTAATGATGCTTTCCGGATTTTCATTTTCCATCCTCATATGGTAAATGTCAGCAAGTAATTGGAAGTTTTCATGTCCTATTGCTTTAACTATTTCCCCGCCTTCTGAAACTGAATTTATGAAGTTGCACTCTTTACTATTGAGTGGTTCCAGACAAACAATAATGTTATATTTTTTAGCCAGAGTGGCCATCTTACTACCAAGCTCAATAAATTGATTTTTCGCTACTTCCTTTGAAAATCCATCAGGAACTGATCTTGAACCGCCACTTCCAAAAACAATGATTTTTATTCCTGCTATTTCAGCCCTTCGAAATGCAGTTTCCGAAAACAGAAGAATATTCTCATGTTGAGACTCCGGACCAACGCATTTCAACTCCCCCGGTAAAAAAGAGTTACAGGCTTCAACAGGAATTCCGGCATTTTTAAGAAAGGAAAATTTCTCATTAAAAACAGTTTCCGGTTCGTTAGGCACCAGAAATCGCCTTAAGCCTTCTTCAAGATATTGATATCCTGCGGATTCCAGAATGCTGATGTTTGTGATTTCTGTACAAATGCCAAATCGGGGCGAAAAAACTCGTTTGCCGGATTCGATGCCAAACAGTTTTAAAGGTATGTTAGATAAGCCAATGGCCAATAATCCAGTTGCTTTAAGAAATTCACGTCTTCCGGAATTCATTAGAAATATGACTTTAGTTTTTGCATAAAACCAAAGATAATGATTTCATAACGGATAACAAGAGGAGATCCAATAAAGCACCTTGAACTGTCAATTGATCAGGAAATATTTTTATAAATCCGCCTGATACAAAATTGTTTAAAAAAAATTTAGCTTTGTACACGGAACAGTGACATCATTAATCAAAGTCAAATACTGATTTTATGAGCTTCATCCAAAAATTTAACTCTATTCTAAGGGGAATTCGTTTGTTTTTGATATTTGCCGGAGGCGTTGCTGTAATTCTTCTATTATTTCCAAGGGAGGGCAAATTCCGATACGAATTTCAGAAAGGCAAGCCATGGCTGCATAATGTATTAGTGGCGCCTTTCAATTTCCCGATTTATAAACCCGATGCAGTTGTTCAGGCTGAAAAAGACAGTCTTATGTTGCGGTTTATTCCCTATTTCAATCTCGATTCAATGGTTGGAGTTCGAAATCTGGAGAGACTCAATATTGAATTTGAAAAGAAATGGACTGAATTTGAGAAAAATAGTCGAAATATTGATACTTCAATAAATCAACGAAATGTAAAGTATTCTGCTACTGAGTTAAAAAAAATACATGATCAGTACCTTAAATCACTAACAACTAATTTAAGCTGGATATTTTCTCAGGGAATAGTTCTTGATCCCCTGCAATTGGAAAATATTAAAAACAAAGACGAAATTGTTTATATTATCACCGGAATTACCATTGATGAGAGGCCTGCAGTATCTGTGTTTAGCCAAAAAACTGCTTACGAAAACCTTAAAATCCAAGTAGAGAAAGAAGAAGCTAAACTGGAAGCCAAAGCCATTCCTGAGAAGCGTTTTATCGGTTCCATTGATCTGGTTGAATTTATTGAGGCGAATCTTGTATACGATGAGCTTACTTCAAACCGTATGAAGGAATCCCTTATGAATGAGCTTTCTAGTACTCAGGGGATGGTTCAGGCAGGGGAGAAAATCATTGCACTTGGCGAAGTTGTTAACGACGACAAACAACTGCTTTTACAGTCGCTCAAACGCGAATATGAAACAAATCCGAATATCGAAAGGAATTATTTTCTGATTATCCTAGGTCAGCTTGTAATTGTTGCCTTTGCATTTCTGGCTTTGTACCTTTTTCTTATCCACTTTAAAAGAGAAGTATTACACAATGCGACCAAGACTTTTTTTATAGTAATGCTTATTGTAATTATGGCCATTATGGCAAAATGGACTATCAGCAATGAGAGGATCAGTGTGTATGTTGTTCCATTTGTTATTCTGCCAATTATTATTCGAACGTTTTATGAAAGACGAATTGCTTTATTCGTGCATCTGATTGCGATTTTACTTATCGGATTCATGGCTCCTAATGGTTTTGAGTTTGTATTTATGAATTTTATTACCGGAGTTGTTGCAATCTTCACTTTACAAAATAATTACCGAAGAGGAAATTTGTTTTTTTCTGCAGTACTCACATTTATTGCTTACAGTCTTGTTTATTCCGGGATATCTCTGATGCAGGAGGGGCGTTTTCAGAATATTGATGTAATTAATTATGCATGGTTCGGTGGGAATGCCTTGCTTGTGCTTACTTCATATCCCTTGATTTTCATCTTTGAAAAAGTTTTCGGTTTTGTTTCAGATGCAACTCTGATCGAGCTTGCTGATACCAATCAGCCTTTGCTTCGAAAGCTTGCGGAAATTGCACCGGGAACATTTCAGCATTCTTTGCAGGTTGCCAATCTTTGTGAAGAAGCGGTGATCAAGGTAAAGGGAAATCCTCTACTAGCTAGGACCGGAGCGCTTTACCATGATATTGGTAAAACCGATGATCCAATGTATTTTATTGAAAACCTGAATTCGGGATTTAATCCGCATAGCAAACTAAGCTTTGAACAGAGTGCCGAGAAAATTATCACTCATGTTACCAGGGGAGTTGAAATTGCCCAGAAAGCCAAATTACCGGATTGTATTGTCGATTTCATCCGCACTCACCACGGCACAACTACTGTTCTTTATTTTTACCGCTCATATCTTAAGGAATATCCGGGTGCAGAGATGGATATTCGCAAGTTTACATACCCCGGACCGCGTCCTTACTCAAAGGAAACTGCTATACTTATGATGGCCGATTCTATTGAGGCAGCGTCGCGAAGCCTAAAGAAAATTGATGTGGGAGCAATTAACAGTCTTGTGGATGGGATCATCAGCAGACAATTCAGCGAGCAACAATTCGAAAATGTTGAGCTTACGTTCCGGGATATTGAAGAAATAAAAAAGGTGTTTAAAGCGAAGCTGATTAATATTTATCATCCAAGGATTGAATATCCTGAGTAAGGCTTTCCTCAAAGTATCAAATAAATAATCAAAAATCTTTACATCTCAATCTCAAGCACACCAGGATAAAGCGTGCCATTCCATGAAAAAGCCGTTTCGGAAATTTTCACGTCTTTAATGATTTCCTTAGTGAAAATAGTATACAATACGCCGCTTTTTTGTTGCATCGAGAATGAAAAAAGTATTCTGGATTTCTTATCTACCAACATTCTCATAATTGAATAACTGGTATTTAGATCAATCGGATACAATTCAACCTGAGCATAGTTGGTTCCGCTAACCACCACATCATCCATTAGTCGGTACTTGTAATACTTTTTATAATCTTTTATTAAGCGGAAAGGAGCCATCAACATATCATCCATACTTTCGGTTGCGGGAATGCTACGGTACACTTCTGTTGCAGAAATATTATAGACCCAGAGAGTTTTACCGTTAAAGTACATTTCACCATCATCGGTTTTGAGTTTGTACTTATCCCCTTTAATAATAATTGATCCGTGATCAGTAACCTTTGAAGGTGGTTCAGGGGTAGTAACTTCATATTTGAATTCAATCTGTATCGCTTTCGCGGGATTGAAAAGTTGCGATATAACATCCAGATATGGCTCTGCTGCAATATCCTGAACTGAAGTTTGCGATCCTGTTTGTGCAGAAAGGTTATATGAAAGACAAACAAAAATAAGCGATAAAATAGGTTTCATGGTTGATGTGTTTATTCCAGACTCTTCAAAATATGTTCCAAACTGATCTCATCCTGAATTAAAACGTCTCTTGCCTTGCTTCCTTCAAACGGGCCGAGGATTCCAGCCGCTTCAAGCTGATCAACAATTCTGCCAGCCCTGTTATAACCTAAAGAAAGCTTCCGCTGAATCAGAGATGTAGAGCCTTGCTGATGTTGAACTACTAATCGCGCTGCTTTTTCGAATTCCACATCTCTCTTTTTCAGGTCTACATCAGTTTTCCCGGATACAAGCTCTTCAACCTCAGGTAAAATATGTGCAGTAGGATAGGCTCTTTGGCTACCAATGAATTCGGTAAGAGCATCGATTTCCGGGGTGTCGATAAAAGCACACTGAACACGAACCGGATCGCTACCGGCCGATATCAGCATGTCACCACGCCCAATAAGCTGGTTGGCACCCGACATATCCAGAATGGTTCTGGAGTCAACTACCGACAAAACCCTGAATGCAATTCGGGCCGGAAAATTAGCTTTGATTACTCCTGTGATAATATTGGTGGTTGGGCGCTGGGTTGCAATGATTAGATGTATCCCGATTGCACGCGCAAGCTGGGCAAGCCTGGCGATAGGGTTTTCAACTTCCCTTCCTGCCGTCATGATCAGATCGGCAAACTCGTCGATAACAAGCACAATATATGGTAAAAACCTGTGTCCTTTGTCGGGATTAAGCTTACGTTTCACAAACTTTTCGTTGTACTCTTTAATATTCCTGACATGCGCATTTTTAAGTAAGTTATACCTGTCGTCCATCTCCTTGGTAAGAGAATTCAACGTGGTAATAACCTTTTGAGTGTCGGTAATAATGGCATCTTCAGTATCCGGAAGTTTGGCAAGAAAATGGCGCTCGATTTTCGCATAAAGCGTAAGTTCCACTTTCTTTGGATCAACGAGAACAAATTTTAATTGCGAAGGATGCTTTTTATACAAAAGGGATGTGATAATTGCATTGAGCCCTACCGACTTTCCCTGACCAGTTGCGCCGGCAACCAAAAGGTGAGGCATACGTGTTAAATCAAATACATAAGTTTCGTTACTAATTGTTTTCCCAAGTGCCACGGGTAATTCATAATCTTCCTCCTGAAACTTTTTGGAAGCCAATGCCGACTTCATGGATACAATTTTTGGCTGCAAGTTTGGAACTTCAATTCCGATAGTACCACGACCGGGAATAGGAGCGATGATACGAATGCCTAAGGCTGAGAGACTTAGGGCTATGTCGTCCTCCAGACTTTTGATTTTTGATATTCGGATTCCGGGAGCAGGAACAATTTCATAAAGAGTAACCGTAGGCCCAATGGTGGCTTTGATTTTATCGATAGTAATTTTGTAATTGGCCAGTGTATCAACAATCTTATTTTTGTTGGAGATCAACTCCTCATTACTTACAGATACAGAGCCACTTTCATAATCTTTTAAGAGGGATAAAGGGGGATATTTGTATGAAGAAAGATCAAGCGTAGGATCATAATCTTTTTGAATTTCATCCGGATTATGGACCTGATCGTTCTCATCGGCATGTTCAACTTCAAGGTCGAGATCGCCTTCATCTGCGGGAATAAGAGTTTCTTTAACTACTGGTAGTGGCGGTTCAATTTCAGTAAAATCTTCAGCTTCCTCATTGTTATCTTCAAACTCTAGATCTAAATCTCCATTTTCAGGCTGTTCCACAGTAACAGCAATAGGCTCAGGTGCAATTTCGGTTTCTGGTACTGCTGGAATGTCCTCGGTTTTCTCCTCCCTTTTAGAGAAAAATTTCTGGATCAGATTTTTTAAAATTGGCACGGTGCTGTTATAAGCAAAAACGAAAAATCCAAATACCAACAACAGAAGCAAAAAGCCAGTTCCGGTTTTTCCAAGACTTGCGTTCAGCCACTGACTTATAAAGAAACCATGTCCACCTCCCGGTCCGCTACCTAAAAACTCATTATGTTTTCCGAAAATATAGCCCAAGCTAACCGACATCAGGATAATTCCTGCCAGACTGATTTTTATGGTTCTCCAGGTTTTAAAAAGATTTACGCGGAATAAACTGATTCCCAGTACAAAAAGCATGAATGGAAACAGGAATCCGGCAAGGCCGAACCAATAGTTCATAAAGATTGTTGAAACCCATGCGCCTAGTTTTCCAGCGTTATTGTCGACTGAGATTTCTGGGCCTGAAAAGACTTTTTCCCAAAGGAAATCCTGATCAGCTTTCCAGGTAAATAAGTATGAAACAAAGGCAATACCACAATAGAGTGAGAGTAGAATTAAAAAACTCCCTATTGTAATTCTTACGCGCTCATCACGGAAAAAATGTATAATTGCTTTAAAAAACTTAACCATTCTGGTTTTAACTCATTAAAAATTTGTAAACCTTTTTCACTTCGACAGTGCTCACTTCAACTGCGCTCAGTGTAAACCTTTTTCACTTCGACGGGCTCAGTGTAAACCTTGGTACTTTTCCTTTATGTAGGTTTACTTAAACAACTCCTCAATCGTATTCTCCACAAACTCCCTCGGTCGTTCCTTATACCCTTCGGTAACACGGAAGACATCCCATGAAATAGTCTTCTTTTCGATGGAAGTTGCAGTAAGTCTCATATCAAGCAAACTCAGATGTGTTCTGAAATCCAAAAGCACTTCATCAATTTCTTTAAATGGAGTGGTGACGTTTGGATTCTTCACATCTATTCCATCAGTACAAAGTGCATAAAATGCTGAATCACTGTTAGAACTGATTAATAATTCCTTACATCGAAATCCAAGCAAGTCTTTCGTATTCCCGGTTTCCGTAATTACCAGATTCTGTAATTCTGAAAAGCCACATGGCATTTCACCATTTTTACCGTAGGAAACGTATTTTTTATCAAAAAGCTTCATCATGGTAACTACACTTTTATTTTTCAGGTTTCCAATGTAAACGAGAGAAAACTGACCAAAAAAGCCCTCGATTTTATTTAAAGCAAAATGTTCCGCGAAAATTACCGTCATCTTACCAGGAAGCATTTTAGTAGGAATATTCCCAGCTTTTTCAGAAAGATAAGTCACTTTGTATTCGATAACAGTAGCAGAAACGTCTCCGGTAGGTATTGTATTGCTTTTACAAGCTGTAATTATAAAAACAGGTATCAACAGATACCACAAACGGGTATATCTCAAATCGATAAAAATAAACGGTTAATAAGGGTAAAGATATGAAATAAATCGAATCGGAAAGTCAGGAGTTTTTAACAGAATAACTACCGTGGGTGTAAAATTATCATTTACAGCCTGATATTCTTTCAAGCCAACTCATTGTAATAGGGTTTAGTACAACATTTCATTCCTTAAATCATTCAAACCTGGCAGGTCTTGAATCCTCCTTCGCGTTCCGCTTCTGCGGACGAGAAGGATGTGGTTTTATTCCTCGACCCAGTGGGTCAGAAAATAAGAATTCCATTTGATACCTCGATGGCTCTGCCTCGCGGTAATTCATTGCTTTAAATAATATTGTTGTACAACAAATTTTTAATCAACTTTTATTACTTTCATTTGAGTAGTTTTGGGACAGAATGAAACTAACCGAATTATGAATAAACTTGCTGTTGTTGCATTAGGTGGAAATGCCTTGCTCCGTGATAATCAGATTGGCACAATCGATGAGCAGGAACAAAATACCACAGATACATTGGAGAACCTTGTTTTCCTGATCCGTGAAGGCTATGATCTGGTAATCAGTCACGGAAATGGCCCACAGGTTGGAAATATCCTTCTTAGGAATGATGCCGGTGAGAGTGTATACGGCATTCCTCAGATGCCTCTTGATATCTGTGTTGCCGATTCTCAGGGAGGTATTGGATATATGATCGAAAGGATGCTCCGTAATGTTTTGAAAAAGAATAATATTCAGAAAGAGATTGTTACTCTTGTTACGCAAGTCCTTGTGGATATTAATGACCCAGCATTTTCAAATCCCTCTAAACGAGTAGGCAAAACATACAGTCGTGAGCAGTCACAAAAAATTGCCGCTGAAAAATCATGGGAATTCCGTGAAGAGATAAAAGTTAAAGATGGCTGGAGGAGAGTTGTTCCCTCCCCAAAACCAATTGCAATAATGAATGAAAAAGTTATTGAATACCTTACCCGCCAGGGAACCATTGTAATTGCTGCAGGTGGAGGTGGAGTTCCTGTTTATATTGATGAAAACCAAAATGTCAGACCTGCAGAGGCTGTTATTGACAAAGATCTTGCATCATCCCTGCTGGCAGCTAGGATCAAGGCCGACGAATTCTATATTTTGACAGATGTTTCCTTTGTTTACATAAACTACAATAAACCTGATCAGGAAATAAAAGAGTTTCTTAATCACAAGGACACTCTGAAATATCTTAACGAGGGACAGTTCTCTGAAGGTAGTATGGCACCGAAAATCAGAGCCTGTCTGCAGTTTATTGAGCAAGGTGGGAAAAAGAGCGTAATTACTGAGGCTTTCAAGCTGGAAGACAAATCTTATGGCACGAAAATTACCATGGAATATGAGGATTAGTTTCAAATTGTTTAGTTTTGTACCTGCTGAGAATGGCAGTAATATATATAAATCAATTCCTTAACACATTACAAAATGGCCTTTAACCTAAGAAACCGGAGTTTTCTGAAACTTCTCGATTTTACTCCCCAGGAAATAAAATTTCTTCTGGACTTATCGTCAGATCTGAAAAAAGCAAAATATAGCGGTACTGAACAACCTACTTTGAAAGGTAAGAATATTGCTTTGATTTTTGAGAAAACATCAACCCGCACACGTTGTGCTTTTGAAGTTGCTGCATTCGATCAGGGAGCAAATGTTACTTACCTTGGAACGTCGGGATCACAAATAGGTGTTAAAGAATCTATGAAGGATACAGCCAGGGTTTTGGGACGTATGTATGATGGAATCGAATACCGAGGATACGGGCAATCAATTGTTGAAGAACTCGCAAAATATGCTGGTGTGCCTGTTTGGAACGGGTTGACAGATGAGTTTCATCCTACACAGATTTTGGCCGATCTTCTCACAATGATGGAGCATTCCGATAAACCACTTAGTCAGATCAGCTTTTGTTACCTTGGAGATGCCCGCAATAACATGGGTAACTCGCTTATGGTAGGTGCTGCAAAGATGGGAATGGATTTCAGGGCAGCCGCGCCAAAAAGTGTGCAACCGTCAGAAGAACTTGTAAAAACATGTCTCGAAATTGCAAAAGAAACTGGTGCTAAAATTACCATTACCGATGATGTGGAAAAAGCTGTAAAGGGAGTTGATTTTCTTTACACTGATGTTTGGGTATCCATGGGAGAGCCTGATTCTGTTTGGGAAGAAAGAATCCGCCTGTTGAAACCATACCAGATTAATAAAGAACTTGTTGCTAAAACCGGTAATCCTAAAGTGAAGTTTATGCATTGTCTTCCGGCATACCATAATCTTGAAACCAAGATTGGCAGGGAGATTAATCAGAAATTCGGAATGAATGGACTGGAAGTTACTGAAGATGTTTTCGAAGCTCCATATTCAATTGTTTTCGATGAAGCTGAAAACAGAGTGCATACCATTAAAGCGGTTATGGTTGCAACCCTGGGAAGCTAGGAATTACCTGTAAAACTAATTCTGCGTTAAATATTTTTTTCAAACACAATCAACACTGGCTTGGTGCAAGTAAGGTTTTTGTCTTTTAAATAACAGAATATTAGCCGGAGATCTGTGTTTTGCGAAACCTAATTTGTTTTATAAAAACGTTCATCATTTTACAAAACATCCGGGGTTTAAACCCCTCATGTTTAATGTTGCGAAAAACGAAAAATCAGCTAGTTTTAATAGGCATTTTTTGAAAATCGCCAACTATTTTTGACGACATTACCATAAATTTCCATTCATAACAATAAAAGCCGTTGATCTATTTCAGAACAACGGCTTTTATTTTAAAGGAAATATTTACTCTGTCGCAGGTGCAGTAACCTCTTCAGTATGTGCAGCATACCCTTTCACACTGTACCCTTTATCTGTAATAACCTGAGAGATTTTTGAAATGTCAGTTTGGGTTGAATCGAACTTAACCATTGTTTTACCATTCTGGAAGGAAGAATTTACTTCAACAACTCCGGCAATTGCGCTAACACCTGAGTTTATTGTGTTTTCACAACCTGTGCAAGTCATTCCCTCAACATTAAGATCCATTTGGATCAGTGCATCAGGATTTACAATGAGATCGGATGTTGTGGAACTTTCGATCGCTCCTGTCTCAGTAGTTTTTGCTTTACATGCAACCAAGATGACAACAAGACAAAGCCAAAAAATAGATTTTTTCATGAAGATTGTATTTTATTTCGAAACGCCAACGATATCATCAAACGCAGCATACAAGGCGCAATAACTCAAAGGAATAGTAATTAATAAACCAATACCGAGAGCCATAACACCAAGAACATTTATGAATAGTAGGACAATAAGAAAGCCAAAGATACTGAACCATTCCTTATGAACCAACTTTCTGCTTGTTTCCATGGCATTCCAAAAGTCCATTCTTGAGAAAATAATAAAGAATGGAGTGAAAACATAGCCTACTACAAGATAAATCCCGGGTAAAATCAACGCAATGATTCCGAGAAAAATAAGAATGGCTGATACCAAGGTAAAAAGCAGCAATCCTGCAAAATGTTTAAACCCATCGAAGAAATCTTCAAAGAATATTTGTTTGCCGGTTGATAAATAAAATGCAACAAGAATAAAGCCGGCAGAAAGAGTCTGAGTTAAAAGTATACCTATCCCCGGAATCGAAGTTCCTACAAATAGGACAAGGGTGAATAAAATAAAATAACCCATTCGCATCCGTAAAATCTCCCATCCGCGCCTTATATAGTCTTCCGTTTTTACGCTATACCCATTTTGAATCTGCTCATTAAATTTGTTGCTGAAATCGTGAATTACTTCCATAGCTTTATTAATTTAATGGGAAAAATACTGCTTTTACCAATATTTTTAGATATTAGTAAGCTGAAAACTTTTTAAAGTTACCATATTAAGTTAATCCAACAGAAAATTTATTTCTGTCATCTACTCATGTAAAAGCAATATGACGAAACTGTAAGACTGATTGTTACAACTATTAATTTGAAAATATCAAAATAGGCATTAAGTTTAGATTCTAAATATTCTAGCATTTTCCGGATGAATTTATAATCAGTTGAAATGTTTTTGAGACGGATAGAAATATTAAATGAAAGATCCATGAAAAAAATTCTTGTATTTCTGCTATTAAATTGGTGTATCAGCCTATTGATAGGATTTTCACAAACCTCACCTCAATTATCTGATCTTCAGAAAAAAATACTTGAAAAAGCTTACAGATTTGAAAAAGCTGGATGGATATATCTCCATGTTGAAGGAACTGCCTCTGAAATTGGCTTCCAGCATGGATATCTGCTCTCGAAAGAAATTACCCAAGGAATTATTGATTCTAAAATAAACTGGAATCATATTTCAGCCATGGAATGGACATGGCTTACGGATAAGGCATATTCACTGTTTTATAATAAAATTGATCCGGAAAATCTTGCTGAATTGCAGGGAATTACCGACGGACTTATTGCTTCGGACGTGGAAACATCCCTTTCAGAGATCATTTGCTATAACTCATGGATTGAACTTAGTTCGTATTGGTATCCCCTGGAATTAAAAAAGATGGCGGTATTGAAAGTGCCTTCTGCCCGGGAATCATGCAGCGCATTTATTGCTACCGGAAGCATGACAAGCGATGGGGGAATTGTAATGGGACACAATACCATGGCGAACTATCATGAAGTTTTTTGTAATGTAGTGATCGATATCTTACCTGCTAGAGGTCATAGGATACTGATGCAGACAGTTCCCGGTTGGATACACAGTGGCACCGATTTCTTTGTTACGGATGCTGGTCTTGTTGGCTGCGAAACTACCATCGGTGATTTTGAAGGCTTTGATGAATCGGGTATTCCTGAATTTTCGAGAATGAGGCGCGCCACTCAGGATGCATCAAATATTGAAGAGTGGTGCAGTATCATGAAGCTGGGTAATAACGGGGGATACGCTAATGCATGGCTTATTGGAGATATCAATACCAATGAAATCGCACGACTTGAATTAGGACTAAAGTTTATAGGATTTGAAACGACCAAAGATGGATATTATACCGGATCGAACGTTGCAGAAAGCCTTCAGATTTTAAGGTTTGAAACAACTACCGATGAAACCAATATTACCGATATGGCAATTGCCCGTCGTGTGAGATGGAAACAACTTATGACTCAAAACGCAGGGAAAATAAGTCTGGAATTAGGAAAGAAATTTGAAGCCGAGCATTTTGATACATACCGGAATAAAGTGCAGCCCGGTGGTAGAGGGTTGTGTTGTCACGGTGAACTCGAAAAAGACAATTGTGGCTGGCCATCCTCGCCCTATTACCCTGCAGGTACGATGGATGGAAAAGTAATCGATTCGAAAATGGCGAAAAACATGTCGTTTTCAGCTAGGTGGGGCTCTGCTTGCGGAATGCCGTTTGACGCGAAAAAGTTTCTTTCTGGCCACCCGCAATACGACTGGATGAAAGAAGTACTACACGACAGACCATCTCAGAATTGGACTATATTTAAAACAGGAGAGAAGCCGTAATGAAGATGAACTTCACCGGTTGTTTTATTATAATCGCAGGAACGTTCCTACAGATCAATAACGCAACCTTTGCTCAGAAAAAATTAGTTACTATTGAAACTACAAAAGGAAAAATAATTGTTGCTCTTTACGAAAAAAAAGCGCCGCTAACTTGCTTAAATTTTATGAATTATGTGGAGAAACTTGGCAACGACGGAGGTTCTTTTTACCGAACGGTTACTCTGGAAAACCAACCGGATAAAAAGGTTATAATTCAAGTTATACAGGGAGGTTTTAACCTTAGAAAAATAGATACTACGCTGATACGGCCCATTCCTCTCGAAAGGACAAATGCAACGGGTATTTCTCATAAGAACGGTACGATTTCAATGGCAAGGGATCAGCCTGATTCCGGAACTACGGAATTCTTTGTTTGCATTGGAAAGCAGCCATCTCTCGATTTCGGGGGAGCTAGGAATCCAGATGGACAGGGATTTGCTGCATTCGGACGAGTTGTAAAAGGAATGAAAGTAGTCAGGGAAATACAAAAATCTTCAGCACAAGGACAAAGTTTGTCTCCCCCGATAAAAATTTTAAAAATTTATTAATTTAACAGCAAAGCAATTTCGTATTGTCTGAATTATTTACAGCCACAATCTGAAGAACCACAACCGCCGTTATGCTTTTGCTTTGAGGGCAGGAGAGATTTTCCAAGCTGAAATATTCCGTAAAAAATCGCCAGGACAAATATGGTTGTAGCAATAATTTCTTGTGTCATAAATTTAATTTATCCAATAAGTAAACCACCAAACTGAAACACAATAAAACTCAAAACCCACGCCAGTCCACTGGTATATACGATTAGAAACATTGAATACCAGGCCGATCCTGATTCTCTGGCAACAGCCACTACCACAGCAATACAAGGAAAGTAAATCAGTATAAATACCAGGAACGCCAAGGCTGCAAGAGGCGTATATACCCGACTACCATCACTATATGTCTGCAATTTCAGTTTTTCGCCCAAACTCAGTTTTGCATCTTTTCCATCTTCCTGTCCATAAATTACGCCCATGGTACTCACCACAACTTCCTTTGCTGCAACTCCAGCAAGAAGACTAACTCCCATTTTCCAGTCAAACCCCAGCGGCTTAATTGCAGGTTCTATGAATTTCCCTATCATTTCCAGATAGCTTGATCCTGAACTGCTGATAATTAACGTATCGGGATTAAAAGTGTTCATTGGTGTCTTGCCAGAGATGGTTTTTCCGGATATCACCGTTTCAGAGACTTTTTTTGGATAGTACCCCAATCCCCAAATAATAATTGATGCAACCAGAATTACACTTCCTATTTTCTGAAGATATTGGTAGGATTTGTGCCACATGTGTCTAAAAGTGTTCCTGCCTGTAGGAATTCGATAGGGTGGGAGCTCCATAACAAAGGGCACATCTTCCTTTCTGAAGTGAAACCTTCGCAATAGCAATGCTGTTAATGCTGCCAGAACAATTCCTAACAGATACATTCCAAATAAAACGGTTCCCTGATGCGCAGGGAAAAACGCCCCGATTATCAGAATATATACAGGAAGTCGTGCACTGCATGACATGAATGGAAGAATCAGCATGGTAATAATGCGGTTATTCCTGCTTTCAATAATTCGTGTTGAAAGTATGGCAGGAACATTACAACCGAAACCCATTACCATTGGGATGAAGGATTTTCCATGGAGACCGATACCATGCATAAATTTATCCATCAGAAATGCGGAACGGGCCATGTATCCGGTGTCTTCAAGAATAGAAATGAAAAAGAAAAGTATAAGGATATTAGGCAGAAATACGATAACACCTCCGATTCCTCCTATAATCCCTTGTATCAGAAGGTCTTTAAAATCGCCAGCAGGTAAAATCTGTCCGGCAAACGACGAAAGCCACAAAACACCCGATTCAATCCAGCTTACAGGATATTGCCCAAGCCTGAAAGTGACTTCGAACATGATCCAGAGCAATGCGAAAAAAACAGGCAAACCCAGATATTTGTTTGTCAGGATCTTATCAATGCGATCACTTTTATGTTTTTTGCTGGCATGGTTAACCTGATATGTTTCTTTCAGAGCACCTGCAATAAACCCATATTTTGCATCAGCAATCATTGCACTAGTATCCTCTCCTAGAAGGCTTTCCAGGTGAGCAATTTCAAAAGCTACTTTTTCAAACAAGATCTTTTGATCGTTTCCGGACGGGAATTTTTTAATTATGTCAGTGTCTTTTTCAAGAAGTTTTATTGCTAAGAATCTGGCAGTAAACTGCTTTGTAAGATTGATAAGTCCGGGCTTTTCGAAGAATTTTATAAGCTGAGAAATGGACTTCTCAATGTCACTTCCATAATTAATATTGATTATCCTTTTCTCATCTGGCTGTTCATTGTATTTGGCAATAATTGCCTCAAAAAGCTGCGCAAGACCTTTTCCTCTGGAGCCAACAGTGGGAACAATTTTAGCACCGATCATTCGTCCAAAAGAAAGATAATCAAACTGATCACCTTTAGTTTTCAGCTCATCAAACATATTCAATGCAATAACCAGTGGGGCATTCAGATCGAGCAGCTGAGTAGTAAGAAAAAGATTCCTTTCAAGGTTTGTGCTGTCAACCACATTTACAATTACATCCGGAAAAGAGTCAAATATATAATTCCGAACATATATTTCTTCGGGTGAATAGTGCGACAGGGAATAAGTTCCAGGGAGGTCGAAGATATTTAATTTATATCCCCTGTACTCAATCTGCCCTTGTTTTGTATCAACGGTTACACCGCTATAGTTGCCAACATGTTCATGAGTGCTGCATGCAAAATTGAAAATGCTTGTTTTTCCGGAATTTGGATTACCTACCAAGCCAATATTTATAATCTTGCCTTTTTCTATATTCTGTCCCGGATTTTCAGGTTGCGAAAAAGTACCATTGTACTGAGTATCAGAATGAATATTTAGATTTTCAGCGGAAACTTCGATTAGTGCTGATTCCTTTCGTCGAAGAGAAACATTATAACCCATGATAGAATATTCGACTGGGTCTTTAAATGGAGCGTTTTTAATAACGGTAACTTTCTGACCTTTTACAAAGCCCATTTCCATGATTCGCTTTCTGAAAGCCCCTTCACCCCTAACTTTTCTGATTATCCCGCTTTCACCGCTTTTCAATTCTTCTAAAACCATCTGAACTTTTCTTTTACCCTGCAATAGTAATTTAAATATACATATTCTTTATACCTATAAATAGTGATTTTGAATTTTTTAGAAAATAATGAGTATTTAAAAAAAAGTTTCATTTATACTCAGAATTATTAGATCGGAATTTGGAAAGATTGTTTTATTTCGTATTTTAACCCTAAAATTATCAGATTTTTGGGTGCAATGGAAGATCACGAAAACATATACGATAAGATCAAAGAAATTCTGGGAACCATTCCGACTCAGCTTAATGTGCTGGATAATATCATAGATTTAGATCTTCAGCTGGAATATTTCGAGCTGTCCCGTAGAATGAGAAATACCGGCGAACCTGATAAGGCTATGAAATCAGCCAGTAAACTTTTCGAATCCTCAACAAGTATAGAAGAGAAAAAAAGTATACTTGCCAGAATAGCAACGCTTGAAAAAATTGAAGCATACCGAGCCATTGAACGGTTTCAGAATGAAACCCCCGGTGATTTGAAGAACTGGAGTACACTCGCTTTACAGGAAAACAGAATGTTGCTTGAGTCAAAATTATTAAACGAGAACCATGTGTTTATATCAACAGGCTTAGGTGGAAGAGGAGATAAACTAAGGTATTTTGTAGTAATCATTGCAAAGGAAACAGGAGATTTGAGCGATCTTCACAAACGAATTATTCGCAATGAATTTAGTATTAGCTTGAAAAAGTATGACTCCGACCTTGAAGAATTAAAATTTTCCGGACCAATCGCGACGATAATGGCATTGATTCCCCTAAAAATAAACATTAAAAATATTTTTTGTGAAGCAATAGAAGAATGCAATCAGTTTGGCAATTTTCTGATATCCAACTTCATCATTTCTAATGTAAAGGCAATGAGTTTTGATGAGATACAGGATTACCTGAAAACTCAGAAGCAATCTGTTAAATCAATATCTAAAAATAAATACAGCAATTAATACCTGTATTTCCAGCATAAATTTCAATGCAATTATCAATCAGGAATCAATGTCGTTGACTTAAGAAATTTTCTGATTCTAAAAAATGCCCCACCCCAACCTCCCGAACTCGGGAGGTTGGGGTGGGGCTGATTTTTGACGATTTCGGACACCCTTAAGTAAACGACATTGAATCAGGAATTTATTCCCTCAGATCATACTTTATTTTCCAGATCTTCGAACTCAACATTTGAGTAGCTGTCAGCCATTACTACTTCCCGCTCATCACCTAACGGGCCTTCAATAAGTTGCGGGTTTGCTGTTATAATGAAATCAACTGCTTCCTTTAACCCCTCGGCGAACTTTTCAAAATCCTCTTTATACAGAAAAACTTTATGCTTTTCGTAAAATGATTTTCCGTCTCGGTTAAAACGCTTCTTACTTTCGGTGATTGTCAGATAATAATCATTTCGCCGGGTAGCTTTAACATCAAAAAAATAGGTTCTTTTTCCGGCCCTTACTGCTTTGGAAAATATCTCTTCTCTGCTTTGTTCAGCAAATTCCTCCATTTTCCCGTGATCGTCTTCCATCTTGGTTAGCAATTTTAGTTTGGTTTAGAGCTTTTGATTCTCAAAAATATAAAAATAATTTAGAAATTATTCGGATTGCACGTAATTCACACTAATTAAATTTAAGAATTTACTGGTTTCATCCCAGAATATTTTGATTTGCAGGTATATAAACTGATTTCCGAACTATTTATTCCTTATTCGTAACCTATCTCGCATATTGGTTTTCTCGATTTCAGGCTTGCAAACTGACACTTGATTCTTATTATAAAATTTAGAGCAATGCATAATATATTATGGAAGTACTGGAAAAAATATTAATTTCGGCCTTTCATTTATTGTTTTATTTGACATGTTCTTTTACAAATGATCAGCAGAAGATTATTACGAATTAAGGTTTTACAGGTGCTTTATGCTTATTATACAGCAGAACAAAAGGATTTGCACACCTCTGAAAAAGAATTGCATTTTAGCATCAATAAGTCTTTTGAACTCTATAATTATCTCCTTTTATTAATCCGTGAAATTGCTAATTACGCAGAATCCCGAATTGAAATTGCAGCGAATAAAAGAATCCCCACTTTTGAAGATATCAATCCTAATCGCAGATTTGTAAATAACCTGCTTATTCGGCAGTTTACGGATAATATCCAAATTAACAAATACTTAAGCAATAACCGCATTTCATGGGTAAAATATCCTGAACTGATAAAAGAACTTTATGGATCGATCATCGAATCTGCTGAATATATAAAATACATGTCTTCAGAAGAGCCAGGGTATGCAGAGGATAAAAAGCTAATCGCAAAAATATATTCTGATTTTATTCTCCCGAATGAGTCATTTAGTCAGGTTTTGGAAGAACAAAGCATTTACTGGAATGACGATCAGGAGTATGTTATATCAATGGTTTTAAAGACTATTAAAAGGTATAATGAATCAGACGGTTCAGATAAAAATCTTCTGGAACTTTATAAAAACAAAGAAGATCGTGATTTTGTTGTTGACTTATTCCGGAAATCGGTTGTTAGGCGCAAAGAATGTCTCGATCTGATTGAATCCACAGCAAGTAACTGGGATTTGGAAAGAATTGCATTTATGGATATTCTTATCATGCAACTAGCCATTACCGAAATGCTCGAGTTTCCTAGTATTCCAACCAAAGTTACTCTGAATGAATACCTTGATATTTCAAAATATTACAGCACTGAGAAAAGTAATAATTTTATAAATGGAGTACTTGATAAAATACTTACTCATCTTAAAGAAAAAGATATGATTCGTAAATCAGGAAGGGGATTGATAGGGGAGGTATAATTTCCAATTGGATAATCGATATGAATAATTTACAAATACAGAATATACTTTTAATTTGTTGAAAATGAATTTGCAAATAATTTACAGAGTTTATATATATTTCATTTGCGCTATTGGGTTAGCGTTTAGCATGTCATCATGTCAGATTGGTGGTTCAGGGCAAAGCACTCAAAATACACCTGTAAACAACAGTGAACCAACATCATCCGTAGGCCCCGTGATCGAATTCGAAACTACAAGTTACGATTTCGGCAGGGTTTATGAAGGGGAGAGCGTAGGATGGTATTTTAAATTTAAAAATAAAGGAGATAAAAACCTGATTTTAACAAATGTAACTGCCAGCTGTGGATGTACAACCCCTGAATATAGCAGAGAACCAATTTTGTCTGGTGCTCAAGGAGAGATAAAAGTGGTTTTTGACAGTAAAGGCAGGTCCGGACATCAATATAAATCAATTAGTGTTGAAACAAACGGAAAGCATGAAATTATAGAATTATCAATAACCGCAGATATAGTAAAAAAATAAGTTTAATTAAAAACCCGTTTCAAAAATGAATCATCTTTTAGTATTATTACAGGCTCCGGCTACACCAAATCCATTAACATCCTTATTGCCTTTGGTGCTTATTATTGTAGTGTTTTATTTTTTCATGATCAGACCACAGGTAAAACGTCAGAAGGAATTGAAAAATTATAGAAGTTCACTTCAGAAAAATGATAAAGTGATTACCACTGGTGGTATTTATGGAAAAATAACCGATGTAAAAGATCAGACTGTTACTGTTGAAATAGCTGAAAATATCAGAATCAAAGTTGATAAGTCAGCTGTACTTAAAGATCCAAGTGATCTCGAGATAGCACAGAAATAGAAATTTTCGATTTTACTAAGAGTTCAAAGAATAGCATAATTCTTTGAACTCTTTTTTTACTTTTACAGAAACGATTATTTTATTGGAAACAAGCTTCCTTAATAAATTATCCAGTTTTACTGAAATCGAAAAAATTGCATTCAGAAAGAAATTTCTTCTTTTTGTCTTTTTTCTTTCAGTATCAGTAATTCTTTGGCTACTCATTGCACTTAGTAAGCAATATAGTGACCAGGTAAATTACCCGGTTCATTATAAAAATTTTCCAGAGTCTAAAGTGTTAATAGGAGACTTACCTGATCATCTACGTTTGAATGTTAATGCCGACGGATTTACCCTTCTCAGGTTCCGCTTTAGTTCCCGCTATATTCCTATATCATTTAGTGTTAATTCATTTAAAATGAATCGCTTACCAGGGGCTGATTCTTCCTCCTTTTATATCGAGACCCGGCTTGCCAGAGAACATATTGCGTCCCAACTTAGCTCTGATTTTAAAATTATTAAAATTATACCCGATACCTTAATATTCAGGCTGTCGGGCGTGGTTTCGAAGAAAGTACCCGTTTTACCGGTTTTCAAATATCAGCTGGAAAAACAACAGATACTGAAGAATCAGATTATTATTACACCCGACTCCGTCATGGCATCCGGTCCGGATTTTATAATTGATACGATGAGGGCAGTTTATACAAAAGATGCAGATTTAGGAACCATTTCAAAAACAGATGCAGTAGAGGTTAATCTTCAGGAAATTAAATATATCTATTTTAAGGAAGTTACCGTAAATGCCGGGTTTGCAATTGAACAGTTTACTGAAAAAACAGTTCAGATCCCTGTTGAAATAATTAATTTGCCGGGGAATCTTCGAATGCAGGCATTTCCAAGATATGTGCAGCTTATTTGTCAGGTTGGACTAAGCAACTACGAGAGTCTGGAAGGCTCAATGTTTAGAGCTCAGGTCGATTTTCAGGAAATAAGGGAAGACAGAAGCAATAAACTTAAAGTGATGATAACTAAACAACCCGTTTTTATTCAGGCAATGAGGTTCTCTCCAAAAGTTGTTGAATATATTATTGAGAAATAATGCTTAAAGTTGGACTCACCGGTGGAATTGGAAGTGGTAAAACTACTGTGGCAGAAATATTTGTAAATTTGGGTGTGCCAGTTTTTTTTGCAGATACTGAAGCTCGCAATATAATGGAATCTTCAGAGGAGGTAGTTAGGTTGATAAAAGGTAATTTTGGCGAAGAATCTTATGAAAAGGAAAAACTGAATAGAAAATTTCTTGCGGAAATTGTGTTTTCTGATCCGGAAAAGCTAAAAAAGCTTAATAGCATTGTCCATCCTGCAGTTCACAGACAATTTGAACATTGGCAAGCTGAGCACCTCAATCACGATTATATAATTGAGGAAGCTGCCTTGCTTTGCGAATCCGGAGCGTATAAAAATTTTGATTACCTAGTTTTGATAACGGCTCCCTTGAATAAAAAAATTGAAAGAGTAATGATTAGAGATGGAGTATCTGAATTAGAAGTGAAAAAAAGAATAGAATCTCAGATGACTGAAGACATGAAAATAATTCATTCGCATTTTCTGATTTTTAATGATGATGAAAATATGGTTTTAAATCAGGCAATGGCCTTTCATAATAAAATGATTTCTTTGAACAATAAATTGAATTGAACTGATGGCAAATTTTACAAGATGGATTGCAGGTGGATTAGGCTGGGCTTTTTTTGGGCCAATCGGGGGAATCCTTGGATTCGTTGTAGGTAGTGTGGTTGATGGTGCCCAAACACAGGTCGGAACTAGAAGAATAGGATCGGGACAAACAACTCCTGGCGATTTTGCAGTTAGCCTACTGGTATTAATTGCTGCCGTTATGAAGGCAGATGGCCAGGTTCTGAAGTCGGAGTTGGATTATGTTAAAAAATATTTTGTTCAGGCATTTGGTGAGGCAAGCGCCAGTGAAGCAATTATGATGCTTCGCGATATTCTGAATCAGAATATCGATGTGCGTGAAGTATGCCTTCAGATTAAGTCTAAAATGGATTATTCTTCCCGACTCCAGATGATGCATCTATTGTTTGGAGTATCAAATGCTGATGCTAAAGTGCATCCACTTGAAGTGGATATTCTTCAGAAAATTGCTGGTTACCTTGGAATCAGCAGTAAAGATTTCGACTCCATTAAATCAATGTTTATCGAAAACACTGATGGTTCTTATAAAATTCTGGAAGTGGAGCCGTCTGCTACTGATGAAGAAGTGAAAAAAGCATATAGAAAAATGGCAGTTAAATATCATCCCGATAAAGTTTCATATCTTGGCGATGAATTTAGAAATTCGGCAAACGAAAAATTTAAGAAAGTAAACGAAGCTTACGATAAAATCAAAAAGGAAAGAGGAATCATTTAACCAATAATCGTCAAAATTATTATGAATTTAAAAGACATTTTAGCCATTTCAGGTTACCCGGGATTATTTAAGTATGTTTCTCAGGCCAAAAACGGTATCATTGTAGAATCTCTGATTGATAAAAAGAGGATGCCTGCCTATGCATCAGCTAAAGTAAGCGCATTAGAAGATATTGCCATTTTTACTGAAAATGCAGAGGTTCCATTAAGTGAAATTTTCACAAAAATCTTTGAAAAAGAGAACGGCGGACTTGCGATTGATGCAAAATCTTCTCAGGATAAAATAATTGAATACTTCGAAACTGTTTTACCCGATTTCGACAAAAAAAGGGTTTATACCTCAGATATTAAAAAAGTAATCTCTTGGTATAATGTTCTTCATGGACTTAACCTGCTAAATTTACCTGAAGAGGAAAACGCTGAGGAAAATGAAAAGACAGCTGAAAAAGCTGAACCTGCAAAGAAAACAGAAAAGCCTAAAGCAACAAATTCGAAAAAAGCTTCACCAAAAGCGAAAAAATAGCTTTTGACAGGATTTTTTTTCCGAGCACCGATTGGAGATTTTCACTATATGGTGGCGACCAAAATCGGTAATTTGGTCAAAAAAAGTTGGCGATTTTCAAAAAATACCTATTAAAACTAGCTGATTTTTAGTTTTTCACGACATTAAACTGGAGGGGTTTAACCCCGTATATTTTGTAATAAAATACCTTCACTCTGATAAAAAATCTAAAATCGGGGTTCAGGTTTAAAAAGCAAAGGTATCTTTAATAGGAAAATTTTTATTTGGAAGATTTCTTATCGTCAAATGCCTTTGCCTGTTCCCAAATTATATTCATTTCTTCAAGGTTCATGTCTCTTAGACTTTTGCCCTTGTGAAGTGTCTGTTCTTCCAGATAATTGAAACGTTTAATAAATTTTTTGTTCGTTCGCTCCAGTGCAGTTTCGGGATCTACCTTATATAGTCGTGCAGCATTGATTACAGAAAAAAACACATCACCAAATTCATCTTCAATTCTTTCCTGAGTGCCATCCCTGATTACTTCACGTAACTCCTCCATTTCCTCATAAACTTTGTCCCATATCTGATCTCTCTCATCCCAGTCAAAACCAACAGCCCGCACCTTATCCTGGATACGATTGGCTTTTATCATTGCAGGAAGCGACTTAGGAACTCCCCCGAGAACGGTTTTATTACCTTCTTTTATTTTAAGATCTTCCCAGTTTTCAATCACATTATTCGAATCGGTAACTTTAGTATCCCCAAAAACATGCGGGTGGCGGAAAATGAGTTTTTTGCTAAGTGAGTCACATACATCGCTCATATCGAAATGTCCAGTTTCAGATCCAATTTTCGAGTAGAAAACAATATGCAGAAGCAAATCACCTAGTTCTTTCCTGATGCCTTCCATGTCCTTTTCCAAAATGGCATCTGCAAGTTCGTAAGTTTCTTCTATGGTTAGATTACGCAGACTCTCAAAACTTTGCTCCTTATCCCAGGGACATTTTTCCCTCAACTCATCCATTATATCTAAAAGCCGACCGAAGGCATCCATCTTTTCCTCCCGCGTATTCATTCCCATTTCATTCTTCATTTTTTCCTGTCTTTAAACTCCACTCTAACTGTTGAATTAGTATCCAGATTTAATAAGCGTGCTGCATTTCCATTGTTGATGCCAATCTCAAGAAGACCAACGGAATTAAACAATGCAACCAGTTCACCAACAGGCACATCGTGATAAAAATCAGATATTTCACTTATTTTGTAGTGTTTACTCTGAACATAAATATCAAAACTTCGGTTTTGCTTTACTTTTTCGAATAATTCCTTTGAAATATTAGTGACTGCATTTTGATACGAGTCAATAAATATAATACTCCCAGTAAGAATGGCGTCCTCAATGGTAGGGCGGAACGGCATTCTTACATTAAAAGAGGAAACAGTTTCCCCCAAATCCTCAATCATACTGCCAGTGGCTAGTTTGCAGGCTGCGTCACAGAATGCATCAAATGCTGACCAAGATTTTTTCTGTTCTGCACTTAGTTTCACAATTGTTTCTGCATGTTCACCTGCAATCAAACTGAAAATTCCATTGTCGGTGCCAATAAAGTAGTGGCCATGAGCTTTTACGGCCATAAAGGGACGTTCAGGGGATGGTTCTGTATTGATGAAAATCAAGTGAATTGAGCCTTTTGGGAAATTATGAAAGGCATTACGTAAAACAAAGGCTGCCTGAGCTGTATTAAACGCCTGAATTGAATGACTTATATCAACAACTGTACAATCTTTGCAAGCACTAAGAATTTTACCTTTTACAGCCCCAACATAAAAGTCGCTTGTGCTCCAATCAGATGTAAGAGTAATTATCGACATTTTGAGGAAAGGAAGTAAGGTTTTATGTATTGAAAAGTTAAAAAAATCAACTTAATTTGTGTTGGCCAAAAGTAATGAATATAATTCGAATTCATGATTGAGAAGGTAATATATTTGGAAGGTATTGATCCTGTTGATTTCCTGGGAGTCAATAACAGCAGGTTTGACAGAATCAAGCAGCATTTCCCGAAATTGAAAATCCTCTCTCGGGGCGATGAAATAAGAATTAGCGGGGAAGTGGCAGATATCGAATCATTTGAAATTAAGATGGATTTGCTCATGAATTACCTTCACCGGTACAACGCAATCACCTCGGAAGACCTTGATGATCTGATTCTAAATGATGGAAACTCTGAACAGCCAGTTAAAATGGAAGATTCAGATATTATTTTATATGGGGAGAGTGGGAAACCTGTGCGTGCTCTAACTATCAATCAGCGTGCATTGGTTGATGAATGTATGAAAAACGACCTTTTGTTAGCCATTGGTCCTGCAGGAACCGGAAAAACATACACGGCTATCGCTTTGGCTGTTCGGGCACTTAAAATGAGTGAGGTGAAAAAGATCATTCTTACCCGACCAGCTGTTGAAGCCGGTGAACGACTTGGCTTTCTACCGGGGGATTTTAAAGAAAAACTCGATCCATATCTCCAACCTTTGTATGATGCTCTTAATGACATGATTCCATCCAAGAAACTCAAAATCTTTATGGAAGAAGGGATTATTCAAATTGCTCCCTTAGCGTATATGCGAGGTAGGACTTTGGATAATGCATTTGTGATTTTAGATGAAGCCCAGAATGCAACAAACAGCCAGCTTAAAATGTTTCTTACACGAATGGGAAAAAATGCAAAGTTTATTGTTACCGGTGATATTACCCAGATTGACCTGCCGAAAAAACAGGATTCCGGATTAATACTAGCTGAAAAAATTTTAGAGGGCATTCGCGGAATATCGATAATTCACTTTGATCAGAGAGATATCGTTAGACACCGTCTTGTAAAATCAATTGTTGACGCTTATAATAAACATGCTGAAAAATGAATTGATTGTTAACTTTGATGGATATTTGAAGAAAAATTAATTGCTATATTAGGTATTTGATTCTAGTCTGCTTTTCTATCAAAAAACATCAAGAATTGCGAAAAAATTAAATGCCTTAAAACTATACTAAATACACAAGCAACAAAATATAACCACAAAAATTAAAATTATGGCACAAGCTATTGTAAAAACAAATTTCAAATTCGAAGGGCTTAAAAACCTTTATGTTGGAAAAGTTCGTGATGTATACAACATCAATAATACGCTTTTGGTGATGATCGTTTCAGACCGGATTTCTGCTTTCGACGTAGTACTTCCCCGTGGGATTCCTTACAAAGGACAGGTACTCAATCAGATTGCTACTAAGTTTTTGGATGCTACCCTTGATATTCTGCCTAACTGGAAAGTTGCTTCACCTGATCCTATGGTTACCGCTGGACGTCTCGCAGAACCTTTTAAAGTGGAAATGGTCATTCGCGGATACCTTACCGGTCATGCCTGGAGAGAATATCATAGTGGAAAAAGAGAACTTTGCGGAGAGAAATTACCAGAAGGCCTGAATGAACATGATAAATTACCAAAGCCAATAATTACGCCAACAACAAAAGCCGCCTTTGGCCATGATGAGGATATTTCCAGAGATGAAATTATCTCTTCTGGACTTGTTTCAGAAGTAGATTACAAAATGCTCGAAGAGTATACTCAAAAACTTTTCGAACGAGGAACGAAAATGGCCGATGATCGTGGACTAATTCTTGTAGATACCAAATACGAATTTGGGAAATCAAACAATGAAATTATCCTTATCGATGAAATTCATACTCCAGATTCTTCACGTTATTTTTATGCAGAGGGATATGCGGATCGTCAGAAAAAAGGCGAGCAGCAAAAACAGCTATCCAAAGAATTTGTACGTCAGTGGCTGATTGAAAGGAATTTCCAGGGGAAAGATGGCCAGACTGTGCCTGAAATGCCGGACGATTTTGTGGAAATGGTTTCCGAACGATACATTGAGCTTTATGAAAATATAACTGGTGAAATATTTCAAAGAGCTGATCAGAAAGAAATAGAGTCCAGAATTTTTAATAATATCAATAGCTTTCTTAAAACAGTTAAATGAAATTCATGTTTTTGAGAAAGTAAGCTCTCAGTAATAACAATAGAACTTCGATATAAGGTAAAAGATAAAATGCATATAAAAAACACAACAAAGTTTTCTTGTCTGATAATTATTCTGGTGGCTGTTTTTCTGACTTCAAACGCACAGGTAAATGTGGCCAGATCTGAAAATAAGGTTATTCTTGATGGAAAGATATTTTATGTGCATGTGGTGAAAGCCGGACAAACTCTTTATTCCATTAGTAAAGCTTATGGAGTTGCAGAAACTGATATCACGGCTGAGAATCTAGGTTCTGATGTTAACCTTACAATTGGACAGGTACTTAAAATCCCTGCTAATTCAAGTAAACCCGCAACTTCACCTGTTTATTCTCCCCCTGATACAATTCCCGGACAACATAAAGTGAAACAAGGTGAAACAATGTATTCCATTGCCAAACTCTATGGAATTCCACAGGAAAGGCTCGAATCTGTGAATCCCCAAATCATAAATAACGAAATTGCAATTGGGCAGATAATAATTATTCCGGAAAAAGAAACAGAAGTAGTTACCGGGGATTTCACTATTCATAAAGTAAGGCGAAAGGAAACGATTTTCGGAATTGCAAAAATGTACAATATTTCTGAGGAGTTGCTAAAAAAGTATAATCCCGAATTATTGAATAAGTTTCCTAGACCGGGGCAGACATTGAAAATCCCGGTTGTCGACAGGACTTTAACCATAGTTCCTGAACCAATCCTTACTGTTCAGGATAGTATTGCCGGATTTATTGTTCAGAAATATGATACAATTAAGATTGCATCGAACTATTCGTATTACCTTGATAGCCTGCCTTCTATATCTGATAGAACTCTGAATGTAGCTTATCTCATACCCTTTAATTTCAGATCCCCAGAAGAAATCTCTTCGGTTGAGGATCAGGGAAAAACTAAGGATGATATCATTAACCTAGATCATGAATCAAATCCAAATGATCAGATGCTTTCATCACGCAATTTTCTTGAGTTTATGGAAGGTAGCCTTCTTGCCATCGATAGTCTCAAAAATGAAGGCATTAAGGTAAATGTTACTTTTTACGATACCAGAAAAAGTCCAACTAGAACTAGAGAAATTATCAATACCCCTGGATTTGAAAAAACAGACCTGATCATTGGCCCGTTCTATTCTTATAACGTTGATGTTGTATCAGAATATTCCCGGGAACACAGAATACCAATGGTTTCACCCTTGTCGGGCGAAATAGGGTCGATCCTCAATAATCCCCTGTTCTTCCAGCTTAACCCCGGATATAAATCGGAATACGACCGAATGGCCGACTATATCTCTCATTTCAGGGATAAAAAAATTGTTTTTATTCATGGAACCGATAGCCTTGAGCTGATTAAATTCAATTACCTGAAGGAAAATCTGAAGAGGAGGTTAGCGATGCTTTCCCCGGCCGATACTCTGGCGATAACTGAAATTATTTTTGACCGGCTAGCTAAAGCAAATCTTTCACATGAGCTTCAAAAATTCCTTTCAAAAGACTCAGGTAATATTGTTATTGTGCCGGAAACAGACGAAGCATTTATAAGCACTGTAGTTACACAGTTGTATTTCCAACTAAAGAGTTTTGATATTACTGTCCTTGGAATGCCCCACTGGAGTACATTCCAGAATATTGATTTCATGTATTATCATAAACTTGGACTCACATATTTTACACCATACTTTTTTAGCTACGAATCTTCAAATGTAAAGCATTTCCTGCGCGATTACCGAAATACTTATTATTCCGAACCGGTAACTCTAACCAAAAAAGGAGGGTCTTATGCTTTTCTTGGATATGATTTAAGCTATTATTTCCTAAAAGTTATGGGTATCTATGGCAAGCGATTTATAATGCATCTGGATGACAGGCAAGGATATGAATTGATGAACCCATTTCGTTTTGTTCCTGTTGGAGAAAACGGGGGATTTGAAAACCGTGCACTGATGCTCGTAAATTTTGATGAGAATATGGATATTCATGCAAAACCTTACGTAATAGCTGTCCCACTTGAGAATAAACTCGACTCTTTAATCTCTCCTGTTATTGCACCAAATAAGTAGAGTTACAATAGTGTACTCTACTCATAACGCAGTGAGTCTATCGGATTAGAGTTTGCAGCCTTCATCGTCTGGAAATTTACTACCAACAGTGAAAGAATCGTAGTTACAAGGGTAGCAAAAACAAATGCCCAGACAGACATTTCGGTTCGATAGGAAAACTTTTCCAGCCAGCTATGCATCAGGTAATAACTTGCCGGCCAAGCTACAGTGCCTGCAAGACTTATCATTTTTAAGTACTCAAGGGATAATCTGGCACTTATGGCAAAAGCTGATGCTCCAAGAACTTTCCTGATTCCAATCTCTTTTCTCCTTTGTTCAGCAGTGAAAGAGGCAAGCCCAAGTAAACCAATCGATGCAATAAATATGGCAAATAAAGTGAGGTAAATCAGTATCTTGCCGATACGCTTTTCAGAATAATAAAAGTTTTCAAAGAAATCGTTAAGGAACTCATAGTCAAATGGATGATCAGGATTCAGAGTATTCCATGTCTGGCCAATTTTCTTCAGCGTTTCAGTTTGGGTATCAGGCTCCATCCTCACAAGCAATAGCTGTGGAGGCTCACCAAGAAGATAAATCATAATTGGTTCAACTTCTTCATGCAGGGATTGAAAATGAAAGTCAGCAACCACGCCAATTACATGGTATTCTTTTATTAAGCTTGAATCTTCAGAATAACTTGGAACTATCTTCTTCCCAATTGGATCGACCCAGCCTAATTTTTTTCGTAAAGTTTCATTAATAAGGACTGAATTTGAATCGGCACTGAATTCCTTCTTAAAATCTCTTCCCTGCAAAATTTTCATTCTCATTGTTTTTTCCGCAAAGTCTTCATCAGCATGAAAACCAAATATGAGCCAAGGATCTTTTGCATCTATGCCTTCAGGAGTAAATGGACTGCCCGTCAGACCTCTGCCAGGATAACTCGTAGATAAACTTGCATTCGTTACACCTGCAAGCTTCAATATTTCTTCTTTTAAAACATTTGCATTTTCACGAATTTCCGAATTTCTCATTTCAATGGAAATGATAGCATCTTTATCAAATCCAAGTTCCTTGGTTTTTAAAAAATTAAGTTGCTGGTAAATAATTATTGTACATATAATTAACCCTGTTGAAATCGTGAATTGTATAAAAACTAATAGGTTTCTGAGCTTGAGATTCCCTGTTTTTCCAAGCCTCATTCGGCTCTGTAGCACATTAACCGGCTGAAATGATGATAAATAAAACGCTGGGTAACTTCCTGCGAAAAAACCTGAAAGCAAGGCTAGCCCAAAAAATAATACTAAATACCAGTTAGATAAGTAATTAACACTTAACGACTTACCGGTGATTTCATTGAAGGCGGGAAGCGATAACTCAATAATAGCAAGTGAAAGAATAAAAGATATCAAACTGATTAAAACGGATTCGCTAATAAACTGACCTATCAGCATTGATTTCTGCGAACCAAGGATTTTTCGTATTCCTACCTCTTTTGCCCGACTAGCTGATTTTGCGGTAGAAAGGTTCATAAAATTTATGGAAGCGATCATAATAATCCCCGTTACAATAGCCAACAGAACGAAAATATATGATTTATCTCCATTTTCTTTTATTTCGCCCAACAGCTTAGAATTCAGGTGGATATCAGTAATTTTCTGTGGGTAAATTCTTAGATCAACATTTACATCTCTTTCATTATTTAAAATATTCTGAACAAGTATGGTATCCAGTTTTTCCTGAAAATTCTTCATGTTGGAATTTTCAACCATCCTTACATAGGTGTATGAATTCAGTGCTTCCCAGTCATCAATAATTTCAGCACCCATTTCAACTAACTTGGTTTCCATGGAAATAAGGAAGTTGAAGCTTATATGTGATTCTGATGGTAGATCCATAAAAACTCCACTTACCACATAATCTTTTTGTTCATTTAAGCGGATAATCTCACCGCAGGGATTCGTGTTACCATAATGTTTTCGGGCAAAACTTTCGGAGATAAGAATTGAATATGGTTCTGAAAGAGATGTAACGGGATCACCATATTGAAGAGGGAAATTGAAAATTTTTAAAAATGATGTGTCAGCAAAAAGAAAGTCTCTTTCATAAATCTTGTTTTCGCCAATTTTCATCAGGTAACTCGATGATTCAATCTCAAAAACTGTGGATACATCAACATCAGGAACATCTTTTTGCAGTTTGCCGGCTAAAGCCTTTGGAGTCACTGCAGTCTGTAAGGACATTTCACCCAATGTACCTTTAACTACGAGGCGGTAAATCCTTTCCGAATCTTTATGAAACTTATCATAGCTGAGCTCATTAAAAACATATAAAAGAATTAAAAAACTTACCGAGAGTCCAATGGTCAGCCCTAATATATTGATTAGCGAAAACCCTTTTTGTCGTAAAAGGCTCCGAAATGCTGTTACAATATAATTTCTGATCATCTAAAATTTTATTTACCGAGTCTCATGAATTATACCATTTTACTTAAGTCGCTCATAAACAAGTCATTATTAAAAATCATAACTTTTGAAAAGGGTCACCAAGTGTTCGATTTTGTAAATATTTGTGCGATATCGAACGTTACAACCAACTTGCAATATACTTGTCTGTATCAAATTTTCTTTTACAACCATTAAAGTTCATAAACCTTATTTTCCCAAATACGGGTCGCTCTGCCCAGGCTCTGTCATGCACTCCTCCAATCGACCAGGCACATCCTGTATATCCGTTTGGATCGCGTCCATCAAGCTGATACCTGTCGTTTAAGCGTATCGAAAAATCCAAAGCCTCTTCTGGCGAGACTGTCCATTCCAGAATTTTCTTAGCCCAATACATCCTCATATATCCGTGCATTTTGCCCGATTTTACCATTTCCATCTGTGCCGCATTCCATAAGGGATCATGCGTCTTTCCAGTTTCAAATGTCTCAAAATCATAACAGAAATCCCTTTCATCTTTCCGATGCTCATTAAGCGTTTTTCTTGCCCATTCTGGAAATCCTGAGAACTCATCATATTGTGAATTATAATAGCAGTAATTGTCTGAGAGTTCCCTTCTGACAATCAATTCTTCAAGAAAACTCTCTGTTGAGGCATTCCCTTTAAAGTTCTTCATAATTTCCAAAGCAATTCGCTGAGCAGATATGTGTCCGAAATGCAGGTAAGGCGACAAATTGGAAGTCGCATTCTCATTGGGGTCATTTCTATTCTCATAAAACAACTCAAGTTTCTCCACAAGGAATTTTTTCAAAACATCTTTTGCTGCGATTGATCCTGGTTTAATCCAATCAACAGGAACTACAGTTTTCTCAGGTGAAAGGAACTCCAGTATCAATTCCCATTCAGGTGCTTGAAATGCAAAACTACCAATATTTTTCTGTGTCTCAGGGGATGGAAACTCGTCAACAAAAGCGGAGAGACTCTTTTTTATTTTTGGGCGTAAGGTATATGCTCCAAATTCACATTTATTACTCACAAAGCGACACGGAACAATATTGTGTGCATCAACTTCATAAAGCGAAATGTCTGAAGAGTTTATTAATTCTTCTTTCCATTGCCTTTTTATTTTCAAGGGATCAAAATCTGTTATTACATGACTTATTTTATTCTTACTAATAAACTCAGACAAGGTAACCTGAGGTTCTCCACACAGAATATAGAATGGGATGTTAAGTTTCGTCAATTCATAATATACCTCCTTCATACCTCTAAGCATGAAATCATATTGACGAAGTGTTGCTCCAGAAAAATTTCGGGTAAGACAAAACACTACTGCAAGGGCTTTTCGGTTTTTAACTGCAATTTCCTGAGCGTATGAAAATGCCCAATTGTCGTTCACCCTTTGGTCGCGGCTCATCCAATAAATCACACTTCCACTGGTATTTGCACTTACTTTTAATATTTGAACTCTCTCGGTTTTTACCATACTCTACAAGTAAATCACTTTTTTTCCAATTTAAGAATTTCCATTGCATTTTTACTAATAACATTGAGTCAAAAGAGTATCGGATTTGAGCAGAATACTATACTTTTGCGACACTGAATAAAATCAAAAAAACTATGGCATTTCTAACAAAGGAAAAAATTTTTTCCGCACGCTGGTTCAAAAATTACCTGCTTATTATTATCGGATCATTTATTATGGCCGCAGGCTATGTTTTTTTTATCTCCCCTTACAAAATTGTTCCAGGTGGAGTTTTTGGTATTAGTATTGTAATTCATTATCTCACCGTTGGGATTTTTTCATGGGCACCTGAAGGACTTCCAATTGGAATCATGGGACTAATCATGAATATTCCACTGACAATTCTGGGAGTTAAAATTCTGGGTCCCAAATTCGGTGTAAAAACTGTGGTTGGAATGATCCTCGTATCAGGATTTATAGACCTTCAAACCTATTTTTGGGGAGATAAACCTCTTGTTGAAAATGACCCATTGCTTGCCGCCATTTTCGGGGGAGTTCTTGTGGGTTTTGGATTAGGTTTAATTTTTAAATCCAAAGCAACTTCCGGTGGCTCTGACATTATTGCGATGATTATTGCAAAATATACCCGCCAATCTCTTGGCCAGCTCTTAATTTATGTGGATTCAGTAATTGTTATTGTCGGATTGATTGCATTTGGAGACTGGAAAATTCCTCTTTACAGCTGGATTGTAATCTTCATTACCGGTAAAGTGATAGATGCCACTATGCAAGGTATCAATTACAACAAAGCTTTGTTTATAATATCCGACAAGTACGAGGAAATCAGGGTTAAAATTCTCACAGATCTTTCAAGGGGTGCCACCGCCATTCCTGTTAAAGGAATGTATGAAGGCCAAGAACGAAATATGATTTTTGTAAACCTTAATCGTCGTGAGTTAGCAATCCTACAGCAGTTTATCTGGGAAGTCGATAAAGATGCTTTTCTTACCGTTTTCGACGCTTATGATGTTTTTGGGGAAGGCTTCAAACCACTTAGCGAGAACTAACTTTGCTTATTTCTTCAATTGATTCAGAACATTGTGCATCATTGATCGCAAAAAAATCTGGATAGAAATAAAACGCATTGAAAAAAATCCAAAGGAAGCAAGAATGGTTCCTGAAGCTGGTTATCTGGACGATATAAGGGAATTCATTTTAGGTCAATATCGAATTGCATAAAGCGACAAAATGGTATAAATGCCGACACCGACCCTGCATCTAAACGCTTTCGACGATTCGTTTGATTCTGCACCAAGGTATGTTCAGGAAATTTACGAACCTGACGAGAATGGGGAATCCTACTACTTTAAAAAAAGAGCTATCCTTCAAAGTATGGAATGGATTATCGAATATATGAACGAAAATAAGCGTTGCCAGATAATGGAATCTGAATTTATAAATATTGTCTGACTGTTTACAGACCTATTATGCCAAATTGGTCTTCCTGGTAAAAATACATCAGTGAATAGTCAATAATTTATAATTTCCTACCTTTACAAAAAAACAAGGCTATGATAACAAAGGAGAACCTTATCCAAGTAATAAATAAAATGCCTGAGAAGTTTAGTATTGACGACATTATAGAAGAACTTGTGTTGCTTGGCAAAATTGAACAAGGGCTGGCTGATGTTGAATCAGGTAGAGTTTATACCGAAAAGCAAGTTGAGAAAAAAATGGCTAAATGGCTAAAATAATTTGGTCTCATAAAGCTTATGAAGATTATAAAAGTATAATTGATTTTATTTCAATTGATTCAGAACATTATGCATCATTGATCGCAAAAAAAATCTGGTTAGAAATAAAACGCATTGAAAAAAATCCAAAGGAAGCAAGAATGGTTCCTGAAGCTGGTTATCTGGACGATATAAGGGAATTAATTTTAGGTCAATATCGAATTATTTTCCAACTTAAAGAGGACAATGCCTACCTTTTAACTATCCATCATAGTTCTAGCGATCTTAAGAAAAAATCTCTTTTTGAACAACTCAAATAATCGAACACCCGCGTTAGGTAAGTCCAATTCCTTGCTACTTTCTTAGCAAGCTATTTTTTGTTTAAGCAAGTTATTGCATAAAGCGACAAAATGGTATAAATGCCGACACCGGTTCTTTGTCGGGTTACCTCCTAGAAAAACTAAAAAATATTATTCACGGGAACAACGCACCTCCCCAGATCAAGAAACGCATTTATCAGGTGAATTTCTCCATATTTCCTTATATCCTTAACAGTGAGATCTTTTTCAGCGATCTTTCCTTCAGAAATGTATTTGGCTCTTTTTGTACCTTTTAAAAGAGGAGAGGAGGGAGTATGAAAGTTTTTACCGTCGCTGAAAACAAGGTTAGAGTAGGAACTATCGCTTACCATTCCTTTCTTTATTATCAGAATGTCATCTTTATCACCACGTTGTGAATACAAATCATTAATTGATGAACGATCATAATACTTGTAATTGTATTGAATTTCATCATGAATGATCGTTTTTAGTGACCTTATTTGTCTGAATGCATATAATTCAAATTCTATTAATTCAATTGTTTTCTGATAAATAATTCTGCATTTCACTTCACCAGCCAGGAATTCTTTAGGAACAAGAATAATCGATTTCAGATCCAATTCCGAGTTTATTCCAAAAAGTTCAAAGCGACTTTCATTAAATCGTTTGTTATGCCAGTCAATGTATTGCACTTGACCATTAAGCAATTGAATGGTTTCAATTAAGCGGCACATAGATCTTATCAATTAGTTCCTGGTATTCCTCAATCGGATCGCTCATTGCCGTGATTCCTCCTCCGCTTTTATAGACCAACTGGCCGTTCTGGTTTTCAATATACCTAATCATCACGCCACTATTAACGTTCACACCATCATAAACACCAAAAACACCCGTGTAAAAGCCCCGCTGATGCTGCTCTGCCTTTTCAATGATATCCAGAGTTGCCTTTTTTGGAGCTCCGCAAATAGAGCCTGCCGGAAGTAATTCCAGAAGAATATTTGCTAATCTGGATTTGTAATCCCCGGGCAAATCCCCTGAAATAACAGAACTCATCTGAAGAAGATTCTTTCCTGAAGTATTTATTTTTTCAATATACTTGAATTTCTCTACTTGGACATTCGTTGAAACCCGGCTTAAATCATTTCGAAGTAGATCAACAATTGTAGAGTGTTCAGCGGTTTCCTTTTCGTTAGAAAGTAGCAATTGTTCAGCATTCTCAATGTCAGCATCAATAGTGCCTTTCATTGGGAATGTGCTGATTTTCCCATTGCTTATCTTTACAAAACTCTCAGGGGAGAATACCAGAAACTGATCCTTGTAAATGAGTTTATACTTTGCTGTAGATGCAAGAAATATTTCTTCAAAACTTGCATTTATTTCAATCGGTGTCGAAAAAGTCAGATTAGCCAGATAGGTATTTCCAATATGAATCTGTTCTTTAATGGAGCAAAATGCCTTGAGGTATTCTTGATAAGTAACCGGATGTTTTACAATCTGAAATGCTTTTTTGGAATGAGTTCCCGGAAAATTCGTGTACCCTTCAATTTCAAAAAATATTCCATTTGATTTGCATTCCTCGGTTGGAATCAGAATTACCTTCTCAAGTTTGTAATCGATAATAAAAAAAAAGGGTTCGCCATTTACGGCCATAAAGTTCATTTCTGATAGAAATTCATCTGAAAATGATTTTATCATATTAAGTGAACTGTATGAAAATAAGGTTATTACACTGTTTTCCAAAGGATGCGAAGGCTCCGTTTGAGCCTCCAATTCCTGATTATTTATTGAACTACTTTATGCCTGAACTGTCTGAGTTTCTTCGTAACGCATAACCAGATTTTCGATTTTGTTTTCTGCTTTGATTAACTCAGAATGGATATCTTTTCCAGCAAACATTTTACTTGAAAACATTTTGCGGTAATATGCAATTCCTTCTTTCATGTTGCGGGTAAATTCATTAAAATACTCGATCTGTTTCGCGGTGATTGGCTTTGCACTCTCCTCTATTTTACTGCTCAGATAATCCAGATATAAACCAATTTCCTTGATGAACATATTTGGGCGATCGTTTCTTTTGATAATATTCGTCCGGCCATAAATGTGATCGACCATTTTACGGAGGGAAACAATTTCAGAAAAATAAGCAATATTCGGGCCAGGACAAACAGCAACAGCATTTCCCTCATATTTTGTATCCATTTTATGGATAAGCAAAATTGAGGTTCCTAGTCCGTTGCAAATACATGATTTTTCAGTAATGGTATCGAATTCAGCCTTGAACTCAGCTTTCCCCAAGTTTTTGGACTCAAGATCTTTTATTTTTTTTCTCTGATATTCGCGGGATGCAAGACAAATCGCCCTGTCAGTGTACTCTTTACTCAAAGAAGCGTATTTTTTTACACAGGGAGCTCCTGGTTTTCCTAAATCTATAAGCCTTTGTTTCTCAATATCCATGGTGTTGTTTTTCACGGAATTGAAAGGTACTAAAAGAGGTGATATGTTGCTGATATACAGATCGTCTTCTTTAGCCTCTGAAAGTAATTTAAGTGTTGCTTCATCGGTGTTGCAGACTTCCGGAACCAGCATAAATGGTGTTCCCCAGCCAACCGAATCAACATTGAACTCCTGAATCAGAAAATTATGTTCTTCAGACGTCCCAACTCCGCCCTGAGCCGTAAGTTTAACATTAGGTGCCTTGGTTGGAACAACTTTATTCTTTTCCTTAAGACTTGAACTATATACCTCAAAAAGTGTATCTTTTAAAAGTTGTCTGTTATCCCTGAATTCGGCAAGAATTGGTCCCATCAAAAAACCATGAGTTGCAAAAGCATGCCCGCCGCAGTTTAAGCCTGATTCAATACGGAATTCCGAAATCCACAAACCTTTTTTTGCAAGAAATTTACCTTGAATAAGAGCAGACCGGTAATCACTTACCTTCAGGATAATCTTTTTCTTCATTTCTCCCGATTCGTTTGGAAAGAAATCATCAAATTTTTCGAAATAGCTGTACAATCTTGGATTCATCCCGGCTGAAAGAACTATCCCGGATTCAAGATTACTGTTTGCAAATCCCCTGAGGGCAGCATGTGCATCATTATACTCCGAAGGAAGTAAGGTGTTATCCTTGTAATTTTCCTTATCGAGTTTGGTCATAATATTAACATCAATACTGCCTGTACTAAGGTTTTTATTAAGCCAGCTCTGTAGGTCTTTTAAACCGTGAGTATTTTTAAAATGCTCAAATTTTTCCTTGATTTCCTTAGAATCCGGCAACATCGCAAAGTATTTCTCCAGTTCTTCCCCTTTTTTATGAAGAGAGTTTTTAACTTCTTCAAACTTCTCCTTTACAATAGAATCCATAAGGTTCAGATAGGCAGTAATTCTCTTTGCCCTGAAATCATCGATTTTATCTGAGATTCCTTGAAATGGAAGTCCAAGTTTGATGCTGTAAAATTCACGCATTCTTTCAATCAGAATATCATCAACAAGTGAAATAACTGATGAAATCCCATATTGGGCAACTTTCATAGGAGTATCAATTGTATATCCAATTCCCATTACAGGAATATGAAATGTATGATTTGGAATTGTCTTCATTCGATGGAAATTATAATTAATCCAATATTTTTCAGGAATATTCAAAAAATCCGCAATCTAATTTCTGCAATATACTATCTTCTTTCTTTTTTCTCACCCGATTTCTTCTTTCCTTTTTTCTTTCGGGGGATTTCGTCCCAATCCTGTTTCTTAGTATCTGGCTTTGAAAGCTCTACTTGAAGTGGATTGTTATTAAATTCAGCATTAACAAATGACTTAATAATATCTTTTTCGTGTCGACTATCAACTTCGAAAAATGAGAAGCTTTTGAGAATGTCGATTTTACCGATCTCAATATTCCTTTTACGAGTTTGTTCGTTGATTAATGCAATCATCTTTCCTGGATTCAGATTATCCCTTGATCCCACATTAATAAAAAAACGTGAGAATTGCCCAGCTACATTTCTTGAGTCTTCCTGAAAATCCTCATGAAAACGACTCTTTTTAACGTCACTGAACTCTTCACGTGAACGGCTTCTCCTGTCTTCAGGCGAAGTATCGCGTGATCGACTTCTGCCATCGGTAGATTCATCGCGACTACGACTTCTTCTCCCATCTCTGCTATCTCTTGAAAATCCACGTTCGCCGCCTCTGTCAAATTCCCGGTCTGTATGATATACATTCAAATCTGGCGCATTCTTGTAGTACTCGAGAAAACGGTTGAACTCGAGCGATACTAGTCGTTTGATAAGATTTTCACGATCCAGCCATTCCAGTTTTTTGTAGATAACCGGGAGATACTGTTCAATGCGCTTTTCGTCAACTTCTACATTTTCGAACTTGTCGATAAGATTAAATAATTGCTTTTCGCAAATTTCAGTTCCAACAGGTACTTGTTTCTTGGTGAATTTTTTCCCAATGATTCGCTCCAATTCCTGGATTTTACGATTTTCACGGGTATGCACAATGGCAATGGATGTACCTATTTTACTGGCTCTTCCTGTTCTTCCACTTCGGTGGATATATACTTCCAGTTCATCAGGAAGATTAAAGTTAATAATGTGTGTTAGATCGGTAACATCAAGCCCCCTAGCTGCAACATCAGTAGCAACAAGTAATTGGAGATGACGGAGTCTGAAACGGTTCATCACATGGTCGCGTTGTGCCTGCGAAAGATCTCCGTGAAGTGAATCTGCGTTATAGCCATCGGAAATAAGCTTTTCAGCTACCTCTTTGGTTTCCTGACGTGTCCGGCAAAATACTATTCCATATACATTTGGATTAATATCCACAATTCGCTTAAGCGCAGCATAACGATCTTTGGCGTGAACCATATAATACTCGTGAGAAACATTTTCTGCACCTGAGTTTTTCTTGCCTACTGATATTTCCTCAGGATTATTCATATATTTCCTTGCCATCGAAGAAATTTCTTTTGGCATGGTAGCTGAAAACAGCATGGTTTGTTTTTCTGAAGGCGTTTCAGCCATAATTGTTTCAAGATCTTCCTTGAAACCCATATTTAACATCTCATCTGCCTCGTCAAGAACAAGCCATTTGATATCATTCAGTTTCAATACTTTCCTTTTAATAAGGTCAATCGCACGACCCGGAGTTCCAACTACAATCTGACACCCGTCTTTTAATAAACGAATTTGTTTTACGATATCTGCACCGCCGTAAACAGCGGTTGAACGAAATCCTTTAAGGAACTTCGAATAGTTATCAAGGTCTTTTGTAATCTGAATGCACAATTCACGGGTAGGACAAAGCACTAAGGCTTCAACCTTGTTGGATTTCATATCAGCCAGATGGATAAGCGGTAAGCCAAATGCGGCAGTCTTTCCTGTACCTGTCTGAGCCAGGGCAATCATATCTCTTCCACCTTGTAAGAGGGCAGGGATGGTTTTCTCCTGTATAGGAGTGGGTTGTTCGAAACCCATTTCTTCAATAGCTTTCAGGATTTCCTCACGGATTCCAGTTTCTTTAAATGTAAGCATTATAGATTTTTATTATTGACCCGGAGTTGTATGATTTTATTCTGACGGCAGGTCGCTGAGTAAATATTAATTTACCAGGATAAAGATTTTGTAAAAAAAAACGTTGGGATTTCAATGCAAATACTTCCTTGTAAACACTTTGCAAAGGTAATGCTTTATTTTTGATTTGCAATATAGGTATAATTACCTGTATTTCAGGTAAATCTAAATGGCTTTAAACATTGGTTTACCCTGAATATATACCATTTTTTATGCTATCTATTAAAACAAAAAAGCCCCGCTTTCGCAGGGCTTTAAGATTAAAATTTCAAATAAGTACTTAAACTATGACAGTTTAACGTTTACTGCATTTAATCCTTTTTTACCTTCTTGTAGATCAAAAGTAACTCTGTCGTTTTCTCTGATTTCGTCTACAACTCCAGAAACGTGTACGAAATATTCTTCTTCAGTTTCTGTGTCTTTAATGAATCCATAACCTTTGGAGTCATTGAAAAATTTTACAATTCCTTCTTTCATTATAATATAATTTTAAAAAATAATATGCGAATGTATGGTATAATTATCACTTTTACTAATATTTCACCAAATTATCCCTGTTCGACCTCAATTGATGCATATTTAGACTAAATTAAAAGAAAGTGTGTAAATATCATACATACAGTTAGTTAACAACTAAAATCTACTGGGAATATGAAAAGGTGAAGATCTAATTACGAATGTATTCCGATCTTATATTACAATATAAATGTCCTATTAAAAACTGCGTAACAGTCACATATTTAATAATATACGATTTATTCAATCGTCCTAAATGATGAAGAAAAGGTAATGAAGTCACATATATTTGCAGTATTTTTGACGGAACTGCCTTTTCAGTAGGTTAAAATATTTTCTAAATATATTAACCCCATCAAATAACTACCATATTTGCCTAATTATGAAGAACATTTTAAAGTATTGATTATCGATAAGTTTGCTTTTAAGTGCATTCTATATTTGCAAATAAGTTTTTAAAGAACAGGAAATTTTGATTTAATGGAAATCACGCAAACACTCTATGTAACAACCCGTGAAGAATGGCGTAATTGGCTTAAAGAAAACTCTGTAACTGCCAAAGATATATGGCTTGTATACCCTAATAAAACTAGCGGAAAACTCAAATTCCTTATGATGTAGCTGTTGATGAAGCTCTTTGTTTCGGATGGATTGACAGTACACAGAAGAAAGGAGATAGTGAAAGTAGCCTTCAACGATTTAGTCCCCGCCGTAAAAATTCAGTGCTTTCTGAGATGAACAAGGAGAGAATCCACCGTATGGTTGCCAATGGTAGAATGATTCCTTCCGGGCTTGAAAGTATTAAGCATCACATCCCGGATTGATTTAAACTTTTTTGTGAATAGGATTATTCATTTGTAAACCATGCGATTAATCGAGCTTTTTGTTCTTCATTAAAATTTGCAGGCGAATGAATCAGTTTGTAAGAAAAAAGCGGCATCTCCCCGTTGACTAGCATTTCCTTGCATTCATCATGCTTGTTTCCTCTTTTTCCTGGCTGATAATTCCCCCATTCAGAGAAATTGAGATGTTCCCTGCCTTCACTGATATGAGATTTTATCGACCATGAAATTGGGGCAAGGTTGGAATACCAGGGATAAACTGTCTCGTTAGAATGACAATCATAACATCCGGCTTTTATAAGATATGCTATCTCAACTGGTGGTTTTGTCATTATTAAATAGTCGTATTCTAAATTTGTTTCCGGTATTGCTTTATCAATTCTGAAAATTTGCATTACTAAAACAATGACCAACAATCCTGAAAGAATATATCTTAATTTGAAGACCTTTTTCATAAGTTAAAGAATTTGGATAAATGTATTAAATTTAAGATAAATATTAAGGCTGTTTGCTATGATTCAAATCATATAAGGGAAATGAGTTACCTAACTTTGGCATATTCAATTCTTTAGAGCAACCCCTTATATCAGAAGTCTTAATTATAAAGGTCTGCAATTGTTGACAATTATTTAAAAGCCAAAACAAAAGCTGATTACCTTTGTTAATGCATTGTAATCTTGTGTCATGAAGGTATATTATGCAATTGAAAGACAAAAAAGGACACAAATTAAATCTATAGAAATGCTTGATGCCAATATAAAATTCCCGAAAAATAAGCCAAATGATTTCATCACTGATCTCAGGATGCGCGTTAGCGAATATTTTGAAACTCACAAGATTTCAAAGTTTGCGAATTTAAGTATGATTATTAAAACTATTTCTATTCTGTCGGTCTATTTGGCTACTTATATATATTTATTAAGTTATAATAAAACTGATGCATGGACAGTTTTCGGTCTCTGGTTTATCATGGGAGTTGCTAGCGCAGGAATCGGCCTTTCAATAATGCATGATGCAAATCATGGCTCATATTCCAAAAATCAGAATTTCAATAAGTATCTCGGTTATCTTTTAAATTTTATCGGGGGAAGTGCTGTAAACTGGAAGCTGCAGCATAATTACCTTCATCACGGTTACACAAATATTGATGGCATGGATGAAGATATTGACCCGGGAGTTGTGATGCGTCTTTCACCACATAAAAAGAGATTATGGATTCATCAGTGGCAACACATTTATGGTTGGTTTTTATATGGATTAATGACTCTCTCATGGGTTACTGCAAAGGATTTTGCTCAGCTGAAGCGTTACAGAGACAATGGTCTTTTGGAAAAACAAAACCGTTCCTACAGATGGTTACTTAATGAACTGTTGATTTCAAAGGCCTTTTTTTATGGGTACCTTTTGGTTATACCACTCTTGTTTACGCACGTCGCATGGTGGCAAACAATAATCTTTTTTACTTTCATGCATTTCGTGCAGGGCTTTATTCTTACGATTGTTTTTCAACCCGCTCATGTAATGCCGGCAACTAACTTTCCCATTCCTGATGAAAGCGGTAACCTTGAAAATAATTGGGCGATTCATCAATTGCTTACTACCAGTGACTTTTCACCGAAGAGCAGATTTTTTTCATGGTATGTAGGGGGATTGAATTTCCAGATTGAACATCATCTATTTCCTAATATATGCCATGTTCATTATAAAAAGATTTCAAAACTTGTAAAACAAACTGCACAAGACCATGGTATTCCTTACAATGTTCAGCAGAATTTCCTTCTAGCTTTGATTAATCATGGACGTATGTTGAAAAAACTTGGCAGGTATGATGTAATAAAGACTGCCTAGAATGCTCTTCCTGCTTTCTCAAAATTCTTCTTCGCAACCTTTACTTCACGCAGTAGGAACCAAACATTAAGATCTTCCTTATTATCATACCAATGATGGTAAATCTCAAATCCTACATACTGATATAATTTTAAATTTCTCTCAACCGTAGTTTCAATAAGTATTGGAAGATTGCACTCAATGGATTTTTCATCTAATCGATTGCGAATTTCAGCAAGGCCTTTTAATCCTTTAATCTCAGGATTGTTTCCCAGTAACCAAACGTAAATATAGTCAATTCCCTGAGGCCTAAGGCTTTCTATATATTTTTCTCTTTTTTGAATACTAGGAGCTTTAGTTGGTTTAATGCATAACATAAACATTCTGAAATACCTCCAGTAATCAGCAATACTCATTTTTAGTTCAGATTTCCTGTAATAAATCATTGAAATGCTGTTATCGGATGAAATGAAAACTCCATCATATTTATCAACCAGATCATATGCATATTCTGTCATAATCCTCAGTTTATTCTCAGTATTCCCTTTCTTAATGGTTTTTAACACTCTTGGGTTATCCTGAAAGGCTTTGGCCAGCATGTCCACTACAAGTTTTCTCTTCTCCATATTATGATATTTGTTTCCGGGAATTAAAGATTATTATGTTTTTACAGCATCGCATTTATTCCAAGCCTTCAAACAATTAGTGATTTTTCAATTAGACTGAAGGGAACTTTCTGTGGCTAAAAAAACCAGTTATAAATATACCCATTTTGATTGGTTTTTAATTTTTTTATTTGGCATACCTTTTTTTACGTTCTGCATCTTAACTATATCTGAATTAATTCGTAAAAAATTATTAATTATTAATATATTCGGACTTCAAAAAAAAGGAGATTGTATAGTGAGAAAATCTTTATATTACAAGTTGATCCTATTGCTATCTGGCATACTTATGTTGTCTTCAATAAGGGTCAGTGGGCAGATTTCATTTGACTTTAATTCGAACTATAAGTATTTGAAAGGAATGAATGCAGTGAATCTGGTATCCGATTGGTACAACCCTGGTTTTAATGATTCAGGTTGGGCAAGCGGAGCGGCACCATTTCACTATGGGGATGGAACTGGAGGAACACTACTTTATGATATGCTTGACACATATACCACTGTGTATATGAGAAGTACTTTTATTGTTACCCGGGCTTCAGATATTGAGCAGATTACCATAAATGCAGATTTTGATGACGGTTATATTCTTTGGATTAATGGTAATGTTGTTCTCAGTGAAAATGCTCCCGCATTACCTATATATGATTCCCGTGCCACCAATTCAAGGGAATCTGGTGTTATGAAAACTTATAACATTTCAGCAAGTGAAGCCAAACTAACTGAAGGCACTAATTATATTGCAGTTCAGGGATTTAACACGGATACATACAGTACTGATTTTTATTTCGGTATGAGTGTGATTGCTGCACCTGCATTGCCTCGAGTTATAACCCAAGCTGTTTTTAGTCACCAATCAGGTTTCTACAGTGTACCTTTTACTTTAACAATATCTTCTCCTCTTGCTGCTTGTCAGGTTGCATACACACTCGATGGTAGTAATCCTGGCACGTCACCAACACGAGTTTTAGGAGGAACTAGTGTTAACATTTTAATTGATCCATTATCTTCTGTTAACAGACCTGTTACACCTGCTGTTATTGTAAGAGTAGCGCTTCTTGAATCTGGATTCAAACCCTCATTTCCACAAGCTAGAACTTTTATTTTTACTTCTGAAGTAGCAAAACAAAATTATCCGGGTGGAGCCTGGCCTTCAACTAGTATTAACGAACAGATTATTGATCTTCCGATGGATTCGCGAGTTGTTAATGATTCTAGATATTCAGGTCAGATAGATTTTAGTCTGAAATCAATTCCAACTATTTCACTCATCACAGATATTAAATATTTGTTTGATGCAGATTCCGGCATATATGTTAATGCCTTTGGACATGGCGAACAATGGGAAAGACAATGTACTGCGGAACTGCTGAATCCTGAAGGTAGTGCAGGTTTTGAAATAAATGCTGGTTTACGCATAAGAGGAGGATGGAGCAGGCATCCGAATTACCCAAAACATGCGTTTCGCCTCTTCTTTAGTCAGCAATTTGGTGCTTCTAAACTAGATTTCCCCTTATTTGGAGATGAGGGAACTTCAAAATTTGATAAGATTGATCTTAGATGCGATCAAAACTATTCATGGGCAAATGCGGGTTGGGAAGCTGCACATAATACCGGAGCCCGCGAGGTCTTTTCCCGCGATACACAAAGAGATATGGGTCAGCCTTATTCGAGAAGTAAGTATTATCATCTGTATCTTAATGGCATGTATTGGGGACTCTATCAGACTCAGGAAAGAACTGAAGCAAATTTCGCAGCCAGTTACCTTGGGGGTGAAGATGTTGATTATGATGTGGTTAAAGTAAATACTGAAAACTGGAATTATATTATTGAAGCAACAGATGGGAATCTTGATGCGTGGCGTAATGTTTACGATCTCAGTAATACGGGATTTGCTTCAAATACAGCTTATTTTAATCTTGAAGGTAAGGATGGCAATGGAGAAAGAATTGAAGGTTCACCTGTATTAGTGGATATTGATAACCTGATAGACTACATGCTGGTAATCTTTTACACCGGAAACTTTGATTCACCGACCAGTTCCTTTGGGCAAAACAAAGGAGCCAATAATTTCTTTGCGATTTATAACAAAAAACTTAAGAATCAGGGTTTTAAGTTTTTTGCCCATGATGCAGAACATGCATTAATGCCTGAAGTTTGTCCTCCGGGAACAGGATTATATGAAGACAGGGTAAATCTAGGAACCTTACCTGATAACAATTCATACAAAATGATAGTAAGCAGTTTTAATGGTTTTCATCCACAATGGCTTCACGAGAAATTGATGCAAAATCCTGAATACCGTTTACGATTTGCCGATAGGGCAACAAATTACCTTAAAACCGGTAATGTTTTGTCGAAAGAAGCCTGTTTGGCGCGTTTTAATGTGAGAGCTTCAAATTTGGATTATGCAATAATTGCAGAATCTGCGAGATGGGGTGATTCAAAAGGTCAGTTTCCTGTTAAAACAAAAGATGATTCGTGGATTCCGGAATTGACAAAGGCTAGAAATGATTACTTCCCTGCAAGGTCTGATATTCTATCAGAACAGTTAAAAACAGCAGATCTTTATCCATCTGTTAAACCTTCTATAATCAAGGTGAATGGGATAACTGTTCAAGCTGAAAGTTATTTGTTTCAAACATCAGCAACCATAGCATTTCAGAATCTGAATTCAGGGAGTGATTTATACTACACACTTGATGGTTCTGATCCCAGATTAATTGGAGGTGCAGTTAGTTCTAAAGCCATAAAATGGATGAACGGTAGCGGTTTTCTCTTGAGTAACTCAGCATCCATTAAAACCAGGGTTATACAGGCAGGAACTTGGAGTGCTTTGAATTTTACGAATATTCTTAAAACTAACGAAGATTATTCTAAGTTGAAAGTTACTGAACTAATGTATCATCCTGTTGATGAAGTCATTGGGGGCGATACACTTTTGGCGGCTTCACTCGAGTTCATTGAATTTAAGAATACAGGCACTACAAGTATTAATATTTCAGGTATGGTTTTAGACTCAGCAGTTCATTGTATCTTTCCTCCCAATACACTTTTGGAGCCACACGAGTTTTATGTGGTTGCTTCAAAACCTGCTGTGTTTACAACCTTCTATGGTTTTGCACCTTCTGATAACTTTTCTGGAAACCTTTCCAATGGTGGCGAATATGTTTTGTTAACTGACCCCATTGGAAATCCAGTTATTTCATTCTTTTATAATGACAAATTCCCTTGGCCAGTTGAGCCAGATGGACTAGGGTTTACACTAAATTCAACTGAGAAAAATCCAACCGGAGATCCCGCACTGTATTCTTACTGGAAAACAAGTCAGTATTATCATGGTACTCCAATGGCTGACGATTATGGAGTGGGAGTAAAAGAGGAAATGGCAGATGAAGTTAATCTAATAATTTATCCAAACCCGGCAAGCGATTATCTTACTGTTGGTTTGGAATCGCTTAACTACACGGATAATTTTAAAGTGAAGATTTATACAATCAGCGGAACTCTTATGTATTCCGAAACTCTTCAAAATAGGAGTACCATTGATCTTGCAGAATATGGAATAACATCGGGTGTTTATATTCTTAGAGTTGAAGGTGAAAAGACTATACTATCTCGAAAGCTTATAGTTACCAGATAGGATTATTATCGTTGATCTCTGCCTATAAATTATTTTACAACGAAAAGCAGACAGTGGCATCTGCTAAATATATACATTAGCAGGACTGATAGTATTATTCTTTTTTGGGGATCATCTTTGTTGTGATCTATTGACTCTTAAAATCCAATCAAGGTATCAGTTTAATTGATTTATCCTCGATCATATCCTGTAGCTGGTTAAGTAAAGCTTGCTCATGTGAATCAATATGTGAATCTTTTGATGCCTGATGCAAAATTGCATCGTATTCACTTCTGGTAAGCTTGTGATCTTCAATAGCTTTATCAATAAGTTTCCGCAGTATAACTGCACTTTCGCTGACTTTCATATTATGTATATATATTTTACAAAAATGTAAATAAATAATTATTTTTTTAAATATACAATCAATTAAATAATAAAGGCTCCGTTTTTGGAGTCTTTATTATTTATAGGGAAAAATTATCTGGTCAATACCAACTGTTTGGTAAAGGTACCTTCAGTTGTAATCATTTTAAGGTGATATACTCCAGAAGTAACTGATTGTGTTTCCCAGATAATCTGGAAGTTTCCAGATTCTTTTCTCGATTTCACGAGTGTTTCAATCTTTCTTCCCAACTGGTCGAACACTGAAATTTCAACAAATTCAGACTGTGCCAGTGAATAATTAATTGTAGTGAAATCGGTAAATGGGTTAGGATACACACTAAGGTTTAGGTTAGTTTCGAATTCCTCTTCTACTCCAACTCCATATTTAGTGGAAACCAGACTACAATAAGTATCAGATTGTCCGCTTACTGGATCTGAAATCCTAAGACAAACTATGTATTTACCAGGTAGTTGATAGTAGTGGGTAGGTCTTAGGCTTGTTGAGTCCATCACAGTAAAGGTTCCTTTTTTAATCTGTTTGTCACCAAAATCCCATTCTACAGTTGCTCCATCACCTGAACTGGCGCTTACCAAGTCGACCGGATATCCTGCAACTTTCTTGTTTTCACCTAAGGCTTCATAACCGAATGAAGCTTTCAGAACTTGCAATTCGCCAACGTTTAGCAGTTTAAACTCTTTACTAACGCAGCCAGTGGAAGTGTTTTCAACTCTAAGTTTTGCGGTATAATACCCTTTCTGATTGTAAGTATGGCTTGGATTTTTAAGATATGATATTGAATCATTTCTGCTATCTCCAAAATCCCATGTGTATTTATCGATATTTCCATAGGAATTATCGACAAAATTGACCTTTTTGGTTGTTGCATCAATGCTAAACATAAAGTCAGCTTTACAATCATTTGACGCATTTGCCTGAACCATAACCCATTTGCAGCCGATGTTTTTAATTCCATCTGAATTAATAACATTCAGACAAACATTGTAGTAACCTGGCTTAGCGAAGTGGTGAACAGGTTCAGCTTCTATTGAATTCTCAGTTTCATCGCCAAAATTCCACAGCGATTCTACAATGTCACCCGTTGATTTATTACTAAACGTGACATCTGAATTAGCAGGATCTACGCGATATACAAAATCAGCCTGGCAATCGATACCGATTTCGCCAATCAGCAGCTTTTCCTGATAGAAATCCATACAGCCATTATTCATGTCATATGTATTTAAACCTGCTGAATAGATACCTGATCCCGGGAATTCGTGAACAGGATTCTCTTCAGTTGAATAGGATCCATCTCCAAAGGACCAGAACAGGAATGTGTATTCGCCTAAAGCGCGGTGAGTGAAATATGCTGTACTTGTGGATGCATCAACATAGGTTTTAAAATCTGCAGCACAATTTATATCTCCTACCTGAACAAACTGAGCATCTACATCCATACAAGTACCCATGTCGTTAATAACAGTCTGACTAACAAGGTATAGTCCTGCTTTGCTATAGGAATTATCAGGATTCTGAGCAACTGAATAATTGCCATCACCAAAATTCCAGTAGTAATAATCAATTTTTCCTCTTGAATTATCCTTAAATTCAACGCTGTTATTATCTGGGTTAATTCTGGAGTTAAAGTCCGCTTTACAATTAGCAGTTCCAACCTGAACATATTGAGAATACTGGTCTATACATCCATTTGTACTGTTTCTTACTGATAGAGTAACATTGTAATATCCTGGTACATTGTAGTAATAAGATGGATTCTCTTCAAATGCTGACCCACCATCGCCAAAACTCCAGAAATATTTATCCACTGTTCCTTTTGCTTTACTAATGAATGATACTTTTAAATCCCCAGGAACAACAAAATAAGAGAAATCAGAGCCAACATTGCAAATCGGTTCTCCAACACGGACTTTTTTACAAACCGATTGTGATAGTGAAGTTTGTTTATCGAAAACTGTAAGGCAGACTTTATAAACTCCAGGTTTGGCATAAGTATACACAGGGTTTTGCTCTTTTGTTATTTTTCCATCACCTAATGTCCAGTACCAGTCAGTTGTAACTGTTGAGGACAAATCGTAGAAACTTACAGTATTATCGGTATTATCGATATAGTAATCAAAACCCGAAAGAATGTAATTTCCGTCTGAAGGAATGAACATAACATCCTTGCAAACAACCGATTGGCAGGAATTATTGCTATCCCATATTGTCAGACATACGGAGTAAATACCTGTCTTGGTATAGGTGTGTGTTGGATTAGGATCGATACTATAATCTCCATCTCCGAAATCCCAATAATAATCAGTTGCTCTTTGAGAATTACTAATAAAGTTGGTTACTCCGCTATTTGTGTTGATCAGAGCTTTAAAATCAGCCTGACAGAGCGACCATCCAGCAACAACCTTTTGAGTTACAGATGACACACAATTAGTTATGTCATTATAAATAGTAAGTGTTACGTTATAGACTCCTTCTTTATCATAATTAAAACTTGCCGGATATTGCTCCGTTGAGTACGTGCCGTTTCCAAAGTCCCATGACCACGAAGTAGGATTCCCGATAGACAAATCATCAAAACCTGTTGTTCCATCGAACCAATAACTAAATCTGGCTTCACAGTCAGGTAGTTTTGAGGAAATGGTAAGTAGCTGTGAGTTTGAAGATGTTCCGCATCCACTTGTTGTACTGAGGGTTACTGTATAATCTCCCAGTTTTTTGAATACGTGAGCAGGATTTTTAAGGGTTGAACTTGAGCCATCTCCAAAATTCCATGAATAGGTTTTGGTGTCATAAAAATCTGGATTAAACATTTCATATTTGAAATGAACTGAATCGCCTACAAACGTTTCATTTTCGGAAAAGAAAAAGAAAGTATGTGGTGCGGGTTTAGCCATTACAGTAACCAAGGTGTTTATGGTGTCTTTTCTACCACAACTGTTGGTTCCAATAACTCTTGCATTATAGGAGCCAGGTGTAGCATAGGCATGCAGAGGATACTGCTGAGTACTTGTTGCTCCATCTCCAAAATTCCATGCATAAGAAACTCCGCCAACTGCTTTGAATTCGACCTTATCACCAGGGCACACTGCATTTTGCGCATTTGGATTTTCAATTATACGCGTAAAAGTTCCATTCAGGAAAGGTGTGCGAACAGGACATCGTTCATCGTATCCAGTGAATTGTATAGTGTTTGCATCAAGCCTGTTTAGATGATAATATCCATCATAATAGCATGTGCTGGCTGAAGAATAAAAATCTACTGTATCATTAAAAGTATTTCCGTCATTACTTATTCTGTAATAATACCCATTCCCAAAATCGTTGGATTTAGTATAATTTATAACAGCATCCTGATAGGACATATCATAAGTAAGGCCATCGCCGGAATCCCATAAATTCAAAATTGCAAAAACTCCAGGTTCAATCATTCTGGCCCATCTGCCTTCAATTTTTTCTGAGGCACACATTCCATCCCATGAATCAATAGAAATATACTTGCTACTATCACTAAGCACAATGCTACCAGAAGGTACTATTGGAATGCTTTGTATAAGCAAATTACCATTAGTTAAGGCACCAATTGCTTCGGGCATGTCTCCATATCTTGGAACCCCATCGCAATAGAAAGCTGCTTTAAAACCAACTGACATGGCTTTAGTTGCATCCACAGGAATATATGCTTTTACTTCAGTAACGGCTGCAAGGTTAGCGGCTGTTATACGAACAAAACCATCCGGGTACTTAGGGTTCATCTCATTTAAAGTAGCTCCTCCGTACCACATATTTAAGTATATGACATTTCCATAAGTCGGCAACCAGCTTGGCCATATAATGTTAACAATAACTTCATAATCACTTGGACTTTTGCGTGCGGACCAATCTTTTGGAGATATAGCATTTCTATTTTCCGTAGAATTTTCAACATAATAAAATGGTTTCCGGGTGATGCTATTATCTATTGTTATGGTACCCTTTGAAGATACACTCTTACCACATGCATTGGTTGCTGTGAAAGTGTAATTGTAAGGGCCACCTGAAAGGTAAGCATGAGAAACCAAAGTCTTAATCTTTAGATCTGACAGACTTTTTAAATTATTTACAGAATTTCCATCACCAAAATTTAATGAATAGGTGTATTCCAAACGGGTATCAAAATTATCGTCGAGGAAATACACTTTATCACCTGCACAAATAGTGGTTGGTACAGCCTTCAAATTGGGTGAAGGAGTATTTCCGGCATCAACCAATACATATTTAATTGCGGAATTTGCTGTTCCACATACATTTGAAGCAACAAGAGTTATAGGGTATAATCCAGAAGTTGAATATAAATGCGAAGCATTGTAACTTCGTAGAGTTGTGCCGTCGCCAAAATCCCATGAATATGTTAATTCCTTTGATGGAGTTGATTGATTTATGAAATTTGCTGTTTGACCTGGGCATAAATGCAAAGTATCTGTTTGCATGTATCCATAATTGGAAGAGATATTGAAATTGAAATAGGGGTAAGGCACATATGATTCGTCATAATCATTAACGTAAACTTCTTTGGTTACTGTGTTAGAATTAAGACAACCATTTGTAACTGATAAGGCGACATTATGGGAAAAAGCCTGAGAAAACCTATGAGCAGGATTTTTTTCGGTAGAGGATGTTCCATCTCCAAAATCCCAGGAATAAGTACCCTGACCTAATGGCTCAAAAATTACATGCGCGCCAACGCAGTTTGGCTGTCCACCTAATACACTGAAATTGAAATCAGCGTTTGCTGGAACGGAATCTTTAATACTTACAGGGAAATTAACAAAAGTGTTTCCTCCACATTGATTTGTAACAGTTAGTTTAGCTGTATAATCAGCCGATACAGATGTTTTATATGTGTGTACGGGTTCGGTCAAAGTTGAGGTTTGTCCATCGCCGAAATCCCAGATTAGTGATGCAAACTGACCAGTTGTTTTAAACTTTACCGGATCATTGATACACCCTGCTTCAACAATGATATCTGATGCAAGTAATGCAGGTTTTGCAGTGTTGCTAACAGTAATGGATTTATAAAGTGTATCAGTACCGCAATAGTGGCTTACACTTAACCTTACATTATAGGTACCAGGCTTATCGTAGACGAAATAACTTGGGTTAGTAGAAGAAATAGGAGATGAAAAATATCCAGGATAGTTGAAATCCCATTCTGTGGTATAATAACTTACATTTGGAGCAAGCGAAAAAGTGATTTCTTGTCCAGGGCAGACAGTCGCTCCGGTTGACACCATGAATTCGGTAATTTTCCCGTATATTTCAACTGAATACGTTGCGGAGCCTAGAAGTGAATTATCATCATAAACTTCAAGTTTTACAATATGAATTCCCTCTGTCACAGGAAATGTTCCAGTAGGTGCAAATAGAGTAGAAACCTGAGCCCCATCAACAAACCATTTATATTGAGGAACTCCTGTATAAACGGTAATATTGCTATAATTATTAACAGTAAGTTGAGCAGGAGAACAATTAGTATCCGGATATAGCCCAAAATCGATATAATTCTGCCCGAATGCAGAGTAGCTGCTAAAAACGACTGCGAAGAAAATAGCTAGTCGGGTAATTGTTTTTTTCATAATGAGGGGTTTTAGTATCTTATTTGGAATCTTTCTACGTTAGAAAAATATAGATGTTACATCTGTATATAAATTATTTTAATGGTCAGATGAAAGCCACATCATCAGGTTTGTTTCCAGATAGTTATCAGAATGTTTATTCACTGGTGCTCATGAGAACGCTTCGCTAAGTTGTGTTTTCGAAACATGTGGGTTTCGCTTTAGAATAAAAATTACCTAGGGTGCCAAGTTACAACCATATATTATAAAAATAAAGACGTAAAGGTGTTTTTTTGACAGACGCTTAAATTTTTAAGCCAATGACAAGAATGTCGTCAATTTGTTCAATATTTCCCTTCCATTTTTCCAAAGCAGAATTTAGTATTTTAGCTTGTTTGGGAAGAGGTTCGAGGCAAATTTCAACTAAAAGATCTTTGAGCCGTTTAGCCATAAATTTTTTACTTCTATCACCGCCAAATTGATCAACATATCCGTCAGAGAAGATATAAAGAGTGTCGTCCTTTTTAATGTCTAATTCATTATTTGTGAAGTCAGTACCACCTTTTACATGGATACCGATAGGCATTCTGTCGGCATTATATTCGGTAAGTTCTTTATCCCGTATAAGGTACATAGGATTATATGCGCCCGCAAATTCAGCTTTCATTTTTTTGTGATCAATGCAAACAACTGCCACATCCATGCCATCCTGAGCTTCACCTTCTTTGCCAGTTTGATGAAGAGCATCGACAATATTTCGACGCAGATTATTAAGTATTAAATTCGGAGTAGTAATACCCTGTTTATTAACGATTTCATTTAAAAATGAAACTCCGAGCATGCTCATGAATGCTCCGGGAACGCCATGGCCCGTGCAGTCAGCGGCTAAAACAATTGTTTTATTACCTGTCTCAGTCATCCAGTAATAATCTCCACTAACTATATCACGCGGGCGGTACAGTATAAAATGATCTGCAAGATTTTTCTCAAGTATTTTGTCTGGTGGGAGTATAGCAGTCTGAATTCTTTTTGCATAGTGAATACTATCCGTAATTTCCTGCTTTTGAGCAAAAATCTGATCGCGCTGATGTTTTATTTCTATGTTTTGTTCTTCCAGTAGAATATTTGCTCTTTTCTTTTCTCTGAACTGCCTGTAGAGTATAATTGAGAAGACAAATACAATGAGAAGTCCTAAAATAAAGCTATAGATAAGAAGCCTTTGTCTGCGGTTTTCAAGGTCTTTCTTTTCAATTTCAGCCTGATTTTGGCGGGCTTCAGCATTTTTCCTGTTCAACTCAGACTTCTGGATAATAAGTTCTTTATCCTTACGATCGGTTTCATATTTAGTAGCAAGTTCGGAAATCTGGTTAAGATAACCCTCGGATATTGTGCTGTCTTTTAATACGTTATATTTTTTAAAATTATCGAGGGAGGTTTTATAAATTCCCTGTTTTTCATAAACTTCAGAAATGTTCTTATATAACTCGTATACTTCCTTTTTATGGCCGAGTTCTTTATTGAGCTTCAGACTCATATTAAAAAATTGAAGTGCTTCAGGGTATTTTCCCCATTTGAAATAGATTCGACCCATATCTCTATAATTGGAACCCACTTCCTTTTTATTACCGGTTTCCTGATTAATACGAAGGGCGTCCTTACAACGAAGCAGGGCATCGCTATAATTTCCTCTTTCAAGATAAACATTTCCAATATTAACTTGAGCACTGGCTATCCCGGGAAGGAAATTCTGTTCTTTAAAAATGGTTAAAGCACGGTTGAATGAGTTCAGTGCTTCTGTGTAATCCTTTTTTTCTTTATACACTAGTCCGATACTATTTCTCTGCTGTGCACCAAGGTTATACTGCTTTTTACTTTCAAAATATTGCCTGCTTTTATCGTAGTTAAAAAGGGCTTTATCTAGATCGATTCCAACATAGAAATAGATATTTCCAATATTTGCATAGGCAACACCCAAAGCTAAAGTATCGCCGAGGCTTTCCTGGATGTTTAGGTTTTGCTGGTAATAATCAATGGCTTTCTCATAATCGCCCCAGTTCTTATATATTACCCCAATTGTATTTAATACAATGCCTAAGTCGCCTTTGTTTCCTGTTTCCCTGAAAACATCCACAGCTTTTTCGCATGCTTTTAATGCGGCTACATAGTTGCTTTGTGCATAGAGAGCAGCTCCAATAGCCATATTGGCCTTTCCGATGGATTTTTTATCATTTGTTATTACAGCCAGATTCAGTGCTTCTTCGGCAAAAACATTTGCTTCAGCTGGATTTACTGATCGCATATAGTCACTTACAAAAAGAGCTGATGAGATAATATTTGCTGTATCTTTTAATTCACGATAAATTTTGACAGTGCTTATATAATATTCAAGAGCCTTTTGCTTGTCTTTGCTATTATAAAGCTTTCCAAGGTAGGTATAGGCTTTTGCCTGTTCTGATTTCTGATTATACTTCAGGGCAAGTTCAAGAGCCTTCTCTGCATTTGGAATAGAGTTATCAAGATCCTTCATCGCAACATATTGAATAACCAGTTCAATATACAATGGAGTCTGATTTTCTTCAGACTTTTTAGAGATAACTATTTTCAAACTATCAACTGCTTGCTGCTTATCACGGTAATTATATAATTTGTTTAAATAAGCTGTTGCTTTTGCCAGCTCATCTTTTTTATTGTATTTAGTAGCGATCTCAAGGGATTTTTCAGCATTAGAAATTGCTTTAGGCAGATCTTTTGCAAACTGATACTGCAATGCCAATTCAAGGTAGGAAGCAGATTGCTTATCTTCTGATATACGGGTAATTACATTATTCAGGCTATCAATGACACGACTTTGTGAAAAAGAAGTCATTGCTACACCGAGCATAAAAAATAGTGCAAATAGATTTTTCGAAAACCGCATCAGTTTAAGGCTAGAAATAACAATTTAAATGTAGGTGATTCCAATTAAACCTCCAATAAAAAATTAAAACTTATGAAAGAAGTAAACGCACTCTTACCGAATAATGTTTCATATCCCTGTAAAAATATAATATACCAGATGCTAACTTTGTTTTTTAAGTGCTATTTATCAGGTATTTGAAGCTTTTTCAAGTCTTTTCAGAATGCTAAAAATAAACGTAGCGGATACAAGACAACAGATTATGAATACTGCCCAAAGTTGCCATAATTCTAATCTACTCCAGCCTATACTTCCAACTACGAGTAATTTATTTCCAACTGCTGTAGCCAGAAGCCATCCACCCTGCATCAGTCCCTGAAACCTTGGGGGAGCTACTTTTGATACAAAGGATAAACCCATTGGGCTAAGGAACAGTTCAGCAATAGTTAAGATTAGGTAACTGCTTATAAGCCAGTAAGGTACTACCCTGGAAGTATCAGGAACAGTATTGTAATTAATTTTGCCTGCAGCATCAACAAATTGAAGTTCCTTTGGAGAAATCAGGTTTAATGAAGCTACGAGAATAACTAAAAACCCTAAAGCAGCAATGACCATTCCAATGCCAATTTTTTTAGGTGTGGATGGTTCTGCGTTTCTGTTTCTCAGGTATTCAAAAACAGCCATTACGGGAAAAGTTAGAGCAACAATAAACAGTGGATTAAAGGATTGAAAAACTTCTGGAGCGATAAGGTTTGTTGCAGAATAACCGTTAAAAAGGTAATAGGTAAGATATCCCAGACCTAAGAACATTACCAAGCTGAATATCCTTTCAAGAAGGACTTTACGGCTGAAAAACAAAAATAGTCCGGCAAGAGTTCCAATGAAAGCAAGGATTGCATCAAGGTTGAAGAAAATATTTGTAAACGGCCCTACTTCTTTAACTGTATAATCCCTTGCAAAAAGCGTTAGTGTAAGTCCATTCTGATGAAAAGACATCCAGAAAAAGATAACTACTACAAAAACCAGGAGAAGAGAAATGATTCTTGGACGCTCTTCTTTTGTTGAGATACTGGATATATAAACAGCAAAGGCTACAAATAGACCAAATGGGAATGATAAATCAATATTTTTTGTAATCAGATAGAACACTGCGGAAACCAAAACTCCCAGTCCTAAAGCTGAAAAGATTGCAAAAGTTTTGTTTACGGAAGGGATTTCAAGGCCCTGAGCATCACGTGAAACCAGCTTAACAGATCTTTCTTTTGCAGGCAGATGTTTGTTGAAAATTATGTAAACCAGCAGCGATAATACCATTGCGCCTGCTGCAATTCCAAATGCGTAATTGTATCCTTTAGAAAAAGCGTCGATATAACTTTGGGCAAATGCGGCCAGATCGGCAACATGTTGTCCGCTAACTCTGTCGGCTGTTGCCTGAAATTCAGCCATATTTGCCAGTTCTCCACGCATTAGGGCATGGCACATTTCGGGAAGGCTGCCATCGTGCACAAAACCTTGTGTTTTCAGGAACCAGTTTCTAACTGAAGTAGCAACAAACGGAGCAAAAAAAGCGCCGATATTAATCCCCATATAAAAAATCATATATGCTGAATCCCGAACTTTAGAGTACTTTTCGTTATCATACATTTGTCCAACGACAGCCTGAAGATTCCCTTTGAACAGTCCATTACCAAAGGCAATTACAAAAAGTCCAATCAGTGTCAGATTCAATGACATTCCCGGAATTGCAATTATGGCATAACCTGCAAACATAACAACGATACCCGCAAGAATTACTAGCTTATATTTATTTGTAGCATCGGCAAGGATTCCGCCAAGGAGGGCTAGACCATAAATTCCAAAATAAAACCAACTGTAATAACTTCCAGCTTGCTCAACTGATAAACCAAATTTTGCCTGAAGAAACAGTACAAGGATGGCCATCATGGTGTAAAAACCAAATCGTTCTCCCATATTGGAGAAGAAGGCAACATATAAACCTTTTGGGTGCGATTTAAACATAATTCAGTTGTTAGAAGTTATTATTAAAGAATCCAAATATATAAATCTTTTTCGTTTAGTCCTTACTCAAAATAATGTTTTGAAATACATATGTTTACTAACTATCAAAGGGATAAAAGTAAAACGTTTTCATTTTTACAGAGACTGTTTCCGTAGGCAAAAAATGTTTGCAAATAAGGTTTCCAAGACATTTCAAATTAACTTTCTAAGAAGGAGAGGACCTATTTTTTTTAGTTTTAATTTCGTGTAACTTTGAATCCAATACATAATCCATGAAGATTTTTAACTCATCACAAGTTAAAGAAATCGATCAAAGAACAATTATTGAAGAACCAATTACTTCTTTTCGTTTAATGGAAAGAGCATCTTTAAGATTTGTTCAATGGTTTGAGAAGCAATTTGACCTTGGCAAACCTGTGATTATTTTTGCAGGATCAGGGAACAACGGGGGTGATGCATTAGCCATTTCCCGGCTTTTAATAGAAAGACATTTTCAGCTTAGAGTATATTTAGTTCCGACTTCCACAACGATGAGTGAGGACTGCCAGGCAAATTTCAAAGCATTGAACAAATATCTTAAACCAGAATTGCTTAATTTAAATGATGTTAATACTTTTCCAAAGATTGCCAAAAACGAAGTAGTTATTGACGGAATCTTTGGTTCAGGTCTTAACCGGCCAATTGAAGAGCCCGTTAGTTCCTTAATCCGTTACATTAATAAGAATTCTGGATGTGTGGTTTCTATAGACATTCCTTCCGGATTATTTGCTGAAGATAATAGGGAAAACAATCCTGAAAACTGCATAAAAGCTGACTATACCGTAAGTTTTGAATTTCCATTTTTATCATTTTTTATGGAGGAAAATGCTGAAATTGCAGAAAATGTTGTTGTTGTACCTATTGGCCTTCACAAAGATGCAGTTGAAAGCACAAGTACTAATTATTTTACCATTGATAAGGAAATGATTCGTTCAATGCTAATCCCGCGAAAAAAATTCAGTCACAAAGGGAGTTATGGCCATGCATTAATAATTGCTGGAAGGCATGGTATGATGGGCGCAGCTGTGCTTGCAGGAAAAGCCAGTTTAAGAGGAGGAGCAGGGTTGACTACAGTTGGTATTCCTGCATTTGACTCAGGTATTTTACAGACAGCAGTACCGGAAGCTTTGATACAAATTGACAAGTCAGACACTGAATTCAGTAATGTGCCTGAACTTGATGGCTATCAGGCAATTGCATGCGGACCAGCAATTGGAAAAACTGCCGATACAGCGGAGGCTTTGCATGAGTTGATACAGAAAGCAAAAGTTCCACTAGTATTGGATGCAGATGCATTGAATATACTTGCTGAACATATTGAATGGATGAAATTTTTACCTGCCGGATCAATTATCACACCGCATCCAAAAGAATTCGACCGGCTGGCCGGGGTTTCCGGGGATATGTATAGTCGCCACCTGAAACAATTAGAATTCGCAAAACAATTTCAGGTAATTGTCGTTTTAAAAGGAGCGCATACAATAATTTCGGCTCCTGATGGAAATTCGTATATAAACACATCCGGGAATCCAGGTATGGCAAGCGGAGGAACAGGGGATGTGCTAACGGGACTTTTAGTATCACTTATCGCTCAAGGATATACAAGTTTAAATGCTTCCCTGATCTCTGTATTTGTACATGGTTTTGCTGGTGATATTGTACTTGAAACATCGAGTGTAGAAGCCCTGATAGCGGGAGATATTATTGAAAACTTCGGCAAAGCTTTCCGACGGATTAAGGAAAATTAATTGAGTTTACAAAGAATGATTCTGTTTTCTCTATAATAAAAAATGACATATCGGCTTAAACCAGCATATAAATAAATCTTTTTATCTTTTTACTTTTGTGTTTTACTCTAGTTATTTTGATCTCAAATAGAAGTTTATGAACAAGATTCTAATTTCAGTGATTAGTGCTTTGCTGCTTAGCTCGTGCATCAGTCTCAATAAATTTGTTGTTACGCAGGTAGGTGAAGAGCCAGCAGCATATTCCGGTCGGTTCGTTTACAGCCTTCCTCAAACAGTTTTTGAGGTGAAAATGGAATTTGAGAAAAGGATTGAGCTACCGGGACCGTATCGTCAGTTTGCACAAAGATTTCTTGGTATTACACAATATATCAAAGAGGAAAATACTAAATGGGCGATTAATAGTGTTTCGATTTCGGAATTTCAGGAACCCGATCCTTCTCAGTTTTATAGTGTTAATATTTTGAAAGGATCGTTTGAGCAAAAGGAATATTTTAATCTGTCTTCACAGGGATTAATTATCGACCCTATGTCGGTTATTTCAGCCAATGCAGAACTTCCTGCGAACGAGCAATATGCATTGCCTGCAGTTTTGGAATTCAGTATGAAGCGAAATCATAAAGAGAAGACGGATACTTTATTTAAAACAATGATTACGGATTCTTCCTTTGTAAAGATCCCAATACTCAGGAAACAGAAAGCAGCCAAAACTATTGAGCAGAAGGCAGAAGAAGCAGCGAATTTGATAATTAAAATCAGAAAAAGAAGGCTGAAGCTAGTTGACGGCGAATATGGAGTTTTTCCTGAAGGAGCAGCATTGGAGATAGCCATTGCCGAATTAAATAAGACAGAGCAGGAATATATTGCCCTTTTTACCGGAAAGACCTATATTGAAAAGTATAGCAGAAGCTTTTTCATTGCTCCAAATGGAAATAGTCAGGAGCAAGTATTTCTTAAATTTTCGGAAAAGGAAGGAGTTTTGCCCGCTGAATCATTAGAAGGTATGCCTGTAATTCTTGAATCAAATCCTGTAAACGGATATCCAACAGGGATTTACGGCAATGAGCAAATACCTGAAAATACTTTGATTTACAGGATGCCCTCAACTTGTCTAGTTAAGGTTAAAGAAGGCAATGAGCTACTTTTTGACGGGAGAATTTCTGTTTATCAGGCGGGAAGTCTGCTCCCCCTTCCCGTGAAAATGAAGTAAGTTAGCGCTATTTTTTAATGCATTTCCAGAAATCTTCAGGTTTCAGGTCACATTCATTGATCATATTTAGTCCATATTCGAGATAGCCAAGTTCAGCTTTCGTATTGTTGGTACCCAATGTGAATTTCACTCCGGCCTCTTTTGCGATTTTTATAAATGCTGAAGAAGGTATCATTAAACGGCTGTTAATTTCCATTGCTATGTTATTGTTTTTCAATACGGTAACGACCCTTTGCATTCTTTCGGGTGTCCATAGTTCATTATAGCGGGATTTTAGTGTGTCGGGCAAGAAGGTAGGATTCACATAAATATTTACTTTTTCATTTGAGAAAATTGTCTCTATCTGACTAACCAGGTATTCCATAAACTCCTCAGGATCATCGACAAAGGCTTCTTCCTTGATCCAAAGACGATTTCTACGACCTTTTGCATCCGTGAAAGTCATTGCATCAGTAAAAACATAATCGAACAATGCAACCGAATCAGGAGAAAACAGGTTTACCCATTCACGACCTTCGGCCTGAAGTGCATGAAAAACAGGATAAGAATTCATACTACGGAAATAATTGCTTAATGCAGAATCGTTCTGAACCGGAAATCCAATTCCCCCGTTAACAGCCACTCCATATTTAATACCCGACTTAGCTGAATGTTCAAGAAGCTGCTCCATGGTTAATCCCCCTTTAAGATGAGCATGATAGTCGGTTATGTTGAAACCTGCCTTGTTAAGTGAGTCAATTCTTTGAATCAGCAGATCTTCAGGGCTTACTTTTTTAACGGGGGAGGAACAAGAAAAATTCACTACAGCGAGTGAAGAAATAAGCAGGAACAGAATGGTTTTCATACTAAATTGAATTTATGGAATAGATTGGTTTCAGATGTTGCAAGCTATATAAATTTTAACTTACAAAAAACAATGTAACTCCTGCCACAGAAATAATTGCACCGATTATTTCAAGAGTTGTAACCTTTTGTTTAAAAAGAAAGATTGCAGGTGGTATAATAAGTACAGGGACAATTGCCATAATTGTTGAGGCGATTCCTGTTTGAGTATATTTTATAGCCAGTAGCGAAAAAGAGACTCCGAGGAAAGGTCCGAAGAATGAACCTATTCCAGCGCTAACCATTCCGCTTTTGTTTGAAAATCCATCAAACACATTTCTCCATCGGCGAATTATGGTTATAAGTATAGCAAATCCAATAAAACCGGCAATTATCCTTATTTGTGTAGCAGGAAAAGGATCATAGTCTTTCATACCAAATTTGCTGAGCACGAGGCCCAAAGCTTGTCCGATTGCGCCAAAAAATGCAAAAAGAAGGCCTTTGTAAGAAAATTTGAGAGAGAATCCTGATTTTCCGGTATTCTTATTAAAGATAGCCAGTGAAATACCAAGAATGGTAAGGCACATTCCAAGGTAGTTCATGTATGTAAGCTTTTCCCCCAGGACAATCCACCCGGTAAGGGCAGTAATCGGTGGAACCAGAGTCATAATCAGCATGGCGTACCTGGAGCCAATGATGGTATATGATTTAAATAAAAAGAGATCCCCAAACAGAAAGCCAACAAGTCCGGAAAGTCCTAGCCATAGCCAGTTTTGAGCAGATGCGTCAACTGGAAAGATTATCCCTCTGTAAAAAAGATTAAAAATGCTGAGAAAAATAAAACCAATACCTAAACGAATGATATTCAGGGATAAAGATCCAATTTTTAAGCTTGCACGTTCAAATGAAAGAGCTGTGATTGTCCAGAAAATTGCTGTTGCAAGAGCGGCTAATTCGCCAAAATAGTTTTGCATTATTAATCTTCAATTGCAATAAGTTCAACATTAAAGATCAGAACTGAGTTGGGTTTAATCATTGGACCAGCTGCTCTGGCTCCATATCCCAGATTTGCAGGAATATAGAAGGTAAATTTAGAACCCACCGGCATAAGTTGCAATCCCTCTGTCCAACCGGGAATTACCTGATTTAAGCCAAAAACAACAGGTTCGCCTCTGTCGACGGATGAGTCAAATACAGTTCCATCGATAAGAGTGCCGTGATAATGAACTTTAACACGACTTGTTGCCAATGGTTTTGGACCGCTTCCAATTGAATCGATTTTATATTGTAATCCGCTCTGCGTGAACTTAATACCAGGTTTTGAAAGATTTGCTGCAAGGAATGTTTTCCCCGCGATTTCATTTGCCTGAATTTGTCGTGTTTCAAGATTATTCATATAAAATCCCAAAAATTCATTAGCAAACTGAGGATCCATCAGGGAAGTATCTTTACTACCATCAATCATAGCTTTTGTAAGAAGTTCCATTTTAATATTTAGGTTGTATTTCTGCAGTAAGTCACCATTAAGAGATTGGAAATTAAGAACTCCAATTGCATAGGCTAAGCTATCTTCAGCTGTTTGGAGAAGTGCCGATGGTTTTGCTGCAGGAGCAGGGGGAGGCGATTTCTTTTTATTTTTCTGAGCCGATGCTGAAGCACTTAATGATACTATGAGAAGAAGAATAAAAAAGTTTTTCATGATATAAAGTTTATGTATTTGATTTGCGAAATTATCCGTTGAATTTTTAAAATTTCAGTCGCTAAATTAAGATTTTTAAGCGAATCGAACGATTGATTCAGAATAGTTTAATAGTAACTTGTATAATTCTTTGTTAACAGGTTGCTAATCAATATTTAATAAGTTATTCACATGATTGCGCAAGGGTATTCAGGGGGAGGTTACTTTAGGGGAAAATCATTGAATTGGAAAATATGGGGTTCCGAAAAAAATACACTATCAAAATTGGAATCAAGGGATTTGCTTTGATTTTTAAATTAGATTGTTTGCTTAAGTTACCATGCTGATAAAGTAGCAGTTCCAATATCATCACTCCATAAAAAACCATTTCTTAATACTCTCACCTGGTTTCATGCCACCATCCTTGCTTTTATCAAAATATACCTTATAAGATAATGTGGGCATAATTGGAAAAAGACTAATCTGATATAATGAAACAGGATTTTGAGCATCGCCGAATTCAGGAATTTGAATTTCACTGGTATTATTGTTATTGTAGTAATTATACCATGGATTATGTCTGTTATAAACATTATAAACTGAAAACGTCCATTCAGAGGGGCGACCG
>JBBQAQ010000006.1:0-140072 GCA_038316435.1 Bacteroidales bacterium | reverse complement strand
GGAGGAAGAATTACGAGGAATTTGTTATGAGAATCCACATAAGTTTTAAAAAGTTTGGAAGTGGAATACTGGTAATCGGGGTGCATATTCATCACCTCGAAAAAGGGCATATAAACTTTTTCTTGGGCTTGAAGGCTGAGGAGTTGAATAAAAGTACAGGCGATTAGAATGATTATTTTTTTCATATGAGGAATGTTAGATATGGCAGGTATAAGAGTTAAAAATACTTCAAAAAACTGTTATAACATAATTAGATTGGGATTTAAAGAGAGATGCAAAATTGGTTGGTATGGTTGCGTGGCAGTTTTGATCGAGAACCACATATAGGGATCCGATCTCTTAAAAGGGGATCCCTATATTTCCCTTCAAATATATTAATCTAAGCATTTGAACCTATTAGCTCAAAAACCAATGTTGGCCATGGAATCAGAACCTTCGGCAATCAGAGATTTGGCCTGAATTTCACCTATAAATTCGGTAATCAACAGGCAAAGGCAGGGAAAAGAAACCGGTCGGCAATTGATGATGAATTGAAAAGAATCTCAGATTAAAATTCAGTTTAAATTATTGGTTTTTTCTTTTCTCTCATTAACATTTAATCCTGCAGCATGGTTTTTCCGAGTGTCGTTTGAGTAAAGAAGGAGCAGCTTATTACTCTATGCAGCAAGTAAGTATTTTGCCCCCGAGATTTAAAAAGTTTTCTGATCTGATATTGAGTTTTTTCCTGAATCCTTCTGAACATTCTGAATCAAGTTTTGTTGAACTTATGGTTGAATGTCGTAGATTATAAACTATGCTATTTAACCATCAAATAATGTGTTGAACCCTTAATTAAGAAGCAATGCAAAGATTCTCAATATCCATTTCATTAATTGTTTTGTTGTGTATTGAATCACACACAATTGGTCAAACCAAATATCAGGCACATGTTAACCAACCTGAATCCTTGCAGACACCCTCAATATGTATGGTAATGATTGATCCTGTTTCTGAAAAAAACATGATCATCTGGGAGAAGGAACCTGATTTACATATAAATAGATATCAGGTTTGGAAGAATGCAGGTGCAGGGTATTCCCTGGTTTCTGAAAGTAATGTATCCGATACAACAGTTGTAATTGACTGGAATTCAAAACCAAAAACCAAGACAGATGCATATCTGCTGGTTTCAATCGATACCTGCGGGAATGCATCACTTAAAAGCCCATGGCACAAACCATTTTTGCTTCAAACAAGTATCGGACTTAATAATGTTGTTAACCTGAACTGGCAACCATACCTTGTAAATGGACAGGAGTATATTTTTAAATCAATCGTTATTTACAGAGGCACTGATTCAACCCTTCTTTCATCCATCGACACCATTGCAGCTGGGATCGGCTCAAATACCTATACAGATGAAAATCCCCCATTAAATGTAAATGTATATTACCGGATCGGTGGAGAAAAAGAAGTTGCTTGCAATCCTAATAATATTCCCGGTAAAAAAAATAGTGTAGGTCCATATGTGCACTCTCTTTCAAACCTGGAGGATAACCGATTGCAAGTTACATTTCCTCTCAATGTTTCTCTTAATGGTACACATTCTGATTTTTCCATTTACCCAAATCCCATGCAAACAGAAAGCATGTTGAAATGGTCTAACCCGGATAATTTCAATTTTAGCCTAAGCATTTATAATTTGAATGGAATGCTTGTTAGAAACATTCCTTCAATAAGCGGTCAGGAATATCTGTTATTGAAAGAAAAACTGAACAGTGGGTTTTACTTAATAGAGCTTAAGGGGAGTAAAACGATTCATGGCAGACTAATGGTAAACTGATTTAACATCTAAAAAAAACATAAGTAATGAAGCAATATATAGCAATTCTTAGCATTTCTCTATTGACAATTTTTAATTCAAAGGCTCAGTATATTGAATGTATTGGCAATTTAATTGAAATCCCTCTTGCCGGTTACAAATATGGAAACATTCAATGGCAATTCTCAGCAGATGAGAGTAATTGGACAGTAATCGCGGATGGTTCAGAGAAGTTGTCATATACTATTGATCAAACCGGGTATTTTCGAGCTAAAATAACTGATGGTATTTGCGAATACTTTTCTGATGTTACTTACATCCAGGCCTTTCCCTCAACAATTGCCAATGCCAGCAACGATATTAATGTGATAAGCAGTTCTGAAAATGTTGCACTTAATGCAAATATACCTGATGTAGGATCTGGTACATGGCACATTAAATCCGGAACGGCTGGTAATCTGGCAAATCCTTCTGATCCAAAATCAAATTTTTCCGGAGTGATCGGAAATAAATATATCTTAACCTGGACAATCACCTCTGACTGTAAAACTACAACTGATGAAGTCTCAGTAAATTTTTATAGCCCTTTAAATATGTTATCTGATGTAGACGGAAATGTTTATAATACCAGTAGCATTGGCACACAGGTATGGATGACGGAAAATCTTAAAACCTCGAAATTCAGTAACGGTGATTTAATTCCTACCACTAAATTGGATGTTCAAAATGAAATTTCGCCGGTTTATCAGTGGGTCTATTTGGATGCGGACAGCAATGCAGTTGTTTACGGAAAATTATATACTTGGGCTGCAGTGGTTGATAATCGCAATGTATGCCCAACAGGCTGGCATGTGCCAAATGACACTGAGTGGACGGTTTTAAGCGATTTTTCCGGGGGATTGGATATTGCAGGTGGAAAGCTTAAAGAAACTGGGACAAGCCACTGGAAAAGTCCAAATACAGACGCAACGAATGTAACCGATTTTTCAGCTCTTCCGGGTGGTTACCGAGCAGGGACCGATTTTTTCTTTCTTGGAAACACTGGTGGCTGGTGGAGTACTGATGAAATCTTTATTCCAGGAATTGACTGGACACAACCTGACAGGTTGGAAGGTAGCGACTGGTATTTGATTAATACTTCAGCTAATCTTAGAGCCGGGACATTTAATAAATCCTATGGCGTTTCAGTTCGTTGCATAAAGGATTAGTTCTGAGAGTTGCTAAAATTCAAATATAATAAGGGAGTTTTTTTTGGTGGGGAATGAGAAGTAAATCTTATAATTTAAGAGATTACACTGACAAATCTGAAATGAAAAATGTTAAATTCTAAAATTTCAATGTAAATTGTAATTTTAAAAACCAGTATTATGGAAAGAAGAAGTTTTCTGAAATATAGTCTGGCCGGGTCGGCCCTTCTTTCAGCAATGCCGTATTATACTCTTGCTGGCTCAAAGAATTACTATCCTCATGACAGGGTACTACTGGGAAATACTGGTATTGAAGTATCGCGCATGGCAATGGGAACGGGAACCAACGGCTGGGGAGGCAGTTCGAATCAAAGCCGTAAACTTGGGATAAAAGGAGTGGCTGATTTGCTGAAGGCTGCCTTCGATGACGGCATTACGTTCTGGGATTCAGCAGACCAATACGGCACGCATGCTCACCTTAAAGAAGCACTGAAACTAATTGATCGTGAAAAGATTGTGATTCTAACCAAGACCAATTCGACAACCTATAAGGATGTTAAAGCCGATATGGATCGGATCCTTATAGAGATCGGATCCCCTAGGCTAGATATTGTGCTTCTGCATTGTGTAACCGACAAAAACTGGAACACCAAAATGAAAGGCGCCATGGATGCCCTCAGCGAAGCCAAAGAAGCTGGAATCATCAAAGCCCACGGCGTTTCATGTCATTCCCTCCAAGCCCTTGAAACCGCAGCCGATGAACCTTGGGTAGAAGTCGACCTCGCTCGCTATAACCCTGCAGGTGCTCAAATGGACGCTTCAGTCCCTGTAGTAAAAAAAGTTCTGGAACGTATGAAGAAAAACGGCAAAGCTATTATTGGCATGAAAGTTTATGGCGCAGGAGAACTGGTACACCGTAAAGACGAGTGTCTGCAGTTCCAGATGGACGCAGGATTCATCGACGCCTTTACACTGGGAATCGAAAATATTGATCAGCTGAGGGATATTCAAAAAAGACTTCCCGAGGTAATTTCCAGAACCTAACACAAAAAAAATATCCTTCTCCAAATACATAATTCTAAATAAATCCGTCTCGAATTGAATTTTTAAAATGATTTTGCGTAATTTTCCTCAAACAATTAACCAAAAACTGTTCAACATTATGCAAACTCGTCTGCTCATACTAACCCTTATTCTCTTTTCTTGCACTTCAAAGAATAAACAGGAATCTCCAATAAGCTTGTTTAACGGGGAAACCCTTATCGGCTGGCACGCTGATATCCCCGCTATGGACAGTAATCCCGATACACTAAATCCCTTTATTGTCAGAAATGGCATGTTGGTAAGCCTTGGTACACCGGGCGGACATCTGATTACCGATTCCTCTTTTCAAAATTACCGCTTAAAAGTAGAATACCGTTTCGCTTCAACACCGGGGAATTGCGGTGTACTGGTTCATGCAAGCACTCCACGTGCATTATATGGGATGTTTCCAAAATCACTTGAAGTGCAGATGGAACATGGCAATGCGGGTGATTTCTGGTGTATTGTAGAAGATATTGCTGTTTCCGACATGGAAAAACGCCGGGGACCAAAAGAATTCTGGGGCGGAACTGAAGACAAAAATCGACATATACTAAACCTTACCGACGAGTCAGAAAAACCAGCTGGAGAATGGAATACTATGATTATTGAATGTCTTGGAAAAGAAATTAAAGTATGGGAGAACAATGAACTGGTAAATCACGGATTTGACTGCACCACTTCCCTCGGACAAATAGCTTTGCAAGCAGAGGGTTCAGAAGTAGAATTCAGAGTGATCGAGATTATTCCAATAAAAAAGATTAGTGAGAATTTTTATCAATAAGAAAGACATTTGAATATTATCCATACATACTTTATCCTAAGATCAAAACATTCCCTGACAATTTGTTCCGTCACTGCAAGACTGGTGAGCATGAATACCGCTTCTGACTTTTCAGGAATTGACTTCAGGTCGGGGTAGCAGGTCTCTCCATTAAAAGAAGAGATGTGCGGATTAACAGGATACACTTTATACCCATTTTCCTTAAATTTTTTATAATTAAAATTACAGCCAGTCTCCCTTTTGTCCGAAACTCCTAGAATTGCTATTCTCTTCTGAGATAAAAACCCTTGAATGAGATTTTCAATTTTTTCCATTTAAATACTAACTTTTTAAGATTAGAATCTGATGAGCACCTCTATGCTTTCAAGTAAACTCACATTGCAATATTATTTACTAATAATTCGATCGATTTCATATCCTCTAAACCCTAATGCTTCTTCTATTCCAAATACAGCAAAAATTAAAACTGAACCTATCCTGTAACCGAATTTTTATGTCCAAAACCTGAAGATAGTGACAAACTCCACAGATTCCCAACAATTATCATCCCTCCCCTCAATCCAAAACCTATTTGATAAAATAACAAACATCTTATCCCAATTATTCCAATATATTGCTCTCCTCAAATTTTCTTTACTAACCCAATAAATCATGAAAAGAACAATACTTTCTTTTTTAGTAGCAGCGCTTCTCCTCCTCCCTTCATTAACTTTTGCACAGGGTTCATGGACCGACGATTTCAACGCAGCAACCATTGGTACCGGATGGTATCAGAATTCACATTACGGTCTTTCTCAAAATGACGGAATGCTGAGCGTCAATACTCAAAAAACTGCCATGTGGGCTAGTTTTGGAGCCAATATCCCCGTTCAGGACCTTACTACCAGTCCTGTGCTAAACCTTTCCATTAAAACTGCACAGCCTTTCCAACTTACTGTCTACTTCTTCTCTGCAGCCGGAAACGTAAATATTACCCAGCCAGTTATGGCTTCGGAACAGTTTACTACTGTATCGTTCGATTTCACCGGACTTGATGTTGCTTCCAATGTTCTTAATGCTGTCAACGGCATAGGCTTTGCTTTTAACGGGGCTTCGATTTCCTGGGGAGGTACAGTGTATTTTGACAATATCACCGTTGGTACCACTGCCGTTAAATACGCCAACCTAGGCGCTGTTCCCGATGTGACTTTCTTCCAGGGAACCACTGCTCATAAACTTTTTATCAGGGGAATCACCAATGCCGCCTCCCTACAGCTTACCGGTGCCGATGCTCTTCTCGAAAATATTACTATCGACCCTGTTTCTGCAACAGGTACTACTTGGCTTCATTTCGACTGTAAAGCCGGAGTTGATGCTTCTGTTACTGCAACTCTTACTGCTATTGCTAAAGCGGGATATTCCAACAACTCTGTAAACTTTCTCCTTGATGTTGAAGGCAATCGCCCTCCAGTAATTAATAATATCTCCAACACTCAGGCCTCTGTAGGAGTTAGTAAAACTATTGAACTTACAGGTATTGACGATGGAAATAGCTCCACAAACCAGTCTCTTTCTATCAGCGCCATAAGTGATAATCCCGCTGAAATAGAAAATCCAATTTCCGTAAACTATACACAGGGTAGCCGGTATGCAAGCCTGACTTTCGTTCCACTTTCCCCCAGTATCACTACAATAACTGTCACTATCGACGATGGCTCTGCAACAGATAACATCCTCACCAAAACCTTTGATGTGGAAATTTTAGGGGGATGGAATGCAAGCCCAACACTGGATTTCATCTCAAACAGTGAAGTATTAAATACAGCTGGCACTCAAACTATTATTCTTAAAGGGATTTCAGATGGCGACAATGGTGGTCAGACTCTCAGTCTCACCGCATCGAGCTCCGACGAAACCCTTATCCCTGATCCGCTTATTACCTTCGACGGAGGAAAAACAGCCGTACTCAGCTATTCTCCTGTTGCTGGAAAGTCTGGAATCGTTACATTTACCATTTCTCTGTCAGATAACGGTGGTACAATTGAAAACAACGGCAACCAAATTCTGGTACGCACTTTTAAAGTGGAAACTTACGCTCCACCACTTTCCGGTTATGTAATTCCCTTTACCGGCGCTACTCCAGAAGCTTATGCTGCGGTTCAGCCCGGAATGCGCGATTACTGGCATGTTGAAGGAATGGGGTTGGCACAAACTCCTTCATTCGTTAAGGATGGTGTCGATGATGTGTTTCAAATTGCTTGCACAGGTAAAAGTACCTGGACCGGTGTGTGGTATTACACTCCCGATATGGATCTATCGAATTTCCCGCTAATGTCGATGTGGGTAAAATGCGATAAGGCCATTCGTGTACATATTTATTTCTGGGATGATAGTATTCGCAACAACGAGGATCATCACCTAGAATTCCCAGTTCTTGCAAACACCTGGACAAAACTGAATTTCGATTTCAGCGATTCTAAAGGAATGCTGAACAACAAGGGACAGTTGGTAAATGCCAAACGTATTACAAGGGTGTTATTCAACTACCACCCAAACTATAACTGGCCATTTACCGATTGGGCAGGTACTGTTCAATTCAAAGATATCCGTATTGGAAACGAATCGGGAATTACTCCAAGCTATTATTGCACGATTGATCCCGTTGGACAACAAACCTATCCCATGGGAAATGAGCTTAAAACGATAGTTCTTAAAGGTCTTTCCAGAGGTAAAGACTCAGAAGCCCAGGTGGCAGTGAGCTCAAAGGGAAACCTTGCGGGATTAAACGTTTCAGCTGTGGCAAATGCCGAAGCTACTATTTCCTTCACGCCTGCCTTAGTTGGAACCGACACTATTAAAGTAATAGTCAGCGGCGCTGCAATTGACGGCAAAACTCCTATTTCCACCACAATAAAAATACCAGTTGCGATTGTTGATGTAAACACCGCAGCAAATGCAGTGATTACAACAAACCCGGCGCAAAAGCATCAAATTTACCGGGGTTTGGGAGCTAAAGACCCAAGTTCAAACCTTCTTGACCTATATACTCTCGATTTCGGCGCCTCAGCTATTCGGTTTGGTATTCTCGACGATAATCAGGTAGAACCCTTCAATGATAATGAAGATCCGAATGTTCTGGATATGACAAAGCTCAATTATAGCGCATTCGACTGGAACTACGTGAGAAATCTGAAAGCACGAGGCGTGGAAACATTCCTTGTAACTTTCTGGTCACCTCCGGCATGGATGAAGGAAAACCTCAGTACCAATTATCAGCAGCCTGCCGCACCAAGCTGGGAATCAACTGATAATAAGGTGTTAACCGATATGTACGACGAATATGCGGAAACCGTTCTTGCCGTTGCTAAAATGTTCAAACAGGAAGCAGGCATTGATCTGGCCGGTATTGGCATACAGAACGAACCCGCATTCTGCGAACCTTATGCATCAGCAATTCTGAGTCCGGCAAAATTTGCCGATATGATCGGCAGAGTCGGAAAACGATTTGCAGCTGAAGGGATCACTACTCAATTATATGGTGCTGAACAGGTTGGCGGAACAATGTCTGAAGGTCCAGTTTATAATAACGCCTCATACCTTTCTGCATTCGACGCAAACCCCGATGCAAAAATGTATTCCGACATATTTGCTATTCATGGATATGCAAGCGATGGCATTACGCCGGGCGTACCACCTGGATCAGCAGGATGGGAAGCAAATTTTACTGCGATCAATGCAAACGGTAAAACCCGCGAGCTTTGGATGACTGAGACCGAACCTTCATTTACCAACTGGACAGATGCTTTTAACAATTCGGCAAATATAGTAACTGCTTTTGAATCCGGTGATGTCTCTTTATGGACCGAATGGGCATGGGATGGGCATTCTGTGAGCAAAGGTAAGGCAACTCAGAAACTTTGGTCTCAGAGCATGTTTTCTTTCATCCGCCCGGGTGCAAGCAGAATTACCAGCGCATCAGGAAACAATGATATTCTGATTACAAGTTGGATTAATGATGCCGAACATGGCGGAAAAACCGTTATCGTGCTTATGAACAAAGGGCTTCAACCTCTTACCACCAGCATTGAACAGGTGGATATGCCAAATAAATATACCGTATACCGCTGCTCGGAAAATGTAGCCCGTTTCCGCGATAATGTTTATATCAAGGGACAGAATCTTCTGATGGGACCAAAATCTATGGTAACACTGGTATCAGGTGTTGATGGTGAACCACTTATTGATCCGGTTGCTGATCAGTTAGTGTTTATGGATGCATCACAGGTCGATCTTACCCTAACCGGTATCAGCGATGGATTTGACATAAATCAATATCCTGTTTCAATTTCTTACAGCTTCACTGATAATACTATTTTAACCGGAGTTAGTTTGCTTTACACTTCTCCTGAACAAACCGGAACCTTCAGTTTCAGTCCGGCTAAAGCGGGTGCCACTGAAGTTACCCTTACCCTTACTGCAAATGAAATAGTCACCACCGAAAAGTTTAACGTTATTGTGAAAGATTACAACCTTCCCACAATAAATGCAATATCTGGTAATTTAAGTTTTGCTGATAATGCTGGGGAACAAACCATCAATCTAAGTGGTATCAGCGACGGCGGCGATGGCGGGCAGGCAATAACTGTTTCAGCAGAAATAAGTTCCAGCGACCCGGTAGGTGTAATTGAGAATATGTCGGTTGCCTATACTTCTCCAGCTTCGATGGCTTCATTCATTTTTACACCAGGAGTTGCCGGTACTGCTCAAATCACAGTTACAGTAACAGATGCAGGTCCAGCGGGAAAAAATACTACAACCAGAACATTCCTTGTCAATGTTTTTTCTACCATTGGTATAAATAACAGTCAGAAAGAAAATGTGAAACTTTACCCAAGTCCCGCAACAGATAACGTATTTGTTGATATCCCGGCAAATGTTTACACAAAATATTCTGTTTATTCAGCGGATGGAATGCTGGTAAAAACCAAGGCGATTGACTCCGACAAAATAGAATTCAATGTCTCTTCTTTATCGAAAGGTTACTATTTGTTTATCCTGGAGGGAAAAGAAAAGTCGGTAGTGCTGAATTTTATAAAATAATTGCTAAGCAGGATTCATTAATATATGCATAGCCATGTGGAAAAAATTAAACGCAGAGGCCGAGGCGCAAAGGAAACGCAAATATTTCTTAACGTTTTTCTTTTCGTCTCTGGTTCTCTGCGTTTAACAAACTACTGTCATAAGGGAAATTTAAGGCCTAATAACTGAAAACACAAAGGATTACCTCAAATTAACTTTGCTTTTTTCCTTGGCCTCTGCGTTTAACTAACTCTGCAAAAAAAAGGAAAAATTAAACCCACCAGAAATCGCTAATCCGCTTAAAAATGCATTAACCGATGATCACCCCAACATCAGCATATTTGTAATTAGTCGATAAAACCTTGCTTGTAAGCAGAATAGCTAAAGTCAGTGTACCCGTACGCCCGATAAACATTGAGGTGGCGATGATAATCTTCCCTGTTACCGACAAATGAGAGGTTATACCTGTAGATAGCCCAACCGTTGAAATAGCCGATATTTCTTCAAATAACAAAGAAATAAGTGTCATACCCGGCTCAGTGATACTCAGGAAAAAAACTGAAATAAAGATTACTGAAAGCGAGAATAGTGCTATAGAATAAGCCTTGTCAATAACTGGGTAGGGAATGTTTCTTTTGTAATACACCACATGTCCTTCGCCCCGAATGGTGCAGATAGCTGATTTAATAATTACAGCAAAAGTGGTTGTTTTTATTCCACCACCTGTTGATCCGGGGGATGCCCCAACAAACATCAGGAAAATAAAGAAGATTAGCACCGGAGCACTTAGCATGCCTATGTCAACCGTATTATATCCAGCTGTACGCGTGGTTACCGACTGAAACAAGCTGATGATAACTTTACCTCCAAAACTATATCCTGTAAGAACCTTATCCCATTCCAGAACAATTACTACAAGTGCACCTGCCAGAATAAGTGCAATGCTGGTTATTAAGGCCAGATGAGCTCCAACATTCATTTGCACCCATTTCTGTTTATTAATGACTCTGGCCTTAAAATAGGCAGCATAATGATTGATGTTCATGAATCCAATCCCACCCAATATGATCAGGATCATAATAATGATATGGAAACCCCAGGCCTCGCGAATAACCTCCTGGTATAAACCATTTGTAAAGAGGGAGAACCCAGCATTATTGAATGCCGAAACCGCGTGAAACAATGCATTGAATGCACGAGTCTGATAGCTCATGGCAGAACCGGGATCCCATGAGAAATAAAGAAGTAGTGCAGCAGATACCTCAAAAATAAGAGAGAAAAAGAATATGCTACGAAGAAGATTTCTCGATTCCGAAATTTTCTCAGTGCTCAGAAAGTCCTTTAAAAGGGATTTGTATTTGATGCTGGAAGAAGTGCGGTAAAAGGTAGCAAAGAAGGTAGCAAACGAAAGTATATTCAGTCCACCTAACTGAATCAGAAGCAAAATGACTACTTTCCCCTTTAGAGTAAAAAAGGTGGCTGTATCAACAACTATAAGTCCTGTAACGCAGCTTGCGCTGGCCGAGGTGAATATAGCATCTACAAAAGGAATGCTGCCCCCAACAGTCATCTCAGGTAGCATCAGCAGAAATGCTCCCCCGAAAATCAACAGTAGAAAGGATGCTGCCAATAACCCCTGTGGCCTGAAATTGAGCGAGGTAAGGTGCTGACTTGCCCTGCCCGATTCAATTCCAACTATAAGAAGAAAATAAACCTGTACAAACAAAATCGGCAACATCACAAACTCACCTAGCCCAAAAAGCCTGAAAAAAATATTTACCAGATCAACCCTGAAAAGAATTAGAAAAAAGCCTTCAATAAATACCAGAAACATGATAACTACTTCAAGCTTGTTTTCCCTCAAAAAGACAGTTGGCTTGTAATCATATAGTATCCTAAAAAGAAATTTAAGCAGGTAGAATCCGAGACTTAGGTGGATAATCAGCAGGTAAGTATGTATAGAAGAGTCGGTCTTAGGATATCCGTGAAAAAAAATAATCGAGGTTAAAGCAATGAATGAAACCAGCAAACTCAATCCTCTGAGAATCCAAAGTACTATACTTTTTGAGCTGAAGAGGAACAGGTTTATGGCCTCCCGCACTTGTTTTACTTTGTTAACAGACATGCTAAAGAAGTTCCCTATTGATTGATTTCAATAAATTTCTGAATATCCTTATCTTTTCCGAAAACAATTAAAAAGTCGTTTTCGTGAACAACGGTCGATGAAACAGGAACGCCCTTGATATGATGTCCCTGTCGTTTGCCCCCACTAGTGGTTCCTTCATCTTCGCCCTTTATTGTAATAAGACTCAGGTTATATTTATCGCGGGAGTTAATCTCTTCTATAGTCCGCCCAACAAGATTAGGAGGAGTTTTTATTTCGGCAACACGGTATTCATCGGGAAATTGGAGGTATGAAACCAAACTTGGATTTGAAAGCCTTTCAGCAACAATTACTCCTACCTCATCTTCGGGGGAGAGGATTTCCTTCACTCCCATTTTTTCAAGAATCAGCCGGCTGTTTTTGCCGGTGGCACGAGCCATGATGCGAGGCACCTGCAATTCCATTAAAACAACAATGCACATCAAAAGCTGCTGAAAATCACTTCCTATAGCAACAATCACTGCGTCAAAGTCATTGATATCATTAGCCAGTAGGGCTTTTTTATCACTACCGTCCATGACAACGGCATAGGCCACATGGTCGGAGATATCATTCACTACTTCGGGATCGGTATCGATAGCAAGTACATCAGCGCCTTTCTTGGCAAGTGATTTAGCGATTGCTCTGCCAAATTGTCCAAGTCCAATAACAGCAAATTTTCCCCGGTTCATTGGTTAATTTATATTATGTCGAAGAATCTAAGAAAAAACTTACAAATATCTTAATAATTCTGATTCGAAAATTAAAAACATGGTAATATAGTTTTAATGTTAATTCTTTTAAAAGCTATTTCGCTGTTCATGAACTTTGCAAGCTCGGTGTGTTCATACTAAAATTAACAAACGCAACCAATTCACTAAAATTTTCATCTTGACATTAGAATCTATTTCTCTTACATTTACTAAAAATACTAAGGCATGAAAACATCTTTCAAAATCATTCCTGTAATTCTTTGTCTGTCAATGGTTTTCGGATTAAACTCCTGCGATAAAAAAACCGATGACAACCCCAGCAAAGGAAAAATCAAGATTTCACTTTCAATTTCTGAAGATCTTTCGACCTTGAAATCAGCTAAATCAGGCGAGTCTATCTCCGATAGCACTATGTATTCCTACCAGCTTATACTGTCGGTTGCTGATGCAAACGGAGTTTATATTTTTGAAGATATGCTTATCCCTCTGTATGGCTTTGGCGATGGATTTGTTAGCGAACAAGTTGAGATAAAAGCCGGTGATTTTTTCCTTAAAAAGTTCATGGTCCTCAACAATTATGGTCAGGTAATACTCGCTTCCCCACTTGAAAATTCGCCAAGAGCTTATCTTGTTGAACAGCCTCTTCCCTTGTTTTTTCAGGTAAATCCAAATGAAACAACACTGCTGGCACCCGAAGTACTGCCTGTTGACGGCTACACTCCTGCCGATTTTGGTTATGCATCATTCATGGTACAGGTAGTTAAACCACTTACTTTTTACGTGATGGCAGTTCTCGATAATCCGCTGTTAATGAGACCAACCTTAATTACAGACGCTGATTTATACGTGTACACAAACCTTGGCTGGTTTCACAGTTTCAAGATGGAACCATTGGTAAACATGCTGGAAGTCAGAGCATCAGATTACTATGAAATGGTTGCTATCAAAGAAGGATTCCCAGAAGTAAGAATTTACATTTCTGCGAGTGAATTACGCAATACTTCTAAGGAAAATCCATATATAATCAGCTTTGGTCAAACTATTCCTTTAAATTCAATGGTTCTTCAACCCGGCCCTGAAGACGGCATGGATGCGTGGGTTACAAATCTGGAACCCAATAAGAATTTCGGAGATTATAAATATTTCGAAACTTCTTTTTTACCGGAACCTATTCTTACAGTAATGAGAAGCACACAGAGTCTAATATCTTTCGATCTGGGAAATTTACCAAAAAGCGCAACTATTGAAAGTGCTATTCTCACTCTTTATTACGAAACTCCGCTATTTTGGGAACGCGACACTATGCTTTATCCAAATCCCGATGGAACTATGCCTCCAATGTATAGCGCAGTTTTGCAACAGATAATTGAACCTTGGGATGAATATAAGGTTAGCTGGAATAACTTGCCAAAAACTACGGAAGTCAATCAGGTAATGATCTACCCCTTCGTAAAAAACGCTAATGTAATTAATGTGGATGTATCCAGTATTTTTGTTCAAAACCCATACACCGACAATATTCCCTTCCCGAATTTTGGGATGCTTCTTAAAGAATCCCCTGAAGACTCTTTCCCGGGTTTCCACTTTGTATCAAGTGATTATCCTGAAGAGTATATGAGACCAAAACTAACTATTAAATACTCACTACCGGTTTACGGTCTGGATAAATAATAGCAGAATTATCACCTCGGTACTCTGTGTTATTATGTTCCCGATTGCTATCGAGACTCAGAGAAACCTTGTGTTATAGCTATTCCACAAAGCAAAATGAAAAGAAAATCAACTACATACAAAATATTTCAAAAAACTTAATCCATTAATATTAAATAGATTGTAAATCTAAAAGATGCATAAAGTCAAATCCCAGCAACCTTCAGACTGAATAGTTACCAAAAATTAATATTATAGGAATCGCCAGAGAACTGTTGGATCTGGACTTTTATGTTGATTAAAGACCCATAACAAAAGATGTACAAAAAATTATTAATAATTACAGGTCTGTAAATCCCTATTAAAGAGCTTTAGATTCTTATTTGCTTCTGCAATTTTCCCGCGATTTTTCAGAAATTCGCTAAACTCTTTCTCCTGCTTTAGCGACAAAATTCTATTATCAAAAACAGTCTCGTGTTCGCCTATTTTTCTAAAATTTGCCATATAAAAACAACGCAACCTTAGTGTTTAGTTATGTGATAAGGAGATCCCTGAGTCACAAAAAATGTCGCCAAATGATGGGATTTGTAACATAAATTTAACTATTTGGAAATGTTTGCAACATTTAATAAGAGTATAATTGCATTTGTATTATATGATTATAGCTTAAGCCTTTTTGTCAAACTTCCGGGCAAAAAACCTGGGTAATGATATAGAAATTTTATTATTGGGAAAAATGAAAGTACAGAATAACTATAGAAAACTTTTAGAAAGCACCGAAACGATTTGTAAGATGGGATTTTGGGAATATGATCTAAATTCGAGTGCGTTTTGGGTATCTGAGGGGATGAAGGCTATGTTGGGAATAGACCGTTCTGAATTTACTCCTGAAGACATAAAGGAATTGCAGTTATTTGAATTTCTCGATCAAATAAATCAACTTTCAGGAAGTCAGATAAGTTTTAACCGAAAACATGAAATTGAGTTTAGAATTTTCAATCCAAAAAATAATTCCTCATTGGATGTTCATTCAATTGCTGAATATGACAATTTCGAGAATAAGATTTTCGGCATTGTTCAAAACATCAGTGAAAAAAAAATAATTGAGAATGAACTCATCCATGTCAAAGAGAAAGCTGAGGAATCTGGCCGTCTTAAAAAATCATTTCTATCGAATATAAATCACGAAATTCGGACACCCATGAACGGGATTGTCGGTTTTACACAGTTACTGATTCAGCCAGGTATAGAGCAAGAAACAAAGGAACAGTACAAAGATATAATTGAACATTCGTGCAATCAATTGCTGAATGTCATAAATGACATAATAGAAATTTCGAGTATAGAAACTGAACAGGTTACACTTCAAAATAGTCAAATAAATATTTCCGTTTTTTTAAATAGTACCCTTAAGCCTTTTAAATCTGCCGCTGCTAAAAAGAATCTTTCTCTGCAATTAAATATGGAATCTGTCCGAAAGAGTCTGAATATTATATCCGATATAACAAAACTAAATAAAATTCTTTCCAATCTGATCGACAATGCAATTCGATTTACTTCCGAGGGATACGTAGAGGTCGGATGTTTACAAAGCGATACTTTTATTGAGTTTTATGTGAAAGATACGGGTATAGGAATTCCTTCTTTGGAACATGAAATAATTTTTGAACGGTTTAGGCAAGCCGAGAATAGCGTGTCGCAAAACACGGGAGGTACCGGATTAGGTCTGGCTATTTCAAAATCGTATGTGACGATGCTCGGAGGTTCTATCTGGGTAGATTCCAAACCCGGAGAAGGCAGCAGATTTAGTTTTAAGATTCCGCTTAATGCTGTGAATTCTATAATACAATCCGAAAGCAAGGCGATAACTTCTTTCAATTACAACTCAAAAACCTGCCTGGTAGTGGATGATATAGAAATGAATTATATATATTTGAAAGCTTTGCTCTCATCTGTCGGTTTCAATGTATTATGGGCAAAAGATGGTGATGAAGCAATTTATAAGTCATTAAATGAACCTGTTGATATTGTACTTATGGACTTAAAAATGCCAAATACTAATGGTTATGAAGCAACAAAGATCATTAAAAGCAGATGCCCCGAACTGCCAATAATTGCACAAACCGCCTGTGCCCTTTTGGAAGAAATAGAATTAGCCTTTGAAGCCGGTTGCGACGACTATTTACTAAAACCTATTAATAAAACGGATTTTTTAAGGAAAGTGGATTTGTTGCTAAATGTAATTACTTAATTTCATTTGACTTTGGAGAATCGTTTAAATATCAATAGTGTCATAGGTGACCTTGTGTTAATAGATGCCAGCTTAGATACATCTGATAATCTTACAAAGGTTTACAGTATATTTGAAAAAGATGCAGGTATTCCGGGGATTATTGTAATGCAGGAAAAGAAATTCTTTGGATTCCTTTCTAGAATGCATTTTTTCGAGATCATGAGCAAACAATTTATGTATGATTTGTTTTCGAAAAGAACTGTTGATTTTTTCTTTGCCGCTAACTATAAGAATAAATATCTGATTTTACCCTCCTCCACCTCCGTAATATCTGCCGTTAACATTGCATTGCAAAGAAAAGAAAGTGAAATATTTGAACCACTCGTAGTTCAGTTTGATAATAATGAGTATAGAATACTCGATTTTTATAATTTGATCCTTGCCCAGAATACCATTCAACAATTAATGAATAGTTTACTGCAAAAAGCGAACGACTTTAAGCAGGAAGTTTTAGCAATAGTTGCCCACGATTTGCGCAACCCTATTGGTGTAATCCTTGGATTCTCGAGCTTAATTTCTGAATTGGATGATGTAGTTAAATTGAAGGAATATGCCGGCCACATAAACAAAACAGCAGGCCAAATGGAAGATATGGTGAATAACTTCCTGATTTCAGCAATAAATAATTCTGTTGAATTCGATCTTATTATGACATGTTTCGATATGAATGAATTGCTGACTACCATCGTTCGCAATTTTGATCACATGACTAAAAAGAAAAGTCAGACTCTCATCTTTAACTATGAACCCAATGCTTACAAAGCCTTTTCCGACAAGATTCGTTTGAAAGAGGTTTTTGAAAATCTCATATCAAATGCAATCAAATATTCCGGCACTGGGAAGGAAATTATTGTAAGCTTATCGAAAAAGGATGAATATTTCGTATTTATTGTTAAAGATCAGGGACCAGGATTCACCAAAAAAGATCTTGAGAAAATATTTGGGAAATTTCAAAGGTTAAGCGCTCAGCCTACTAATAATGAATCCTCAACCGGATTGGGACTGTTTATTACAAAGCAGATAGTTGATAAACTCAAAGGGAAAATCGACATTGAAAGCAAAATGGGTGAAGGTAGTACTTTTACAATCTCTCTTCCAATAGCAGCGGGAAACTGAAGTATAATATTGATTGGATTACCATAACACAATAATTTAACGAATAGTCTCAAGAAAACCGGTAACTTTCTGTGCCAGACTGCCATTAGCTCCCAAAGCATCGATAAATGCACTTCCAATAATCGCCCCATTAGCAAACCTGCAAGCCTGATCGAACGTAGTCTTGTTTGAAATGCCAAATCCAATAAGTCTTGGAGTGGCTAGTTTCATTTCATCCACACGTTTAAAATATTCTAGCTGGATTTCATCAAACGATTCACGGCTACCGGTTGTAGATGCTGAAGAAACCATATACAGAAATCCCTTTGACCAGCCATCAATTTGTTTAAGCCTTTCTTCGGGGGATTGTGGCGTAATCAGAAAATTATTGATGATACCTGCCTGTTCGAAAAGATCTTTGTATTTCTCATTGAATTCTTCCGGAGGAAGGTCAGGAATAATTACACCATCAATTCCATTGCGGGAAGCATTTTCCAAAAATTTCTCAATTCCCATTCTCATGATCGGATTAATGTAGCCCATTAAAATCAGAGGTACCTGAGAATATTCCCTTATTTCCTTAAGCTGTTCAAAAAGCAGATTAAGAGTCATTCCATTCAGTAGTGCTTTTGTACCACTCTTCTGAATCACAGGGCCATCGGCAATTGGATCCGAGAATGGAATTCCTATTTCAATCATATCCACCCCCCTTTTCTCCAGTTCAGTGATGGTACGGAAAGTATCATTCAATGAGGGATAACCTGCTGTAAAATAAACAGATAAGATATCTTTCTTTTTGGTATTGAAAAGCTGGTTTATGCGGTTCATTGGAAATTTGAATTTAGCATTTAGAATAAAAACATATCACTCTTTCACTTCTACTCTCTTTTACCCTCACAAAAAAAGCCCCCTGGCATTAATATACGCCTGCATATCCTTATCTCCTCTCCCTGAAACATTTACAACAACTCTGTCAGTTGTTTTCAGCTTCAGTTTTCCAAGAACAGCAAGTGCATGCGCCGATTCGAGAGCAGGGATGATTCCCTCCAAACGAGTAAGTTCATAAGCAGCAAACAACGCTTCTTTGTCATTTGCATTCATATAAGTGGCACGACCAGTACTAGCCAGCCATGCATGCAAGGGACCGATTCCGGGGTAATCGAGTCCCGCCGAAATTGAATAAGGCTCAGTTATTTGTCCATCAGCGGTTTGCATAAGCATCGTCATGCTACCGTGAATAATTCCTGGTTCGCCAACAGCAATCGTGGCGGCTGTAAGTCCCGTATCTACTCCCTTTCCTGATGCTTCAACGCCAATTAACTTAACATGCTTGCGATCCAGATAATGATAAAAAATTCCAGCTGCATTACTGCCGCCACCAACACAGGCAATAATATATTCCGGATCTTCTGTACCTTCTGCTTCCATCATCTGCACCAGCATTTCTTCGCTGATTACCGACTGAAACCGGGCAACAAGATCTGGATAAGGATGAGGACCCACGACAGAGCCAATGATATAAAAAGTATCCTCCGGATTACAAATCCAATCGCGCAAGGCCTCATTTGTTGCGTCTTTAAGAGTTTTGTTCCCACTTACCGCAGGAATTACTTTGGCTCCAAGCATTTCCATTCTTTTTACATTGGGCTCCTGCCGTTCAATATCCGTTTCTCCCATGTAAACAACACATTCCATATTCATTAATGCACACACAGTTGCAGTAGCCACTCCATGCTGACCGGCTCCGGTTTCAGCGATGATGCGGCGTTTTCCCATGTGTCGGGCAAGAAGTATTTGTCCGAGTGTATTATTGATCTTATGCGAGCCGGTATGATTAAGGTCTTCTCTCTTAAGATAAATCTTTGCACAATATTTTTCACTCAGCCGCTTTGCGAAAAACAAAGGGGAAGGCCGGCCGGCATAGTTGGTAAGTAACGAACGAAATTCCTTTTTAAAAGCTTCCGACTCGATAATTCCGAAATAGGCTTTTCGAAGGGCTTCAACATTTTCTCTGAGCATTTCGGGAATAAATGCTCCCCCGAAATCGCCGTAATAACCCTTTTCGTTAGAAATAAATGTATGTTTCATGTTATATGTTTTAGCTGGGAGCTTCTCTTTTACCATGGATAAGCACCAAACCTATTCGTGTTTGATTCCTCTAATTTTATTAATAAACCTTTTCACTCTTTCAACATCCTTCATACCCGGCATAGACTCAAACCGGCTGTTAATATCCACACCAATAAGTGCCGGATGGGCTAATTCCAGAATGCGTTCAGCATCAGCAGATCCGATTCCTCCACTCAGAAAAAATGGATGTCCGAGTTCATATTTGTCCAGAATGTTCCAATTAAAATGTTCGCCGCTCCCACCGTGCGTTTTTGTATCCGTATCAAATAAAAACCAATGGCAGCAATTCACATAAGCCATCATTCTGGAAAAATCCACATTTTCATTGATTTTGAAGGCTTTAATTACTTTTATTCCTATCGACATCAATTGACTACACATTTCAGGGGATTCGTTTCCATGCAATTGCACTGCCTTTAGACCGTACCTCATGACAATCGCTTTAACGCTGTAAAGATCTTCGTCAACAAATACCCCTGTTTTTATTATACCGTGGGGTATTCCCTTTTGCAATTCTTCTGCTGCAACTTCACCGGCATACCGATCAGAAGCAGGATAAAAGACAAATCCCATTAAATCAGGCTTAAGTTCTGATATCCGGGCAATGTTTTCAATGTGCCGCATGCCACAAACTTTAATTTTAAGTCTGCTCATCGTATCTCCTGCATTAATCCCTTTATAAATTTTTCTGCTGCTCGCCCGGGATCAGGTGTACGCATGAAGTTTTCCCCAATCAGAAATGCATCAAAACCCGTCTCAAACAAAAGCTTTACCTCTTCATAACTGCTCAATCCGCTTTCGGCAACTTTCAGACAATCAGCAGGCAACTGCCGTATTAGTTCCTGACTATGACCGATATCGATTGAAAACGTTTTCAGATTCCGGTTATTAATCCCCAAAATAGTATTTTTTGAATTCAATTTCTCAAGTTCAGAGGGATCATGAATTTCGCAGAGAATATCAAGCCCCAATGAGTCAGCCAGATTGGTAAATTTATGAATTTCTTTCTTAGTAAGTACGGCGGCAATCAGCAAAATTGCACTTGCACCAATTGATTTTGATTCGATAATCTGGAACTCATCAATAATAAAATCTTTCCTTAAAAGAGGTATTTTAGCATATTCTGCCACCTTCTGAAAATCCAGTTCATCTCCCCCGAAAAATTCAAGATCAGTAAGAATTGACATAGCGCTTGCACCAGCTAATTCATATCCTTTAGCAACATCATCTATTTCAACGAGGCTGTTAATAATCCCCTTGGAGGGAGACCTTCTCTTAAACTCACCAATAATCGATGGACCTTTCTTTGCAAGTGCTTCGCGAAAAGATGGCTTTACCTCTTTAAAGAATCTAGAAGATTCGAGTGAAGCAACCGAGAAAAATTTCTTGCGGATGTTTACCTCGATTCTTTTATGTGCAATAATGGTATCAAGTATGTTCATGACACAATTTTTTTCAATGTTTCTGACGCTTTCCCGCCAAACAGAGAGGATTTTGCAATTTCAAAACATTCCTCCAGTGTTTTCTCGGGGGATATGCGTCGTATAGCAAATCCGGAGTTAACAATTACGGCCTCATTCTGAGCCTCAGTTCCTTCTCCTTTGAGAATACGGGTAAATATTCCTGCAGCTTCTTCAACCGTGTCACCTCCGAAAAGTTCTGAAGGAGTAAGTGCCGGCATTCCAATCTGTGCAGGGGAGAAAAGTTGCTCTTCACCATTCGAAATTACTTTAAAATCTCCGGTTAGTGAAATTTCATCGTACCCATCTAAGGAATAAATTATAGAATAATTCCTGTTGGTTTGCTGATAGATGTAATTGTAAAGTCGGGCCGTTTCCAGGCTAAATACCCCAATAATCTGATTTTTCGGAAAGGATGGATTCACCATGGGGCCAAGCATATTGAAAAATGTTTTTACACCCAGATCACGTCGAATAGGTCCTACACTTTTCATGGCCGGATGAAACAGCGGTGCATGTAGGAAGCAGATATTAGCTTTATCGAGCTGAGAACGCAATGTGTCCCTATCGTTTGTAAACTTATATCCAAAGTGCTCCATTATATTGCTCGATCCACAGGCCGACGACACACCGTAATTCCCGTGTTTGGCTACTTTGCGACCACTACCTGCAACCACAAGCGAGGAAAGAGTGGAAATATTAAATGTGTTTTTCCCATCCCCCCCTGTTCCGCACAGATCGATGGTGTCAAATTCTGAAAGATCTGTAACCAGACAAAGTTCAAGCAAGGCATCCCTGAAACCCGCCAATTCATTAACGGTAATCATCCGCATCATGAAAACTGTAAGAAAAGCAGCTATTTCAGACTGGTTATAAACTCCTTTTGTAATTTTAATAAGAGTTTCTTTAGCCTCCTCAGAACTTAAATGCTGATAAGAAGTTAACCTTTTGAGAATATCTTTCATAGTTCAGTTTTAATTCAATTATAACAACAACTGGTATTCTAAAAAATTAATAAATGAGCCAATTTTCAAGCATCTTCTTCCCGTAACGCGTCAGCACCGATTCCGGATGAAACTGCACTCCCTTGAGATTATACTTCACATGACTTAGACCCATGATCATATTATCCTCATCGATACAGGTAACTTTAAGCACTTTGGGCAAATCGAAACCATTAACAACCCATGAATGGTAGCGTCCGGCGGTGAATTCAGATGGTATCTCTCTAAATAGTATTTCGCTTTCATCGGTAACCTTCATGTAAGTTGCAACCCCGTGGTAAACCTGATCGAGGTTATTCAGACTTCCTCCATATACTTCAGCAATAGCCTGACATCCAAGGCATACTCCAAGAATACTTTTCGTGGGAGCATATTTCCTGATAAGCTCCTTTGTTATCCCAGCAGAATCGGGTACTCCGGGTCCGGGTGAGATAACGATCTTATCGTATTCTGCTACTTTTTCAAGGGATATTTCATCATTACGAAAAACCTCTACCTCACCTGAGCTAAGCTCCTTAAGAATATGAACCAAGTTGTAGGTGAATGAATCGTAATTGTCCAGAACGAGAATTTTCATTTTTTGTATTTTTTATTAAATTTTAAGTCTATATTTCTCTCGCAATCTCAATCGCCATCTTCAATGCCCCAAGTTTATTATTTACTTCTTTCAACTCATTTTCCTCAACTGAAGCAGCCGTGATTCCCGCTCCTGCCTGATAATACAAAGTGTTATTCTTGCTCAGGAACGACCGAATCATGATCGCATGATTCACATCCCCGTTGAAACCAAGATATCCGATAGCTCCACCATAAAATCCGCGGTTACGATTCTCATACTCATCGATGAGTTCCATTGCCCTGAACTTCGGTGCTCCGGAAAGCGTTCCCGCCGGGAAAGAATCGGCAAATACTTTTACCGGGTTAAATCCGGGATTCATCACTCCTGTTACTTCCGAAACCAGATGAATCACATGCGAATAAAACTGCACTTCCCGGTAGGTTTTTACCATTACATTGGAAGAGTTTCTGCTGAGGTCGTTTCGCGCAAGATCAACAAGCATAACATGTTCAGCGTTTTCTTTTTGATCGTTGGTAAGGTCTATTGCCAGCTGACGGTCTTCTTCGTCATTCCCAGTTCTTTTAAAAGTCCCGGCAATCGGGTTTATTCGGGCAACACCTTTCTCAATAACCAACTGAGCTTCCGGTGATGAGCCGAAGAGTTTAAATCCCCCGAAATCGAAATAAAAGAGATACGGCGAAGGATTAATATTCCGAAGCGCCCTGTAAACATTGAACTCATCACCTTTAAACTCTTGGGAGAACTGACGCGAAAGCACCATCTGGAAAACATCTCCCAGAAAGCAGTGTTTCTTACCCTTAGCAACGATCTCCATAAACTGTGCATCGCTCATATTCGATATTTCCTCGAAACCCGCTTCAAAATGAAACGTACCAAAATTACGATTAGAAAGCAGGCTTGTGACTTCATTAACACGACTTTTTTCTCCCTCTGGAAAACATTCAAGAAGATGAATGCGATTGGTAAAATGATTGATCCCAAGAACAAAACGGTAGAGTCCGTATTGCATTTCAGGGACGCGGCACTTTTCGTCAATGGAATTTTTAAATGAAAGTGTTTCAAAAGTGGTTACGGCATCATATGAAGTGTAACCAAACAGTCCGTTAACAGGCATCCCGCTGAGGTCGTTCTGTTTAACGATTACAAACGATGCGATAAAGGACTGCAAAGTATCCGGAACGGTAAGAATATTCTTTACCGGGATATTACTTTTCTCACCATCGCAGAACGAAATAGAAATCTCATTGTTTTCGAGCTTAAAGACCGAAAGCTGATCGAAACAGATATAACTCATGCTGTTTGAGTTACCATGATAATCGGAGCTCTCGAGCAGAATTGCATTGGGATACTGGTCGCGAACTTTCAGATAAATAGTAACCGGAGTTATGATATCTGCAAGCCCGGCAGGCAATGTACGAAGACTTGAATAGATTTTAGTATGCTTCATTGTTTAAGGATAAATGTTGTCTTTAGGGCTCTGTTTAATTTTTTCATTAATTGTATAAACAAAAAAGGCCTGTCGAGAGTTCGACAGGCCTTTGATATAGTTTTATACAAATCAATGCTGGCTCACTTCCCGTTCAGGAGGATTAAATTCTGCCACCACCAATTGTTAATTAATTGTTTCATTTTGTTTCAATCTGGAAGCAAAGGAAAGAAGTTTTTTTTGATTTGCAATAAAATTTTAAAAATTGATGTGATAAAATGCAATCGTGGTATTAAAAAATAGACTAACTGGTGTAAGTTCATCATTTGCCCCACCCCAACCCTCCCCCAGGAGGGAGGGAGTGGTCTTTTTTAGTATCTGGCTTCGACTGACTAAACCAACGTTACTTCGTTACCGTTCTATCGAAGCTTCACCTGACAACACTTTATGCCCCACCCCAGCCCTCCCCCAAGAGGGAGGGAGTGCACCTTCGACCTATTCAAAATATTCTGTCAATTAAAATCAGAATATATTATTTGCTCGAAAGTCAGCCCCGCCCTCTAGGGGGAGGGGTTGGGGAGGGGCATAACCAACATTACCTCGTTACCAAAACTTCAACCTTTTGCCCCACCCCAGCCCTCCCCCAGGAGGGAGAGAGTGGACTTTCTTAGTTTCTGGCTTCGACTGTCAAAATAAACGTACTTGGTTCCCCCGTTACTTCGTTACCCCGTTACCTCGTTACCTCGTTACTGAGACTTCACCTGACAACGCTTTTGTTACTTACCTTTGCCCCACCCCAACCCCACCCCACCCCAGAAGGGAGGGAGTGCTCTTACGCCCCGATTATAATACTCAGTAAATTCTATATCAATAAATACTATCAACTCGATAGACAAGCCCTCCCTCTTGGGGGAGGGTTGGGTGGGGCATTTGGTATATTCGCAGAACTAGGCTTTTGATGACGAGCCCCGCCTACCTGGAGGAGTGGTTGAGGAGAGGGGCTTCTTTACCAACTTACAACCCAAGTATAAAATCAATCAAATTCTCCTCAGGCCTGAGGTTCAGTTTCTTTCTTAGTTTGTATCGGTGGTTTTCTACTCCCCTAACAGAAATCTTAAGCAATGGTGCAATTTCCTTGGATGAAAGGTTCATACGTAAATATGCGCATAAGCGGAGGTCGCTGGGTGATAGACTGGGATAGGTATTCATGAGCTTATGCAGAAACTTTTCATGAGCACGCTCAAAATGGGTTTCGAACAATTTCCAGTCGTCCATGCTGGAAATATTTGTATCGATTTTCCTAATAAGTTTCTGGTAGTATTTTTCAGGATAACGCATGCCCAATTCCTCCCTCTGAGCTTTAATAATCTCTTTTATTTCAAGAAGGAACTCATTTTTTTTAATAATCGACATAGTGGAATTAGCTAATTCCTGACTTTTATAGGAAAGTTCGGAATTAAGCTTTTCGTTTCTAAGTCTGATCAGTTCTCTTTCCTTAGTCTCTCTGATTTTCTGCTCTCTTAATCTGTATCGTTTAATGAGAGCCCGACGAGAAAAGATAATTGTTCCAAGCACAACAAGGATGTAAAAAATAAAGCTAAAGCCATTCAGGTACCAGGGAGGAGAAACAGAAATGCTTATCTGGTCTATCTGACTCGTTTCAAGCCAGTTATTAGATGCCTTTACATAAATATTGTATTTTCCGGAAGGAAGTCGTTCAAATTTGAATTCAGGTTTTAGAATTAATTCCGACCAACCTGTGTCAATTCCCTCAATAAAAGACTGAAACATAACAGTTTCAGTGGAATACATGGGGAAAGAGTATTTTATAAGCAGGCTGTTCTTATCATTTGGAATAGCGATTTCCCTTTTCTTAATATCAATTTTTTCAGTTTTACCGCTCGCATCGCTGATTTCAATTGATCTCACGATCATTTTCTTATCCACTATTAGTCTTGAAAGATCAGGTTCATCCGATTTAAGTATTGCATAACCGTTATCTAAACAAAGCAATCCAGATGTTTCTGAGAGAGGGATAATATTCTCATACCCTATAATCAAATGATCTTTAAATAGTCCGATAGGATACCTGCGGATCAATTCAAATTTATTATTTTCAATGCGGAACAGGCCGATTCCGTTTTTACTCAAGAACCAGTATCGATGATCCGGACCTGCAACAATCCGATGTGAGGAAGCAAAATCGCCTGCAAACTTATTCAATTGTTGATAAGGAATGATTGTATCGTTTATATCATCATAGGTATAAATTAAAGTTCCTGTAGTGAAGACAACTCTGTTCTCCACCTGAAAAACCTGTATATCGTGATCCTTTCCGAATGTTTCAGTACTATAATAACGAATGGAACCAAGCGAATCCTGGTTGTCGTTAAGTTTAATACAAAAAACTCCTCTCCTCATATGACTTGCCCAGAGGTTATTAAGATGATCAATTTCTATATAGCGTATTAGGTTATTAAAGCCTTTCAGGGGATGTCTGTATTTCCACTCCCCGTTAACCTTCTCATAAAATGCTATATCCGAATAGGTGCTTTGAATAAGGCTAGCATTGTCTTTTGAATTGGGAATCATGCTGAACCCACCGCCAATTACTGATATCTTTTCAGCAACATAATCTCTTACCAGAAATGTCCCGTTGTTATGACCTATAAACAATTGTCCGTCATATACACTGCAGTTCCACGTCTGCCCCTGAGTTCCTTCCAGAAAAGTAAAATCAATGCGTTTATCGTCCATTTTCCTGAAGAATACTCCCTGATTTGTTCCCAGATAAAGATTCCCCTTAAAAAGAGCTGCAGAATACACGGCACCAACATCATTGGTTGTAATAACTTCATAGGATGGATCCGACTTATAAGAAACGAAATCTATTCCTCTATCGAGTGACAACCAGATATTATCGCTTTTATCATTATGAATCCCCAAAATGGTATTATTCTGAAGACCATTTTCATTATTGATATGAGAAAGCAAATCACCTTCTGGGTTAAATACCGATATTCCATCGAGAATAGTGCCAATTATGATATTGCCGTCGCCTGTAATTTCTCCCCTGTTAATTCCATTTTTTACAAAATATGGCTTCCATTTTTCCAGATAAGGACTAATCTTTCCGTTCTTATACAAGTATATTCCATCAGAGGCTGTCCCTATAAGAAAGCTCTCTTTATCTGCCATGAGCATAAACCTAACTGCACTATTACGCAATTCGGGAACTATTATGAACGGAACCAGCATCGTGTCTTCGACAGTATAAATCCCAAGTTTTGAAATATGGGCAACGATTTTATCATTAAATTTTCCGATTGAGTTAATAATACCTCCAGGCCTTATGACCTTGAAAGAATAATTATCGTAAATAAAAATTGCTGAAAAAGAGTGAAAATAAATAGTGTTACTAAGAACGAGAGTTGTCCAGAATTCCTCATTGGAGTCGAAGAATGGTGTTGCTTTTGAACTCAGCGAATGATAATTCAATATTCCAAGAGAATCTGTTTCCCAATATCCCAGCTCTCTGTATCCACTTGTAAATATCCGGTTCTGCCTATCCACAGCTACCGAACGGATTACAGAACCATTTGGTGAAGGGAAAAAATTCCAGTCAATTCCATCAAATTCAAGCAGTCCGATATTATTGGCAGCATAGATATAGCCCTTATTATCCTCTGTTATAGACCAGTTCTGGTTTTCAGCCTTATAATTCTGTTTACTATAATTACGAACGCTAAACTGAGATAATGTCTGAGCATTAAGTAGCGATATTCCAAAAGAGCCCAAACATAAAAGAATGGTAATTCGAAGTATTGCTGATTGCATTTTCATGCGTACGCCGAATGTTAAATAATAATTAAACCTCATTAGAGCTAAAAAACATGTTCGTGAGCATATAAAACCGATTTTTAACGCACTATTAAAAATATTTTTCAATTTCAAATATAATAAATATATTTTCATATTTCACTGTATAACAATTTTTTACCTATAATTTGTTACTAAATTGTGAATTATAAGTGTAGTTCAATTTAACTTCTTTTTTGAAGTGAGAAGCAAAAGTGTATCAATTTGCTTTACATTGATTTAAATAAGTTGGAAATTGCATTTGCTACTACTCATTTATCCAGTTATGAAAAAAAATTGTTCTGACTAATCTTCATGCATAACCTAAACTGCTTATGAAAAACATCCTTTATTATTCATTTCTGATTATTCTGCTAAACGCCTCATTTCTAGTGAGTGCACAGCAAATTACCCTCACAGGGAGGGTAAGCGATGTTTCCAACTCTCCATTACCTGGTGTAACTGTATTAATTAAAGGAACTTCTACAGGTACCATCACAAACATTGAAGGAAAATTCTCACTTTCCGTAAACGAAAACGACATTGTGGCATTTTCTATGATAGGAATGGAAGCACAGGAAGTTACCATCACCAATCAGACTAATGTTGATATTATTCTTAATGATGAACTTACCCAACTTAATGAAGTTGTGGTAATTGGGTATGGATCCGCTAAAGTCAAAGATTTAACTGCACCGATAGTAACCGTTAAAGGTGATGATCTTGCCAAACAGATTGCCTCCAATCCAATGCAGGCTCTTCAGGGAAAAGTAGCCGGTGTGCAAATCATCAATTCTGGTAAACCTGGTAGTGAGTCGTCGGTTAAAATCCGCGGTGTAGGCTCCATTGGTGATTACGCAAAACCTCTTTATGTTGTTGACGGAGTTTTTGTGGATAATATTGAGTTCTTAAGCTCCAATGATATTGAGAGCCTGACAATTCTTAAAGATGCCTCCTCATCTGCCATTTATGGAGTACGTGCAGCCAACGGAGTAATCCTTGTAACTACAAAGAAAGGTATGTCTGAAGTTCCTGTAATAAAGTACGATGGTTATGTTGGAATGCAGATTCCGGTTAATATTATGCCATTGGCCAGTAAAGACCAATATATTGATCTTTACAATGAAGCGAATGCCAATTTAGCAGGCTTTGTAGCTAAGGATCCTGCAAATTATCCTGCCAGCACAGACTGGTATAAGGAGCTGGTTCGTACTGCACTAACCCACAGCCATAATTTTGATGTATCGGGAGCAAGTAATAAAACCTCATACTCCTTTGGAGCTAACTACTTTTATCAGGAGGGTATCATGGCCTCTGCAAATGATTATGAGAGAATCAACCTACGTGCACGCATAGACCAGAAAATAAACGAAAGGGTAAAAGTTGGTTTCAATACGGTTTATTCAAACTATAATAAACTTATTCCAAACGACGGCACGGCTTTTTTCAGTGCATACGTTAACCCTCCCGTATATTCGGTTTACGATGAAACAAATGCTGCTGCATATCCTGTAAAATTCGGCGCCCCTCAGACCTATGGATATGGTAACCAGTATGGAAACCCTGTTGCTTCGGCTTACTATTTCGACAGTTTCGAAAAGGGATATAAATTCCTGTTAAATACTACTGTGGAAATAAGTCTGATTGAAAACAAACTTTCCTACAAAGCTTCATTTAATCAGGATTTAAATAACTGGAATTCACGTATTTACACTCCTGAATTTACAGTTGGGGGTTCACAGGGAGTTCGCAAGTCGGGGCTTTCAAAAACATTTGGTAACTCTTCAAATACAATCGTCGATAACCTTCTCACCTACCGTTCGGAGATCGGGGATCACAGTTTTACTGCACTAATTGGACAATCAATGCGAATACAAAGATTCTTATCTCTTTCGGGTTCCGCACAGGTTGTTCCGGGTTTTGATGAGGCATCTAAATACCTTATTACCGGATCGTATAAAGATCGTAATGCATGGGATGAAGGTAACAGATATCATGGCGCATCATTTTTTGCGCGAGGCACATACAATTATTCTGATAAATACTTAGCAACCTTTACATTTCGTGCCGACGGAAGCTCAAAGTATCAGGAAAAATGGGGCTATTTCCCATCTTTCGGAGCTGCTTGGGTATTATCGAAAGAAGATTTCCTCGAAGGTTCAACAACTTTTCAGTTTCTTAAATTACGGGGTAGCTGGGGATTACTTGGAAACGATAATATCCCCGCAAATTCAGCCTTTACTCTGGGATCATCAGGCGCCGGGAGTTCAGGAGTTTTCGGCGACGAACTTGTTGACGGTGTTGGAGCACAGACCGTTGTTCAGAACTACCTGAAATGGGAGGTAGTTGACGAATTTGACTTTGGACTCGATTTCACCACAATGAACGGTAAGATATCCGGAGAGATGGATTACTACCGCAGGGTAACTCACAATGTAGTATTCAGAGCTCCTATTGCCACCGGTGGCGGTGTAGCTGACCTTCTCGCAAACAATGGTGATGTATTAAATTCAGGTGTTGAACTCAACCTTAACTGGGATAAAAAAATAACTGATACCTGGTCTTACCATATAGGATTTAATGCAACCACCCTACACAACGAGGTTTTAAGTCTCGAAGGCCGTGAATATATTCCTTCAGGTTACGTTCGTGGAAATTACACCAAACGCACAGAGGTGGGACATCCAATCGGTGCGTTCTACGGATATGAAATCGACGGCGTTTACGCTAGTGAGATTGAAGCACTCCGCGACCCGGTTTCACAGGCAATTAAAGACAAAGGATTTTTCAAATACAAAGACCAGAACAACGATAAGATTATTAACGAAAAAGATAAGGTTTACCTGGGCAGTGCAACCCCCTGGCTGATTTCCGGTATTGATTTTGGCACAAACTATAAACAGTTCGATTTTAGTCTTTCATTGCAGGGTCAGATCGGAAACAAAATCCTAAATGCAAAGCGCATGAACAGGGATATTTTTGCGGATGGAAACTATGATGTTGATTTTTATGACAACAGATGGACCACCACTAATAAATCTGATAAATATCCTTCGGCTGAAGCTTATAATTATTCCTATACTCAGCAGTCAAATGATTTCTTTGTTGAAGATGGCTCATATATCCGTATTCAGAATGTTCAGATTGGATATACAGCCAATAAAATAAAATATATAAAGAACTTACGCGTTTATGCTTCAGCACAGAGACCCTACACCTTATTCTCATATAACGGCTTTACCCCTGAGATTGGCGGTTCACCTATAGAAAGCGGAATAGACAATTCAGTTTATCCAATGCAGGCTATTTACACCATTGGAATAAAACTGACTTACTAGTTAAAACTCTAACATTAAAATTATGAGCCACAAAATAAAAAATATAGCTTTCAAATTACTTCTTGTTGCTTTAACCGGTATTATGGTTGTTGCTTGTGAGGATTTTCTTGATATACGAATAGAGGGAAGTCTTCCTACTACTGGAATTGATTACACAAAAGCAGAAAACACCTTTAAGCCCGTTAGTGCTGCTTATGCAGAACTCCGCGCATATGGCGCCCACGTTTTCCCTTATATTGGAATGTTCGAAATTGCTGCAGACAATGCAGATAAAGGCAGCTCTGTTGACGACAATCCTACCATGAAGGAACTGGATAATTTCAGCTTTACTTCCTCTAACGGTCTGATTAATGACCTATGGATTGGCTACTATAATATAGTTAGTGCCGCGAATTACGCCATTCATCAGATGCCTTTCTACGAAGCTGCTCAGCTAAATGCTGCCGATAAACTCTACGCAATGCAGTGCCAGGGTGATGCCAAAGCGATTAGAGCCTATGCCTATTTTAATCTCACCCGTGCATATGGAAGTGTTCCAATTATTGATACGATTTTAACTTCTGAACAACTTGCTGGTAAAACCCAGGCCTCAACTAGTCAGCTTTATGCCTTTATTGAGAAAGACCTACGTGAAGCAATTGCCGTATTACCCGATAGATATACATCAGAATGGGATGGCAGGATAACAAAATACACAGCAATGGCGCTAAAAGCTAAAGTTCATTTCTACAATAACGAATGGGATTCAGTTGCTGCACTTACCGATAAAATTATTGCATCCGGAAAATTCAGTCTGCTCTCTGATTTTCGTGAGGTATTCAGTGTTGATGGTGAAAACAGCAAGGAATCATTGTTTGAAATTCAGAGTTCTACCTTAGGAAAAAGTCTGGGTGATCAGACCTTTATCGAATACGCCTATGTTCAGGGCCCACGCGGTAACACACCCTCCAATATGCAGGGATGGGGCTTTTGCACCCCAAGTCAGAGTCTGATTGATTTTTATACTCTCAGGGGAGAAACTATCCGCCCGGCCACAACACTCTTATACCGCGGCACTCTTACTCCCGAAGGTGATAGTATTAAGACAATTTGTACTAATCCGGTATATAATGGGAAGGTATACACTCCAAGCACATACAATAAATGGAACTTCAATGGATATGGCTTCGATCATAATATTCGCATCATTCGTTACTCTGATGTTTTACTCATGTTTTCAGAGGCACTTGTAAGAGGAGCTTCTGTTAGCCTGACATCTGGATATGATGCATCAACTGCAATTAATGAAGTCCGTTCAAGAGCAGGGCTAGTTGACCTAGGTACACCTTCTTTGCAGGAAATATGGGATGAAAGACGTGCTGAATTAGCTTTGGAAGAAGACCGATTCTTCGACCTTGTACGCACAGGTCAGGCCGCAACAGTACTTGGAAGCAACGGTTTCTCAGCCGGCAAAAATGAACTTTACCCAATTCCTTCAGCTCAACGTCAGCTGAATACCAACCTTATTCAAAACAGTGGATACAATTGATATCAAATATAAATCTAATGTCTTACTAAATCTAAATTATTATGAAAAAAACGTTCAAAGTTCTGAGTTCATTCTTATTCGTAGGAATGCTATTTAGCAGTCTTTTAATTACATCATGTAAAGATGATCCAGATCCAGATCCAAATGCAGGAAAAACCGATCCAAGTACAATTGCAACTACCAATCTGATTGCTTATTTCCCATTTGATGGATCAGGTGTTGAATCAATTGCTTCAATTACACCTAGAGTTACAACTGGTGTTACTTATGTTGCCGGACGTCGCGGAAAGGCATATCAGGGAGCTGTACTTGCTCATTTACTTTATGATCTTCCTGGAGCAAGTAAACTGAAAACCTTAAAATCTTTCTCTATTGGTATGTGGTTAAAATCACCCCTCGTAACAGGTGATCCTGAACCAACTATCTTCGAAATTGGTAAAACTGATGATCTGTTCTGGGGTAACCTGAAAATTGTTACGCAACGTCTAACTGCCACAGCTGACACTCTTCAACTTAAAGCTTTCTTCCTGAAAAACGGAGCAATCTGGTCAGGTCAGCATATTTCTTATTCAAACAGTGCTCTCCTTATTGATAAATGGATGCACCTTGTGTTTGAATATGATGCAACTACTTCCAAATATAAAATCTATAAAGATGGTATGCAGATTGTAACAAATGCTGGCGTTGAGAACCGTTTTTCAAGTGAAGGTGTTGTTCTTGGTGATTTAGCTTTTGCAAATGCTGATGTTATCAACATTGGTGCATGGCGTCCTATATCTGAAGGCACAGCCACCGATGCATGGATGGGCTGGTTCTTAGGCAACCTTGATGAATTGCGCGTTTATGATAAAGCTTTAAATGATACTGAAGTAAAAGCTTTATATGATGCTGAAGTAACCTGGGTAGAATAATTTCTTACTGAAAGGGAGGGTGAATAAAACCATCCTCCTTTTCATTTTTAATTTTAAATTTTATGAAACTCTCCCTCCAGTTTCTCATTATACTTACAATACTACTATTTTCATGCAAGAAGGACGATCCAATCGACCCAAAACCTGTAAATGCAGTTATTGAATCAGTATATATTAATGACCATCTGATTCCGGGGAGCCGAAAAATATTTAATATTTCTCCCGATTCTGTAATAATAGAAATCAATTTTTCAGCCGAAATAACCACTTCTCAAAATGATATTGAAAAATGCTATATCGGCAACAACATTGGTTCTGATTATACAATCATTCCTTCCTCTAACAAAAAACAGCTTATACTCTCTGTCAACCCGACACTAAAATTCTCTACCTACTATAAGTTGTATATCCTTAATGGTAAGTATCTTGGAATAAATCTGATCGACCCTTACACTTACACTTTTGTAACCAATTTAGATACTAACCCAAAATTTCCCCTGATAACCGATGAGGAATTACTCACTCTTGTACAAAAACAAACTTTTAAGTATTTCTGGGACTATGCTCACCCAACTAGTGGCCTAGCCAGGGAAAGGTCCGGCTCCGGCGATGTAGTCACTTCCGGTGGAAGTGGATTTGGTCTAATGGCTATTTTAGTTGGAATTGAACGTGGCTTCATTACCCGCCAGGAAGGTTATGAACGCCTAGATAAAATCGTTAGTTTTCTAAACGATTCCAAAACCGAAAAATTTCACGGTGCATTTCCCCATTGGCTAAATGGCAGCGCAGGTAAAGCTATCGCCTTCAGCCCTAAAGATAATGGTGCCGATCTGGTTGAAACCGCTTACCTCATGCAGGGACTTGTTACTGTTCGCGAATATTTTAAAAATGGTTCTTCACAGGAACAGGAATTATGCAACTCCATAACTAGTTTATGGGAAAAAGTCGAGTGGAGCTGGTTCCGCCGCGGAGATCAAAACGTATTATATTGGCACTGGTCACCAACTTATGGCTGGGATATGAATATGCAAATAAGTGGATGGAGTGAGTGTCTGATTGTGTATGTTATGGCTGCCAGCTCTCCAACCTACGGAATCCCTAAAGTAGTTTACACCAACGGTTGGGCTCGCAATGGTGCATTCCCAATGAAAAATGGCAAAACATTTTATGGAATTGTACAACCATTGAGTTGGGATAAAGGCGGACCATTATTCTGGGCTCATTACTCATTTCTTGGACTTGATCCCCGCAACCTTTCCGATGAGTTTGCAAATTATTGGGATCAGAATGTTGCACACAGCCGCATCAATTTTGAATATTGCAAGGCTAATCCCAAAAATTATCTGGGGTATAGCAGCGAATGTTGGGGTCTCACTGCCTGCGATGTGCCAAACGGATATGCTGCTAACGAACCATCAAACGACAGGGGTGTGATTGCGCCAACTGCTGCTCTTTCCTCAATAGCATATACTCCTAAGGAATCGATGGACGCAATGAGATTTTTCTACTATACTGTTGGTGATAAATTATGGGGCAATTATGGGTTTTATGATGCTTTTGATTTAACAAACAACTGGTGGGCCGGATCATTTCTCGCCATTGACCAAGGACCAGAAATTTGTATGATTGAGAACTACAGGACTGGCTTGTTATGGGATCTGTTTATGAGCTCAACAGAGGTTCAGTCAGGCCTTACAACTCTCGGATTCAGTTACTGAGAAGGCTAAAATTAGAGTTTAAAAATCCGTTTTCCTTTTTGATTGCCGAAATGCAGTATTAAAAAAGCATGTGAAAAAATGAATTTATAAGCAGAGAAAAATGAAAAAACAACTGATAATTGGTTTAGCACTTATCCTTTTTATTTTTGCCGGAAATTCAGGTTGCACACAGCCTGAGAAAATAATTTACAAATCTTCAGGTAAAGTCAATTACGCTGCATCCCCCGAGGAGTTTGCGATACTCGACTCTATTCAACACAAAACCTTTCTGTATTTCTTAAATGAACACAACCCGAACACAGGAATCGTGAAAGACCGGGCGGCAAAATGGGCACCTGCCAGTATTGCATCAACGGGATTTGGTATCCCCTCTTTTGCAATTGCTGCAGAAAGGAAATGGATCAGCCGTGAGGAAGCCGCAGAAATAACGCTTAAAATCCTTAACTTCTTTTCAAATTCTGTTCAAAGTGCCGATACGAATGCCACAGGATACAAAGGTTTCTATTATCATTTCCTACGAATGAGCACTGGAACGCGCGAATGGAAGTGCGAACTCTCTACCATTGATACAGGAATTCTGATGATGGGGTTCATCTTTGCCAGAAACTATTACATTCGAGAAAACGAAACCGAAAGTCAGATCCGCACACTCGTAGCCAAATTGCTGGGAAGAATGGAATGGGATCTGTTTATTCTCCCCCCAACAGCAAAACATCCAAATACCATCTCGATGGCATGGTCACCCGAAAAAGGCCAGCTGGATTTTGGATGGAGCGGATATAATGAAGCTTTATTCCTTTATACTCTTGCCGCAGGAACAGGAATGAAGAACGCTGAAAAAAGCTACGACGCCTGGCTTTCAACATATAAATGGACTACTCCCTACCCCGACCTTTCACATGTGCCCTTTCCTCCGCTTTTTGGCCATCAGTTCTCACAGGCCTTTATCGATTACCGAGGACTTGCCGACAAATACATGAAGGAAAAGGGTATCGATTATTTCGAAAATTCAAAACGGGCTACCTATGTTCAACGTGAGTATGCCATGGAAAATCCTCATGGATGGACAGGATACGATTCACTTTGCTGGGGAATAACCGCGTGCGATGGACCTGGGGAAAAGTACAACTATGGAGATAAAAAATTTATTGGGTATGCCGGTCGTGGTACTAGCGGACCTGAATATAACTACTTCGATGACGGTACAATTGCTCCTTACGCTTCCATATCATCTCTTCCATTTGCTCCTGAAATAGTGTTTCCAACAATAAAATCACTAAACACAAAATACGGAAGCAAAATTTGGGGGAAATATGGCTATCTGGACTCATTTAATCCCACTCTGGATTGGGTAAATAACGATAATATAGGTATTGCTCAGGGACCAATGCTCATAATGATTGAAAACTTCCGGACAGGCATGGTTTGGGAATATGTTATGAAGGATCCTGTTATTCAGAAAGGTTTATCAGTACTTGGATACGAATATTTAAAGTAGTGCAAAATGCAAAATATGTTCAGGACAGGAATTTCGGTAATCATCATGCTTCTGACAGTCATTTCGGCTAATTCTCAGATCCTAACTCTTGATGATTTCGAAAATAAAAACGAATGGAGTTTCAATCAGTCTGATGGAGTTATCATGAACCTCAGTAATGAAAAAGGAATTTCCGGCAATGCAATCCGAATTGATTACGACTTTACAAAAGGAACAGGATTTGGAGGAATTCAAAAGCTTTTCCCCCTTGATCTTCCTGAAAATTTTGAACTCAAGGAGTACCCACAGATACCCAAACCCCACAATAAACTAAACCAATGGCAGTAGATACAAAGATAACTCAGAATCAAGGTACAGAAGAAAAGATCAACTTCACACAGTTGGCAGCATATGGAGCCGGAGGGATAATACCTATTGCGCTTTTCAACGTTGCAGGAATTCTGGTTGGACTCATGGGGAATATAAGTCTGGGATTAAGTGCTTTTTGGCTTGGAGCAATACTAATTATTCCGCGACTTTGGGATGCCTTATCGGATCCTATCATTGGTCATTTCTCGGATAACACCCGCACACGCTGGGGAAGACGTCGCCCTTTTCTTTTATTAGGGGGAATTGCCGTAGCAATTTCGTTCGTGGTTATTTGGTGGATTCCAAAGGGTGATATGGTTCATAGCTGGTTCCCAACAGATTCGGGTTATCAGGCTTTTCAGCTTGTCTATATTCTGGTTTCTCTGCTGATATTTTTTACCGCTGTAAACTTGTTTGAGATCCCTCATGGTGCACTTGGCATGGAAATGACAACTGATTATCATGAAAGAACCCGGCTATTCAGTGCCAAAAGCTTTGTAGGTAATCTTTTTGCTATGAGTACTCCCTGGTTATTTGCGCTGGCAAGCATGGAAGTGTTTAAAGGTCCCGGCGGGAACGAAGCCGATGGAATGCGGTACGTCTCGATCCTGATTGCGGTGGTGCTGATTCCATTATCATTCTGGTGGTTCTTGAAATTAAAAGAACCTGGATTTGTTAAAGTTGCAAGTCAGGAAAAAACTCCTTTCTGGACCGACATGAAACATACTGCCAGCAACAAGAATTTCATCATGCTGACCCTTACAATATTCACTCTGGCCATGGGTTTTAATTTTGTAAGTCTGCTCGGTTCGTATATTCCTATTTTTTATATCTATGGAGGAGACAAGGTCGCAGGTGCCACACTCCTTGGAATAAACGGAACAATATGGGCAGTAACTGGAGTTCTTGCTGTGTTTCCCCTCAACTGGATCAGTCCGAAACTTGGAAAACGGAAAACTCTTTCCATTTCAATATTACTAATGTGTCTGGCTCAACTTTCAAAAATCGTTTGCTATAATCCCGCTTATCCTTATCTGATCATTATACCAACCATGCTACTTTCTGCAGGAATGCTTTTCTTCTTCACGCTGGGATCATCAATGGTTGGTGATATTTGCGATGAAGATGAACTTAAGACAGGCAACCGCTCCGAAGGAAGTTTCTATTCAGTGTTCTGGTGGTTTATAAAAATGGGAACTGCCCTTGCCAGTTTAATTGCAGGAGCCCTGATTGTCTATACCATGTTCGACGAAACACAGGTAACTAAAGTAGATCGATTGCAGGGAAATGTAAGAGAGCTGCGGAGTGAAATCCAGTACTGGCAAGGGGATAAAGGTATAAGTGCAAATGGAGTTTCAGCCAGTAACACAAAATCCCAACTTAACAAAGCAATAGACGAATCAAAACAATATCTTCTGGTTCTCGAAAAGGAATCCATTAAAAAACAGGAAGAAGACTACCAGAATAAAGCTGAATACAAGCATCAACGGGAAAAAATATTCAGCGATGTTATTTCTATGACCAAGACAAACCTTTCTGAACTGGAACAAATGAATCTGAAACTTTCCTCCAGTACAAATGACTCATTGACCAGAGCATTTGCAATTGAAGCTGTTCCACTGATTCTGGAGCCAAAGCTGGAAAAAGCAAAAATGAATTCCTTTGAGCTTTTATCCCATCTGGAAGGCAAATCCCTTAAAACACAAAAATCGAAAGAACATTATAATGAGCTCACAAAAAACAGTAAAAATGTTGATACAAGGCTTTCCGAAATACATTCTGATATGCCATTGGAAATAATGGATAAGGAGTTGAATAAGGTTGAAACAGAAATCATTCAGCTTACAAAACAATCTCCATACACTCTTTTGATGATGAGGGTGGTTGAAATAGGTTTGCCACTTTTACTAAGCATATTCTCAATTTTCTTTATTCTTAGGTATTCACTTACTGAGACACGGAGCCGTGAGATAAAAGAGCTTATTAAACAAAGAAACTTAGAGAAATTAACAAATAAGTAATTATGACATTTAGCATTAAAGGAGATAATTTTTATCAAAACGACAAAAAGGTTTTTCTGAACTCGGGTGAAATCCACTATTTCAGGATCAAAAGAGAACTTTGGGACACCCATTTGCAGGCAGCTAAGGATGCAGGGCTGACAACCATAAGTACCTATGTACCATGGGCATGGCATGAAGCAGAGGAAGGTGTATTTGATTTTGAGGGGAAATCGGTTCCAGAGTGCGATCTAAAGGGATGGCTTAAACGTTGTCAGGATCTTGGATTTACATGTATTGTAAAACCCGGACCCTTTATCCTTGCTGAATTTCGTGGTGCCGGCCTACCCGATTGGTTCATGAATAAGTATTCGTCTATTGTCAAAATGAGAAACCGCAAGGGTGAAATATTTCCCAGCGACGGCGTTAGTCTTTTTAATCAAATATATCTCGATAAAGTTACATTGTGGTACAACCATGTTATGCCTTTCATTAGCAAACATGAGATTTCGGCCGGTGGACCCATTATTATGATGCAGATATGCAATGAAATCGGCGTTTTTTCATGGCTCGCAAGACAGGCCGATTACAATCCTCCGGTTAAAGATCATTTCAGATCATTTCTACTGGGGAAATATTCTGATATCGATGAATTAAACGGCGTTTGGGACACTACCTACAAAACTTTTGAAGATGTTGAACTTCCGCCTGATGGCAAACTCCCTTATCAGTCTAGAGCCGACCGAGGGCGCGATTACCAATGGCATTGCTTCTGGAGAACGTATTATGGAGATTACCTTAGAATGCTGAGTGAAATGGCAAGAAAAAGAGGTGTTACGGTTCCTCTGTATCATAATCTTCCGGGATGGATTTATGGAAATGGATATGAATTCCCAGTGAACATTACCATGTACGAAGATCTGTTTCACAAAAAAAGTGATATCATTTTCGGAATAGATCATATCCCTGAATTTCTTTCGTATCGGAACTTACACGACGACCGGATTATCAACGACATTACTTATGCGATGCAGGGAAATAAACCTCTGTTTGCAGCTGAGTTCCAAAGTGGTTCCCGCGAATATCACGTGGTGACCAATCCCCGTGAGATGGAGCTCTTTTATAAAGCAAGTATCGCCAATGGCCTCACTGGCTGGAACTATTACATGTTCTCTCAGGGACGTAATCCCCGCCATAAAGGCTATTCGGGTGAAACCTTTTACTGGTTCAATCCTCTTACCGCTGAGGGAAAACGCACGAGGGCCTTCCCCCTTGTTAAACGAATGAACCAACTTGTATCATGCAATGAAAGCATTATTGTTGAAGCAAAACGCAAAGCTGAAATCTGTGTGCTCTTTTATCCACCTTATTATGCAAGCGAACTCGAACGACCAATGGGCGGAAACTGTGAACTCACTTTTACACCATCTGCAATTCGAAGACCTGCATATTTCGATGGACTTCTAAAAGCCCTTCTTGTACTGAATATCGATTATGACATGCTCGATCTGAAAACTGCAAGTCCTGAGGATCTTGGTAAATACAAACAGGTATGGGCATTCGCCACAGATGAAATGAATGCTGAGAATCAACAGACAATAGTCGATTATACACGTTCAGGTGGAAACCTTGTGCTCTTTCCATATCTGCCCGACAGGGAAATGTCTAATAAACCCTGCACAATAATTCGGGATGCTCTTGAAATCAAACCTTCAGGAAAAGAAATCATTGATTCCCCATTAGTTGATGTCTATGATTGTAAGGATGTCAAATGTGCAAATCCATTTATAACTTTTTCATCGGAGTCGTTAGCTGAAGCAGAAATTATTGCTCGGAACCTAAATGGCAATATCTGCGGTTTTTCAAAGGTTCTAGGCAGAGGTAAACTAATTTTTTTGGGCACATGGATTGGTTTCGATACCGAAGGACAGAAAGCAGTTTATGAGTCAATTCTACAACAATCAAGTGCGCATCTGAGACAAACATCATCCGACAATGAGAATATTACTGTAAGGGAACGCTTCACCCCCGGGAATTCCGCAATCCTTTTTGCTGCAAACTATTATAATGAGGAACATTCTGCAAAGTTGTTCTATACTCACCCTGTTAACAATGAAAAAATCTCAATTCCCTATTCCAAAGAAGAAATGCTTTGGCCTCCACTTTACGGGATACTGACTCCAGTAAATTTTGAGCTTAAAAAGGGATTAAAAATATTGCACTGCACATCAGATATTCTCAACATATCGGAAAGGGATGGGAGAATAGAACTTACCCTTTTCGGAGACCGCGATCTATTAGGAGAAATTGTATTTGAAGGAACAAATGTGAACACGATCAAATCTGCAAAAATTGCTTCGGTTGATGTGAAAATGGAAACCGATGGAAGCAGAATTATATTGAATTATACACATAAACATAAAGAAGAATTTGTACTTCTGTTAGAGTGAAAAAAGGAGCGAATTCAATGATTTTTGATTGAGGCTCGCTGGAGTATCATTTTTTGATACCTGATCCGAGATCAAAAATCCGGATTCTAAACTCTGAAAACTATTTAAACAATACTTTAATTATTCAAACGAATGAATATTAAGAATAAGCTCGGACTCTCAATCGGATTTCTGGAAAACGGTTCAATTGAAAATATTGATCTGCCTCCTGTTCGCATGGGTGTTAGAGTTCCTAGTCCTTTTTCGAAATCAGGCACAAATCTGTTTTTAAGAAAAAGAACAAATCCATATATTTATACTCCTCTCTTGGGACCTGAAAGCAATAGTAGTTTTGCTATTTCCAAAAATAAATATATTGCTCGGGGTTCATGGGAAGGTCTGCAATATGCTTGTTTACTCCAGATTTCCGAGAAAAGCAATAGCTGGCAGTGGAGTATCGATGTGAAAAATACAAATCAGGAAACTGTAGAATTAGATATCTACTATGTTCAGGATGCAGGACTGAAAACTATTACAAACGGACTGAACAATGAGTATTACGTTAGTCAATACCTTGAAAGGCGTATTCTTAAAGATAAGACTTTTGGATCGGTTATCTGCTGCCGTCAAAACATCGCAGAATCCACCGGTAACCCTTCTCTTATCATCGCCTGTAAAAACAAAGCTTTCTCTGCAAGTGTAGATGGAATGCAGTTCTATGGCAAGACCTACCGCGAAACAGGGATTGAAGAGGGCCTCCTTACTAACAAACTTCTAGGTGAATATGCCGGAGAATCTACTGTCTTGGCATTACAATCGAAGCCATTCAAACTTAATGAAAATGGAAGGGAAACCGTAGTTTTTATCTCAGGATATCTACCTAATCACCCCTCAGCTATTTCAGAATCTGATTTAGAGCAATTGTCCTTGATTATGAAAGAGTTTGATGAAACTCCTTCAATCCCCAACTCAAAAAAACTAATTTATACTGATAAAAACTTATTCAATACTTCGTCATTTCTGCCTGTCGACGAGCTTAGCAAGAAAGAATTAACTAAGTTTTTTGGCAGTGAATTGCGCCATATTGAGGAAAAAGACGGACAGTTACTATCTTTTTTCTGCGCAGAAAATAATCACGTGGCGTTAAAAGCCAAAGAAATAAATGTTGACCGTCCACATGCACACATAATGCAGGCAAAGGCGGGTTATGCTCCCAATGAAAACATTGTTTCCACTACATCCTATGCCTATGGAGTTTTTAATTCTCATGTAACTCAGGGAAATACAAATTTTAATATTTTTCTCTCAATATGCTCCAGTCAGTTTAATCTGGCATGTGAAACAGGACAAAGGATTTTCGCAGAGCTTGATGGTGTGCAGTATTTACTGGGTGTTCCTTCGGCCTTTGAAATGGGACTAAACCACTGCCGGTGGATTTATAAACATGGGAAAAATTGTTTTCAGGTTCGAACCTGGACTTCAAAGAAGGAACCAAAAGTTAATCTGGATTTTAAAGTTATCAGCGGAGATGAAGTGAAATTGCTTGTAAGCCATCATTTCGACCCAAGCAATAATTGGAAAATGAGCCAAGGATCGGAAAAGTTTGGGTTTGTTGCAAGACCAGCGAAAAACAGCATGATTGCCGGAAAATTTCCAGATGCACAGTTCAGAATACTAGTCAATAGCAATTCAGATAAGTGTAAAGCTCACAATGAATCAATACTTTATCCTGAAAACAAAACTGATAACAACTCCCTGTTTATTCTGGAGGTTGAGCCCAGTAAGGAGTTCTGCATGAGTATTGTTGCTGAAGTATCTGATACTATTAATACTGAAAAAATCAGCGACGCCGATAGCGAGTTTCATTCCGATTGCAGAGAAGCTCAAAACATTCTGAAAGATCTCTCCCTAAACCTTTCTGTCGATCGTTCAAAGAGTGATCCTGCAGCCATTCAGGAAATCCTCCCATGGTATTACATGAATGCACTCACTCATTACCTCACACCATACGGGCTGGAGCAATTCAGCGGGGCAGCATGGGGTACAAGGGATGTCTCACAGGGGCCATTTGATCTGCTGCTGTCGATGGGAAAATATGAAGAAACCCGACAGATTCTTGGAATCATTTTCGCAAACCAGAATACCGATGGCGGATGGCCACAATGGTGGATGTTCGATAGTTACAACAGTGTTCGGGCTGATCATTCTCACGGTGATGTATTTTACTGGGTAATTATTGCTCTGAGCAACTATATTAAAGTTACCGGTGATTTGAAAATACTTGATGAAGAGTTCCCCTATTTTAGTGAAAATCAAAAACAGATTTTACCAAAAACTCCAATCAGAGAACACATCGATCGCCTGATAAAAATGATTGTAAGCTCATTTGTTTCAGGCACAGCCCTGATTCCTTATGGAAATGGAGACTGGAACGATTCATTGCAGCCCGTTAGTAAGGAACTAGCTCAGAGAATGATCTCCAGTTGGACCGTTGAGATGAATTATCAGGCATTTATGCAGTACGAAAAAGTCTTTGAACAAACCGGAGAAAAGGAAAAGGCAAGAGAACTACGAGAAATATGTGAAAAAATAAAAACCGATTTTAATAAATATCTAATCAAGAATGAGGTGGTTGCTGGCTATGGTCTGGTTGAAAGCGACGGAAGCATTAGTCTGTTGCTCCATCCCGACGATACAAAAACCAATATTCAATACAGTATTTTACCGATGAGCCGAGGGGTAATCAGTGGAATCTTCACAAAAGAACAAGCACTGACACATCAGGATCTCATTGAAAAACATCTGAAAGGACCAGATGGTGCACGCTTAATGAACCGACCCTTAAAATACAAAGGTGGCATTCAAACGATTTTCCAGAGGGCTGAAAGCAGCACATTCTTCGGGAGAGAAATTGGACTTATGTATGTGCATGAGCATATTCGCTATGCGGAATCACAGGCTATTACCGGAAAACCTGAAGCATTTCTTAAGGCTCTGCGACAAGCCATACCAGTGGGATACAAACAAATTGTTCCCTCAGGAGATTTCAGACAATCGAATTGCTACTACAGCAGTTCGGATGTTTCATTCCGCTCCAGATATGAGGCTGATGAACTGTATGATGAAATAAAAACCGGCAAAATAAGTCTTAAGGGCGGATGGAGAGTATACTCAAGCGGCCCCGGAATTTACATCGGATTAATTGTTACAAGACTTATTGGATTGAGAACAGAGTATGATACGATAATTCTAGATCCAGTTCTTCCTCTCAGTCTCGATGGATTCATAGCTTCAATTGATTATGCAGGCCGATCCCTGAAATTTATTTATGAAGTAAAAGAATCCGGATTTAGCCCAAAAAAAATATCTGTTAACAATAAACCGATTAGTTTCAGCTATGAAGAAAATAAATACAGAAAAGGTGGAGCTGTAATTCCAAAAGACCAATTTATTGCATTGCTGGATAAGCCTGTTAATAGTATTAAAATTCTTCTTTAGGGCTGCCACGCTGCCGCACGATTCCAGTGTGGCTTATTTACAAAGGCTTTACTACCTCTGCCACGCTGCCGCACGATTCCATCGTGTGGCTTATTTACAAAGGCTTTACAGCCAACTATATTTATTGGAACAATTGCCATACGATGCAATCGTGCGGCAGCAGCGGCTCAAGATATGTTATAAAACACCCGGGGTTTAAACCCCTCATGTTTAATGTCGCGAAAATCTAAAAATCAGCCTTTTTTATTTGCTTTTTTTGAAAATCGCCAACAATTTTTAACCACATTACCCAAACTAATAATAAAGCATCCTGAGTTCTGATTTCATTCTGGTCTGTTTGAGGCTAACCATGGCCTCTCCAAACGAAGGCGACATCATTTTTGGAGTGCAGTTATTTGAGAAGGCAAATCCTTCTTTCGGTATGCCAAAGAAATTTTTCTCCATCTTGCCGTCGCTGTTTTCATCATGCAAAACCGAAACTGCATAGTTACCAAACGGCAAATCTTCAAAAACAATTACAACCGTATCCGGTACAATTTTCACCGTTTTCCATCCAAAACTTTTAAGTGGATCATCCGGAAATCCATCTTTACCATTAAAAAGATTTACGCTCACTTTTCCTTTGGTATTGCGCAATCCGGTAATTCGTATTTCAATGTTGCCTGCTTGTTTAGATTGTCCAAACGAAGTAAAAGACAGTGAAACCAGAATGAAAAACACTAAAACTAATCTCATTGCTAAATATTTATAGAACAAATTTAATTTTTTCTTGCCTCAATTTCTTCAATTTCCTTCCGAAATTCCCTGAAAGTAGTAGGCTTTGCAATAATTTTATGTTCACGGTCGAGTAAAAACATTGTTGGTGTGGCATAAACGTTATATTCCCGGGGGGCCTTACCATCCCACCCTGCACCTGAAAATATATTTATCCAGGGGTAATTATCCATCATAATTCTCTCTTCCCATGCAAATCTGGAAGAATCAATAGAAACAGCAAAAACATCCAGATCGATTGGCTTATTCGGATACCAGATGCTCAACTGCTTTAGAAAAACAGCGCAGTGAGGGCACCATGAAGCCCAGAAAAGCACCAGAGTATAGTCGCGATCGATATCATATAACCTAATCTGGTTACCATTCTGATCGAGATTCAGAATGTCGGGAGCTTTTTTACCGGGAGCCATTTTTTCGTAACCCTCAAGTCGCTTCTGCAAAAGTTTTTTACTGTCGGTTTCACATCCCCCTTCAATAAAATTTTCGGCAATATGCACCAACACTTTCTCCATCTGAAAACGCTGAAATCCATCAACCAGAAAATTCAGTGTAAAATCATAAATCTTGGGATCGTCAGATGCTGCCTCCATGATCTGATTAATCGCAATAATAAATCTGTCTTCCTGTTGGGATTGATTCAAAAGCGGATCGCGGAAAAGACCAAGATATTCCATGAAAACTCTTGTAATGACAGGAGAATTCAACAGACGCTGATCCTTAAAAGTTATCAGATCGAAATAATGGTCTCTTAGAAAAGTTTTCATTTCATTCTCTGTTCCGGGTTGTTCAATAACCGGGAACAAACTCCCCTGAATTACGGAAGAAGCGAAAGATTCAGGCAATTCCTTTATTAATGCAAGGGAAAAACGGATAAACTCAGTTTGTATTTCCGCAAATTCCTTGTTTACTGCAGCATAAAATGGATTTTCAGGTTTATACAAAGTAAAAAGCGGTGTAATCCGACTCATTTTTGACTGATAGATCTCATTTGCTTTCAAATAGCGGTAATAAATCGCATTTTCCTTTGATTGCAATACATTCATGGCATCAATTAAATTGCTAAAGGAAGTATTCAGAACGATTGGTTCGTTATTAAAAATAAAATCAAAGAACTGAGGATCTTCGTCAAAAAAATTAGAGTTGCCTTCATCCCCTAAAATTATCCGGTAAACGCCCGGTTTTGTACTCGCAGAAAACTGAAACAAAAACACTCCTTCAAGACTCGAAGCACTGTCAATGACAGATTGCTGGTCACCTTTTAACTGAATCAGGTATGCACGGTTTCCCTTGAAGCCATCAACTCTCGCCTGAAGATTGTATGTCTGGGCAGCTGCGAAAGAAAGCATGAAGAAGGTAATGAAAGCGGAAAGAAGATATTTCATTTTACTAACATTTTAAACACTTCAAATAAAAAAACAAAGAAAAACGCCTAAAGAACCTCATCTCTGGCTATCAAAACCACAGCTTGTGCTGCAACTCCCTTTTCTTTGCCCACAAAGCTCATGCCTTCAGTTGTGGTGGCTTTTACCGAAACTGCATCAAGGTCGATACCAAGAACATCGGCAAGAGTGGTTTGCATGGAATCTATATATCCTTTTATTTTAGGCTTTTCCAGCATTACTACACTATCAATATTAACGATATGGTAATTTTTGCTTTGGATAAGCTCATGCGTTTTCTTTAATAATATTTTACTGTCAATCCCCTTGAATTCGTCAGAAGTATCCGGAAAGTGGTGGCCGATATCGCCCATGTTAGCGGCTCCCAGCAAGGCATCACAAATTGCATGGATAAGCACATCTGCATCACTATGACCTATGGCACCTTTTATATGTGGTATCAAAACTCCCCCGAGGTAAAAAGGCAGACCTGTTCCAAGGCGGTGAACATCATATCCTATGCCCACCCTGAGATTCATTAGCTGTTTTTTCTAAATTTTTCGAAGTCGAAGCCTAGAGTAAAACGAAGGGTGTTTGCCAGAGGATTAGCCTGATTGATGGGTATAAGGTAGGAAAAATCGATTTCGAAAACATTTAGTTTTAAGCCTATACCAGCGGTAAAAAACTTACGATTTCCTTTTGTCTCATGTTCGTAAAAATAACCGGTGCGAATTGCAAACTGATCGCGATACCAGTATTCAGCGCCAAGACCGTAGGTTAGCTCGTGAAGCTCTTCAATAAATATGCTCCGGGTTCCATCGGCTTTTTCAACTCCGGGGGCATCGAAAAAAGATTGTAACATTCCTTGTGGAACGGAAACATTTGGATTTTTTCCATATTTGATAACATTTTCTCCGTCCGAATTAGTTGAATCTTGCCAGTATATTGGAGAAGTTGGGACGAGAAGTTTGTTAATATCTACTGCGAAAGTAAATGAATTATAGTCGTCAATATTCATTTTCAGACTGCTTCCAACTTTCAGGTTAATTGGAATAAAGGATTTTTCCCGGTCATCAGTGTACGACATTTTAGTTCCGATATTGGAAATGTTTGCACCAATTGCTAGCATTGCATCTTTACCCTGAAGTTGAATGGTATTCTGGTAATACATGGCCAAATCGGCTGCCACTGAGAGTCCGGCTTTGTAGTCTGATCCATCATTGGATATTCCACCAGTGAGATCGGAGCGCACAAACCGAAATGCAATACCACCTGAAATATTATTTCCAAAAATTCTAGAATAACCGGCATCAATAGCAAATTCATTAGGATTAAAATCTCTAAGAATTCCTCCAACTAAATCGGTAAAAACTATATTCCCAAGGGAGAAATATCGAAACGATGCACTAACAACCTGTTGAGCATCTAGTCTCTTATATCCCACCAGATAAGCTAAATTAATATCAGGTATAAGATTTCTGAGCCAAGGCGTATAAGAAAGAGCAATTCCTCCGTAACCATCGATAAAAGCATATTTTGCAGGATTATACTGCTGAGAACTAATATCAGGGGAAGTTGCCACACCGATGTCGCCCATTGCACCGCCACGAGAGTCGGGTGTAATTGTTAAAAACGGTACTGCTGAATTAATTGTATTCACCTCACCGGTCAGATCGCCGGTTGAAATCTGCCCGAAAGCAGTAAAACTAGTAAATACTAATAAGAGGGAGCCTACAATTCCGTTTCTTGTTCTTCCAAAATTCTCTAACATTATGAAAAGCTTTTTTTAGGTGCACAAATATAACTGAAAATTTTATTAATTATTGTTGCTCACAATCAGACAAAAAAGAATTTAAGACAGTAAAAATGGTTATTTATTTCCACATAAGCTTGACTGCTAGCATTCTTTTCAGTGATGAAGATTTATTTTTTTTAAACTAGAGTCTGCAATTTTCATTTAGGATTAATGTTTTCTTAACGGGATTTATATATCACCACTAGCGTTGAATTATCAATTTACCTGATTTTTCAGCGGTTTTCCCATCGGAAGTTGTTGCGCGAATTCTGTAAATATAAACCGCCAGTCCATTCTGCGCACCGGATCCATCCCAGTATATATTCCGCGATCTGAATCCTGTATTCATCTCCTTTGCTTTTATTGTACTCACTAATTTCCCATCCAGATTAAATATATCCACAATAATATCCATATCCAGCCCTGCTTTATTATGAGCGAAACTTATATTGGTATAATCGCTAAAAGGATTTGGGTAATTCAATAAGTCTTCCAAAATCAGATTTTCAGATTTCATCACAATAAAATCGGTTGAACCTGAACTTGAATTATTATAAATATCCCATACTTTTACACTAACGGTATGATGTCCAGGTTCCAGATTACTAAAGGGATATTGTATTAATCCTCCTTTGAATGAGTTCATATTTGACTCATAATAACCATTTAAAAGCATTGTATTTTGCGAATTCTCATCAATTACTGCAGTTATATCATGACCAATTCCGTTTCCAGTAGTATTAACTCCGAAATCATCATAAACCTCAACGTAAAGAACTGGGTTTTCATCAGTAATCCCACCGGGTAAAAATGTAGGACTATTCATATAAACATTTATTTCGGGGCCGTTCAAATCTGACTGCGCCTCAGAATACGACCCGCCAATTGTTATTCCATTGTATGAACCTGCAGCATCCACAAGAGAATCTTCTGCATAAAAACTTAGCCGGCCTAAGCCGAAGGAATAGTTAATATCTTTTGGCACAACAAACTCAAAATTGAACAGACCATTTTTAACGCTTGACTTCCCCTTATATAAAATGTTATTTCTGATGGTGAAAGTTTTTTTACTACCTCCGTCATTTGCAAGTGTTTGTTGTAGTACTTTCTTGTCGAAAACTGTTGGGTAAACATTTCCATTAAAATTTGTAAGGATATTCCCGTTCTGATCTGCCAGATGTCCACTTACACTTACTTTTTTCAATGCTTCGAGAGTATCGGTTGCTTCACTCAACGCTATGCCATTAAGGGAATCGGCAAAAATAAATAATTCGGGATAAGACAGTCGTTGTGAGGGATCTCCCAACAGAGTGAAATTTCGCTTATTAATCCCACTACCTGCCTTATTTTTCGAGTATTCCAGAATATCACCAAGACGGTAATTATCTCCGTACTTGTCCTTTTTAAACACTATCTCATAAAATTTCTCATTAAGTATACGATTGGGTTGCGAATATACCAGTCTTGTAGTTGTAAGAAGTGCTATTCCTCCCCCGTTCGGGTTTAACAATACTTTTTCACCAGGTGTGTTTTTCCGGAAATCGTCATACGGACTAAAATCGCAAGTCGCAGTCATAAAAAGCGGCAAACGCTCAGCATTTGTCCAACTATCGATTTCATTCAGATCCAGAATGATTTCGTGTGCCCAGCCATTTGTTCCACCATGTCCGGTATAGTTGACAATCAATGCTCCTTTTGCGACCTGATCACTTATAGCTCTATTTACATCAGGATACTTTTGACCCGAAGTCGTGGAAACCTGCTTATATGCATCCAGATAAATCTTATTTATATTATATGAAGGGTAATTTGATTCCACATAAGTTGCCATACCGTCTGCATCAGTCATATGTATGTTCCCATCTTCATCATCAGCTATAAAGCAAAGTGAATTTCTCCAGTCACCCATACGTTCCGGAAGTTCGTAGTCGATTAGCTTTTTAACAATTAATGCTGCCTCTTTAGGTGTTCCAACGGGTAATCTGCCAACGCCAATATCCAGTAAACCACTTGTCATATTTTCACCAGGGTCAAGCAAGCAGAAGAAATCGTCAGAAACGTAGGATGCGGTTGGGTTCAGACTATTTTCGGATTGATATGTAAGAATGAAATTCTCGGGATTTTGGTTTATACCTTTATTATCAACCGAGCCATCTCCAAAAAGAAGTAGATACCTTGGCAGAAGTGAACTGTCTGATCCTGCACGATTGTATAACATTTTCATAAAATTTCTATAGGCGGAAATATCTGGAGTGCCGGAAGAAAATTCATTATAAATCTGTTGAGGAGCTACTACCATAACATCTAATCCTCCCTTTTCACGCCTGTAAGTTGCAAGCTCATTTGCTTCCTTAAGAAAATCAGGATGCGCTATAATAACCATGTCCGGTTGGGATTCTCCATGCAGGTTCTGACTTTCGACCATACCCACATCTTTACCCTTTAGAACGGGAGAAGGGAAGTTTCCATTTATGTTGAAAGCAACCAATTCACGCAGCGTTTCAGTTGCGATGGTAAATCTAAGATCGGTTCCTGTTAAACTTCCCCCAATTCTCCTTATTGAATTCTGATTACTCACATCCCAAATAACTGTGTTTGAATTGGCAAGACCCAAAGTAAACTGAGTAATATTGCCAGTATTTTTAGTGTTAATGTCTCTAAATTCCAAAATCTGGGATTCCAAATTCAGCTTTGCCCTTGCATTTAAAATAATATAGTCAGTCCATCCCTCACGATAAGTGCCCGGATTAAGGTACTTTAATTTAAGAGTGATATCTCTGGAATCAGGACTAATGAGTACTTTTTTCTCAAGCGTATAACCGAAAATTGATGTGTAATTGCTAAGGTCAGCTGGTTGAATGGCAAAAGTTTGTATGATAGAATTGTTGTAGCTGAGCTGAATGTAGGAAGTATCGGTTGCTTTTCCTAACACCTGAGTGAGAATTTTAACTTTTTGGCCGGAAACAAGTTCAGGAGTTGTAAAATTAAAACTCTGTGGCTGACCTGTTAATTTATCACCGAACCATTGTTTTCCGCTAAATATTACGTTCACTGTGTCAACCTCATTAAAAGATCTGAAATCATAGGAATCTGAAAATTTATTTGCTGGCAACACCGTTGGATCTTCTAAAATGGCACTATCAGGTTTGGTCCCGCTGGTAACAAAATAATAGCTGGCGTTTGAATAAGGATTAAGCTGGTGTCGGAACATTCCGCTTAAATTGTCATAAGACCATTTTACTGTACCTTTTGAATAAAAAAGAATATAATCTCCCGCGTTAAATATGCCATCTGCGCCTTTATTCATATAAATCTGAACGGGCTTCAGATCATCCTTTTCTCCTTTCCGGCAATCTTCAGGCAGTACTTCACCTCCGTACCCGAAAATTCTAACGTTTGCAGGGCTACCAACTGCCATACCATTAATTTGTTCAAAGCTGAGTTTGTAAATTCCCGAAGTACTCACTTTAACTTTATACCAATTGTCTTTTTCCAGAACGGAGTTGGTGAATGAAAAAGATTTTTTTAAAAGGTTAGTTTCGGGGGATTTGTAGCCAGTTGATTCAAGCATAAGAACGAAAGTCTTTAGTCGCTCCAGCTTCCCGTTTTCAGGATTAACTCTGAAAGGCCGCAGTTTTATCTGAATATAAGGGATCTTTTTCATAAACTCCACTGTATATTCAAGGAAAACATTATCTCCGGGAGTCTGAAAATTCTTAATCGAAGAAATATCTCCTTTGAATTCTTCATAAACCGGGAATACAAGGGATGTTTTTAAGCCTTCATAACCATTTTTCCACTCCAGAAGCTCAGTATAATAAGGTAGTCCGTCAACAATGTTTTCTCTCAACTCCCCGGTAAAAGAGCTAAAGGCGTCAATACTTCCTTTTGCAGAATCCACAGCCTGATCATAATGAATTGCGCGTTTCATATGCCATACCTGAGCCTGTACCCCTGCTGATATAAAAATGACCAATATGAATATATATCTCATTATTCTTTTTACCTTTAAATTTCGATGGATTATTTAAATATCCATCTAAAACAAAACAATTCCTAACTGAAAACGTTTGAATTGTTAAACGATATTTTTGTTAATAATATTGTAAAATATTTCAGGCTTAAGATAAACAAATTCCCTGATGCGCATTACAAGGCATTTATTTTTATTATTAGGATTTATGTGCTTGTCTCTTCCCGGCAGGTCTCAGGATGCCTTTTTCTCGCAGTTTTACGCAAACAGATTATATCTAAATCCGGCATGGGCAGGGATTGGCAACGAAAAGAGAGCATTTCTAAATTACCGAAATCAATACCCTGGAATAGGTAGTATTTTTAAAACTTATACGGTTTCCTATGATGAGAATATTGAAGCACTTCACGGTGGAGTTGGATTTTCACTAAGTAACGATATTCAGGGTTCAGGGGCTATCAGCCAGCTTAGTTTCTCGGCGATGTATTCTTATCTTTTCAAGGCCGGAAGATTTTTATCTCTTGCAGGAGGCTTGCAGGCTTCAGGAATTTCAAGATCAGTGAATGCTTCCGGATTCTTGTTTGGTGATCAGTACGATCCTTCAAGTGGCGCGCCAATTCAGGGAAACGGACTGGAACATTTTGGGAATATTTCGAAAATTTTTCCAGATTTTTCAACCGGAATTGCAGCATTTTATAAAAATTCATATGCTGGAGTATCGATGTTTCATTTATTAAAACCTTACCAGACAGAAAGTTCGCTTCCGGAATCAAGGCTTTCAAGAAAGTTTACACTTTTTGCAGGCACATATATTCCGGTTTATGAAAAGAGGTTGGGCAAAGAAGTTCTTCAGCTAAACCCTAACATCATATATATTCAGCAAAAAAATCTCAGTCAATTGGTATATGGTCTTGAAACCCTTTACAAAGAAAAATATGTATCAGGTATTTGGATCAGGCAAAATCTGGGCTTAAAATATTCGGCAATAATCTTTTCAATTGGGCTTGCAATCGAGAATATACGCTTGAGGTACAGCTATGATGCACAGTTTTCAAAGCCCTCAGTACAACTTCCACGATTGGGATCCCATGAAATATCAATGATAATTGCTTTTGGTGAGGATAAGAAAAATAAGCATAAGGCAATAAAATGTCCAAAAATTTAGTTTATTTTGTGAAATAATATTATTTTTAGTCCAAATTTCGAAACAATAAGATTTAAAAGTATAATACTATGAAAATCAAGCTCAATCTACTTCCGGCATTTTTGGTAGTGGCCGTGGTTTTGTCATCATGTGGCGGAACTGAATCCGGACAGACTGGCAAAGAATCCACAACTACTGGTTGGAGTTATAATGATCAGACTAATGGTGGGTTTGCTGTTGCACCCTCTGAAGAACAGAAAACTGGCCCGGGTCTGGTGCTGATTGAAGGTGGAACATTCACCATGGGTAGGGTACAGGATGACGTTATGTATGAATGGAATGCTGTTCCCAGAAGAGTTACAGTTTCATCATTTTATATGGATGAAACCGAAGTTAGAAACATCGACTACAGGGAATATGTTTATTGGCTTTCGCGTGTTTTCGGGGAAAATAATCTACAGGTTGTTTACAATGCTCTTCCTGACACTTTAGTTTGGAGAGATCCTGTTGCATATAATGAACCTTATGTAGAATATTATTTCCGTCACCCTGCGTATAACCAGTATCCGGTTGTTGGTGTTGATTGGTTACAGGCAAACGACTATTGCTTATGGCGTACTGACAGGGTAAATGAGAGAACCCTTGTTGATATAGGTTATATTGAATTAAGTACAGACCAAAAAGATCAGAATAACTTCAATACCGATGCTTATCTGGCAGGAATTTATCAGCCAGTGATCAGAAACCCTCTCGAAAGTCTTGATCCTAATAAAGATTCCCGCATCTATTCTATTGAAGATGGCGTACTTCTTCCTAAATATCGCCTTCCTTCAGAAGCTGAGTGGGAATTTGCAGCCTTTGCTCTCAGAGGAAACACTTCCGAAGAACTGGTTTGGGAACGTAGAGTATATCCGTGGAGCGGTCACAACGTAAGAAACGACAATACGAAAAACCTTGGGGAAATGAGAGCAAACTTCGTCAGGGGTAATGGCGATATGATGGGGGTTGCTGGTAACCTTAACGACGGTGGTTCTATTACGGTTCCAGTAAAAAGCTTCTGGCCTAATGATTACAATTTGTATTGCATGGCTGGAAACGTTAACGAATGGGTAGCTGACGTATATCGCCCGCTTTCTTTCGAAGATGTTAGCGGTTTTAATCCTTATCGTGGTAACGAATTCCAGAAGAATTACAGGAATCCTGCTGATAATAATCTCGAAGTAGACAGCCTTGGAAGACTGAAAACAGTTGCTATTACTGAAAAAGACGCTGAAGGTCGTTTCAATTACAGAAAATCAGACTATCGTAACTACAGGGACGGTGATCTGCAATCATCTATGAATTACGAAACTAAAGATACCGCCAGCGAAGAATACAAAAATGGCAGTAAAAATATGTATGTTAACAGCCAGTATGAGAGATCATCACTTGTTAATGACAATGTAAGAGTTTACAAAGGTGGTTCTTGGAAAGACAGGGCATTTTACCTGAGTCCTGGTACACGCCGCTTCCTCCTTGAAACAGAATCAAGAGACGATATCGGTTTCCGTTGTGCTATGACCCGCGTTGGCAGCCCAACAGGAATACAATAATAAACAATTACAAAGATTATATTAAAAAGGTGTCTCTTCGGGACACCTTTTTTTTTAATAGAATTTGCTTCCTACTATATAATATGGTGTAACAAAATATACTGAACAACTTTTTTCAGTTTCAAAAAATGAAAATCGAAGAATTACATAAACTATTCTTATTGTCAGGAAGAGTTTCTACCGATACCAGAAAACTTATTCCAAATTCAATTTTCTTCGCTCTGAAAGGAGAAAACTTTGATGGCAACCGCTTTGCACTTGAGGCAATTGAAACTGTATGCTCCTTTGCCGTAGTTGATGATGCCTCATTACCAAAACATGAACGACTCATATTAGTTCCTGATGTCCTTGCAAGTTTACAGAAACTTGCTCATTTTCACCGTATGACTTATGCTATTCCGGTTATTGGAATCACCGGTTCTAATGGTAAAACTACAACTAAAGAGCTTATCACTGCAGTTTTAAGCCAAAAATACAAAGTTTGCGCGACCCTTGGAAACTTAAATAATCATATTGGCGTACCTCTCACTCTTCTATCATTAACCGACCATGAAATTGCCATTATTGAAATGGGAGCTAATCATATAGGTGAAATTGCAGCCTTAAGTTCAATAGCAGCTCCGAATTTTGGGATTATTACCAATATTGGTAAAGCTCACTTGGAAGGATTTGGATCTCCTGAAGGGGTTGTAAAAGCTAAATCTGAGCTATATTCCTATATTTCCGCACACCATGGGAAAGCCTTTGTCGATGCAGATAATCCTTTGTTAGTCAAACTTCTTGATGAAAAAAAATGCGATCCCATATATTACGGCTCGACTTTAAAATCCATTGCCCACGGGAAAATTAGTGAGAACAGCCATTTTCTTAAAACAAATATCACTTTGCCTCAAACCGCAGAATATTTCGATATTCAAACTAAACTGGTTGGAGACTATAACTTGAAAAATATTCTTGCGGCAGCCTGCATTGGTAGTTATTTTGGAGTTAATGCAAAAGAAATAAGTCTTGCCATCTCCGGGTATTTGCCTTCAAACAGTCGTTCTCAGCTTATTGTGACAAAAAAGAATAAGATTGTACTTGATGCGTATAATGCCAATCCTAGTTCAATGGAGGTATCAATTACAAACTTCCTTGCCATTAAAGAGGAACTGCCAAAAATGACGATCCTGGGAGATATGCTAGAACTAGGAGGATTCTCTCATAAGGAACATCTTGCTGTTATTGAACGTCTTAATAATAGCCGGCTGCATAAAGTTTTTCTGGTTGGTCCTGAGTTTGTAAAAGCTTCGAAATCAAGCTCAATACAATATTTCCAAAAAGTTGAAGAGTTAATTGAACATTTACGCTTAAACCCGGTTACTGATCATTGTATCCTGTTAAAAGGAAGCAGAGGGATAAAACTGGAAAAACTTCTGGATGTGCTGTAATTCTTCAAAGTATAAAATACTCAAACAAAAACCTTTTAATCTATTGATATATATCCCTTGAAATAATTGTAATACAAAACTTGATTAAAAACAAACAAAATGGCAAACAGACTGATGGATCCAATCGGGCGCTTAATGGGTTTACGCTACAAATCGCACCCTTGGCACGGAGTTGATATTGGCCCTGATGCGCCATCAATTATTACCTGCTTCATTGAAATGGTGCCCCGCGACACTGTGAAATATGAAGTTGACAAAGTTACAGGTTATCTGAAAATTGACCGTCCGGGAAAATATTCCAACTCTGTTCCTGCCCTTTACGGATTTGTTCCTCAGACATTATGCGGCGAAAGAGTTGCAAATATGGCACGTGAAAAAACCGGAAATACTGATATTCTTGGAGATAACGATCCATTGGATATCTGCATTCTTACTGAAAAGGAAATCACTCATGGCGATATACTGGTGAAAGCTAAACCAATTGGTGGATTTAGAATGATCGACAAAAATCAGGCTGACGATAAAATCATCGCTGTACTCAAGCATGATGCTATGTATGAGTCGTTTAACGATGTTTCTGAAGTGCCTGCGAAGGTTGTTGAGAGACTGAAACACTATTTTCTTACATATAAAGATCTGCCCGGACACCCAAGTCAGTGTGAGATTACACACACTTACGGAAGAGAGGAAGCGCTCGAAGTAATCAGTCGCTCACTGGAAGATTACACTCAAAAATTTGAAAACCTCGATAACATTCTTTCTCTGGTATAGTTAGGGGATACTAATGAACTGTTGGTTTCCAGTTCAGCGACTGAAAAGTATACTTTTTATTAAGGAAGTATTTCTTTACTATACTGTCAGGATACATCTCCTTATGATTATATCGGGAGATAAATTTCCGTTCACTTTTTCTAAATTGTTTATATCTGGAGAAACCATTATAAAAAGCCATGTGAGCCTTGAAAACAGCATAAAATTCTCTTCCCGACAATTTAAAAAGAAACCGTAAGGAGGAAATTCCATCTAAAAACATACGGATAAATAAAATCCCATTAAGACTTTCCTCCGGAAGATTTTTGTAAAGAAGAAATAAATTGTTCCTGAAATTAAGGAATGTTTTCTTTGGGTTTCCCTGAGGTAAAGTTCCTCCACCCAAATGATACACAAGCGATTCGGGCACATAAACGATTTGATACCCTCTGTTTTTTAATCTCCAGCACAGGTCTATTTCTTCCATGTGAGCAAAAAATTCTGCATCCAGCCCTCCTGCCAACTTATAAAGTGGCCCACGAACCGCCATACATGCACCCGAAGCCCAGAAAATCTCTCTTGATTTGTCATATTGGCCATAATCGGTTTCCAAACTGTCGAATATTCTCCCCTGACAAAAAGGATACCCATATTTATCGATAAACCCTCCTGCTGCACCTGCATATTCAAATAAATCCCGCCTTTCATCAGACAGAATTTTGGGTACACATGCAGCAATTAATGGGTTTGCATCAAGCGCATCAATTAAAGGATCTAGCCATCCTTCTGTAACCTCAACATCTGAATTTAACAGTACAAAATATTCAGCTTCTAACTGAGTCAGAGCACGATTATAACCTTCGGCAAAACCATAGTTTCTGTCAAGTTGGATGATTCCTGCTTCGGGAAAGGCAATTTTCAGGTAAGCTACTGAATCATCATCAGAACCGTTATCGGCTACAAAAACTTTCACTCCATTCCGCTTAGAATACCTGATAACAGAAGGAAGGTAGCGTTCGAGGAATGCTCGTCCGTTCCAGTTAAGTATGACTACGGCTAATTTTAACATGCTACAAATGTAATAAAAGCTTCTTCCAGCATAACTACTTTCATATTTGAATTTTTTAACCCGAGCAGTTACATTTGCATTTCAAGGATTGGAATAATTTTCTAAAATGCAAATGATTTACCTGGTTTTACAGATCAATTATTTACGAACATTATTTTCATTAAAACGGAAAATTCCGTTTTTTTCTTCCTTCTCACGTTTACGGGTCAGTTTCCATCGCCTGTGCGACCAAAGCCAATATTCGGGTTTGGAAATTATCTGGTTTTCAAGCTCCTGAAAAAACCTTCGGGTAATTTCAAACTCGCCCATTTCTGAAGGGTTTTCTGCAATGGGAATGAGCTCTACACTATATCGACCTCTTCCTGTTTTTTCAATTTTTCCATATAAAACAACCATATTGAATTGTTTGGCGATTTTTTCAGACCCGAGGTAAACTGCTGTCGTCTGGTTTAAGAATTGAGTCCAGTATTGAGTTTCCTCCCAAACAGGCGATTGGTCGGCGATAAACACATTGAACGTTGGAGTTTTCTCAATTTTATATTTTAAAATTACGCGGATTATATCTCTCATGCTTACCAGCTCTGTTCCAAATTTGCTACGCATTTTGTTTATAAAAGCGTCAAAACGTTTGTTATTCAGCGGCTTGTAGACACCAATAGTTTTATAGTTCAGATGCTGGACAATACCCAAAGTCCATTCCCAATTTCCGTAGTGTGCTCCAACAGCAGCAATGGATCTGCCTGAGACTCTGTACTGATCCAGAATTTCAGGATTTAGAACCGGAATTCTTTTGCTGAGTTTTTCAGGGCTCAGATGAATCATTTTGAGACTTTCAATCATCATATCTGCAAAATGAACATAGAATGCCTTTTCTATTTTGATCCTCTCTTTTTTTGATTTCGAGGGAAATGCATTTGCGATGTTATCAGTAACAATAGTCCGTCTGTATCTAAAAACGTAATACAGAAGAACATAAAGACAATCCGACAAAAGGTATAAAAACCAAAAGGGCAGAAGTGCCAGAGTATAGAGGATTGCATACAAAAAATAAAAGCCGGGTGCAGACATCTGGGAAGCTTAACGGATCATAATTGATTTCACATCTTCTAAAAACTCATCAAAAACCAGTTCGTTAGAAATTACAATTTCTCCCCCGAATATGTAATTGTTTCCACCTTTGAAGTCTGAAACTTTACCTCCGGCTTGTTTAACAATGAGAATTCCTGCGGCAACATCCCATGGGCTAAGCCCATACTCATAAAAGGCTTCGAATCTTCCACAGGCAACATAAGCAATATCTGTTGCAGCAGAGCCGAGGCGTCTGAGTCCATGAGAATTTTCCATAAAAAATCTTACCGTTTCCATAAAATATGAAAGGTGGGCAAAGTCGGTATAAGGAAATCCGGTTGCAATCAGTGAATCACTTACCTTATCTGTTTTGCTAACGTGGATTTCTTTCCCATTCAAATAAGCCTGACCGCCTTTCCATGCATAAAAGCACTCTTTAAGCGCCATTTCATATACTACACCAAGGATAATCTCATCATCAGCCATCAGAGCAACACTTATGGCATATGGAGGCAAACCATGAATGTAGTTTGTGGTTCCATCCAATGGGTCGATTACCCAGTTATACTTAGCTCCTCTTTTAGTACTGGTATCTTCTTCGGCTATAAATCCCGATTCAGGAAGCAAAGCAGATAAACCGTTTACAAGCATCTCTTCTGCTCCTTTATCTACGTGGGTTACATAGTTGTGCCTGCCTTTAACTTCAACATTAAGGTTTACGCGATTCTCAAGCTCATTGCTTATAAAAACAGCTGTATGAGTAACAATTCCAATTACATCGTGACAAAGATTCTCTAAATTCATTATGGGGGATATTATTCTTAGTTCTTTCCTTCGCTTAGTTTTTTGTAATAGCTATATAATTCGGCCTGTGAACGGATAGGCTTTTCACCAATGACCTTTTTATAATGGTTGCTCTGGGTTTCATCTATGATCCTGCTCTTCACATTATCACTAAGCTGAACATCAAGTATATTGCGCAATTCGGCCTGCAGCTCCTTATCAAAAACTGGTGCAGATACTTCTATCCGGTTATCAATATTTCGGGTCATCCAGTCGGCTGAAGATATAAAGTACAGTTCATCTCCGCCATTACAAAATACGAAAATTCTGCTGTGTTCCAGATATTTATCTACAATACTGATCGCCTCGATGTTTTCACTTTGTCCTTGTATTCCCGGAATCAAAGAGCAAGTACCTCTGACAATAAGTTTGATTTTAACTCCCGAGTTATTGGCCAGATAAAGTTTCCGGATCATATCGGTATCAACCAAACTATTTACCTTCAGGATAATGAATGCAGGCAAGCCTTTTTTTGCATTTGCAATTTCAGTATCAATCATCGAATTCAGTCTCTTTCTCTGATAGTTAGGAGACACCATGAGGTATTTAAAACTGTAATTTTTAAAGGTATTATGAAGGAAATCAAAAACCTTCCAGACTTCAGCAGAAATGTATTTATCCTTGGTGATAAGCAACAAATCGGAATAAACATGGGCTGTACCTTCATGAAAGTTTCCAGTTCCGATAGCAGCATAATTCACAGTTCTGCCATTTTCAGTACGCGAAATCAAGGTTAATTTGCTATGAACCTTTAAACCGCGTATTCCAAATGTAACTTTTGCTCCCACCTCTTCAAGTCTTTTGGACCAGAAAATGTTAGATTTTTCGTCAAACCTAGCCTGAAGTTCAATATTAACCGTTACGTTTTTACCATTTAAAGCAGCGTTGATCAATGCATTTATAACTGCTGAATCATTTGCAACCCGGTATAAAGTTGTTTTAACAGACGTTACCTTCGGATCCATTGATGCTTCCCGCAACCAGTTGATATAATGATTAAATTTCTGGTAGGGAAAATGAAGCAGAAGGTCCTTTTCACTGATCACCTCAAACAGGCTCTTTCCTGGCTGAATTCTTGGATGATCCAAGGAAGGCTGCACCTCATATTGAAGGTGCTTTTTACCCAGATTCGGAAATTTCATAAAATCCTTAAAGTTATGATATCTTCCTCCGGGGATAAGATTATCGTCCTCATCAAGATTAAGCCTGTGGATGAGATACGTTAAAAGATCCTTTGACATTTTTTCGTCATACACGAAACGTACAGGTTGCCCTTCGCTACGGTTAAGAACGCTTTCATCGATCTTTTCGAGAAAACTCTTGGAGAGATCGTTATCTATATCAAGTTCTGCATCACGTGTCAATTTTATCGTAAATGCCTCAAAATGATCAAAATGGAATTGTGAGAAAACGATTTTTAAGCCATAACGAATTACATCATCGAGCAAAATCAGGTATTTTCTGGTACGGATGGGGAAAAGTAAAAACCGTCCCAGACGCTCGGTGGGCACTTCAATTATTGCATATTCGTTCTCAATCTTAGGGTTATTACTGGACATTTTTATTGCCAGATAAATCGACCGATCCTTTAAGTTAGGAAAGTCTTTGACATTATGAAGCATTATTGGTGTTAGCACAGGCAAAACCTGTTCAATGAAATAACGGTTTACAAACTCCTCCTTCTTGCGAGTCAGTTGTTTTTCATCAATAATTATAATTCTCTCCTTAATGAGTTCATTTCTTAGCTCCTGGTAGGTGCTTTCAAATTTTTTCTGCTGCCTGATTACGATCTGCTGAATCTGATTCAGGATTTCTTTGGGAGTCTCTCTGAAAGAAGTTTCAGACTTTGAGTTAGCCTGAACATCGATCATTCTTTTTATGGTAGCAACTCTAACTTTAAAAAACTCATCCAGATTATTAGAGAATATTCCGAGGAAACGAATTCGCTCAACAATCGGAACATTTTGGTCAGCAGCCTCCTGAAGGACCCTCTCATTAAATGACAGCCAGCTGATCTCTCTATTTATTAGCTTTTTATTCTTCATTGGCAAAGGTTCTAAGAATTATGAGGAAAATCAATATATTCCAATACCTGGCAGTTTTTACTGATCCCTTTCCAATTATCGGATTTGAAACGAAGCCTTACCAATCCTGCAGTAGGTAAATTATCGATATCAAGTTCGGATAGATAATTCACCAACTCGGTAAAGCCCGGGTTATGCCCAAAAATCATCAATGAGCCAATGGAATTATCGGTTTCCGAAACAATTGAGAATATTTGGTCAGCCTCACTTTGATACATCTCCTGATTAATGATTATTTCATTAACCGGGTAATCGAGAACCCTTGAAAAAATAATTGCAGTATGCAAAGCCCTCAAAGCCGGACTGCTGATGATGCTATCCGGGCGAAAACCTTTTTTCAATACCCGGCTTGCCATTTCATAAGCGTCTTTAACTCCACGATCTTTAAGTGGGCGGTCAATGTCCGACACACCAACCTGATCCCAGCTAGATTTTCCGTGTCGTACGAGAAACAGAATTTTCTCTCCTTTCATAAACGATTATAATAAATTACTGGCTAAATCAGCCAGATAGCTGCGCTCTCCCTTTAATAGGTTAACATGAGCAAAGATATCCTGGCCTTTCATTCTGTCAGCAAGATACGATAATCCGTTTGATTTTGAATCGAGATATGGGGAGTCAATTTGCTGAATATCCCCTGTAAAAATCATTTTAGTTCCTTCGCCTGCGCGGGTGATGATAGTCTTCACTTCATGAGGAGTCAGGTTTTGCGCCTCATCCACGATAAAGAATACTCTGGAAAGGCTTCTCCCTCTGATATATGCAAGTGGAGTAATAACCAGTTTTTCCGTTTCAAGCATTTCTTCAATTTTGATAAAATCCTTACTTGATGGGGTGAATTTTTGTTTTATTACAGACAAATTGTCGAATAAGGGCTGCATATACGGTCCGATTTTTTCATCAATATTTCCCGGCAGAAATCCCATGTCGCGGTTAGATAAGGGCACAATGGGTCTTGCCAGAAAGATCTGGGTATATAATTTTCGTTGCTGCAAAGCGGCAGCCAGAGCGAGCAGGGTTTTTCCTGTCCCTGCCTTGCCAGTGAGAGCAACAAGTTGAACCTCAGGACGCAGCAATGCATCGAGCGCAAAAGTTTGTTCTGCATTTCTCGGCTCAATGCCATAAGTTTTGAGCTTCTCGACCCTGTTTATGGCTTTATTAAAAGGATCGTAATGTGCAAGGGCACTTACGTTCTCGTTTTTAAAAATAAAATACTGGTGAGCAGTAATGTTTCTTTTTATACCAAATTCCTTCGCCGATACACCTTCAAATTGCTGATACAATTTTGTTATAGCTTCTTTTGAAGCATCCTCAACTACGTCAACTCCCTTGTTAATATCATCGATATTCTGAACCTTGTCGTTTTCATAATCCTGCGACATAATGCCAAGCGATTTGGCTTTCATTCTCAGGTTGATGTCTTTGGTTATCAGAACCACAGTTCTGTCTTTATGTTTCGTGAAAACATATTCCGCAATAGCCAGTATGCGATGATCAGGAGTGTTTTCACCAAAAGAATTACTTAATTTTTCGGAAAAAGACTTTCCTGTTTCAATTGAAAGTTTGCCCATCCCCTTTCCAAGAGGTAATCCGCCATTGAAAAGTGTATCGCCGGAAATTTTATCCAGTTCTCTTGTAAATTCCCGGGCATGATAATTTATCAGGTCGTTTCCCTTCTTAAACTTATCGAGTTCCTCAAGAACCGTGATTGGGATGACGATATCATTTTCTTGGAAATTATAAATACACTTGTAATCATGGAGAAGTACATTGGTGTCAAGAATAAAAATCTTTTTAGTTTTCTTCATATAGGATTTGTTTTAGATGAATGAAGCGTCCCATAAGGTTTATCACCTCCACATTCTTGCAGGCAAAGTGAAAATGATATGGGATTCTTCATGTATTCCTTTTTTAGCTATTTTTGACCTGAGTAAAAATAGTAAAATTCCTATCCCTGCTACCGTTAATAACATGTTGATAACCACAAATGTTAATTATTGAACCATGAATTTTCAGGAAATAATTCTAAAGAGGAGAAGTATTCGAAAGTTTACGAGTAAGAAAGTGGAATCGGAAAAGATCGACATGCTTCTGAAAGCTGCAATATATGCACCTTCCGCAGTTAATAAACAGCCTTGGCGTTTTATTATTATTGAAGATCGAAAACTTATGAGTCAAATTATGGAGATTCATCCTCATTCAAAAATGTTTGAAACAGCAAACCTTGGAATTCTTGTTTGTGGAGATCTTCAAGCACAACATGGACCGGGGTATTGGATTGCAGATTGCGCGGCAGCCACTGAAAACCTGCTATTGGCAGCCACAGCCCTTGAACTGGGTTCGTGCTGGGTAGGAGTTTATCCTCGGGAAGAAAGAATGAAATCTTTCAAGGAACTTTTTCTACTTCCTGAACACGCAGAAGCCTTTGCCCTGATAGCCCTTGGATATCCTGCTGAAGAGAAGAAAATGCCGGAAAGATTCTCCCCCGAAAAAATATTTTTAAATCAATGGGGGAAGATTTAAACACAAACCGCATGAACTATAAGGAAACCGTTGAATTCCTGTTTTCGAATCTGCCCATGTTCCAGAGAATCGGACCGGCAGCCTACAAAGCCAATCTTGATAACACACATGCTTTGGATGAGCATTTTGGTCATCCCCACAAAAGCTTTAAAACCATTCATATTGCCGGAACAAACGGCAAAGGCTCTGTTTCTCACATGCTTGCAGCTGTTTTGCAAACTGCCGGATATAAAACCGGGTTATTTACAAGTCCTCACCTTTTAGATTTCAGGGAAAGAATACGAGTAAATGGAGAATTGATCTCCGAAGATTATGTATGCCGGTTCGTAAATGAAAACACGTCCCTGATTGAGAAAATTAGTCCATCCTTCTTCGAATTAACAACCCTGATGGCATTCAGGTACTTTGCCGATTCCAAAGTTGACATTGCAGTGATAGAAACCGGAATGGGCGGGCGACTCGATTCAACGAATATTATTACGCCATTGGTTTCAGTGATTACAAATATCGGACTTGACCATACCCAGTTTCTTGGCAATACACCTGAATTAATTGCTGGGGAAAAGGCAGGAATTATCAAGGCAGGTATCCCGGTAGTCATAGGCGAATGGCAGAAAGAAACAGAAGCCGTCTACCTTAACTTTTCACAAAAATTGAATTCCGAACTTTTTTTTGCTTCTAAGACTTATAACATCCCTGTATCGCTTCAAAGCCCGGATAGAAAGCAAATTATGTATATTCACAAGGGAGAAGCGCTTGTTTATGACAATCTTGCCGTTGATTTGTTAGGACTATATCAGAGAAAAAATATTGCTACAGTGCTCATGACTATTGATTGCCTGAGAGAATCGGGTGCTCAAATTTCAAAAGAGTCGATATATACTGGTTTACAGAATGTAAGATCCATTACAGGCTTGCGGGGTAGGTGGGAAACAATAGGCTACAACCCTTTGATCATCTGTGATACAGGACATAATGCAGCAGGAATAACAGAGGTTGTGGAACAGATAAAACAGACCCCATATAAAAATCTTCATTTTGTTTTTGGGATGGTCAGTGACAAGGATCCAGGGAGTGTACTTGCACTATTGCCAAAAAATGCTTTTTACTATTTCACCAAAGCAGATATACCCAGGGCTATGAATCCTGAGTCGCTATTGTTGAAAGCTACTGAGTTTGGGCTTAAAGGAGAGGTGTTTCAGGAGATTTCAGAAGCAGTTGAAGTTGCAAAAGCCAAAGCGGAAAAAGAAGATTTAGTTTTTATAGGAGGAAGCACATTTATTGTAGCCGGGGCACTAAAGCACTTTAGTGAGGGAATTTAACTCATTTGCAGATAAGATGAAAGTTTTTTCTACTTTTGCAGCCGGACATTTAGTGCGAATTGTTTGAAATGTTTAATTTATCGTGAGGATTGTTTCCTAAAATCTAATCGAGGAGAGATGCCGGAGTGGTCGATCGGGGCAGTCTCGAACCGACGTAGGAGCTCACGAGACCGATAACAATCGGACGAGTAAAACTGTTGTACCGTTCTTTATTATTCTTAATATAATTTTTCAGGAGAGATGCCGGAGTGGTCGATCGGGGCAGTCTCGAAAACTGTTGTACCTTTCGGGGTACCGAGGGTTCGAATCCCCCTCTCTCCGCCAATCGAAAAGCCTGGATGCGCAGCGTCCGGGTTTTTGTATTTTCAGACCCGTTAAAAGCTCGCTTTTATAAGGGGATGAAAATACAAAAACCATAGCGACCGCAGGGAGCGAGGCTTTTCAATTGAAGCCACCCCCTCAGGCGATCACGAGCGCAGCGAGTAATCCATTCTCTCCGCCTAAACAATCAAATTCACCGAATAAGGTTTCTTTTCATTTATTTTCATCATATTTCGATTTCAATAACTACCATAACGTTTCGAGTTTTTATTTAATTTAGTGTAATTGAAAAATAAATAACGATGAACTCTGCAATAAGAGTCAACAATACACTGTAAACGTTTATTAATATATTCAAAATGGAAACACTCAAATATAAAATCATCAAAACCGAGGAACAATACAAGGAATACTGTTCCAAGTTGGAAATATTGGTAAGTAGTAATAGTTCCAACCCGGACGAAGTTGAACTTTTAACCTTTTTGACCGAGAAATGGGACGAGGAACACAATTCTTTTGAAGATGTAAATCCGATAGAATTACTGCGTTTATTAATGGATGAACGAAAGCTCAAATCAAAGGACCTGGTTGAAATCTTAGGCGTGAGCAAAGGCTTGGTTTCCGATATCCTAAATTACAAAAAGGGCTTATCAAAGGCAATTATACGAGCACTATCTTCTTACTTCAACATGTCTCAAGAAGCGTTCAACAGACCACACAAACTTAAATTGCATTTAATTCCGGCGTAGAACCAATTCATGTCAATTTCTCAGAGAAGTATGCCTTCTTTTTCATTTACTAACATCTACTCTTTTAATTTCTCCGGCCTTTATATCAACTATTTTTGGATTCATTAGAAAGGTTTGCGAAAGCGGCTCGTTTATATTATTGTCAATGAAAAGTTTTACGCTTGCCGGGTATTTGGTCGGATTATTGATTTCTATCTCCAGTTTCTTTCTTGAAGATTTCACTACTTTAGTTTCAACCTGATCGAAAGCAATACAAACATTCTTTTCCGGAACGATATAAATGCCCGGAATTTCTGTGTAGGTAAGCATTAGCGAAGTTTCCGCCCAGGTTGAGCCACTGAATATTTCGCCATTTCCTTCGAGCCAGTCAGTTGTGCTAATTCGTTCCGAAATCCAAGCGTTTTGCAAACCCGGAATCGGGTTTTCTTTAGTGGCCATATATTGTGGTATTAGCCGGGTAATGTCCTGCAAACGGCTCAAATACTCTTCGTTTCCAGTAGCTCGGTACAAACGAAGAAGAGCCAGACCCGAATGGGTGCAGATTCCGGGAGCTGCATGCTTATTCTGGGTATTCGCCCAAACCGCTCCTGTTGTGGTTTTTCCAAGTTTACCCAAGGTGCTGTTTACAGGGAAACGGTAATCGTACGAACTGACCCAGGTCAAAAATTGATTCGAAAGATTCTCTGATATCTTCAGCCATTTTGCTTCGTGTGTCTGATCGTATAAAACGGTATAACTTTCGAGCAAGGCATAAGTCGATTCACTGTCGAAATTCTGCAAGGCATCGCCGGCTGCACCATAAATCAGGCCTTTCGTGATGTATTTTTCATTAAACTGAGTTGCAATCTGTTTTGCAATTTCGAGGTAGCTTGGTTCGTCAAAGTAATTAGCTGCAAGGGCTAATGCTCCGGGTACAATTCCGGCTGCTGTAGAACCACCAACAATAATTTCACCAGTTGTATTGTCTACGTAGTTCCCCAATTGCCCGTATGTTTTCCAAGTTTTTACAAACGTGTCGGCCACTTTACGCGCACCTTCCTCCCACGCTGGTTTTATCTCAATTCCTTTTTGTTTAAATGTGTAGAATTGTTTCAGGACATAATAAAGTCCATCCCCGCTTTTCCGCACCAGATGCCAGTCTTTCATTAAAGGACTTGAAGGAAATATCCCACCCCACAGATTGCCTTTTTCACCACTATCCCAGAAATAACCTGAAGGTGAAATTCCATTGGGAAATAACCAATCGAAATTACGAATTACGTTTTGACGGCTTTCATCTGAGCCATTGGCAAGTAAAGGATAAGTTGAAATCATTCCTCCTGTCCAGCCAATCTGCCAATCTTGTGAATAACTTTCGCGCAATCCCACAGAATAATATCCAAATTCCGGTTCAAAATTTTCGCGGTTAAACTTTTCTTCCTGAATCGAAAAAGCTGCCGACATAGGGATTGAAGGAATGAATTTTCCTTTTTGAATCAACTCGTTACGAATGGAGGCAAAATAATCGAAGAGGGATTGCACTTCAGGAGATGAAAAGAAAAATATTCGGGTTTGGATGGTTATTGAATCACCTGCCGAAAAATCGGCGGGTATATCGGTCGATGGATATTGGAGGTCGGCTATATAATACCGATACTTTTCACGAACTACCGGGGCTGTAATCGAAAGAGAGGACTGACTTCGGTCGTCGGTTTCTTCGATGTCGATTCCGGAATCGCCAAGCCGTGTTTCCTGAGTGGTCAGCAACAAGAAACCTTGTTTTGTCTTTGGATCCCGAAATGCAAAAGCAGGAGTTGACATGTCGCCACTTCGAAATTGAATTCTGGATGGGCTATCGCTTACATTGAGGCGAGGCACATCTGAAATAAGTTGGGGCTTATCTAGACCTAGGTCTTTTGTGTCAAACCAAAAGGGACAATAAAAGTGGCGTTGGGAATTCTCGCGATTGCCGTTGTAAGCAGCAGCAGGCATCAAAACATAGTTCTTGGTGGACCAATTGTCGAAATCCAGATTGAGTGAAACTGATGATGCAGCAGAATTGCCTGAAATGCAATGAAAAGTCATGCTTAAATCATAAACTCCTGAACGGTTAGCAATAGCTTTCAAATTTGTGTTTATAATCCATTCTGATTGTTGAAGTTTAATACTTTGAGTTTTGTCGCTGATTGGAATTTTGGTTCGGCTTAATACGGCATTCGAATGTTGCGTATCGTATTGGGTTATACTTCCAGAAAGGCTCAGATGCTTGCTTTTTAGGGTGGCTATATCATCGTTAAACGCCTGTTTTTTAGCAAATAGAGGCATACAATTAACAAATATGAGAGAAATGATAATCCCTTTATTTATTAATGAAAGATACAATTTCTTCATAGTTAAACATTTAAATTATGGATCAGTCCTGAAAGGTGAGGTTGGTAAACCATCCGTGTTATACAAATTACAGTCAGGATTATCGGCCCAGCCGTAACGAACGTCCGTTGGATTAGGAACCTGATCGCTCCAAACAATAAGTTCATTATTATCAATTCGTACCTGAGCGGCAATATACTTAAAATCCATTCCTGCTATAAAAATACTTTTAACCAGTTCTCCGTTCTTTGTCGCCAGACCATTTTCTGCATGGGAAAAACGGATGCGAATTCTGCTTCCTTCCACTTGCCTTCCAAATCGCTTACCGTACCAATGACAGTACCTTTAATCATGACGGTAGCTCCAATTAAGGGTGCGCCTGAATTCTCTTTTATCGTACCTTTAACTGTAACCTGCGCAACAGCTCCAAGTACAATAAATGACATCAAAAGGTAAGCAGCAACCAGCCTTTTAAAAAATCGTTTTTTCATAAATCATTTAATTATTATTAGTTTATCTGAACAAGATTTAAGTTTCAAAAGATTATATAGGATATATATGCATGGGTAATAATTCTGTCGGAATGGTTCCATAAAATTGAATGCAAGTAAAATGCTGATCTCTCAGATTTGATCTATCTTTCATCATATTAACTAGTATGTCACCAATTTGATCTTCTCGTTCAATTCATCAGACTTTATGGATATCACATAGATCCCTTTCATTAGAAAAAAGTTATTTGAGTATTCCTTTTTTCCAGTGCCATTGAGTTCAAATACATTTGAATGAACAAGCTCACCATTTGATGTGTAAATGCTTAAACTAACTTTGTTTTCAGAAAAAGTTGACGGGAATTGTAAAGTAAATTGCCCTCCAGTTGAAGGATTAGGAAACAGTTTAATTTTGTTTGTCGACATTGTCCCAATTGATGTGCTAAGCTTAAATTCAGCAACCCCAACAAAGCCTTCCGGATTGCCATCCAAAAAGGCAATTGCCTTTATTGTTGTGTTCCCGGCAACTGCAACTGGTCCAGTATACAAATTTGAAGATGCGGTTGGCGTAGTTCCATCTGTGGAATAGTAAATTTTCGCATCTGCTGTTGCTGAGACCATCGAGACCATAACTCCCGAAGCAATATTTCCTCCATTAGGCGTAAATGTAACTTTTGCAGGTCGAACAACATAAGCCAAATGCGACAATATTTCGGCCGGAACAAACTGTTTGCTAATGGAACGACTTTTATATGACACAATTAATGTCTGGCCTCCACCCGATTCCAAAAAATCAACCCGAATTGGATGAAGTCCTTTTTTAAGACCAATTAAACCCTCTCTCTCCGTTGGGGCTTGGAGATAATCATTGCTTACAACAATTGTGTCACCGATGAAAAGTAAGCTATTGTCATCTGATTTGGTATAAAATGTATATATCCCATCAGCAGGTATATCAATAAAACCTGTAAATTTCATGCAAAAATTGTCACCCCGAAGGGCTTTTGAAACCCCAAAATTTATTGCAGTATCAATAGTCGTAGGTTCCAATGTTTCCAGATCAGGGAGTTTTTCAAAATTCAATACTGCATCCCATTCGTAATATTCGTAGTTTAACCCGATGAATAAATCTCCGGCAGGATTTACCGAATCGTGGAGATAAAGGACCGGAGATTTTTTCACCTCAAAATTAGCTCCAGACACTTCACTAAAAGTTCCATCTTCTAAGAATCCCCGAACTTTGATTATGGCGGTATCTTTTATCATTAAATCTTCAGTAAAAACTGGTGAGGTTAAATCAGGATCTTTCCCATTATTAGTATAGCGAAGAGTAATTCCAGGGATATCTGAAATCATTTTTACCTGAACTGAATCTTCAAACAAACCACCATTTGGTGAAATTGTAGGAGGCAAGACTATTGTTTTTCCTGCTTTCCAGGGTGTCCCTCCATATTCAAAAGCACCAATATCCGGCAAACCTATCAGCGGATCATTATAAATTGGGAGTTCGGTTCCTTTATTGATAGCTGCGGTTGCAGTTGATTTCAGATTAAAATTGTATGTTGTCGGATCTTCAACCAAACCAGCCAGTTCCGCCCCTTTTGCAGTAAAAATATTCGTTTTTCGAAATGAACCAGCAAGGCTACCCCATGAGTCGGTATTAAATGTTCCTCCGAGCAAATTATTCACTATAGAATCTCTAAGTCCAATTCCACCATTCCCATTTACAATTGCAATCCTAGGATCACCTCCCAATACTCCGGTATTATTATAAACTAGCACATCGTAAATATGATTAATCAGGATGGGAACATACACGTTGTAAATCAAATTATGATCTACAATGTATTTCCCTTCCCAATAAGGTGAAGGGCCGCCGCCAAAATCGAGATAAACGCCGAATCTTGAATTTTCAATCAGACCATCAGGAACGGTATTGTATATTTCATTGTGATCAATTCGAGTCCATTGTCCATCATTTCCTACCATATCAATTGAGCCACTGTCCCAACCTCTTCTCATTGCATCGCCAATCTTGTTGTGATGAATTCTGGCAACTCCTCTAACCTTAATGTTGGAATTGTAAAAACCATTAAAATTGATGGCCATCATCGGGGTATTGTAAATTTCATTATAGGCAATCTCCCCATCAACACATTTATAGCCTGTATTAACCGCTCCTGAATTGCTGTTGGAATAATTACAGTCCGATATTACATTATTCAACAGCTTATTGCCACGCCCGATCATACAAACTCCCGGACCTGCACTATATTGAATTGAACAATTCTTCATCACGTTACTTGAACCGCTCAATATTATACCCGATCTTCCACTATACTGGCGCTGCCAGTTTCCAGACTGATCCGTGAAATGAGTCAGGTATTTGGCGTTTACATTCTCAATTAAAATATTATAGGCATCCTCAACAATCTCATTATCTCTTGAGTTAAATAATACATCAGTAGTAATAGTCGCTGCAAATAAATCAAGATTTCGAATAGTATAGCCACTTCTGTTTAATGTTGAATTATTACTAATGAAGGCAAATTGTCTTCTTTTTGATTCAACAATATTTGAAGTTGCATTTGCATCTCCCGGAGCCAATTGGTTTGGCATTTTTACATATAAAGTATTTCCATCTTTCCACCATTCACCTGGACTAAGCAATGCATCGACTCCTCCGGTAGAAATTACGCCAGCAGATAATGGATTAAACAAATAAAACTCAGACCCTATCTCAAAGGCCCAGGGACCACTGGTTCTTGGAGTATCTCGAAAATCGACAGTTATGGTATGATTTGCCTGGCTTGTGGCAGTTACCAAACCCGTCCAGCCCTGTCCATCGTGGCCGTTACCTGAAAGGTTCAACCATACCTGCGCACCAACCCAACGGCCGTCAGGTTCGTCAAAAGCATTGCTGGTAATTATAATTGAATTTCCTGAGTAACTAACTGCATCAGTCACTCCATCTGTTGGTTTGATAAGGTCTGTAGATGCCTGATCGGGCCAGCGGGTAAGATTTATCATGGTTTGATCCACAAAGAGTTGATTTCCACCATCAAGCATATTCCAGATCATTTTGGTGGTTTTGTAGGTAGTACCTTCAAATAAGGACCATAGCAATAATTTATCGCAGCCATTTATAACCACCTTTTCGCTTCCATAACCCTGAAATATAATACCATTAACGGGAATTCCTACCTGCTCGCGATATTCACCTTCCCTGATTGAAATCACATCACCTGGGACAGCCACCAAAACCGCATTTGAAATTGTGCGATACGGATTTGCTATACTTCCATCTTCAATTCCTGATTTGTTATCGGCGGAAACAAAAATCTCATTGGCTCTAAGGCTTGAGCCAAAAAAAACAAATAATACTAAAAAGAGTGACTTCTTGAGAAGCTTACTAAAATGTAGCATAATATTAGTTGTGAGGTTTTATAGTAACCCCACAAAATTACCTTGATAATATTTATTGCATGGGATAAATCTCTTACTAATTATGGCGCAAAATATTGATTTTGATATTTTGAAGGTGGCAATCGCCGTTTATCTCCGTTTTGCAATATCCTGACGTACCTGTCAGTTTTCTGAGCGTTCCTATCACTTTTCTCACCTTCTGATCAGTATTCCTAGCGTTCCTATTAATTTTCTATGTGTTCCAATCAGTATTCTAGACATTCCTGTCAGTCTTCTCAAAGTTTTGATCTGTTTTTTGGCCTTACTGTCAATTCTGAGCCCTTCCAATCACTATTTACCCCTTCCTGTCAATTATGAAGTCCATTATCATTGGGGGTTTAGGAAAAACCCTCCGGGACTTTTTGAATAAATGTATAGCTTTGAGGTTAGTAAGGATTCCAGGTATTTATTTGCAAAGGGATGTATCCATATTCTGCCTTTGACCAGAGCAAAGGTTCAAAAATTACCGGTCACGTGATCCTCAGAATTATAATGAATTGAGACAAGGAACTTTCTTCGGAGAAATATTTGAAGATTTGATAGGGGGAAATACATAACTAGAATGCTGTTTTGGGTATGTGGAGATGATTTTGTGAGATATATAGAATCGGTTAGGCTGCATGTTAAAATGAACAATCTTTAAAATTTGCCGTATATTTGTACTCTATTAAACACTTGAATAAAAATTATCATGATAGCCGCTAATTATACCAAATTCAGAACTGGACTTAAAAAATTCCTGGACGATGTTGAGAATAATAATGAAACTTTAATTATTAAAAGAGGGTCAGGTAATGGAACGGTTCTTATTTCATTCGATGAATATAATTCAATTATTGAAACTATGCATTTGCTAAGCTCAAAAGTAAATGCTGATAGATTATATGAATCTATTAACCAGATGAAAAAAGGCAAAGTCATCCGTGAAAAATTAATAGAAGAATAATGCGAATTACATTTTCAGAAAATGCTTGGGAAGACTATATTTCCTGGTTGAATGAAGATAAAAAGATGCTCAAAAAAATTAACGAATTAATTAAAAACATTCAACGACACCCATTTGAAGGAATTGGGAAACCGGAAGCTCTAAGATTTGATTTAAAAGGATATTGGTCACGCAGGATTGATAGAGAGCATAGATTAGTTTATCAGGTTATTGATAATGAATTACTGATTTATGGCTGCAGATACCATTATGAAAAATGAAACGCGTAGCCAAACATCCCCTACTTGCTAGATGGGAATTACAGTTCACTAAACAAATTCCTAATTTTATCGCTTCACTTTTCTATGCAAATCAATGAATATAAAACACGATACACTCACCGTAAATATTCACCTCCTCACTTTTAAAACCCAACTTGAGCTGGCTTCAACATTCTTGAGGTTTCAGGAACATTACGAATCACCCTATTTCAGAGGAAAGTTCTTTTCGCTGGAGGAATTTAAAGACTGGTACACGAGAACATCCCCAAAAGGAATCAAAACCGGTAAGTTCACATATTATTCCGATTGGGCAGGGTTCAATATCCCTTTCAATACTCTTCAACCATTTTATGAAGGGAGATTTGATCCGCTCTCAGACCAGGAGCAACAGTTACTAGATCTTTTCAGCGCAGAGAGAGGGGCATTTTATATTATTGGGATTCACAGTGAAACAAAATATACCGAACAGCTGCTTCAGCACGAAATTGCCCATGCCCTGTTTTATACGAATGATGATTACAGGGCTGAAGCCCTGCAAATCATTTCAAAATATGATACTGAAGATATAAGGGAAGAACTGAGAATCGGGTACCACGAGGAATCGCTTACGGATGAAGTTCATGCTTACAGTATCGACAGCGAGCGAAACCTGGAATCCCATATCCCGGCCAAAATGTCGACCGAGCTCAGAAAAGTTTTCAGGAAATACCTGGAATCAAGTTAGCTGGCACCGGAGAAAAACTGATGTTATTTCAATAAATCCTTAATTGGTTGTGTCAATAACCTGAGTTTTTCCAGATTAAATGCCCTTCGTGAATCATTTAGTATCCAGTAAATTACACCACTCAGGAGCGCTGCGAAAAAACACCATACTGATGTCAGGTACTGGGTGAAAAATATGACCGTTACCACGCAAGACCCTGTCATCAGGTAGCCCATTAGCTTCATTCTCTTTATACTTGAAACAAAAAACGGGGGAATGGTTGCGATAAGGTAAAAAAGGAAGGCAGGCTTTGCAAGGCTCATTGGGAAACTGTTGAAATATTTAATATGGTATCCCATTATTTGGGGACTGATTGTAAAACTTATCAGGCAGAAGGAATAGTATAATGCCAGTACCACGCCAAATGCAAACATGATATAGAGAATTTTTTTCTTCTTTGCCGACTTTTCCATTACCAGTACCGAAAGAGGGATAAGCAGCGGCCATATTACCTGTGCCATTATTACAAAGGTGTAGGCAGATATATTCTGGATCGTTTGCAAATCGGGATTAGGAAGGGAATACCAGAGGAATCCTTCAGCAAACTGCTGCAGTCCGAAGAATAAAGGAATACTTGCAAAAAGGATCTGTGAAGGTTTATGTACCTTTTTTACTGTTACTACTCCAATTGCGGAAATAATAACTCCTCCCACTAAACTGGCTTCCATGGAAAAACACATATTTGTTTGGCTTTAGGTTTAGGTGGGATTTTTTTATTGGATGAAGATAGGACTTTTATTTGGTATTCTATTTTATTGCGGGTTCATTGAAGCCACGATGACAAAATCGCAATCATAAGAATTATAGCCCTTCCACTTATCTTTCAGGACGTTATATTGAATTCAGAATCCATAGTCTGAGTTATGCTGAGTTCCTGTTTTTCCATTCTTTACCTGATGAAGATAACTCACTAAAGCTATTTCTTACTTATGGCGGATTACCCTATCTTTCGCGGTTACCGCTGAACGATGAGATGGCCTTTGAGTACCTAAAAAATATATACTCAACAATTTTACTAAAAAATGTTGTTAGTCGTGAAGGTATTCGTAATGTAGATTTATTAGAGACGCTTGTTGATTACCTTTCGGACAATGTAGGCAGGTTGTTTTCGGCAACCAATATTCATAATTTTTTGAAATCTCAGCGCATTGATATTTCCACAAGCTTTATTATCAATTATTTAAAAGCGTTAAGTAATGCTTTTATAGTCAATAAAACATCACGGATGGATGTGCAAGGATTAAAGAATTTTGAAATTGGTGAAAAGTATTACTTTGAAGATTTAGGTCTTCGGAATTGTATGCGACGGCTCGATTTTGGGAGAGACATCAATAAATTAATGGAGAATGCGGTATATCTGCATCTCAGGATTTTGGATTACGAAGTTTATGTTGGCAAGCTGAATAACCTTGCGATTGATTTTATTGGAGTTAAAGACGGCTCGAAAATTTATATTCAGGTGGCCTATATGATTGTAGAAGATAAAACACACGAACGTGAATTTGGTAATTTAATGAGGATTGATAATAACTATCCCAAATATGTTGTTACGATGGACTCTTTTAACAGTAGCAGTAATTACAAAGGGATACATCATCTTCATCTGCGCAAATTTTTGAAAATGGAGAAATTTTAGCGGAGATAAAGCCGTCGAGTCGAAATTAATAATATGCTGTTCCTGAATGCGCTTGTCTAAATCCATCATGATTAATTGTGTTTTCAGTTTCATTATTTAAGTATCCCTTCACCCCCACTTATATCTTTCAAAAATTTCACCTCCCCTAGCAGAGATTTCAGCTTTTCTGACATTATGGCTTGGAGGAAATGCTCAATTCTGCCATATCTTCTGTAAGTTCAAAAACCAGAAACAAAGCCATGTATAAAGTGAGCGGTGAGCAAAGAAGGACGAACTGAAGGCGAAAACTAAATAATCTTGTTGGCCTGCAGAGCAAGCTGGAAAAGTTGCATCCACTTGGAAAAATTGGGTATCACAAATTGTGATACCCAATTTTAACTAATTGTATTTATTACTGAAAAGCAAGATAATCCAAAACCAAGGAAAGCGCTGGGTTAGAAAAGAAAACCAGAAGAATAGTCCCTCCCGGCCAACAATCCAGCGCATCCAGCACATTGCAAACGGTTGATTTTTTAAGTGGGAACTGCTGGGTTCGAACCAGCGACCCTCCCGACTTGCCAGTCGGGAAGCTCTGAACCAGCTAAAAACAAAAATAACCCCATAATTTTATTCATGGGGTTATTCGTTTGTGGGAACTGCTGGGTTCGAACCAGCGACCCTCTGCTTGTAAGGCAGATGCTCTGAACCAGCTGAGCTAAGCTCCCAATACTTCAATCTAACTTTTCCGAATTTAATAGTTATTCTATTAACCTAAGAAACCCTCAAAGCGGCTGCAAATATAATCCAGATAAATTTAACGACAAAGAAAAAATTGAAAATTATCGTATTTATTTTTTGCGGAATTGTAGAGAAATTTTCATTGAATGCAGACAAACATATCCTTCCCCAATAATGCCTCAAATTGTTCTATACAATCCAAAAGTTCCATATCAACGCAATCCTACCCTGCCAGATCGTATCTCTTCGAGTAAAATCCTGATTCCCTCTTCATTAAGCTCTAGCTCTTCTACCAAATTCAAAAAACTAACCCATTTCATCTCTGAAAAATTATTTTTCTTTAATAGCTTTTTATCAGCTCTGAAATTCACACCCTTAATGGTTTGCCTGTACATCTCTATGAGTTCGTCCATGTCTGTTATTTTTTGCCGAATAAATTTCCTGTTCACATCAAATGATGTAATGCAGGAAACAAATTGAAAGTTAATAATAAGACTGCAAAAACACTACATTTGGTTGCGTGAAAAATGTCCAGTTATGCTATTAAACAGACCTTTTTTCTCTAAATCGCTTGAAACCTAAATATTTGTAATGAATTATACTCAGATATTCTCTCCCCTGGAAATTGAAAATGCACAAAGCGCCAATATGGCCTCGCTTTTCTACTTCTCAACACAAACATGCAGTGTCTGTAAAGTTCTCAAACCAAAAATTCTGGATTTGCTGGGAAAAGAATTTCCACTTTTCAGGGCGTTTTATATCGACATTGAACAATCACCTCTGTTAGCCGGCCAACTGAGGATTTTCACAATCCCAGTTGTTTTGGTTTATTTTGAAGGGAAAGAATTTATTCGGATCAGCAGAAATATTTCTATTGATGAACTTAAAAAGAGCATTGAAAGACCTTACAGCCTGCTCTTTTAAGCTATTTGGTATAAGTGGCGGTTACAGGATCCGTTAATCCGTTATTATAATTGACCGTATAAGACCAGCCAATAGAATTACCCTTTAACGAAATACTGCCATATCCCTGAATTGTAAAGCCTGAAACGGTTTGATTTGGAACTGTAATATTGCCTCCGGTAACTACCGCTTCCACTATAGCATTTATCGCATAGAAATTTGAAATAAAAACAACCGTTGAATCGCTTAAAGATTTTTCAATGCTTACTGCGTAATAATCAGTAGATTTAAGAGTGTTATCTTCTTTAACATTCCAGTTCCCAACAAAGGCATCCCTTGGATCATCAGATAGCAGATCCGATAAACCTTCACAAGCTGAGAAAGACAAACTTGCAAAAAGTATTACAACTATATATTTATTGAGTTTCATATTTCATTTTTTGTTGTGTTGGGCTTTCAGTCTGAGTAGTTTGTTGTAAGCTTTTTCACTTCGACAAGCTCAGTGTAAACCTTTTTCACTTCGGCGAGCTCAGCGTAAACCTTGGCACTTTTCCTTAGTTTTTTTCCTTTCCAAAGAGCCCCTCCAACATCCCTTCATCCGCAATATTTGGCAAAGTAACCAACAATCCATTTGTCCTTTCCATTTCCCTTTTAATAGCAAAAACAGCCGCTTTATTTCTTGCCCAGCTTCTCCTACTGATACCATTATTCACATCCCAATTAAGCATCATTTTCAATCGCCGGTCAGCGTCTTTACTTCCATCTAAAACCATGCCAAATCCTCCATTGATCACTTCACCCCATCCTACTCCTCCCCCGTTATGAATTGAAACCCAACCGGCGCCACGAAATGCATCTCCAATTACATTCTGAATAGCCATATCCGCTGTAAATCTGCTGCCGTCATAGATATTGGAAGTTTCCCTGTAGGGAGAGTCTGTGCCGGATACATCATGGTGATCCCTGCCAAGTACAACCGGAGCGGAAATAATACCCTTATTAATGGCGTCATTAAATGCTTCGGCAATCTTTATCCTGCCTTCGCAATCTGCATAAAGAATCCTCGCTTGCGATCCTACCACAAGTTTATTTTCACCGGCTTCCTTGATCCATTTGATATTATCTTTTAATTGCATCAGGATTTCTGAAGGTGCGTCAACTGCAATCTCTTCAAGTATCTTAAGCGCAATTTCATCAGTTATTTTAAGGTCTTCATGATTTGCAGAAGTACAAACCCAGCGGAAAGGTCCAAATCCATAATCGAAAAACAACGGACCCATTATATCTTGGACATAAGATGGATAACTAAATTCGCCTTTTGCATCAAAAACATCTGCTCCTGCCCTTCCGGCCTCAAGAAGAAATGCATTCCCATAATCCCAGAAATACATCCCCCTTTTACACAATGTATCAATGGCTTTTACCTGTCGTCTGAGCGATTCATATACTTTCGTTTTAAACTTTTCAGGCTCTTCTGCCATCATAATATTAGACTCTTCAAAACTTAAACCTGCCGGATAATATCCCCCTGCAAAAGGATTATGGAGACTTGTCTGATCGGATCCAAGATCAATCATGCAATTTTCTTCCGCCAGCTTTTCCCATAAATCAACTACATTTCCTAAATATGCAATAGAAACGGCTTCTTTGTTCTTTTGAGCTTTCTTCATTCTGGTAATCACCTCACTGAGATCAACGAAAATCTCATCAACCCAGCCTTGTTCATGCCGGGTCTTCAAAGCTTTGGGGTTCACTTCAGCAATAACGCAGATTCCTCCTGCAATGACAGTAGCTTTCGGCTGTGCGCCCGACATACCCCCGAGACCGCTGGTAACAAAGACTTTCCCTGACAAGTCGTTCAATTCCGGAACAGATTTTCTTCGTCCTGCATTTAGTACCGTAATGGTTGTTCCATGAACAATGCCTTGCGGACCAATATACATGAATGAACCCGCTGTCATTTGTCCGTATTGCGATACTCCCAAAGCATTAAACTTTTCGTAATCATCAGGCTTTGAGTAATTAGGTATCACCATACCATTGGTAACTACCACTCTGGGCGCATCTCGGTGAGAAGGAAATAATCCCATAGGATGTCCGCTGTATAAGACTAGGGTTTGCTCATCGTTCATGATGGCAAGGTATTTCATGGTAAGAAGGTATTGAGCCCAATTCTGAAATACTGCCCCATTTCCGCCATAAGTTATTAATTCGTTAGGGTGTTGCGCCACTGTTTCATCCAAGTTATTGCTTAGCATGTGCATTATGGCAGCAGCATGCAGCGAAGTGTGGGGATATTCATTCAGCGGTCTGGCATAAATTCGGTAATCGGGTTTAAACCGGTACATGTAAATCCTTCCGTAAGTCTCTAGTTCCTTCAAAAATTCTTTTGACAGTTCGGCATGAAATTGACTTGGAAAGTACCTTAAAGCGTTGTTTATAGCCAGTTTTTTCTCCGGAACTGACAATATGTCCTTTCTTTTCGGAGCATGGTTACTATCTCTATTGTATTCTTTTTTCGGGGGAAGAAAATCCGGTATCCCCTGAAGTACACATTCTCTAAACTCTTTATCTGTCATGGTATTCCGCTTTGATACAAAATTAAAACAATTAATATTTATAAAGTGAAAATGCAATGATAAATATTAATCCTGACTTCATAAATGATCTGAGAAGGCCATAATGCCTCAGTTAGCCTGAATACAGCAGAATCATTGATCCATTACTTACCCGTCAGGTAAGCAATAATAGACAGCCTGTAACTTATTGCGCACTGATTCGTCTGATTGCAATGGAACACTTTTTGTCATACTAAGCAAATAACTGAACATTTTTTCCTATTTATTCTTATACCTTTATAAAAAAAAAGAAAATGAAGAACGCATTTAAAATTCTTATTGTTGTAATGGCTTTACCATTTTTATCGGGTTGTGGTTATAACAAACTGGTTACTCAGGATGAAGCTATCAATCAGGCATGGTCACAGGTAGAAAACGCTTACCAGAGAAGAGCTGATCTAATTCCAAATCTTGTTGAAACTGTGAAAGGTTACGCAAATTTTGAAAAATCAACTCTTACCGCTGTAATCGAAGCACGTGCAAAAGCTACCAGTGTTACTATTGACCCATCTAACATGTCACCTGAAGCTATTCAGAACTTTCAATCTGCACAGAATGGTTTATCATCTTCACTTGCAAAATTAATGGTTGTAGTTGAACAATATCCCGATCTGAAAGCAAATCAGAATTTCCTTGAACTTCAGGCTCAGTTGGAAGGTACTGAAAACCGTATCAGCTTTGAAAGAAAAAAATTCAATGACATGGTTGGTGCTTATAACACTGCCAGAAGAGTTTTCCCAAGAAACCTTATCGCTATGATCTTTGGATTTAAAGAAAGAGGATACTTTTCAGCCGACGAAGGTGCTGAAAAAGCTCCTGCTGTAAAATTCTAGTGTAAAATTCAAGTAGAGAATAATTGCCACAGCTTGCTCTGATTATACAATAACACATTAATAATCAGAGTAGCCTGTGTCGATACAATAATTGAATGGTTATTTGGTTTATTACTATAGCTTAAATTACTGATATTAAAATTATTAAAATATGGGCGCATCTGATTTCTTAAATAAAGAGCAAAAAACTCTGGTTGAGAATGCCATTAGGGAGGCAGAACGAAATACTTCGGGCGAAATCCGGGTTCATATTGAAACAACAATTAAAGGCGAAGTTCTCGACCGGGCTGCTTATCTTTTCGAGTACCTGGGAATGCACAAAACAGAGAAACGTAATGGTGTATTGTTTTACCTCGCAATCGGAAACAGGCAATTCGCAATACTTGGTGATGCTGGAATCAACGCAAAAGTACCTCCTGATTTCTGGGATCAAATTAAAGAAACTATGAAAGATACATTTGCTCAAGGCAAGTTTGCAGAGGGATTATCTCAGGGGATATTAACTGCCGGCGAACAACTTAAAGCTCATTTCCCATTTGAAAAAAATGATGTCAACGAACTATCCGATGAAATTTCTTTCGGTAAAAAATAGCCTTATGCGAAAAATACTTATCATTCTAACTACTGCTTTTCTTGCAATTAATCTGTTATCCGCTCAAAGCAGCGTCTTTCCTGAAAAGCCGACCGCATGGGTTAATGATTTTGCAAAACTTTTAACTGCCGATGAGGCAATGGCGCTGAACTCCAAACTGGGATACTACGAGGATTCAACTAGCACTCAGATTTTTGTGGTTACCATTGATGAGCACGGCGACCAGCCAATTTCAACACTTGCTTCTGAAATAGGGCAGACATGGGGAGTTGGCCAGAAAGGCAAAGAAAATGGTATGCTTATCCTTATTTATCCGGCCGACAGGCAGATTTGGATTGCAACCGGCTACGGACTTGAAGAATTCGTCCCTGATGCAGTAAATAAGAGGATTATCGAGAATGAGATAAAACCCGCATTCAAAAACGGTCAGTATTATCAGGGACTTGATAACGGAACAACTGTAATTATGAACCTCCTTTCCGGTGTTTTTACTGGAGATCAGTATAAGAAAAAACCCGCTGAGGGAAGCGCTATTGCAGGAATAATTTTTCTCATTATTCTCTTTTTACTTATTTTTAAATCCCGCTCTGGTGGCTCCGGCTCAGTTGGTAAAAATCTTCCTTTCTGGTTGGCACTCGGCTTGCTCAGTGGCTCACGTAACTCTCATGGCGGAAGTTTCGGGGGATTTAGTTCTGGAGGAGGCGGATTTGGTGGATTTTCAGGCGGTGGCGGTGGTAGCTTCGGTGGTGGTGGCGCCGGCGGCTCATGGTAAAAAAAATACAGATACTATTTCTTGCGGTTCTGTCATGTAATCTTGCCTTTTCGCAGATACAGGACACCAGCAAATTGCGAATAATTTTTGCCGGAGATCTGATGGGACATGATGGACAAATAAAATCCGCACTCGACTCAAAAACAGGGACTTATCATTACGACACCTGTTTCAGTCAGATTAAAGATTTTGTAAGTTCTGCTGATATCGCAGTACTTAATCTTGAGGTAACGCTTGCCGGTGAACCTTACAAAGGCTATCCGCAATTCTCAAGTCCGGATGAACTGGCTTTAGCAGCGAAAAAAGCAGGATTTGACCTATTTATCACGGCAAACAACCATTCTCTGGACGGCGGCAAAAAAGGCGTTGAACGAACTATCGATGTTCTCGATAACAATGGAATCATCAGAACAGGCACATTCAAAGATTCTGTGCAGCGTGAAAGTGGATATCCTCTGATCATTGAAAAGAATTCCATCCGAATTGCTATACTTAATTACACCTATGGCACAAACGGATTGGTTATGAAATATCCGAATATTATAAATTATATTGATACCAGCATCATTAGGGCGGATATCGCCAAAGCAGAAACAGCATCACCGGATTTCATTATTGCAACTCTTCACTGGGGATTGGAATATCAGAGATTGGAAAATAAGCAGCAAAACGCACTCGCTGATTTCCTGATAAAAAACGGGGTTGATTGTATTATCGGGTCACATCCTCATGTAATCCAGCCAATTAGAAAATATTATAAGGATCCATCTGATACCAGTTTTTACACTCTGGTGGTATACAGTCTAGGAAATTTTATCTCCAACCAAGGAGAAAGATACCGCGACGGAGGATTAATGGTGGAAATTGAATTACAGAAAACTGAAAAAACCAAAGTCACAGACTTTAGCACTCATCCGGTTTTTGTGTATAAACCTCCAAAAGCAGGTGGTGGTGAAGAATTTGTGTTAATACCGGCAAATGATTGGGAAAACATGATCACTAAGTTCAAAATGTCAGAGGCTGATCAACTATATTTCAAAACTTTCCGCGAAGATACTGAGGATCATCTGAAAAAATAAAAAAGATTGCGACAAAAATTATTGGCTATTTTCAAAAAAACAATTAATAAACGCTGATTTTTAGGTTCTCACCACATTAAACAGGAGGGGTTTAAACCCCGCATGTTTTTTGAAAATAAATCGGCAATTTCAAAAAAAAAAATAAAAACGCTGATTTTTAGGTTCTCACCACATTAAACAGGAGGGGTTTAAACCCCCGCATGTTTTTTGAAAATAAATCGGCAATTTCAAAAAAAAAAATAAAAACGCTGATTTTTAGGTTCTCACCACATTAAACAGGAGGGGTTTAAACCCCGCATGTTTTGCCACATAATTAAATGAAAAATGCAAAGTACACTGAATTGTTGCACTTCGCATTTCAAAATTTTAAAAGCGATTTAAGCCTCTACTTTTACTCCGGTTCCACTGATATCATCATCAACCAGAATTCTACCGCAATATTCGCAAACAATGATTTTCTTGCGTGAGCGGATATCAACCTGCCTCTGAGGAGGAATCTTATTAAAGCAACCACCACAAGCATCTCTTTCAACAGATACAACTGCGAGGCCATTACGAGCGTTTCCACGAATTCGTTTGTATGCAGTTAAGAGTCTTGGCTCAATGATCTTTTGAATAGTAGCCGATTTATTGAACAAGGTTTCTTCTTCTTTTTTAGTGTCGGAAACAATTTCGTCTAACTCGTTCTTTTTGCTATCAAGATCGTCTTTCCTTTCATTCAAAATCTCAGTAGACTCAACAATGTTTTCCTTTTTAGAATTAAGGTCTGCGTTGAATTCAGAAATCTTTTTCCTTGCAAGTTCCATTTCCAGATTCTGGAATTCCATTTCTTTTGAAAGAGAATCGAACTCACGATTGTTCCTAACATTTTTCTGTTGTTCCTCGTACTTTTTAATGAGGACTTCAGAATTCACAATATCCTGTTTTTTAGCGGCAATATTATTTTCCAGACTCTTCACTTCCTCTTCATAATTACGGATGCGTGTTTCAAGTCCTGCGATGTCATCTTCCAGATCCTGCACTTCTAAAGGTAACTCGCCCCTGAGAATTGTTATCTTGTCTGTCTCTGTATCAACCTGCTGCAATTCAAATAGAGCGCGAAGTTTTGCTTCAATCGAAATATCAAGAGTTTCTTCAATTTTTGTTTTAGCCTCTGCCATAGGATTATAGATAATTAATTGGATTCGTGTTTACCTTCGATAAATAAAGTGCAAATTTAGGATAATTTTTAATAAGTAATTCATAAAAGAGTTCTTTTGTAAACTGCTCACTCTCATAATGTCCGATATCGGCAATGAGAATCTTGTTTTCGGCTTCGAAAAACTGATGATATTTAAAATCCCCCGACACAAAAACATCAGCCCCTGTTGCAATTGCCTTGTTTAACAAGAAACTGCCACTACCTCCACAGACAGCAACTTTTTTTATTTTTCTTTTGAGGAGAGTGGTGTATCTGATAGATCCGGAATTAAATGTAGCTTTCAAAAGAGTCAGAAACTCCATTTCACTCATTTCAACGGGTAATTCTCCTACCATCCCCATTCCGAGAATTGGATTATTGTTTAAAATTGGGTAAAGGTCGTAGGCTACTTCCTCATAAGGGTGAGCCTTAATTAGGGCTGAGACCACTTTGGATGAAAGTGCTACGGGTATTACGGTTTCAACACGAATCTCTTCTTCCTTATGAAATTCAGACTTCTTTCCAACAAATGGATTTGCCTCTTCACCTGCCCTGAAAGTTCCTGCTCCGGATAAATTAAAGCTGCATTGATCGTAGTTTCCGATCTCTCCGGCACCTGCATCAAAAACTTTTTCCCGCACTATTTCTGCGTAGCTTACTGGAACAAAGAATACAAGCTTTAGCAAGCCATTTTTCAGGGGATCAAGAACTCGTATCCTTCTAAGATCCAGTTTTTTACAAATGGAGTAACTAACTCCTTCAGAGATACTATCGAAATTTGTATGAATAGATAGAATAGCAATATCTGATTTTATTGCGCGAATTATAATTTCCTCTGTGGAGTTTTTTCCTGTCAAACTCTTAATCCCCTGAAATATAAGAGGATGGTGTGAAATAATCAGGTTAGCTTTTAGCTTTAAAGCTTCTTCAAGTACTTCATTGGTAACATCAAGACAAATTAAGGCAGCAGATACTTCCATATCCTGATTTCCAATCTGCAAGCCTGAATTGTCGTAAGATTCCTGCAATGCAAATGGTGCAGCCTTCTCAAAAACGCTGATAATTTCTTTTAATAGCATGGTTTCATTTTTCAGGGGAGATCATAAACTAAACCCGGAAATAAATAAGCTGGATTTTATTTCACGCCTTCTATCTCATCGCGGATCTCAATAAGCATTTCCTTGACCTGGTTTAAGGTCTGAATGATTTCAAAATCATCATGAATGTCAGTCTTGTTCTCTTTCATCTTTTTTTTCGCTCCTGCCAGAGTCATTCCCCTGACTTTCACAAGATTATAGATAAGATGAAAATTTTCGACGTCTTCCTTTGTAAAGAGTCGATTGCCCTTTTTATTTTTTTTAGGTTTAATAACGTCAAACTCTTTCTCCCAAAATCTTATTAAAGAAGTGTTAACATCGAACATCTCAGCAACTTCGCCAATTGCATAAAAAAGTTTTTCTATTTTGGGTTCCTTGTAGGGCATTTTATACTTTTTTTAGCTTCAAATAAGAATTGCAGGGAAATAAAAAAATCTGCGTTTATCTGCTTTTTTCAGTCTTTTCAAAAAATTGGCAAATCAAAATTTCACAAAATTTTGGCCTTCAACATAACTTATAAATGCTCTGATAATGTGACGCTTAAAATAAGTTATCTAAAGTATGAAAAACCTTTTACAAATCAATCATTTTTCATTGTTTTCGCCAAAACAATATAAAAAAACTATCCCTACCGACTAGGCATAATAGGTTTTATTTTGATAAAATCCAACCCTCATCATCTATAATGACTGGAGAATCAGGGAAGTCAGATAGAGTAAGTTCTTGAATTTTAGTGATTGCTCTTTTCTGAGGATCAATTTTAGCACCCCCTTCACCCGGCTGATAAACAGGTATAATCTGCGCTTTTATAAAACTTCCGTCAGCGGCGAGCCATGTTTTAATAAGCGGACAAATTCCATTTGGGCCTGATAAATTAAAACGTGCCCATGTACTGAAGTTACCAAGACTATATCCAATTAAGCGGTTATTGTAAACCTCTACAGCCCGGGTTACATGAGGGCCTGAGCCCATAACCAGATCAGCACCAGCATCCACAACATCATGAGCAAAACGGTACACATTTCCGCGGTTGAACCCCAGAAACTCTTCGTCCTGACGGGTAACGTGCTGATAATCTTTACCTTCAGCTCCACCATGAAAATACACAATAACAAAGTCGCAACTATCATTAAGCATTGAAACAATCTTTTTTGCTCCATTGTAATCTTTCATATCTGCAGTCCCTGTATGCGGCGCAAATGCTGCAAAACCAATTTTATATCCTTCCCTTTTGATTATTGCAAAAGGTTTTGATACGAGTCCTGCAAATGCAATTCCACTTTCTGCAAGATGTCTGGAGGTATTAACCCGGCCTTCGTATCCAAAATCATTAACATGATTATTTGCCATACTCAGGAAATCAAAACCAGCATCACTTATGCAATCCAGATATGATTCAGGCATTCTGAACACATAACAGGTGGTTGTATCCTTACATTCTTTTGCTGTACCGCTGTTTCCGGAAAATACACCTTCAAGATTGCCAAATGTCACAGTAGCATCCTGAAGATAGGGCTTTAGTTCAGATAGTAATGGATAGCAATTATTTTTAGGGGGAAGGTACGACTCACTAGGGTAATTTGTACCGAGCATAATATCACCAACAGCTACGACTGTAATACTCTTCACTGCAATAAGACTATCAGCATCAGGCGTCTGAGCTGTTAAAACTGGAAAACATAAAAAAATTGTTACTAAGGCAAAAGAAAATCTTTTCTTCATAAAAAAAGCAATAAAGTTGAAATGATAATTATTGTAAGATTCAGAGTAATGCAAAAGAATATAAAGTTTCACCATCGCAGAAATTCACTTAAACTTGTGAACTTAAATATAACTGATGCTTTTGGAAACTTAAAGAATACTAGTTAATGTCAAAACTTGGATCTGAGTTGGAGTACAAACTTATCATCTTATCGTATTCTTCAGCTGACAGGTCATTTGCGTAATAATTTATGGGATTCACCGCGTTACCATTTATATGTACTTCGTAATGCAGGTGCGGAGCAACAGAAAGACCTGTACTTCCAACTGCTCCTATTATATCTCCTCTTTTTACACGATCACCGGGTTTTACAAATACTTTATCGCAGTGACCGTATAAAGTATTGTAGCCATATCCATGATCAACTAAAATTTTATTTCCATAACCCCCTGAAGTATATCCAGCCTCCTTAACAACTCCATCAGCAGTAGCAAAAATATTGGTGCCGCGGGGACAAGTCAGGTCGATACCTGCATGCATACGAACAACATGAAGAATTGGATGAAGCCGAAAGCCAAAATTAGACCCAAAGCGAGTAAGCTCTTTGATACTGATAGGTTGGATAGCAGGTCTTGCAGCAAGTCGTTTTTCTTTATTAACAGCCATTTCAACTACTGCATCATACGACTTCGACTGCACAACAAGTTTCTTAGCAAGATGGTCGAGCCTATTGTCGAGAGAAAGAATAAGCTTACTATATCTGGAGTTAGAAAAAGAATTATTATTAACATTTCCACCTGAACCTGCATTTCTTAAAGAGGTATTCAGAGGATCTACTTCAAAATATGTTCGGTATATATGATCATCATTATATTCAATATCAGAAATAACTTCTTCGAACTTAGAAAGCTCGGTTTTCATTACGTTAAGCTTAAGAATTGTCTGTGCCTGTTCCTGAGTTAGCTTGTTAATTTTTGGAGACTCAAAGTAACCATATCCAAAAAATAAAATTGCCAGAGTAAAGGCCATGGTGACCGAGAAGAAGGGGAGAAATCGCAGCAACCTTTGCTTAAATGAATACTTAACCTTCTCAAAAAGAAGGGTATCCGGATTAAATTTGAATTTTGCTTTTGCCATATGTGGATAAAAGTACGAAAAAAAATAATTAGTCAAAAGACTGTCCCGATTTTATACTAATCAAAATAATCTTATCAAAACTTTGTGGACTTAATTCCAAAAAGAAATAATTAACTGGATTCACTGGATTACCATCCAACGATACCTCATAATGCAGGTGCGGAGCAACGGAAAGACCCGTATTTCCAACCCAAGCAATAACCTCACCTCTTTTGACCTTCTGTCCTGTTCTCACTTTAAATGCATCAAGGTGCATATAAGATGTTTTGTAACCTGTGCCATGGTTAAGAACAATAGTATTACCATTGCCTCTTTTACTCATTTCAACAACTTCAACCACCGCATCACCAGTAGCAAAAACTTCAGTTCCGGTGGGAGCTGTAAAATCCATTCCTGGATGCATTTTTTGTATCTTATAAATAGGGTGTATTCTGAATCCATAACCTGAAGCGGTTCGCGTAAGATCCTGATTACGTATAGGTTGAATACCAGGGAGTGATGTAAGAATATCCGCCTTTCTTCCTGAAAAGCCCATCAACCGACCATATTCCTTATTCTGAATATATGTTTTGTTATGAATTTCATTAAGTTCGGATGAGGTGTTTTCAACTAGTTCATTATTATCAAGTGAAAGATACTGGAACAATTCTGAAATATTCTCGTTCTCCCCTCCGCCTTGACGAAAAGCAGGTTCTGTTTCAAAAATAGTGCGGTAAAGGTTCTCATCAATGGATCGAACTTCTTTTAATACGGTATCTACCCTGCTATATTTTTTTGAGAGAAATTCATAATCCTGCATTAAAGCCCTGTTTTCCTGTCTGATCTGGCTTTCATGAGGAGTATCAAAGAAAAAAGCATAAATGACATTTAGAACTATTGCCAGTACAAGGCTTCCTGCAACCCAGGAAAAAATCCTGAACACCTTGGATCGCAAGTTCTGATTTAACTTTAAATACCGTAAATTATCGGGGTCATACTTAAACTGAGACCTTGGCATAATTTGAAAATTTTAAACCGGCAAGATAGCAAAAATAAAATTAACCGACTAAATCAGGATCTCAATTTGAGGATTGAGCGACTATTGAGTTGAATTCAATGGGATTAAGATTCTCGTAATAAAACAGCATAGGATTCACTGTTTTATCCTCAAAAATTATTTCATAATGCAGATGGGGGCCTGTAGACCGGCCGGTGCTGCCTAATCTGCCAAGGTATTCACCTCTCTTAATGACCTGACCCCTGTTTACATCGATTCTGCTAAGATGTGCGTATCGCGAAATATAACCAAAACCATGGTCAATAATTACTTCTTTACCGTAACCGTTTTTACCATCTTCAGCCGAAATAACTATTCCATCACCAGTTGCATAAACCTTTAACCCAATTTCACCTGCAAGGTCAAGACCCTGATGCATTCTTCTCTGGTTGGTAAAAGGATCCCATCTGAATCCAAAAGAAGAAGTTATTCTAAAGCTATCTGCCGGTGAAAGTGGCTGTATTGAAGGTTTTGAAGCGATAAGTTTTTGTTGAGACTGCGCCAGGACGTAAAGATCAGATAAATAGCCTGATTGCACTTTTGCTTTAGTGGATAATTTCTCCAACTTTAAAGCTGTTTTATTGACCATCTCATCCCTTCCATTGCTTGCAAGGCTCCCATAAGGAATCTCAGAACCTCCATATCCAGCTTCACGCAAAGAACTTGGAAGTGGCCCCATATCAAAAACAGAACGATATACCTTATCGTCGCGTTTCTGAACCTCAACCAAAAGGGCTTCAGCCTTGGTTATTTTTTCATTAAGGATTTTATATTCTGATTTTAATACCTGGTTTTGAGCAGAAAAAAGATCAATCTTTGGGGATTGTATTAAATTGTCGAACCCAATACGTAATGCTATGGAAATAATAATGATTAAACCCAGATACAGACTATAGTCCCTTAACCTTTTTTTTAAAGGTAGATTGTTCGTCTCGAACCTTAATGTTTCTGGATTAAATATGTATTTTCCCTTAAACATGCCTGATTATCAATGATTAATACAATTTTTACAAATGTGAGGCGTAAATGTAATTTAAAAAAATTAATTTTACAAACTCTAAAAAAAACCGATAACCCTGATACTGTTTTACAAGTCATATGGTTACACTAATTACTTAATTTTTTAATTATTATAAAAAGTTTAAAATGACCTCGAACGAATTAAGATCTCTTTTTCTGAATTTCTTCTCTCAAAAATCGCACGAAATAGTTCCTTCTGCACCAATGGTAGTGAAAAATGACCCGACATTAATGTTCACCAATGCAGGAATGAATCAGTTTAAGGATATTTTCCTTGGTAATGCCTCTCCCAAAAATCTGAGAGTTGCCAATTCACAGAAATGCCTTAGGGTTTCAGGAAAACATAACGATCTTGAAGAAGTTGGTCATGATACATACCACCATACTATGTTTGAAATGCTAGGTAATTGGTCGTTTGGGGACTATTTTAAAAAAGACGCCATTGATTTTGCCTGGGAATTTCTAACAAAAATTGCAGGCATACCTGCAGACAGATTGTATATTACCATTTTTGAAGGCAGCAAAGCAGAAAATATTAGTATCGATGCAGAATCAAAAGAATACTGGAGTAAGCATGTGCCTGCAGACAGAATTATTCTGGGATCTAAAAAAGATAATTTTTGGGAAATGGGTGATACCGGCCCTTGCGGACCCTGTTCAGAAATTCACTGTGATATACGTGATGATGCTGACAGAAGCCTAGTATCGGGTGCAGAGCTTGTGAATAAAGGTAATCCTCTTGTAATTGAGATTTGGAACCTTGTATTTATTCAATTTAACAGGAAGGCAAACGGCACTCTCGATAGTCTGCCTCAAAAACATGTTGATACGGGTATGGGATTCGAACGACTGTGTATGGTTGTTCAGAATAAAAAATCCAACTACGACACAGATATTTTTCAACCAATAATTTCAAGGATTGCCGAAATTTCCGGTACCCCTTATGGAAAGAATACCGAGAGCGATATTGCAATGCGGGTTCTCGCAGACCATTTGCGAACCATTTCATTTTCAATTGCAGACGGTCAGCTTCCCTCCAATGCAAAAGCCGGATATGTGATCCGCAGAATTCTCAGAAGAGCAGTAAGACACGCGTACACTTTTTTAAATCAATCCGAACCCTTCCTTTATAAACTTGTGCCTGTGCTTATTGATACAATGGGACTAAGTTATCCTGAACTAAAAACACAGCAATCACTTATAGAAAAGGTTATTCAGGAAGAGGAACTTTCATTTCTCCGCACATTGGAAACAGGAATCCGACTTCTCGATCAGTTGTCAGATAAAGCAATAAAAAATAAACAAAATACTATCAGCGGAAAGGACGTATTTACATTGTATGACACTTATGGTTTTCCATTAGATTTGACCCAATTAATTCTAAGAGAAAAAAATCTGGCTGCAGATACAGAGGGATTTGCAAAAGAAATGGAGGAGCAAAAATCGAGATCAAGAAATGATGCCGTTAAGGAAACTGGTGATTGGACCATTCTGGAAACCGGTCAGGAAAACGAATTTGTGGGTTATGATCAACTGGAAACCGATATCAGAATTATGCGCTACCGCCAGATTAAACTTAAAGGGAAAGAATTTTACCAACTAGTATTTAACAAGTCTCCGTTTTATGCTGAGAGCGGCGGTCAGGCAGGAGATACAGGGGTTATCAGTGATAGGAAAAACGAAATAATAATTCATGATACGGTTAAAGAAAATAATCTTGTAATACATCTGTGCACGGAACTCCCTGTAAATCTAAAAAACAGCTTTACTGCTAAGGTGAACCGGGAATTACGCATAAATACAGAAGCCAATCACAGCGCAACACATCTTCTTCATTTTGCACTAAGAAAAGTGCTCGGCACTCATGTTGAGCAAAAGGGATCACTTGTAAATCCTGAATATATCAGGTTCGACTTTAGTCATTTTCAAAAAGTAAGCGACGATGAAATAAGGACAATTGAAGTTATTGTAAATTCAATGATTCGTGAAAATATCCCTCTGAATGAAAGTCGCAATACTCCTGTAAAAGAAGCGCTGAGCATGGGAGCCATGGCACTTTTTGGTGAAAAATACGGGGATAGTGTCAGAGTAATCCAGTTTAATGATTCGGTTGAGCTTTGCGGAGGAACTCATGTGAAATCAACAGGAAAAATCGGGTTTTTTAAAATTACCAAGGAAAGCGCCATCGCTGCCGGAGTAAGAAGAATTGAGGCTATTTCAGGTATTAAATCTCAGGAATATATTTTTGAACAAATCGATCAACTCAAAAAAGTAAGTGAAATAACCAGTACAACTGGAGAGATTCTTCCTGCTATTGAAAAGCTTGTGGCTGAAAATCAGAATCTTAGCAAGCAAATTGAAGGGTTTTCAATTGAGAAACTATCTTCAATAAAAAACGAATTGCTGGGTAAGATTGAAGTGATTGGGGAAATCAGATTTTTGTCGACTATGGTAAACCTTGATAAGGCAAACCTGTTACGTGATCTGGCTTTCCAGATAAAAGGCGACATGGAAAACCTTGTCCTGATTTTAGGATGTGAAATAGAAGGTAAAGCAAACCTGGCAGTTATGATATCCAATCAGCTTGTGGAGAGTAAAAACCTAAATGCATCAACTATTATCCGTGAAATTTCAAAAGAAATTCAAGGTGGCGGCGGGGGTCAGGCATTTTTTGCAACAGCAGGAGGTAAAAACCCTGCAGGCCTTCAAAAAGCATTAGATAGAGCTAAAGATTTTTTACCAAAATAGTTCAGATTTGAATTTATTAAAATGCAGGATTCAATGTCGTTTAGTTAATGGAATAATAGAAAAAAGCATGAAAAATTATAATTCATAAAAAATATTTCGGTGCGCTGCACCTTAAACCGGGGTTCGATAAATGTTTTTCTACAAATATTTCGCAGCGGTTCGCCAGAGCACCGTAATATTTGTAGAAAAATGATTGTCATAGAGGGAAAAGGTGCAAAGCACCGAAATATGTGGTGTGAAAATTGAAAATTAGTACATCCATTAAAAATGATGCTTCTTGCTTAACTAAACGACATTGATACAGGATTGGAAAAAAATTAAGGGGATAGATAACTTAATAAGTTTTCGTCATTGTAACCGGCACTACTAGGATATATGATGCCTTCCCCATTGCCTCTTTCTCAGGTTTACTAATATCAGATTGTTCAACTGTAGTAATCGTCTTGATTTTCAATGCTGGATCTGCTTGTTTAAGGTACCAGACGATTCCCTCGAAATTATCTGAGTGAAAAGAGCCGTTTAGGTGGTAAAACATGCCGTTTTCAACTTTATTTTTCAGAATGAAATGAGCCATAGTTGCATCCTTAATTGCCTGGGCTTTTGGATATTTTTCATCGATTTTCATTTCCGGGTGCGAATCTCCCATTTTTAGCATTTCCTGATAACAAGGCAGATTTATGTCAAATGGAATGGGAAGAGGAGCTAATAAAGCGCGTTCTGCACTGTTAAGTGTATCAAGGGAAACAAAATCGCCCTTAAATACCATACTGGCATATTTTCTCGGTACATTGGTTGCAATAAAAGGGAACTTGTGCTCTTTTGCAAAATCAATCATCGGCAGATAATCGGTTTTGAAGTTTTTCCACAATTTCACGGTATCTGCAAATTTCTTTTCATCGAATAATCCGCTCAAATAATTATTCAAAGCAATTTGCTGATTGGTTTCAAACATCTCTGCTCCTGCTACCAGCAAACTGTCGTGCTTTTTATACAATTCAACCATCAATTCGTATTCAAGCCAATGAGCAATAGGATTATCGTGCAACTCACCAAAAAATACCATATCAGAATTTTGAAGATCCTTAACCATTTTTTCCCAGCTTACTTCCTTGCCCGTAGAAGTAAAAAGTTTGTAGGCAGGCTTGTCTTTTGCTGATACAATCGCAGTGAATACCATAAGAATTGTCAAGACCAGATTAGCTTTCAATTTCATAAATTAGTTTTAATATGCTGTTAAAAGTAAAAACATATTTCATTTTTTGATCGACGAAAGGTATAAAACAAATTTTAATTCCCGGGGGAGATTTCAAATACAACTGTCTAACAGACAACTGCAAAATACTTGAAATTATAACTCTAAAAATACCTTTCATATTTACATGATACATTATTTATTGCGACAATCGAAATTCAGTCGAAATTTAGGTGTCAATAAATTTGGTTTTATTTTATTGATTCTCATCTACTTGCGTGAACAAATTGAGAAATTGAAAATCTAATAAATTTACTTATTCGATTTCTTGTATTGAAATATTATTATATTTGGCAAAACTAAACTACCTAACATGGACGTAAAAAGAACCTTTGATCTTCTTGGAAGATACCATGAATTGTTCCTGCAAAAGACTGATGCCCTGGCTAGTAAAGAAAATGGCAAATGGATCAGCTGGTCAACTAAAGATTATATTGAACAATCGAATCAGGCCAGTTATGGTTTTATGGCATTGGGATTGCAAAAAGGTGATATGGTTGCTACCATTTCAAACAATCGTCCTGAATGGAATATTGTTGACATGGCTCTTAGTCAGGCAGGAATTGTACATGTTCCAATCTACCCGACCATCAGCAAGGAAGATTACGATTTCATTTTAAACCATGCTCAACCGAAACTGGTTATTGTTTCAGATAAACAGCTATTCGCAAAAATTACTCCGATTGTAGAAGGTGCTCCCTCTATAAAAGACATTTATGTATTTGACACAATTGAAGACGCTAAAAATTGGAAAGAAATTCTGGAACTCGGAAAAAAGAATGAGGCGAAATTCAAAGAAAAACTCGAGGAAATTAAAGAAAGTATTCTCCCTGAAGATCTTGTAACACTTATTTACACATCTGGTACCACAGGTTTCCCAAAAGGAGTAATGCTTTCACATAAAAATCTGGTTACGAATTTTATCACCACTTCCAAGGTTCATCACCTTAATCATCATCACCGGGTTTTATCCTTTCTCCCTATAAGTCACGTGTATGAGAGAATGGTAAATTACCACTTTCAATACAAGGGTCTGAGTATTTACTACGCAGAGAATATGGGTACAATTGTGCAGGATTTAAAGGATGTGCAGCCTCATGTTTTCAATAGCGTTCCCAGACTTTTAGAAAGAATTTATGACCGTATTATAGGCAAAGGTAAAGACTTGCCGTATATTAAAAAACAGATTTTCTTCTGGGCTGTTAACTTGGGATTAAAATATGATATTCAGGATAATAACGCATGGTATAATATGCGACTTAAAATTGCCCGTAAACTCATTTTTTCGAAATGGAGAGAGGCACTTGGGAATAATGTAGAAATAATTGTTTCCGGGGGAGCAGCTCTACAAGCCCGATTGGCCCGCATATTCTGGGCAGCTGACATGAAAGTGCTCGAAGGATTTGGTCTTACAGAGACCTCTCCTGTTATATCCGTGAACAATCTTACAACCATGGAAGTGAAGTTCGGAACCGTAGGCCCGGTTATTGAAAACGTTGAAGTAATGATTGCTGAAGATGGGGAAATATTATGTAAAGGTCCGAATCTTATGCTTGGCTACTATAAAGCGCCTGAACTTACAGCCGAAGTAATTGATAAAGATGGATGGTTTCACACCGGTGACATCGGGATTTTTGTTGATGAAAAATACCTGAAAATAACCGACCGTAAAAAAGAAATGTTCAAACTTTCAAGTGGTAAGTATATTGCTCCTCAGGTAATTGAAAACAAACTTAAAGAGTCCTTGTTTATTGAAAACCTTATGGTTATTGGTGAGAATGAGAAATTTGCCAGTGCAGTTATATCACCAAATTATGAATTTCTGCATAACTGGGCGGGAATGCACGGGATAAAATTCCGTGATAATCAGGAGCTGATTGCAAATCCTCAGACCATTGCCCGTATTCAGAAAGAGGTTAATGAAATGAATAAAAATATCGGACAAACAGAACAAATCAAACGATTCAGGCTGGTTGCAGAGGAATGGACACCAGCAACCGGAGAAATGTCGCCTACTCTCAAACTGAAAAGAAAAGTACTTTCAGAAAAATACAAATCATTGATCGAAGAGATCTATTCGGTTGATAAAGGGGGAATTGATTAATCTCCTGAGTTACAATGCTGATAAATAATAAAGCGCAGTTCCAACAAGGTGACGGAACTACGCTTTATTATATCCGTAAAGAACTTTGTCATAGAAGTTTATTTCCATCAGCCTTGGATAACTTATTGTTTTCCCCTAAGCTAAGGAGATACAAACCTGCAAAAGTGATTGCTCCATTCAGAACAAGAAGTTCAAATCCGAATTTATATCCCCAGAACAATTCTTTGGAAAAATGATTCAGAACCAGGCAAATCAGCGGAGAGGCTATGGCAACAATCGGAACCCACTTGTCCCGGAGTTGTCTCTTTGTAAAAAGGCCGAAAGAATATAAGCCCAACAAAGGTCCATAGGTATATCCCGCAATGGTGAAAATTGCTTTTATCACATTCTGGTCGTTAATTGCCCTGAAAAAAATTATCAGCAAACCCAGTAAAACTGTAAAGGCAACATGTACCAGATTTCTGGTGAGTTTTAAACTCTTTTCTCCCTTTTTCTGAGCATCGAGAATATCAATAGTAAAAGAGGTGGTAAGTGATGTAAGCGCTGAATCTGCGCTGGAATAGGTTGCGGATACGAGTCCTATTATAAAGAAAAAAGCAACCGAAACCGACAAATATCCACCCGTTGCAATCATTGGAAATAAATTATCTGTGTTCGCAGGAACGGGTATTCCGGCAAATGCAGCATAAATAAAAAGTAATGCGCCAAGACTAAGGAAAAGAAGATTAACCGGCACAAGCGAAACACTTAGCCAATACATATTCTTCTTCGCATCGTTTATGTTTTTACAACTAAGATTTTTTTGCATAAGATCCTGATCAAGACCAGTCATTACAATGGCTATAAAAGCTCCCCCGATAAATTGTTTAACAAAATGATACGGGCTTTTCCAATCGTCGAAAACAAAAATCTGACTATATTCACTAACAGAAATGGCCTGTATCAATCCTCCAAAACCCAGTCCCATACTTTTACTTATCAGTACAATGGTAAAAACCAGAGCTGTGAGCATTGCAAAAGTTTGGATCGTATCAGTCCAGATTATAGTTTTAATCCCTCCCCTGAAAGTGAAGAGCCAGATAAGTCCAACGGTAATTAGCACTGTGAGCCAGAAAGGCATTCCTGCCTCTTCAAATATTGTTATCTGCAGAACATTTGCTACCAGAAAAAGTCTGAATGAAGCGCCAATTGTCCGTGAAAGCAAAAAAAATGAGGCTCCAGTTTTATAGGATGATCTGCCGAAACGGGTTTCAAGGTAGGTATAAATGGATGTGAGACCCATTTTGTAATACATGGGCATTAAAACATTTGCAATTACAAAATACCCCACAAGGTAACCCAGAACCATTTGCATATAACTGAAGTGGCTTTCTCCAACCCATCCGGGAATGGAAATAAAAGTTACTCCGGAAAGAGATGCCCCGATCATACCAAATGAAACAACATACCAGGGAGATTTTCTATTGCCAACAAAAAAACCAGCATTATCGGCATTACGTCCTGTTATCCATGCAATTGCGAGCAATAACAGAAAATAAAAAAGAATGATTATTGACAAACCAAGTGAGCTCATATCATATATTTGTTGCAAGAATAATAAAAATAATTGCGAATGCCCGTGCTTGCAGTTATTTTTACGTTTTATTAAAAATGCAAATATGAATTTGAATTTTCCATCAAAATTATTGGAAGACGCTGTAAATGAGTTTGCTAAATTACCCGGAATCGGAACAAAAACAGCATTGAGGTTGGTTTTGTATCTCCTGCGACAGGACGCTGAAGTTTCTGAATCCTTTGGAAATGCTGTCATAAAGCTAAAAAAAGAAATACGTGAATGTAAAATCTGTCATAATCTGTCGGATTCGGATATTTGTCATATTTGCAGCAATCCAAAGCGCGACCATGATGTTATCTGCGTAGTAGAAAGCATTCGTGATGTAATGTCAATCGAAAACACCCAGCAGTACAGGGGCGCATATCATGTTCTTGGAGGCATTATCTCTCCTATGGAAGGAATAGGTCCGGGCGACCTCAGCATTGAATCCCTTGAAAGCAAAGTCAAAGAAAAGAAAGCCAGAGAAATTATCCTTGCCCTTCCAACAACAATGGAAGGTGACACAACAAATTTCTATATTTACAGGAAGCTGAAAGAGAGTGGGATACAAATCACAACACTTGCAAGAGGTCTTGCAATAGGTGATGACCTGGAATTTGCCGATGAAATTACTTTGGGAAGATCACTTATTAACCGACTGGATTTTGAATCAACACTAGGCAGGCCAGGAGGAAGATGAGCATAACAATTGTTCATTTTATACCAGATAACAAGCGTGTTATAATCTGAATGCTTTTTTGCCATTATTTGAAATGTTTCTCAACAAATTTGAACCAAAATACATTTATGCTTTCCAACATATTCTTGTATCTTTACGTGCTTTAATAAGAAATTTCTCCAATGGAATTGAAAGATAATGTATATCTCATAGACGGGATCGCGGTTGAAGACCTGGTAAAAAAATACGATTCCCCTCTTTATATTTATGAAACGGCCGTTATAAAGAAGCAATATATCAGGATGAAAACCGCTTTCAGAAATTCAAAAGTTAAGATTAACTATGCCTGTAAAGCGCTTACGAATGTAAATATTCTGAAATATTTTAAAGATCTGGGTGCAGGACTTGATGCCGTTTCTATTCAGGAAGTTATGCTTGGACTCAAAGCGGGATTCAATGCAAAAGACATTATTTTCACTCCCAATTGTGTATCCATTGAAGAAATTGAAATGGGAGTTGATAAAGGAGTGAGAATAAACATTGACAATATCAGCATTCTTGAGCAGTTTGGCCATAAGCATGGGAAAAAAGTCCCGGTGTGTATCCGTATAAATCCGCATATTTTAGGGGGAGGAAATGAAAAGATTTCGACAGGTCATATTGATTCGAAATTCGGAATATCCATCCATCAAATTCCTCATGTTCTTCGGGTTATTGAGGCAAATAATATGCATATTGAAGGGATTCATATGCATACAGGATCAGACATTTATGATGTTGATGTATTTTTGAGAGGCGCTGAAATTCTGTTTAACACGGCTATGAATTTTAAAGACCTTGAATATGTTGACTTTGGAAGTGGCTTTAAAGTACCCTACAAAATTGATGATTACGAGACAGACATTGAATCACTTGGTGAGAATCTCTCACAAAAATTCAATGAATTCTGTAAAATTTATGGTAAAAAACTTACCCTTATTTTCGAGCCGGGCAAATATCTTGTTAGTGAAGCCGGTTATTTTGCCGCCCGTGTTAATGTGATAAAACAAACTACTGCCACTGTTTTCGCCGGGCTCGACACAGGTCTGAATCACCTGATCCGCCCGATGTTTTATGACGCATACCACCATATTATCAATGTCAGCAAGCCTGATGGAAAGATGCGCATATACACTGTTGTTGGCTATATATGTGAAACTGATACATTTGGATGGAACCGAAAAATAAATGAAATATCTGAAGGGGATACTTTGCTTTTTAAAAATGCTGGCGCATATTGCTACGCCATGTCATCCAATTACAACTCCCGCTACCGCCCGGCTGAAGTGATGGTGCACGAAGGAAAAGACTACCTGATCCGGAAAAGAGAGGATCTGGAAGATTTACTGCGCAATCAGGTTATTTTATAGGATGGTCGGGTATTTAAAAAATCAATCCAGACACCTTTTGAAAAGCGGGTACAGTTTTTAAAAATTCTAGCTTAATTCAGTTTCCCGGATTAGGTCATTCTAAAATCCTTTCCCCTGAATACCTTACTTAAAAAAAATTCTTACTTTTAAGGGATTTACTTTTTACCTCATGGATCTTTCCATTGTCATTGTAAACTATAACGTTAAGTACTTCCTTGAACAGTGCCTTCATGCGGTCGCAAACGCATCAAAGCAATCTGACACTGAAGTATTTGTGGTTGATAATAATTCAGTGGATGGTTCATGTGCCATGATTCGGGAAAAATTCCCATGGGTAAAGGTCATTGAAAACAAGCATAATGAAGGCTTCAGTAAAGCGAATAATCAGGCTTTGCGGCTAGCAACCGGTAGATATTGCCTTCTTCTTAATCCGGATACAGTCATTGAAGAAGGTACCTTAAAAAAGTGCATTTCATTTATGGATAGCCACTTGGATGCCGGCGCACTTGGGGTTAAAATGATTGATGGAAAGGGAAGTTTTTTACCTGAATCGAAACGTGCCCTTCCAACACCTTCAGTTTCCTTTTTCAAAATATTCGGACTTGCACGATTATTCCCTAAATCAAGAGTTTTCGGTCAATATCACCTTGGTTTTCTGGATAAAAACAAAACTCACACAATTGAAATTCTATCAGGGGCATTTATGTTTTTAAGGTCTGAAGCTTTGGGCAAAACCGGTTTGCTTGATGAGGATTTTTTCATGTACGGGGAAGATATTGACCTCAGCTATCGCATGATTAAAGCCGGTTACAAAAACTACTATTTTCCAGAAACTACTATTATTCATTATAAAGGAGAAAGTACAAAAAAAGGTAGCTTAAACTACGTACTTGTCTTTTATAAGGCGATGCTAATTTTTGCCGGCAAGCATTTCTCCCCCAAAAACGCATATGCTTTCTCCATTCTTATTAATGTTGCTATATATTTCAGGGCAACATTGGCGATTATCAGACGATTTATCAAAAAAGTTTACCAGCCACTTATCGATTTTCTACTAATATTTTCCGGCTATTGGTTCCTTACTCCTTTCTGGGAAAATTTCAGATTTGGCCATACTAATTATTACCCACTATCCTTCTATCAGGTTGTAGTTCCTGTATATATCTTCATCTGGCTTTTCTCGGTCTATTATTCTGGGGGATATGAAAAACCTGTAAAAATGTGGAAAGTTTTAAGTGGACATTTAACCGGAACCTTTATTATTCTTATTCTTTATGCGCTTTTACCAGAAGCATACCGGTTTTCCAGAGCATTAATTCTTCTGGGAGCATTGTGGGGAATGATAGTGCTTAGCGCACACAGGATTATTTTATATTTTTCAGGCTTTGCAGATTATGAACTTGCTCTTAACCGTAAAAAAAGGATGATAATTGTGGGTTTCCATGATGAGGCCGACAGGGTAAGCCAATTACTGGGGAAAACTCAGATTGTCCCTGATATAGTTGGTTTTGTTGCTCCAAGGGAATTACACGAAGCCGGCTACCTTGGAAACACAGTTCAGCTTGCGGAAATAGTTAAAATTCATAAAATCGAAGAAATTGTTTTTTGTGCCAAAGACATATCATCGCGGGAGATCATTAGTATTATGACAGATGTTACCGGTTCACCGGTTGATTACAAAATAGCACCACCTGAAAGTCACAGCATCATTGGCAGCAATTCTATTAATACTGCAGGTGATCTATACCTCATCAATTTTAACTCAATTGCCAATGGTAGTAACCGACGAAGTAAGCGTTTGTTTGACATTGGAGTATCCCTTGGTTTTCTTGTAACCTGGCCATTTTTGTTTCCGTTTTTTAAGCCTTACAGAAAAAACATCTTAAATGTATTTCCAGTTCTCTTTTCTCTGAATACCTGGATCAGTTATTGTTCGGGCACCAATATTACAGGCCTTCCAAGCTTAAAAAAGGGGATTTTTAATCCGGGTATTGGAATTGAAAACCAAGATCAGGAAATAAGAGAAAAAATAAATATGGAATATGCACGGGATTACAAATTAAGCAATGAATTTGCTATCTGGTGGAGAGCAATGTTTTCTGAGAATGCATTCCTCCAGCCCTGATAATTTTCTAAAATGTATTATTTGCCTGAATTTGAGAAGTATATGGCAGTATTAGTTTTAATTTTTAACATGGATATAAGTCTTTTGACGGTAATTGATTGATATTAGGTCAAAATCTGACAGAATAGAATAATTCCGCATTTTTTATTATCGAAAACCTCGAACAATTTTTTACATTTGTATATGCAGTTAAAGCCTCTGTTCCTTGCGAAAAACAATTCGTTTAATTCAACAGAGTTTAAACTTCTGAACAGAGAATTATGAAAAAAGCTATATTCCTTATAGGTTTGTGCCTCTCCTTCATGAAGATGGGATACGGACAGCAATCCACCGATTTAAAACAAGTGTTTCTTGCAGCTGAATCTTATTATCTTTTTGAGGAATTTGAGGAAGCACTTCCTTTGTACCTTCGTCTTCATAGGGCTGAACCCGACAACTACAACCTGTATTTTAAAATCGGTGTTTGCTACCTTAACGACCCCTATGAAAAGGATAAATCTATTTTTTATCTGGAAAAGGCAACTAAAAATATCAACCCAAAATATAAGGATAGCAATTACAAAGAGCAGGGTGCTCCTCTTGACGCACTCTTTTTTCTGGGAAATGCTTACCGCGTAAACAATGATCTGGATAAAGCTCGGGAAGCATATAAAAAGTTTCAGTCTCAGATGAATACAGAAATTTATGATGATAATCTAGTGATTGAACAGCTTACTGCCTGCGATGTTGCTGAGAGACTTATGAAAAAACCTGTGGATATGGATGTTGAGATCCTTTCCAATCAGATAAATACACGGTTTGCCGATAAAAACCCTGCTATTTCAGGTGATGAATCAAAAATGGTATTTATCTCTCAGTTACAGTTTTATGATGCTGTTTTCTTTACTGAAAAGATAAATAGAGTCTGGACAAATCCCAGAAATATTACTCCAGAACTTGGCGTTGACGGTGATGTTTATCCAACCTGCCTTTCCTATGACGGAAATCAATTAATTGTATACAGAAACGATGATTTCATCGGAAATCTATATACTTCTAAACTGGTTAATGGATTATGGACTCCTCTGGTTAAAATGAATGACAATATTAATACCAAGTACTGGGAATCCCATGCATCACTTTCAAAAGACGGGAAAACCCTGTATTTTACCAGTAACCGCAAAGAAGGGTACGGAGGTCTTGATATTTATAAATCCAATATTCAGGCAAATGGCGATTGGGGTGCACCTGTAAATTTGGGGTCAAAAGTTAACTCCCCCTATAATGAAGAAACTCCATTCATTACTGAAAATGGTCGTAGACTATTCTTTTCTTCCTATGGACATTACAACATGGGCGGTTATGATGTTTTCATGACGAAAATGCAGCCCGATTCAACGTGGGCAAATCCCGTGAATATGGGGTATCCCGTGAATTCCACTGATGACGATGTATTCTTTTGTCCTGTCAGAGATGGAGAAATTGCATATTTTCCAGTTTATAAAGAAACAGGTTATGGGAAGTTTGACATTTATCGCTATAACGTATACAATGCCGATCATCCAAGAAAATATGATATCACAGGAAGATTGAACTATTCAGGAGAAAATGTTAAAGGAACTGAGATCTTCATTAGTGTGGTAAGCCAAAATCAGAGTGATACACTTGCATTTGTTCATCCGGATGATGCAGGGAAATTTGCATTTAGTATTCCGGCTGGTAAATATTCCATGATTTTTGATAGTAAAAGGTTTGAACAGGTAATTAAGGCGCTCGAAGTCTCGCCTGAAACACCTCATACCGGCATGAGTCTGAATGATCAGATTAAACTTACTTTACTTCCAGAAAAACTTACTCAGGAAGAACTAAATGCCAAACTACAGCTGAAAGACAGCCTTATAATTGTTAAGAATGGAAAAACTGTAAAGATTGACTACGAAGCCGAAAAAGGTTCCGTAGTTGTTATCAAACAGTACCTTGATTCAATATTGGTTAAAACAGATACTGTTTTGATTGACCGTCGCAAACAGAGCTATGCTTTTGAGCCAAAACCTGGAATTAATAATATAGAATTTACTCTTACCGATCAGGATGGTAATCAGATTACAAAAAATGTTATCGTAAATTACCCTAAGGATGGAGATACAAGTCAGGTAATTCCTCAGATCCTCACCAACACAGAAAATACACTTAAAGAAAATAAAGTTGAACGAGGCGTGCCTGATGAGAACCTAAAAGCACTGGTGAACGAATTAGCTTCGAGGACAGATGGACGTTTGAAAGAAGTAATTGAAAATCTTGACTTTGAAAAGGAAGGCATTACAAACACTTCGGAATTGTTTCAATATCTGAATGTCAACGCTGAAAAGCATGGGTATTCAAGGGAGGATGTTGACCGATTGTATGCTGATATGATCAGTAAAAAAGATCTTGCAGAATTCCTTACAAATCTGAAGAACGCGTCAGAAGGCAATCTTCAGAGTACAATTTCTAAAATTGATCTTAAAGCCAATTCGATCAATACACCTTATCAGGCATCAGATTTCCTGATCAGGAATGCTCAAACCTACTCATATAAACCTGAGGATGTAATCAAAGCTCTTGCCACTGTTGGTGCGCAGGGTTCCGACGATCTGAAATTGTTTGTAAATAAGCTAACTCATTCTGCAGATGAAGGTGCATTTAAAGTCTATCTGAAATATCTGGACTTAACAACACTTGAAAACAAGACTCCCGAGGAATTTTCAGTGAATCTTTATCTTAATTCCATTGGTAAACCATACACTGTGGCTGATGTGCTGGTTACCCTTACAAATCTTGCGGTAAGCAGAGACGCCTCAGATGTGCTTAAAAAACTCATCGCTCTAGCTGAAGACCCGGAGTTAAAAGAGTATCTTTCCAAGCTTGATTTGCAGAAGGAAGGAATATATACAGCAGATCAGCTTATTGCGCATCTATATGCTAATGCTGATATGAAAGGATTCAGCACTGAGGATATTGATCTGCTACTTCAAAAATATCTTTATAATCAGGTTTCCGAAATTGATGATCTCAGGCTGAAAATGGCTTCTCTGGCCACAGGAAATCTCAAGAAATTCCTTGAAAAAACTGATCTTAATGAGAATTCATTCGGCTCAAGGGAAGAATTCATTGAATATCTTAAATCACAGGCTGCACAGAATGGCTTTACAATTGATGATGTAAGCAATATACTTCTCAAACTTGCTTATTCAGGTGATTTGAATAATATCATAAAACAACTGACTCTATACGCAGATGGAAATCTCAGGAAAACACTCAAAAATTTAAATCCTGAAAAAGAGGGTATTGTCTCTTTCGACGAATTGATTCGATATCTTCTTGACAACAATGAAAAATACGATTATTCCAAGGAAGATGTTTATACAATGTTATCTGATTACACTGCTGCAACTGATCTTGACTACTTTATGCGCAAGTTGATTCGACTTGCTGACCCAGAAACCAGAACTTATTTGCAAAATGTTGATCTTAAAGGCAATGCAATAGGCGACAGAGCCGAACTCACTTCATTTCTATTGAAAGAAGCTGAGGAAGGAGCTATAAAACAGGAAAAAATAATTCCCCTTCTATTGAATGCCAATGATACCATGCTTAAAGATATTTTGCCTTCGCTTCAGTCCCGGTCGGTTGGAGAGCTAAACAAATTTCTTAACTCAGGAAAACTCCCGGTTAAAGAACTTTTCACCGCAGCTGATCTATATAATTTCCTTATACAAACGTCTACAAAAACCAAATCAATCCTTCCATCAGAGATTAATAAACTATTTTCTGAATACCTCATTGACGATGCTCTAAATCAATTTCTATGTCAGCTAATTGATCATTCAGATGGAAAGCTGAACGAATTTCTTCGTAAATTAAACTTGAAGGAGTCTGGAATAACCAGTGTTTCTGGCCTGATTGAATATTTATTGAGCAATGCAATAGCAAACGGATATACGCAAGATGATGTATTCCGGATGATTCAGAAGGTTTTGGGGAGAGAGAAACTTCAGGATTTCATATCTAATCTTATAGAGTTTGCCCCGGATAAATTAGCTAAATTTCTTGAGCAGATCGATTTAGATAAAGAAAAAATAAACAGCGTCGAAGATTTGATGAGATACCTCTCCGAGCATTCAGCTGAGTTTGGGTTTACCATGGATGATGTTTGGAATGCCATTCTGCAAATTGCTATTTCCGGTGAAGACAAAGCCAGAAATGAAATCATTACAACAGGAAATAAAGGAATTCAGATTTCACTGGGTAAGGGTCTTGTATATACTGGAGTGATTTTTGGAATCCTGGGGATAGTTATTTTCTTTCTCATTCTGTTTAAGCGAAAAAAAAATAAGGATCAATAACCATTTTTTCGGTTTCATAAAATTGTTCAACAAAGTGATTCGTGCAAATTGAAAAAAGGCGCAGGTTAGCCTGCATCTTACAATAGAAAATCAACTCCCTCGTCACAAATTATACTTAGTTTTATCAAATCCATAGGAAACTATTAATAATTAAAAGGATATTTTTTCATTTATAATGTGATAATTACTAAATTTGGTAATTGACCAAAAGTCCGATTTATGAAAAAGTATGTATTTACTATTCTCCTATCCCTTATTCTATCAGGGTTTTATCATTTAGATGCTCAGAAAGATCCAATCAGGGAAAACTTTTTTGATGCAGAATTCTTTCTATCTGAAGAAGATTATAAGGAAGCTCTGTACTCATTTCAGAAAGTTTATGATGCAGGTTATCAGGAAAATTGCAATTTAAATTACCGTATTGGGATTTGCTATCTGAATATTCCTGGTCAGAAAGATAAATCAATTTCATATTTTGAAAAAGCTGTAACAAATATATCCGAAAATTATAAAGAAGGTTCGTACACGGAAATTTCAGCTCCTACAGACGCTTATCTGTACCTTGGAAATGCTTATCGTATTGCATCAATGCTCGATAAAGCAATCGACGCATATAATAAGTATCTTACTTTAGCTGTTAAAATTGGAACCGCAGATTTAGACTTTACAAAACAGCAGATTGAATCGTGCAACCGGGCAAAAGTGACTATGAAAAATCCGGTTCCCATTTATAAAGAAAATCTGGGCAAAAATTACAATTCAAGCATGAACAATTTTCAGCTTATTATGTCTGGAAACGAAGATGAGATGGCTTACATGACTTCCCAGAAATTTTATGATGCTGCCTTTTATGTAAAAAAAGTTAACGGTACCTGGACTAATCCCATTAATATTACACCCCAGATAGAATCAGATGGAAATCAGTATGTTTCTTCATTATCCTTTGACGGAATTAAGTTGTTTTTGGTAAAAATCGACAATTCCGACGGAGAGATTTACGTTAGCGATTTCAGTCAAGGCAGATGGAATCCCTCTAAACCAATAGGAAAACCAATAAATTCAAAGTTTTTCGAATCACATGCATCACTGTCTCCTGACGGTAAAACTCTATATTTTACGAGCAACCGAACTGGTGGACTTGGAGGTATGGATATCTATAAATCTATTCTTTCTGATCGTGGAGAATGGTCTGAGCCGGAAAATTTGGGTAGCAATATAAACTCAGCACTTAACGAAGAAACTCCTTTTATTGCAAATGATGGGAAAACCCTGTATTTCTCTTCTCAGGGGCATACTACTATTGGTGGGTATGATATTTTCACATCTGTTTTGAATTCAAATAAAACATGGTCCGCTCCGGTAGCACTTCCTTACCCGATTAACAGCACCGATGATGACCTTTTCTATTTCCCGGATCCTAAGAATAAAGGTGGGTACATAACATTATATGAAACGGAAGGATTAGGAAATGGTGATATGTACTATTTAAAAACGATTCCATCTGAGGTAGCTGTAAATGAACCAAAGCCTGTAGTCGAAGAAAAGCCTGTAGTAAAAGAACCCGTGGCTGTTCAGGAAGTTGTTAAACAGCCTGTTGTGGCAGAGAAGCCAGTAGTGAAAGAACCTGTTGTTGTAGATGAACCGGCTAAAACTACATCTTTCAAATATTTTATTAAGCCTATCTTTTTTGGATTTGACAGCTATGCCTTGACTGATGCAGGCAAGGAAAAACTTAATGATCTGATTAAAGCTTTAAAAGACTATCCGGGTTTGAGACTTGAAGTAAGAGGGTATACAGATGCAATAGGTGCATACGAATATAATCAGATGCTTTCTGATAAACGAGCCAAGGCAGTTGCTGATTATCTTGTTGCGAAAGGGATTGACAGTAAGCGACTTAAAAATACCGGATTAAGTGAATCAGAAAATATTGCACTAAATGCATCGTCTGATGGAGCAGATTCACTGGAAGGTCGGAAGTTTAACAGAAGAGTTGAATTCAGGATAATTGAGTTGGGTGGAGCACTTCTCCTAATTGAAGAGATACCTATACCTGAACAATTAAAGGTGAAGTAGTGTTAAACACTTGGACAAATTAAACAATGCGTAGATTTATATATATTTTCGGACTGTTTTTTTTATGTTATAGCTCTGCGTATTCACAGCAGGAGTCGGATGATGCTTACAAACTATTCGACGATGCTGAGTATTTCTTTTCTACCGGAGATTATCGGGAAGCTGCTTATCTTTTCGTAAAACTAACAAAGATGCAACCTGATAATGCGAATTTCAATTTTCGCACAGGTATGACCTACCTCAATATCCCAAATCAGGAAATCAAGGCTGTTCCGTATCTTGAGAAAGCAGTAATGAACACTACACTCAAGTATAAGGCGAAAGATCTGGATGAAAAAAAAGCACCCCACCATGCTTGGTTTTACCTTGGAAATGCTTACCGGATTAACAATGATCTCGAAAAGGCTCTTGATAGTTATGCCCGTTTTAAAAACATTAAGGATTTTGAGAAAAAATATAATATTCGAATCGTTGATACTGAGATAAAAGTTTGCGAAAGAGCCAAAATTATTAAAGATTCTCCCTTAAATCTGGTCAAAAAGAATCTTGGGTCTCCTGTAAATTCCGGCACATCAAATTATTCACCCGTGCTTACCAATGATGAGTCAGTTCTAGTTTTCATGAATAGCCAGAAGTTCTATGAGGCTATTATGTTTTCGAAAAAATCCGGAGGAGAATGGAGTATACCGGTAAATATTACGCCACAGATTGGTTCGGATGGCGATATGCGTCCTACTTCGCTTTCATCGGATGGCAAACAACTTTTCCTGGTTAAAAAGGAAAATACTAACAGCGATATTTATGTCTCTAGTTTTGATGGTAATCTTTGGAGTATTGCCACTCCTCTGAATAAAAATATTAATTCCCGTTTCAATGAAACTTTTGCTTCACTATCCCCAGATGGAAAAAATCTGTATTTCACAAGTAATAGAAGTGAGAGCCTCGGAGGGCTGGATATATTTGTTTCCAAAAAACAATCTGTAGGCGACTGGGGTCCTGCCGAAAATCTGGGATCGGTTATTAATACAGATCAGGATGAGGAAACTCCCTATGTTTCAGGCGATGGTAAAACTCTGTTTTTTAGCTCTAAAGGGCATTTCAATATGGGTGGTTTCGATGTTTTTTATTCTCAGATAACTAAGAATAATCAGTTTGATGAAACTATTAATTTAGGATACCCCGTAAATACTACAAATGATGATATCGGATATTTCCCGGTAAAAGATGGGAAAACAGCCTATATGAGCCTTTTTGATATTGCTAATATTGGCAAACAGGATATCTATAAACTCGAAATTCTTCCTTTTACTGCACCAAAAGCAAGCAATACTCCAAAATTTGAAAAGTCATTTACAATTACACTTTCCACAGCAGAAAAAAATGAAACCATTGAATTGATTTACGAATCCAAAGCTGATACTTTTAAGGTGAAATCAACCGATGGTAAGTCCTACAAGGTATCTGTTCACGATAAGTAGGTTTCTTCATTTATTTCTTCTTTAAAAAATAGGTAAGTAACTCTGATTATGAAGATTTTAGAAAACAGTACTATTCACCTCAGAGCACTAGAACCGGAAGATCTGGATTATCTATACACATGGGAAAATGATCCGACAATGTGGCATCTAAGTAATACACTCATTCCATTTTCAAAATACACTCTTAAAAAATACCTTGAACAAGCACATCTTGATATCTTTGAAGCTAAACAATTGAGGCTCATAATTCAGAGAAATTCTGATAATCAGATTTTAGGGGCGATTGATCTTTTTGATTTTGACCCCTACCATCTGCGGGCTGGAATTGGCATTCTGATTGGCGCCTCTGATAACCGTCGGAAAGGTTATGGCACGGAAGCCCTGCAATGTATTAGAGAATATGCTTTCGGAACTCTGGGTCTTAAACAGTTGTATTGTAACATAAGTGAGGATAATCTGGGCAGTTTAAAACTTTTTATTAAACAGGGATATGTTATAACCGGACAGAAAAAAGATTGGCTTAGAAAAGGTGACGAGTGGTTTTCGGAGTACATTTTACAGTTACTTCGTCTCTGAAGTCCTGATAATTTCATATTCCGGAATTTCATTAAGAAAACTTACTTTCTTGTTTTCAAAATCCACTGAACAGCAGAAATGCTTGAGTCCGTTTGTAATGATAAGGTATTCAACACGAAATGCAATATTATACACGGAAACCTGTTCAAATGTCTTCTGACCGATGCTAATGCCGGGTGCTTTACATTCAATTATTAAAGTGGGATTCCCGGAATCATTACATACAACTATATCGCATCGTTTCGACATTTTATGAATTCTAAGCGATTTTTCAAGCATCATACGGGAAGCCGGATAATGTTTTTCATTTACTAGATAAAGTGCAAAATTTTGGCGAACCCATTCTTCAGGAGTTAAACGAACATATTTTCGACGGAACTGATCATAAACATACTCCTGATCGTTTTCAGATTTTATTATAAGGGAATTAGTTGGTAAATTTAAGGGCTTCATCTTTCTTGAATCTATTCGAAGGCTAAAGTATAAAAAACATCAAACACATGAAGACTAAACAAGAGATTGTTGATAATTGGCTTCCTAGGTACACCGGATGCAGTCTCGACTCTTTTGGGAAGTATATCTTACTTACCAATTTCAGCCAATATATGGATATATTTTGCGCCACTTATAAAACCAAGATAATCAATAAAAAAGTCCCAATGCCCTGTGCAACGACTGATGGAATTACTATTATTAATTTTGGAATGGGAAGTGCAAATGCAGCTACAATAATGGATTTGCTAAGTGCCATCCTCCCTAAAGCCGTTCTTTTTCTCGGTAAATGTGGAGGGTTGAAAAAGAAAAATGAATTAGGGGATTTGATTCTCCCGATTGCTGCTATTAAAGGGGAAGGAACCTCCAACGAATATCTGCCACCGGAAATTCCAAGTTTACCAGCTTTTAAGTTACAAAGAGCTGTATCGTCAACCATAAGGGCAAAAGGAAAAGATTATTGGACAGGTACCGTTTATACAACAAACCGTAGAGTTTGGGAATATGATGAAGATTTTAAGGAATACCTCCGGTTAACACGCTCCATGGCAATTGACATGGAAACAGCGACAATTTTTACCGTTGGTTTTGTGAATGAGATACCTACCGGCGCATTATTACTTGTAACTGATCAGCCGATGATTTCAACTGGTGTTAAGACCGCTGCCAGTGATAAGAAAGTTAGCAGAGACTTTGTTAGGGAACACCTTCAGATCGGAGTAGCATCACTGCAGGAACTTAAGAACAATGGAATATCAGTTAAACATATGAGATTTGATTAAATTATGGCAGCAGCGCAAAACAGTATAAGTATCGAACAACTTTTTAAGGATCTCCAGAATAAAATCTATCGACCGATCTATTTTCTATGTGGAGACGAGCCCTATTATATCGATAAAATCACTGAATATATTTTAAAAAGTGTTTTAACTGAAGCCGAAAAAGCCTTCAATCAGACGATTATTTATGGTAAGGATGCGGATGCAATTGCAGTAACCAACAGTGCACGGCGGTTTCCAATGATGTCTAATTATCAGCTAGTGGTTGTAAAAGAAGCCCAGGAGCTTAAAAATTTTGAAGAACTGATCCATTATATCGAGAAGCCACTGAAATCAACACTTTTAGTAATAAATTATAAATACAAAAGCCTTGATAAGAGAAAAAAAATCTATAAAGCGCTACAGGATAATGCTGTGTTTTATGAATCAAAAAAACTCTACGATAATAAAATACCCGATTGGATAAGTAATAATCTTACTAAGCGAAAATACAGGATAGAGCCAAAAGCTGCCATGTTACTTACAGAATTCCTTGGGAATGATTTGTCAAGAATTTCAAATGAATTGGAAAAGCTCATTATTGTTATCAACGATAATACAAAAGTAATTACATCTCAGGATATAGAAAAGAATATAGGCATAAGTAAGGAATACAATAACTTTGAGTTGCAAAATGCTCTTGCAGCAAAAGATGTGATGAAAGCAAATCAGATAATAAACTATTTTGCTGAAAATCAAAAGAATAACAATATTGTTCAAACACTTTCTATACTATATTTGTTCTTTAGTAAGGTGCTGGTTTATCATGGTCTTCAGGATAAATCAAGGAATAATGTTGCTTCCCAGCTTAAGGTTTCACCATACTTCCTAACAGATTATGAAACTGCGGCGAGAAACTACAATGGATCTAAAGTAATTGAAATTATTTCTCTTCTTCGAGAGTATGATGCTAAATCAAAGGGTTTTAGCAATGTATCAGTAGGTGCAGGTGATTTGCTAAAAGAACTAATATTTAAAATCCTTCATTAAAAATGGTCACCATAATAATAGTTGTTGTTACCGCCATTATATCATTTATTGCTTTTCAAAATCCAGCTGTAATGAGTCGGTACGATTTTTCTCCCTATAGAATTTCTGAAAGAAAAGAGTATTTCAGGTTTATTTCACATGCCTTTTTGCACGCCGACTGGATGCATTTGCTGATCAATATGATTGTGTTATTCTCATTTGGTATTTATGTTGAAAAAGAATTTTCATATTTGGAAAACTCAGGTCAGATAAAGTCAGCACTAGGAAGTTTTCTATTTCTATATTTTTCCTCAATAATTGTTTCAAGTATAACAACCTTTCTTAAGAAGAGACACGATCCATACTATATTGCTGTAGGAGCTTCAGGCGCTGTATCAGCAGTTCTTTTTACCAGCATTTTCTTTTCTCCTCTGGAAAAAATACTTTTGTACGGAATATTACCTATGCCTGGCATTGTTTTCGGAATTCTTTATCTTGCATATTCTACTTACATGGGAAAAAAGGATAAGGACCACATAAACCACGATGCCCATCTTTGGGGGGCAATTTACGGTATAGTTTTCCCTCTCTTTCTGGATCCTTCGCTTATTCATCATTTTATACAACAACTAGGACTTTAAATTATGAAGAAAGCTGTTTTCCTTGACAGGGATGGAGTCATTAACAATGAAACCGGACACTATTATGTTATTGAATCAATTGATTTTATTCTGAATGAAGGAATAGTTGAACTATTAAGCTGGCTTCAAAATGAAAACTATTTGCTTATTGTTATTACAAATCAGGGAGGAATTTCAAGAGGAATGTACTCAATACAAGACACAGAATTGGTGCATACTAAGATGAAAGAGCTTTTAAAATCCCATGAAATTATTCTTGACGAGATATACTTTTGTCCTCATCATCCTGAAAATGAGAGATGTATATGCAGAAAACCTGATTCTGTTCAGGTTGAAAAAGCGATTGCCAGATTTGAAATTGACCCTAATCAATCGTGGTTTATCGGCGACAGGGATACGGACATTGAAGCCGGGGCAAAAGCAGGATTAAGAACCTTAAAAGTTAGTACCAATCAAAATATGAGTAGTGTAATTGACAGAATAAAGTCGGCAAAATAGTTCTTAGTTAAGTCCGGGATTTTCAGGAAAATTAGCCCATACCTGATATTTATTATCCATCTTTTCAAGGATTTGATTCCAGAAACCCTCCTCCTCTCCTTTCATAATCATTTCAGAATTAATATTGGTAACGAGCCATGCATTTTCCTTCAACTCCTTTTCGAGTTGCTGCTCGCTCCATCCCGAATATCCAAGAAAGAACCGAATCTGGTCTTTTTTTATTTTTCCTTCAGCAATAAATTTCTTGAGAGTTTCGAAATCTCCTCCCCAGTAGATATTATCAAGAACCTTAACACTGTCAGGCAACAAGTCACCCAATGTATGGATATAATGAAGGGTATTTGTATTAACGGGTCCTCCAATGCTGATACCTGAATCAATAAATGGAAAATTCTGAATAACATCCTGAACTTTAAGTTCAACGGGTTTATTCAAAACAAATCCAACTGAGCCTTCAGCCTTATGTTCTGTAATAAAAACTACCGAACGTTTAAAATATGTATCATTTAAAAAGGGCTCCGCTATGAGCACTCTGCCACTTGTAGCGATCTCATTATCAGTAATTTTGAAGAAATCAATATTCAGGTTCATGGCTTTTATTTTCCAGCATTAAATTGGGTTGAATTTAATATCCCTCTAAACAATAACTAATAAAAAGCTTTTCTATTTGATAAAGAACATAAATACCTTGTCGGGTTAATGTTTTTAACTGATGTACAATAAATGCACAAACATTTTATGTTTAGTAATTAGACAAGTAATAAAAAGCATTAGTTGCCTCTGCTTTCAGAAAATTAAATAATATTCCGATTTTGGTCAAAATTAGCATATTAGAAAACAACAATTAATTCACTAATAAAGCATTGGGAATTTTATTGGATCGGCTTCGTTCATAATGCCATAAATAGTTTCGAAAACATCTTCCGCATTTGGGTTTGAGAAATAGTCACCATCGGTTCCATAGGCGGGACGGTGTTCTTTAGCGCAAATAGTTCGGGGTTCGGATTCAAGACTGAAGAACGCTTTTTGTTCTTCAAGAACTTTATTCATCATAAATGAAGTCCCTCCGCCCGGCACATCTTCATCAAAAAACACAACTTTATTGGTTTTCTTAACAGATTTTGCAATGGAATGATTTATATCAAATGGAAGTAAAGTTTGAACATCAATGAGTTCAACACTTATTCCAAATTCAGCAAGTTGATCGATTGCATTTATTGCAATACGGACGCACGAACCGTAGGTAACAAGGGTAATATCGCTACCTTCTCTCAGGATTTCAGGAATACCAAGAGGGATTTTAAATTCGCCAATGTTTTCAGGCAAGGCTTCTTTTAACCGGTACCCATTTAATGGTTCGATCACAATTGCCGGATCATCGGCTTCAAGAAGTGTATTGTAAAAACCTGCAGCGCGTGTCATATCTCTTGGTACGCATACATACATTCCCCGTATTGCGCTAATTACAAGACTCATGGGTGAGCCTGAATGCCAAATACCTTCCAATCTATGTCCGCGGGTTCTTACTATCAATGGCGCGGCCTGCCCTGCCTTTGTGCGCCAATGCAATGTTGCCAGATCATCGCTCAGAGTTTGCAATCCATATAACAAATAATCGAAATATTGTATTTCAGCGACAGGTCTGAGTCCCCTGAGAGCCATTCCTATTCCTTGCCCAAGAATTGTTGTTTCACGAATACCTGTATCGGTAATTCTGAGATCTCCGTATTTTTCCTGTAGTCCTTCAAGAGCTTTATTCACATCACCAATTTTTCCGGTATCTTCGCCAAATGTTACCAAAAGCGGATTTTTCTGAAAAAGTTTATCGAAATTATTAAGAATTATTTCCCTCCCATTAACCATTTCTGGATCATCACTATATACTGCTGGAACGACTTTAACTTTTAATGCCGAGCGCTCGGTTTCATTGTAAAGAGTGGTATTGTAGCGATCAACATTTTTGCGTTTTTCCTTTTCCAACCATGAAGATAATTGGGTTTGCAGCTCCTTTCTCCCCGGACAATCAAGGCAAACATGTCTGAGAATTCGTTTTGCTGTACTAAGATTATCCTTGCGAATTGGGTTAATAATTCTTTTCAAGTCTCTTGCATACGATCCAACTTTATCGAATTTATCGGTTGAACATTGGCATCCACGGTTTTCAATAATTGCCAGAATTTCTCTTCTTTCCTTTTCAATTGGCTCAGTGTAGTTTTTCCATGCTCTGTTTCTTGCTTCCCTGACTTCCTTTTCAGCTTCGCGATCAATTGCGTCTAAAGTCGATTCTGTGGCTATGTTTTTTTCAAGAATCCACTCCTTCATTTTTTTAATGGGATCGAAATCAGCTTCCCACTGAAGTCTTTCGTCACTTTTATACCTTTCATGCGAACCGGAAGTAGAATGGCCTGTAGGCTGAACCATTTCATCGATATGAAATAAAACAGGAATATGTTCTTCACGGCAAATTGCGATACCTTCCTTAAAAATCTTACACAGTGCCGGATAATCCCAGCCATTTGCCTTATAAATTAGTATTCCGTTTTTACCGTCTTTTTTCTCAAATCCCATTAAAGCCTCGGATATACTAGCTTTGACAATCTGAAGGTCCTTTGTAACAGAAATGCCGTATCCGTCATCCCAGACAGCAACTGCAACAGGAATCTGCAATACAGCAGCCGCATTCATTGTTTCAAAGAAAGGACCTTCGGCAGTACTTGCATCACCGATCATTCCAAAAGCCACTTCATTACCATTTTTAGAAAATTCCGAGTATTTATGGAGATCTGGGTTTAATCTGAAGAGTTTGGAGGCGTATCCAAGGCCTACCAGCCTCGGCATCTGGCCAGCTGTAGGAGAAAGATCAGCAGCAGAATTCTTCATTTCGGTGAGGTTTTGCCACGATCCATCGGGGCGAAGACTGCGGGTGCAAAAATGATTGTTAAAAGAGCGGCCTCCATTTCCGGGGTTGTGATCGAGTCCGGTATCGCCATAAATCTGCGCAAAAAATTCTTCGGGATTACTGATGCCTGAAGCAAACATAAAAGTCTGATCACGGTAATACCCTGATCGCCAATCTCCTGCCACAAAACTCTTCGCCATAGCAATCTGAGCGATTTCCTTTCCATCGCCAAAAATTCCGAATTTTGCTTTACCTGTAAGTACTTCTTTCCTCGCTAAAACACTGCAATGTCGGCTGACCATCGCGATCTTAAAATCGGCAAGTACTTCATTTACAAACTCTTCAAAGCTGTGATCTTTGGATTTTGTTTCGGACATGAAATGAGATCTTTATATTATTCGTTGTACCAAAGGTATTAAGTTAAGCCATAAGTTTGAAAGGAATAAGGTAAATGTCACCAAACTTCCAATTACCATTATTTTTAACTAAATATTTACACCATTTGATTCCATTTTTGATTAATTTCGCACTCTATAAGACATCTGAAAACCTTAATTGTTCAGCCTTTGTTAAAAATATTAGTGCTCTCTGTTTTTCTAATCGCTATATCCCTTGTAGGATTGGCGTTTAACATATTGTTCCGCAAAAACGGAAAGTTTCCTAAATATCAGGTAGGACATAATAAAAACATGGCCAAGTTAGGAATAACATGCGTCAAACATGACGAGCTAAAATGTTACAGGAAGCTTAAAGCTGAATCCGAAGAAGGATGTGGTTCATGCGCCGGCTAATTTTTTCTGTTTCCCTCAACTTTCGCGGTTACGAATTGTTATAACTTTTGAATCAATTTCAATAAGAAAATGGTTCATTGAAATCATGAGTATTTCAAGATTAACTCATTTTTGAAGACTATACACAGTGTTAATTCAAAAAAGGCTATGTTAAAAGTTCTTATATTATCAGTAATAATTCTGGGATTAGGTCTCCTCGGACTTTCAATTAAGTTGCTTTTCGATAAGAAAGCAGTTTTCAAGGGAGGTAGCTGCAATGCATCGACTCCTGAATTAAGGGAAAAGGGAGTTGGTGATTGTTGTGGTGGAGCTTGTGGGGCCGAATGACACAGGTATTGGAACTTAGAATTTAATTTAAGGTTGTTATTCAGTTTGAGAAACATTTGCTTTCATTCCATCTGTAACAAATAGCTGATAAACTCCGGTATCGTCTCCATAAATAAGGTAAGCATCAAGTTCAGGATGTGCTGCGAGAATTTCCTTGCTTTTTTCAAGTCCACCAACCATGCAGACGGTAGCGTAAGCATCAGCCGTAATGCAATCATCTGCAACTATTGTTGCGCTTAGAAGAGATTGTTTAGCCGGATAACCAGTTTTTGGGTCAATTGAGTGAGTGTATTTAATCCCGTTCTCCTCATAATATTTTCTATAGTTACCTGATGTGGCAAGGGATTTATTAGTTAGTTCAAGGATTGCTTCTAGTTCAGCACCGGGCATAATATTTCCGAATTCTGGTTTATCTATACCAATGCGCCAAAGTTTCGCACTTGGATTAACTCCTTTGGTGCGTATTTCACCACCAATTTCAACCATATAATTTACAGCGCCGCAACGGTCGAGAAATTCTGAGACTATGTCAACTGAATAACCTTGAGCAATTGCATTTACGTCGAGTTGGACACGTTGATCAGTTTTCACAATCCTGTTGTTTTCTAACTTAACTTTTTCCATGCCTACAAATTCCAGCAGGCTATCAATTAAGGATGAATCAACTTTAACTCTGGATTTAGGTCCAAAACCCCATGCGTTAACAAGAGGCATTACGGTAATGTCGAAAATTCCTCCTGAAGCTTTGAATACTTCACCTGACTTATTAAAAACCTCAACAAAGAGGGGATCCAGAATTACGTCTTCATTCCGGTTAATCTTTGATATTACCGATAAAGAATCATATGATGAAAGTGATTGGTCGAATGCCTGCAATATTGAATCAATCTGGGGTTGCAGATCGATTGTATCTTTCATTTCGTAGGTAATATGATATGTGGTACCCTGTGCAAAACCAGCAATTTTAATATAAACGCCTTGTTTATCATTTGAACTGCAGGCTCCAATAAATAAAAGAAAAAGCAGAATAACCGATTGTCTAAATAACATAGAAATAAATTTTGACGTGTAAATTACTGATAATTAAACTTTCTAGATCATTCTGTAAAACATTATCAGCGAACCTATCAACAATTGCAGAATGCTTAACCAGAGAAGTGGGTCAATCTTTACCCGCCAAAATCATCAAAATCCACCATTTCTTCGGGTACACCAAGATTGGAAAGCATTTTCTGAACTGCATCGTTCATCATTGGTGGTCCGCAAAGGTAAAATTCAATATCCTCAGGTTCTTCCTGTTTGCTAAGGTACTCGTTGTAGACTACCTGATGAATAAAACCTGTATAACCTTTCCAGTTGTCGTCAGGATGTGGTTCAGAAAGCGCAATATTGAATTTGAAATTAGGGAATTTTCTTTCGATCTCCCTGAACTCCTCCTCATAAAATATTTCACGTTTTGAACGTGCGCCATACCAGTAGGTTACTTTACGGTCTGATTTAAGAGTATGAAACAGGTGGAAAATGTGAGAGCGAAGTGGAGCCATTCCTGCGCCACCGCCGATATACATCATTTCCCGATGAGTATCTTTAATAAAAAACTCACCATACGGGCCCGACAGATTTACCTTATCTCCAGGTTTTCTTGAAAAGATATAGGATGAACAAATGCCAGGGTTAACCTTCATGAATCCGCCTTTAGCTCTATCCCATGGAGGTGTAGCGATACGTATGTTCAGCATAACTATATTTCCTTCTGCCGGGTGATTGGCCATAGAATAAGCACGGTATGTTTCTTCCGTATTTTTCATTTTCAGATCAAAGAGCTTAAATTTATCCCACTCGTCGCGGAATTGCTCTTCAACTACCATATCTTTAAAATTCACTTCAATTTTAGGAACATCAATCTGAATATAGCCTCCAGAATTAAATTTCAATTCTTCGCCTTCTGGCAGTTGAACAATAAATTCCTTTATAAAAGTTGCAACATTGCGATTCGAAATAACTGTACATTCCCATTTCTTAATTCCTAATACTTCTTCAGGAATTTTAATTTTGAGATCTTCTCTGATTTTAACCTGGCACCCAAGTCTCCATTGATTCTGTTGCTCTTTGCGAGTAAAAAAGCCTGTTTCAGTAGGTAAAATACTACCCCCGCCTTCAATTACCTGACACCGGCACATACCGCAGGTGCCACCTCCTCCGCATGCAGAAGGAAGAAATATTTTCTGTTCTGATAAGGTTCCAAGAATTGTTCCACCTGGAGAAACCGTAAATATTTTTTCATCATTTATAGTTAGTGTTACTTCACCTTTCGGGCTGAGTTTTGCTTTTGCAAATAAAAGCATACTAACCAAAGCCAGAATTACCAGGAGGAAAACAACAATGCTAACCATTATGATTTCCGATTGTGCTGCAAGAATTGTCATCGTATCTAAATTATGCTTCAGGTTAACTTATAATTTGATTCCCATAAACGACATAAAGGCAATAGCCATAAGTCCGGTTGTAATAAATGTAATTCCGAGACCTTTTAAAGGTGCAGGAACATTTGAATAGGAGATTTTCTCATTGATGGCTGCAACACCTACGATAGCCAGAAACCAGCCTACACCTGATCCGAGTCCGAAGGAGGTTGCCTCAGCAATGGTTGCGTATTCTCTTTGTTGCATAAACAATGAACCTCCAAGGATTGCACAGTTTACAGCAATAAGAGGAAGAAATATACCGAGGGATTCGTACAATGCAGGGCTGAATTTTTCAATAATCATCTCAACAAGCTGAGTCATGGATGCTATTACAGCAATATACATGATGAAGCTTAAAAAGCTCAGATCTACGTCGGCAAGGGACGGACTAAGCCATGCCAAAGCACCACTTTTTAATACATATACCTCAAGAAGGTAGTCTATCGGAACTGTAATCCCAAGAACAAAGATCACTGCTATCCCTAGACCGATAGATGTTTTCACTGTTTTAGAAACAGCAAGAAAGGAGCACATCCCAAGAAAGTATGCAAAGATCATATTGTCGATAAAGACAGCCTTTACAAATATGTTTACCAGATTTTCCATTACAAAATCTTTATATTAGTTATTTACCAATAAGTTTCGCATTTCTGCTTTTCTGAACCCAGATTATCAAACCTACAATAGTAAGTGCCATTGGTGGAAGAATAACAAGCCCGTTGTTCATATATCCTGCGTCGTAGAATGACTGAGGAATAATTTTAATGCCGAAAAAGGTGCCGGATCCGAATAATTCCCTAAGGAAAGAAACTGTAATTAGGATTGCCCCGTAACCCGCGCCATTTCCAATACCATCGAGAAATGATGGCCAAGGTTTGTTTGCCATGGCGAATGCTTCAAGTCGACCCATAACAATGCAGTTCGTGATAATAAGTCCCACGAATACCGAAAGCTGTTTGCTTACATCGTAAGCATATGCCTGGAGGACCTGATCGACCACAATAACGAGCATGGCTATTACCACCAACTGCACGATTATTCTGATGCGTGGAGGAATATAATCCCTCATTAAAGAAATTACAAGGTTAGAAAACCCAGTAACAATGGTCACGGATACAGCCATTACAATTGATGGCTCCATTTTCACAGTAACAGCAAGAGCAGAACAAATTCCCAATACCTGAACTGTAATTGGATTATTAATATTCAACGGGTCTCTGAGAAGTTTTATATTTTTTGCAGAGAACATGGATTCTTTTTCACTCATATCAGTCCTTTTTCATGTTTGACTTGAAATAATTCTCATAAGATAGAAGGCAATCGTGCAACATATATTGCAGACCCTTGCTTGTTATGGTACCTCCGGAAATAGCATCAACAGCATATAAATCACTGTCTTCTGTACCACCTTTTACTACCATAACAGAAACGAATTTTCCTGATTCATCAAATATTTTTTTACCATGAAATTCTTTCTGAAACCAGATTTCGCGAATCTCAGCACCTAATCCAGGAGTTTCTGAAACGTGATCAAACACTGTTCCGAAGATGGTTTTAAAATCATCTTCCAAAGAAACATATCCCCAGATTGGACCCCATAATCCTTTCCCTCTCAGGGGAATAACGAAACGCTTGACAAGGTTTTCATCTTCATAAATAAAAATCGGCAACCCTCTTTCTTCAAGGGGTTTTGCTATTTCATTTTTGAGATCCTTGGTTATTTCAAATGCATCTCTTCCTTCGATGATCTCTCCTTTTGAGTTTACAACTATACTGGATTTAATGTAATTCGCATATAAATCGAGTATGTATGTATTTTTATTGTCAACAGTAGCAAAATCCTGAGCCTGTCCAACAGACCTGAGGATATCCTGCTTTTTTTCGATTTCAACATTCAGTTGCTGAATAGGACGCAACGATTCGGAAACAAAGGATAGAACCGCAGCAACCACAATCACAAGGAAGGATGAGAAAAGGAAAATGTATGTATTGCTAAATTTTTTCATTGTATAACTAACTTAATGTGCATTAACTTTAACTCTTTTCAGCCTGCGTTTGATATTACCCTCAACCACATAGTAGTCGATTAATGGAGCGAATACATTCATCAGAAGTATTGCAAGCATTACACCTTCAGGATAAGCAGGATTTATTACACGGATCATGATAGCCAGAAAACCGATGAGGAAGCCATAGATCCATTTTCCTTTTTCGGTTTGTGTCGCTGTTACAGGATCAGTGGCCATATAAACTGCGCCAAAAGCAAATCCCCCGAGAATAAGATGTTCCCAGAATGGCATTTTCATGAAATTGCTAACCGCAAAAATATTCAGAAGAATTCCCATGAATGCTCCACCTGCGAATACTGATGCAATAATCTTCCAGCTTCCAACACCGGTATAAATAAGGATAACAGCTCCGATTAATATAGCGAGTGTAGAGGTTTCACCTATTGAACCGGGGATAATTCCAATAAACATATCCCAAACTGAATAAGCATGACCGGGCAAACCATTGGTAAAAACGGTATTTTGTGCAGCTGCCTGACCGAGAATAGTTGCTCCTGAATAGCCATCAACAATACCTTGGCCACCTTCGAGACCCGCTGTCCAAACCAAATCACCTGACATTTTGGAAGGATATGCAAAAAACAGAAATGCTCTGGCTGTAAGAGCCGGATTCATGATATTCATTCCGGTTCCTCCGAAAACCTCTTTCCCGATAATGACTGCAAAAGCAGTTGCAATAGCTACTGTCCAGAGTGGAACATCAGCAGGCATTACAAGAGGAATGAGCATCCCTGAAACCAGAAAGCCCTCATTCACTTCATGTCCCCGAATCTGAGCAACTGCAAATTCAATTCCTAGTCCCGTTACATAAGATACGATTACGATGGGAATAACCTTTAAAAAGCCAAACCACATCAGCTCCCAGAAACCTGCACTAACACCAATTGAGGTATAATGCTGCAAGCCTGTATTCCACATACCGAAAAGTAAGGCTGGCAACATTGCAAGCACAACCACAGTCATGGTTCTTTTCATATCCATAGCATCGCGGATATGAGCCCCTGAGCGGGTCACCTTATTGGGAACGAACAGAAAAGACTCAAATGCATCAAAAGTAGATTGAAGTTTTTGGTACTTCCCCCCTTTCTCGAAATTTGGCTTAATCTTATCTAAATAATTCCGTAAAACTTTCATCAGTTAATATTTTATTTTTGTGGTCTGACGGAACCTCACTCTGAAGAACATCGTGCATTTTACAAGCATGCAATCAGGCTCCAAGGTGATTTCCCTGAATTTTTATTCCATTTCTTTTCTCATGAGCTCAAGTCCATTACGGAGGATTTCCTGAACTTCTATTTTTGAAGTACATACAAATTCGCATAGGGCCAGATCTTCCTCAACAACCTCATAAATTCCTAGTTGTTCCATTCTATCAATATTTTCTGAAAGAACGGCTTTTATCAGTTGGACGGGAAAAATATCCATTGGCAACACCTTTTCATACTGACCTGTCATCACATAAGCTCTTTCTCCACCTTTAAGATTTGTATCAAGAGTGTATTTTTTAGAGGGATTCAGCCATGAAAAGAAAGTACGTGAGGTGCTGTATTTTCCAAAACCAGGAAGTGCCCAGCCCAAAAAATCAAAGTAATTGCCTTCTGGAATTACGCTAAGAAGCTTATCGTAAAAACCAATGAAATCGTCTTTTCCTATTCTTGTACCAGAAAGTACATTTCCACTTATATAACGTACATTACTAGTAATAACATTCTCCTTTGTAAGATTGGATATTGCGGCACCTCTGATAATCTGATAATACGCAGGCTTACTAACTTCTGATCCGGCGATTGCAATAGTAAGAGTATTAGAATAAACTCCCTCGAGGAAAAGTTTACCAATGGCAGCTACATCCGGAGGACTAATTGTCCAAATTATATCTCCTTTATTAATAGGATCAACATGATGAATATGTATCCCTACATTTCCAGCAGGATGTGGGCCCTTAAAATAATGCACTTCAACATTGGATGCTTTGGTAAACGCAGCGCAGGCAGCCGCTCCAGCAGGAAGTCCCAGGTGAATTTTCCCATCTGTAAGTTTTTTTAGCGCATTGATTCCAGTCTGGAATTCCTTTTCGAGGTCTTTCATCAGGAAATCAAGATCCGGTGCCAAAGGAGAACTGTCGAAGCCAGAAATAAAAATTGATTTTGGACTATGTTGAGGATTTGCAATGGTATTATAGGGTCTTTGTCTGAGGAAAGGCCAAACACCGCTTTCCAACAAGGTTTCTGTAATTTTTTCGCGGGATAAACCTACAGGATCAGACGATTCAAATTTCACATATTCATTTTTTCCATCTGATTCCACAATTATGGCGAGTACCTTTCTTTTATCTCCTCTGCTTACATCAACAACCTTACCGGAAACAGGAGAAACAAACTTTACTTCCAGACGATTTTTATCGGAAAACAAAGGGCTTCCAATTTTTACTTCGTCGCCCGCCTTAACATTAAGCTTAGGAATAAGTCCAATAAAGTCGGTAGGTTTAATACCATACAAACCTGAAGAATCTGCTTTTATAACAGACTTTTGTGCTTCTCCCTGAAGTTTAATATCCAGACCTCGTTTGATCTTGATAATTTCGGACATTTGAAAAAATTTATTGTTAATATAATAACGCACAAAAATAGCTAAATTTGAATATTGGCAAACTAATAATTCATTTATCTATAAAAATATATATGTGGTATTTCTGGCATTGTTTTTGGGCGGCATAAAAAGCCCAAAATACCTTATATCTTTAAAACTTGGCTCTCAGAATTTAACAAAAAATAATAATTTTATATGTCGATTTTGCGTTACTCAGACGCTGTTAATCGAATAACAATCTGACATGAAAACAGTTCGCATAATTATACTTTTTTTATTTTCGCTTTTTTGCTTTTTTTCAAATGTATCTGGAAATGTGCCGGAATACGGGCTACCTGTTACTGAAGGTATTTATAAACCGAGTATTCATACTGTTCAGCTATACCGTGATGGATGGAAGCTCAGTTACCCGATAATTGATTTGAATAGTGAACTGGCTCTTGAACTTAGCTTCGATGATATCAGCAGTGATATCGCAAATTACTATTACAAAATTGTTCATTGCAATTTCGACTGGACTCCCTCATTAATCAATGAAGGTGATTATACTGATGGTTTTCTTCCTTCACAGATTACTGATTATTCCATGTCTTTCAATACTTATGTTAGCTATATTCATTACACTCTTAAGCTTCCTAATGATGATTTCGGGTTTCTCATTTCAGGGAATTATGCATTAATAGTTTTTGAAGATATGGATGAAACAAAGATTGCATTCATAAAGAAATTCATGATTTCAGAAGCTCAGGTAAATGTTACAGCTAGTGTTGACCGTCCAATACTTTCAATGTACAGGAACAACAGTCATGAAGTGAATTTTTCAGTAGAATCAGGATCTTACCAGATTGATAATCCCTACAACGAGGTTTTGGTTGCCGTACTCCAAAACGGGCGCTGGGATCAATCTATAATGAATCTTGAGCCGCTTTTTGATAAAAACGGGATTCTGGAATATACCTTTCAGATGGAGAACATTTTTCTTGCGGGAAATGAGTATCGTTGGTTTGATATTAAAAGTATGAGATACCAAAGTCCATACATTAAAAGCATTGAATATTCAGAAGGAATTTTTAATGTGGATCTATTTCCTGACCTAATCAAAGCAGGCGGAAGATATTTTTACGAAGAGGATTTAAATGGCAAATATTTTGTGGAAATTCAAGAAGAAGACAAAGATGATACTAATGCTGATTATGTAAATGTAAATTTCTCACTGCCCTTGGATGCGCCAATGATTGATGGAGATTTTTATGTGATGGGAGCTCTTAGCGGGTCTTCGTATTCCTCAAATAACAAAATGAAATTCAATTTCGAGACAAAATCGTATGAACTGAGTCTTTTATTAAAACAAGGATATTACAATTACCGATACGAATATCTTCAGCATGGTAAAATTGCAGGAGATGCTTCAATTACCGAGGGAAATTTTTACGAAACTGAAAACGACTATTTAATTCTTGTTTATCACAGGGGAAGCAGTTCGAGGTACGACAGGCTTATTGGGTATCAGATTGGGAATTCGATGAAAAAGAATTAAAATGCTAATCTGATAATGCATTCTGCTATAATAAAGAGATTGAGAATATAGTTGCAAAGTAATCAGATTCAATATTTCTTGCCCCTCCCCAACCTCCCGAGTTCGGGACAGGCTCTCCCCCAAGAGTGAGGGGCTTGTCTGGCATTTTGACTAAGATTTCAATATCACAACGCGTACCGATTAACATTCCTTATTCTAGGATATTATATTTGGCTTTCCTTTCATTCCAGCGATCGCGGGCAAATTGTTGCATATCCCTTACGCGGTCTGTTTCATCAACAATTTCAAGACCTAGCAGCGATTCAATAATATCCTCCATGGTAACAATTCCATCCATACCACCATATTCATCTACAACAAGTGCAATGTGTTCTTTCCTGTCCAGAAGCATTTCCCAAACACTTAATACAGGCTGATGAGAATGTGCAACAACAATGTTTCTCCGAATATCTTTCAGCTTAATGTTTGTTTCATCAGCGGCAAGTTTTTCGAACACCATTTGTCGAAAAATATACCCTGTAATATTATCCCTATTTTCTGAAAAAACTGGTATTCTGGAATAATGAATAAATGATTTGTTTTTAAGAAACTCTTCCAAACTCATATTTTCCTCCGCAAGGGAAACAACAACTCTGGGCGTCATAATGCTATCGATGTTAACATCCCTGAGTCTGATGAGGTTCTGAATAATTTTATTTTCTTTTTCTTCAAATACGCCTTCTTTCGTGCCAATATTGGCCATTGCAGAAACCTCTTCCCTGCTTATGGTCTGATCTCCGGCTTCCTTAGAAAAAAAACGGGTTATAAACTCCGAAATTATAACCAACGGATATGCAACTATAATCATACCGTTAATGATACGGCCTGATATCAAAGCCAATTCCCTCCAATAGCTAGTTCCAATAGTTTTAGGTATTATTTCTGAAAAAACCAGAATGAGAAGTGTGAGAATGCCCGATACTATTCCGACATACGCATCTCCAAATACAACAACAGCCTGAGCGCCAACACCTGCGGCACCAACGGTATGAGAAATTGTGTTAAGTGACAAAATAGCAGAAAGAGGTTTATCAAGATTTTGTTTAAGCCTTTTGAGTAACTGGGCTGAACTATGACCTTCAATTATCTTTACATCGATAAAGGAAACAGGTACAGTGAGCAAAACGGCCTCCATAACTGAACAAGTAAAAGATACGATCAGGGCGAGCAACAAATAAAAAATCAGAAGTGCCATTATAGTTTACAGTGAATTTTAATGCAAAGATAATCAATTGGGACTAGGATTTTTGGATTTTTGGATCATATCCATGAAATAGGGAACAATTGAAGTCAATTCTGGTTCAAATTTATAGAAGCCCACAATTAACTAAACAAAGTGCTAAAAATCCTTTGATCTTCACAAAATATAAAAGAGCTGCAACAAAAAAGAAAATTAGAGTAAATCCAAGCAATGGCTGGTTTCGGTCTTTAGCGTTGATTTCCGAAAGTACCTGATTAAAATATGTGGGCTTATTGTCTTCTTTAAAATTGTATAACTCGAAATATACATTCCCAAGATATGAAACCAGAAATGCTACTACTAATCCCATGAAAAATGAAAGCCAGATAATAGTCAGCAGAAAAACCACAGGTAATTGCGCCGTCAATCCCTGTTTATCTGAAAGGTCAACTTTCATTTTACTGATGCTGTATTCTCCATCCTGCTCCCATTTGCTAAAAGTATCGAGCCTTGTGTGTCGGAGTATCTCAATTTGTGTCAGTTGGATTTTTGAAGAACTATCAGCCATGGGAAGGGATTTGAGGCTTTCTCTCTTTTTATCAAGGGAATCAATAACCGAAGTAAATTCTATTCTGAGAGAAGCCATTTCTTTTTCTCCCTGGAGAATATTCTTTTTTAGGTTCTGAACATCTTTGCTCAAGAATTTTAATCCTCCAAAATCAGCAATTACATTTTTAGGAAAATCCTTATAATATGCAAGCCTCTTGATTTCTTTCTCTGTTTGGTACTTGGGAATACCTTCTAAAACTCCATGTCTTTGATTGAGAATGGATATGCGGGTGTCGAGTATAGAATTCTTTATATTAAGTGTGAGTAAAATGGAGAGAAAAACTATAAATGCTGGAATAACCATGATCAGGGCACCAAAGAAGCCTGTTGGAACAAAAGAAACTATATATCTCAGAAAGCGCTTGCCTATTACCCCTAAAAAAACCAGACTACCGTTTATGTCTGCATTAAAATCTTTATGGTACACGACATGAGGTGGCATTATTAGCTTTGCGAAAAGAAGTATTACAAATAGAAAAATAAGTATTAGGGAAGCAAGAGTATTGATATTTAGAGCCAATCCCATGAAACTAAATCCAACCTGGGGAATCCAACCTAGGATATTAAAAAACACTTCAGTTAATGCAAGGATAAGAAAAACGACAAAATAGCTTAATACAGCTTTTACGGCATCAAATCCACTTCCGAATCTGCTTCTTATATGCTGATAGGAGTCAGATTCGGTTTGCTGAAATCTCAATGAAGAAATTTCACCATAACTCCATACCAAGGGAAGAACAGCGAATACAGCACCTACGACAAATATTTCAGAGATTCCTATTAATAATCCAGCTCCGTAGAACAGTAGCATTACAAATAGCATCAGCACAGTGCCCGTTAAAGAAATGAAATAAAAATTCCGGTTAATGCTTATTCCAATGTTCGAAAAGCTAAGCTTATAAATCCACCAGATCCAGCGAAATATGTAGTGGATTTTCATCTTAAAAATAAAAACCAGCGGAGGTACAAATTGCTTAAAAAGCCATAGAATGGCGTGAAAAATCCAAAATAATACTGTCTTAATCAGTAGAATAAGATCCAATATGATTGTAAAAAGTACATAAACACCGAAGATTGTCCATGCAATAAAGTCATAAATGAGTCCAAACAGAACTAAAATCCATTTAAATAATACCCAAAAACCAGCCTTTTTATTTAAAAAATCATCTGCTTTAGCAATTCCGAAAAGGAAATCGGGCTTTAGTCCAGTAATTGCAGAAACAAGAAAGGCAAGCGTAAAAAACAGTGCCGGAAGTAAAAAATAAATCTTTATGAAAGGGTAGAGAAATACTCCAATAGTAGATATCAGAAATAAAACAATTACTTTCTGAATGTACAGGCTCGTCTTATCCATTGTGGATTTTTTAAATTGCAAACAATATTAAGTTTTTTTTATGGAAAAAACAATCGCTCTATAGACTAAGGTTTACTATTGTAGAGTTTCTGCATCAGGCTCATAATTCCTTTTTTCCAACAAGTGAAGAGAAAACTCCTGCTATGCAAAGTAATGTAAATACCAGAAAAATCAGTTTTGAACTATGAATGAATCTATCAATATTTGAATCATTGATTTTTTGATTACCAACAAACACATGCACTGAAAGTGAGGCGATTGCCATGCTGAACATCATTCCGGTTGTTCGCATGGTACTCACTGTAGCTGAAGCCACGCCATAAAACCTACGTTCAACCGAACTCATTACCATGTTGGTATTTGGAGAGGAAAACAACCCGAAGCCTAAACCCAGAATTGCGAGCGCAAATATTATAAAACTTAAGCTTGTATCCACTTCAAGGAATGCCAGTAAAAACAAACCAACAACGCTGATTGCCATTCCGCAAGAAGCCAGCCAACGAGGGTTAATTTTATCCGACAATCTGCCGGAATAAATTGCAATCAACGCCATTAGCACCGGTTGAGTAATGAGCACCATACCTGCTTCCTTTGGCGACAGGTGTTTTGCATACTGGAGATAAAGACTTAGTACAAAACTAACTGCAAAAGTTGCTGCATAATTAATAAAAGCTGACAAATTTGAACTCGCAAATACCTTGTTTTCAATAAATAATTTCATGTTAAGCACGGGAAACGGATTTTTTATCTCCACCTTCACAAAAATAAATAGACCTACAATTCCGCTAAGGGTCAGGATTATCGCTTTTGTATCCGGTAATTTGGAAAACCCATACATCAAGGAAGTCATGGATAGCATATAAATTATAGTGCCATTCCAATCGAATTTTTCATTTTCAGCTTCAATCCACTCCGCTTTAATTTTGTAAAAAATCACCATACTCATTATGGAAAATACTGTAGCATTAATATAGAACAATGATCTCCATCCCAGCATTTCGGTAAGCAGTCCGCCTAAAACAGGAGCTGCCGACAAGCCCACATAAACTGCTGATACGTTTAACCCAATTACTTTGCCTCTGTCTTGCGGAGGAAATGCCGATATCACGATTGCCATGCTGGTGCTAAACATCATTGCACTTCCGATGCCCTGAAGAAGTCTTGCGGAAATTAAAAAAGCTCCTGAAGGCGCCACTGCACAAAGGAATGATGCAAGTGTCAGGAATGTGTTTCCATAAAGGAATAATTTCTTTCTCCCACATATATCGGCGATTTTTCCCAGAGGTACCAGAAAGACTGCGGATGTGAGTAAATAAGCCATGGTCACCCAACTCATTGCAACGGCATCTAAAGATAAATCTCCGCTTATTTTGGGCAAGGCAATATTTACTGCGGCTCCCATTAGTGGATTAAAAAAATTTGATGTCATGGTAACAGCCATCAAAACCACTTTATTTACTTCGCCACTTTCCTTATTTATCATCACTTAAAACTTTATACCTGACAGGTGATAGACTTGACAGGACATAATATATACAAAAAACGTAATTTTAATTAAGAGCAAGGCATTGGTTATACCGCTGGTTGTGGGGTGTTTTTCAGTCTAACTTTTTGAATTTTCTCAAAAACCATAATTTTAGTTTTCTTTTCTTCTTCAATATCAAAATCGGCCTGTAAGCCGAGCCAAAATTTTGCTGAATTTCCAAAATAAGAACTTAATCTTAATGCAGTATCAGCAGTAATTCTTCGCTTTGCTTTTAAAATCTGAGAAATTCTTGTTTGAGGGATTTCCAAATCTTTCGATAATCTATAAGCAGAAATTTCCATAGGAATCAAAAATTCCTCCAAGAGAATTTCACCTGGGTGTATGTTTCTTAATTTTTCCATTTCGATGTTTTTTTCATTAATGATAATCAATAATCTCAACTTCTGTAGCTTGATTGTTTTCCCATCTGAAAACAATTCTCCATTGATCATTAATTCGAATACTGTGAGTATCTTTCCCTTTACCTGCGAGCTTTTCTAATCTATTCGAAGGTGGAATTCTAAGGTCTACAATTTTTTGCGAGTTATTAAGCATCCTAAGTTTTCTGCGACCAATATTTTGTATTTCAATTGGAATTCGCTTAACTTTTTCACCTTCCCCGATTTTTTCAGCGTCCTTTGTACCGAAAGAAATAATCATACTGCTGTTTTACATTACTAACGTCAAAGATAACTATTATTTTAGATTTGCAACAATTGAATTGGACGAAAGCTTAAATACCTCACAACACCTCCATAAATGTATTGGATTTCTTTGGGATAAGGAATACCGGCTATTAATTCTCTTTCAAAATTTTACCACATTTCTAATCCAAAACAGATTTCTCATTCCGCTTCGCTGCATTCGAAATGACAAAGAGATGTGGGACATCAAATGGTCTTCTGAAGGAACCGGTTCTTAAGGTGTATCGAGACCCAAGGTCTGCTTGAAAATGTTTTACTTCTTTTTATTCAGGTACTCCCCAACATATTCAGAAACCCCTTCAGCTAGAACGCGCAGGTGACTGATGTATCCGGCAGCTCTCAATTTAGTCATTTCAGCCTGGGTAAAATATTGGTATTTATCCCGGATGTCAAGCGGTGTGTCGATGAACTCGATGACCGGCTTTATATTCATTGCTCTAAATGTTTCGGTAACCAGTTCAAGAAATGTCTCAGCTTTTCCGGTCCCGGTATTGTAAATACCAGATTTTTTACGGTTGTGAAGGAAAAAATACATAATATCAACCACGTCTTTCACATAAATGAAATCGCGCAACTGCTCTCCATCTTTATATTCAGGCTTATGAGAACGAAACATTTTCATCTTGCCGGTTTCACTAATTTGCTTAAAGGCATGGAAAACTACCGATGCCATCCGTCCTTTATGGTACTCATTAGGTCCGTAAACATTAAAAAACTTGAGTCCTGCCCAGAATGATGGAGTTTTTTTCTGCTCCAGTACCCACTTGTCGAAATTGTTTTTCGATTCGCCATATGGATTAAGTGGTTTAAGTCTTGGAATAATTTCGTGGGAGTCGCTATAACCCAATTCTCCCGCTCCATAAGTTGCAGCAGATGATGCATATACAAGAGGGATTCCAAATTCGGCACAGGTATTCCAAACAGCTTTAGAGTAATTGAGATTCAGTTTATCAAATACTTTGACATCAAATTCTGTAGTATCTGTGCGGGCACCAAGGTGAAAGACAAATTCTGCCAAACGCTGGTTCTCACGAAGCCATGGAATAAAATCATCTCTGTTTATAAGTGCGGAATATTTTTTCCCAAGGTAATTAGACTCTTTTTGTTTCTGAGAGAAATCATCCACAAGCACAAGGTCAGTAAATCCTTCATTGTTAAGGCGTTCCAGTAGATTGCTACCGATAAAACCTGCCGCACCTGTAATAATAATCATCCGTTGAATTTTTAAATTTTTCGGGGCATTGATACCCAATTTTTAATACTGCGCTTTTGTTTTAACTCCAGCTTGAGAATTTATGTCAGAAAAATATCTTCTGGGATTACCGGCAAAATTCCTTTCTCTGCTCCTTTGTTAAGCAATAATCTAATGGCCTCTTTTCCCTTATCTCCGAGGTCAATTGAAAAATCGTTCACATACAAGTCAATGTGCGCCTGAATTACCTCATCATCCATTTCCTTTGCATTCTTTTTAATAAATGACCAGATTGGATCGGGATTTTTAAAAGCCATACCAATGCTTGCCGATAAAGCTTTTTCAAATGCTTTTTTCTGAGAATAAGGAAGTTTGCGTTTTACAACAATTCCGCCTAAAGGAACTGGCATATCGAACTCTTTTTCCCATAATTCACCAAGATCGGCAATCTGCAACAATCCCTTTTTCTGATAGGTAAAACGATTTTCGTGGATGATTAATCCCGCATCACATTCATTATCCATTACAACATCTTCAATATCCGAAAAGATAAAGACCGATTTTCTTTTTACTTCAGGAAATAATATTTCAAGCAACAGATTTGCGGTAGTAAGCTTTCCGGGAATTGCCACATGAAGATCTTTAATTTCATCGGGATAAACTTTTTTCCTGCTAACAAGGATAGGACCGTTTTTATATCCCAATGCGCTTCCCGAACTAATGATCTGGTAGTCTTTTGCGATAAAAGGATAGGATGCAAAGCTGATTTTACTAATGTCGGTTTTGTGATCTGCCGCCATGGTATTGAGAATCTCAATGTCTTTCATTATGAGATCAAAGCCGGAAGGATTGAAGTCAGTATGGCCCAATACCAGCGATCCGAACATAAAGGTATCATTCGGACATGTTGAAAAGGCAAGCTGTATCTTATTTGCAGACGACACTGATAAATTTATTTATTTCTTTAGTTAGATTCTGAATGGCTTTTTCTATTTCCCAGTTTGCGCGATTTCTGGGCTCGACAAAATTAGAAATACTTCTCAAGCATTGGAAATTTATTCCCTTTGAAATACAAAGGCTGAATATTGCTGCGCTTTCCATGCTTTCAACATCCGGATTATATTTCTGAATGCATTTTTCGATACTTGCAGCATTTCCATGGGATTTGTTTACAGTGATTCCGTTTACCTGTTTTAAATGATCAAGATACCCAGAATACGGGCTTCCCTGATTTATCATTTTCGAGTCGGTAAAGAGTTTATCCCCAGCAATAATCATTTTCAGATCAAAAAGGTCAAGAAAATTTTCATGATCCTCAACTCCGAGATCTCCCCAAATTTCCGAAATAATATTTACTACCGTTCCAATTTTTAAATCTTTATTAAAACTCCCGCAAATGCCTGCATTCAGAACAATATCGTAATTCGAATTTACAATCCTCTGGGTTAAAACTTCTGTAGTAGCAACGGCTCCGATTCCAGTAATTAAAACATCGACAAGACTTCTTCCCACAAATCCCCTGAAAAAATTCTTTTCCAAACATTTTCGGGTTTCCAGTGTTGCAACCACAGCTTCAACTTCTTTGTAGGTTGCGCTGATCAGAAGAATTTTCATATACTATTTTGTATTGGAATATGGAAGCTACAGAAAAAGATTTATTTGCTCATCGTTGATAAAACAATAACTTTGACCTAAATCATTCAATCATAAAAAAATCTTTTAATTACTATATCAAATCAGGGTCAAAAATAGTATTTAAATACCTTAAATTTAAAATATTTTAATTCATGGTTTTTATAACTAGAAGAGAACGATTTAGCGCAGCACACAGGCTTTTCAACCCTGAATGGTCTGAAGAAAAGAACGTTTCTTTTTATGGTGGGTGCGCAAATCCCAACTGGCACGGACATAATTACGATTTATGGATCACTGTAAAGGGAGAGGTAAATCCTGAACTTGGTTACTTGGTGGATCTGAAACTTTTGGGCTCATTGATCAGAGATACAATTATCGCCAAAGTAGACCATAAAAATATTAATATTGAAGTGGATTTCATGCAAGGGAAAATGGTCTCAACTGAAAATCTGGCAATTGGAATCTGGAAGGAAATTGAGCCACATCTTAAACAGATAGGCATTGATTTGCATTGCGTTAAGCTACAGGAAACTGAAAATAATTTTGTTGAATATTACGGTAATTAAACTGAAATGAAAAAAAGTAACGGCGTTTTCGATGGAGAAAACAATTACGAAAGAATAGACAGTTATAACGTTGAACTGACAAAACAATTGTCTGATAATTACAGGCAGATTTTAGAAGGATTAGTTGAAGACCACGATCGCGAAGGTCTGGCCAAAACTCCCGAAAGAGTTGCTAAGGCTATGCAGTACCTTACACATGGATATGGCGTGGATCCTGCAGAGATACTCAAATCGGCTATGTTTAAGGAGGAGTATCAGCAAATGGTTATTGTAAAAGATATTGAGATTTTCTCCATGTGTGAGCACCATCTCCTGCCCTTCTTCGGAAAAGCCCATATTGCCTATATCCCCAATGGGTATATCACGGGACTTAGCAAAATAGCAAGAGTTGCAGAGGCATATTCTCGCAGACTTCAGGTTCAGGAGCGACTTACAACCGAAATACTTAATTGCATTCAGGATACACTGAATCCGATTGGAGTAGCCGTTGTTATTGAGGCTAAACACCTTTGCATGGTTATGAGAGGGATTCAGAAACAAAATTCTGTTACTACCACTTCAGCATTCACAGGAGCTTTTCTGAATAATGTTTCAACCAGGGAAGAGTTTATTCATTTGATTGGTTCGAAGTTATCCTGATCTGAAATCTTCTGGCATTAACCCTGGAATATACTTGAATGAATTAAAGTGATCTGGGGTATGCACATGTCACATACTCTTAATTAGTTTATATTCAACAGGTACATGTACGACTCCTTGTTCAATTAGTTTTTGAAAAAGTAATCCCCTGCTTTTTGATTTTCGTCTATTATGTCTGAAAGTATATTCATCTAAATAATAACTCACTCAATTTTCGCACTTATTTTAACTCTTTTATTTTCAGGGGCTAACAGCTCCGTTTGATTTCTATATGTTTGTTCATCAGTATTATACATTTTCCATTTTCAGTTAAGCCGCATTTCTTCCTTCTGGCTCGGGAGCTGCTGGTGGTGCTTTGTTTACCACTCTTACCTCTGAGAATTTCAGTAACTGGACAAAGGGGGAGAAATTTATGACAAATACAAATCTTATCACCTCAAGTTCCTGAACTTTTCAAAGTCCTTGATATTGTGTGTAATAAGTGTAAAGCCATGAGCCAAAGCCGTAGCTGCGATAATGGCGTCGGGCAGTTTGGTTTTATGGTTTTTCCGGATATCGATTGCTTTAAGAATCACGGGTTCTTTCAGGGCAAAAACTTGTGTGGCGTTTATAAATCCGTTAAGGACAAGGGTCTGGTTTTTCCTCTACAGGCAGCACGATGACTTCAACTTTGGTGGCCTTGAAACCATCCGGGAGGCTGATGATCAGGGAGTTGTTTTTCACATCCAATATTTGTCTGATTGCTTCCATTGCTTTGTTTTTAATGGCCGGCGTAGGCCAACCTGGTTTTTGGTCTCGAACATTTTTGCCAGGTATATCCAAAGACTGGGACCTGGACCTGCTTTAGTGGCAACTGCACCGCTGGCAGCGGTGATCAGATAGACTTCAAAATGAAACATGAGGGAATTACCTATACTTATGATACAGAAAAAAGAATGATAGGAAAATCTGTTCCAAATGTAATAGATTATGACTATTATTATAACAACAAACAGCAACTGGTTTACAGGGAAGAAAAGTACTATTCAGGTAATGTTTGGAATGGATTTCGAGAGGATTTCACTTATGATGGAGTTAATAGACTATTAACTGTTACAAAAGGAGGTTTGCAAACTTTGAGTATGACATATCAAACTGGAGTAAATGATAGAATTGAAAGTAAATCTGATGCCGGATTCTATAGC
>JBBQAQ010000005.1:0-143018 GCA_038316435.1 Bacteroidales bacterium | reverse complement strand
ATGAGGGAATTAACTTGTTGTTTTTCAAAAAGCTATTTGAAAAAGTCGATAGGGAGGCTATCCAGTTAATGGTTATTAACGAACCTCTGAGCCAGTATAGTCGTAAAATCTGGTTCTTGTATGAATGGTTATTGCAAAAGGTTCTTGATATCCCAGATTTAAAAGACGGGAATTATATCCCATTAATTAATGAAAAACAGCAGTATGCCCTTAGCAAAGGTATTAACTCAACTCGTAATCGTATTCTTAATAATCTTCCAGGAACAATAAATTTCTGTCCTTTAATCACCAAAACTCAGCGGCTTGAGAATTTTATAAAAGAAGACCTATCTGAGAAAACTGGCAAAGTTATCAGTGGTGTACATAGGGATGTGTTACTAAGAACCTCAGCTTTTTTGTTACTCAAAGATTCCAAAGCATCGTTCAGTATTGAAGGAGAAGTTCCATCACATACAAGAGCAAGTCGTTGGGGCAATGTTATAGGGCAGGCAGAAACAAAAGAACTTTCAGGTGAGAATTGGTCAGACTACAGCAAATAGTCATTGAAAATAATCGGTTTGTTAAAATGGGATTTAGATCAGAGGGCGGTTTTGTTGGAGAGCATGATCGTAGCTCTGGTGAGCCAATACCTGGACATCTTTCTGCCAGGTATCAGGATTTGGAAATTTTAATTGATGGATTGCTTAAAACTTCGGTCCTTTTGGAAGAATCAAAATTTAACCCTGTTCTGTCGGCAACAATGATAGCTTTTGGGTTTGTTTTTATTCATCCATTTGTTGATGGGAATGGTAGGATACACCGTTACCTTATTCACCATCTTCTTGCTAAAATGAGATTTACTCCATAATATTCCCTGTATCTGCTGCAATTCTTGAAAGAATAAGTGATTATGGTAAAGTTCTGGAGTTCTATTCCCGTCCAATTCTGGATTATATTAAGTGGAAAGAAACAGAAGATCATAATGTAGAGATCCTTAATGAAACAATTGATTATTACAGATACTATGATTCTACAATGCAAGCGGAATTCTTATTTGAATGCGTTGAAAGTACAATAAATTCTATTATACCCAATGAGGTAGTATATCTCCAAAAATATGATGAAATGAAAGCTTGGCTTGACAATAAATTCGAAATGCCAGATAATATGGTTGCTTTGCTTATCAGATCTTTGGATCAAAATAAAGGCGTGTTATCTAATCGTGTCTTAGAAAAGGAATTTAAGGCACTTTCTATTTCAGAGATCAAGGAGATTGAAGAGAAATATTTTTCAATTTTTCTTGATCTTCCTCTGTAACAATCCATTCTTTTATTCGTCTTACTAAGCAATCTTAATTGTCATTCTTCCGTTATCTTTATTCTTTTTTTAAGCATAAAAATGATCCATCTAAAAAATATCCACAAAACATACTACATTGGTCAGAACAGCCTGCATGTGCTTAAAGGGGTTGACATGCACATTAAAAAGGGTGAGATGATTTCAATTATGGGATCCTCCGGTTCAGGGAAGTCAACTCTTCTTAATGTAATTGGTATCCTCGATAATTACGACACTGGCGAATTTATTCTTGATGGCAAACTAATACGTGATTTAAACGAAACTCAGGCTGCAAAACTCAGAAATAAAACTCTTGGATTTGTCTTCCAGAGTTTTAACCTGATTGCCTTCAAAAATGCCTTGGAAAATGTAGCGCTTCCTCTTTATTATCAAGGGATTAATCGTAAAAAGCGTAATATCATGGCAATGGAGTACCTTGAAAAAGTTGGACTTCGCGAATGGGCAGAACATTTACCGAGCGAAATGTCTGGAGGACAAAAACAAAGGGTCGCTATTGCCCGATCACTTATTGCTAAACCTAAGGTCATCCTTGCTGATGAGCCAACCGGAGCGCTCGACTCACAAACATCCCTCGAAGTTATGGCCCTCCTTCGTGAAGTAAATCTGACAGGAATAACAGTTATCATAGTGACTCACGAGCACGATATCTCTCAATTAACAGACAGGATTATTCGCATCAGAGATGGTGTAATTGGCGAGGATATCATAGTAGATAAAAAGGTTAAGCAGGCAGTAGTTTAAAAAGTAAATTATGTTTGATCTCGATAAATGGCAGGAAATATTTGCCACCATAAAAAAAAATAAGCTTAGGACTTTCCTCACCGGCTTTAGTGTAGCCTGGGGAATTTTTATGCTTATTATACTTATGGGATCCGGGAATGGTCTGCAAAATGGTATCGAATATCAGTTTAAGGCTGATGCAACAAACACACTATGGTTACATCCCGGCGCTACGACGATGGCTTTTCAGGGAATGAAACCAGGTCGTCAGATTAATTTTACAAATGAGGATTATAATTTTGTAAAGGATAATATTCCAGGTGTTGAGGAAATTTCCGCTAGATATTATATGTGGCAAAGCCGGATTATTTCCTATAAAAAGCAGTTTGGCTCCTTTGATTTAATCTGTGTGCATCCGGATATGCAGTTGATTGAAAAGATCTCAGTAGATAAAGGTCGGTTGCTGAACCAGATTGATCTTCAACGTCACAGAAAAGTTGCTATAATTGGAGTTCCCGTCAGAGATGCATTGTTTAAAAACGGTGAAAATCCCTTGGGTGAATATATAAAAGTAAATGGAGTTCCGTTTCAGGTGGTGGGAGTTTTTACCGATAGAAATGACAGGGATCAGCAAAGGATTTATTTGCCTATTTCAACTGCTCAAATGATTTTTAATGGGGGAAATCAGATTCATAACTTAACAATTACCACAAACTTGTCAACTAAGGAAAGTGAAAGCCTCGAAAAAGGGCTTAGAACCAAACTTTCTAAGAGACATCGGTTTAACTCTGAAGATACAGGTGCCTTATATATAAGTAATACTCTAAAGGAATTCAAGCAATTTCAGAATTTGTTTATGGGGATTAAACTTTTTATAGGAGTCATTGGAGTTTTTACAATTATTGCCGGTGTAGTTGGAGTGAGTAACATAATGATTATTGTTGTGAATGAAAGAACCAAAGAAATAGGGATTCGAAAGGCAATTGGAGCAACACCATGGTCGGTTGTGGGTCTTATATTAATGGAATCAGTTGTCATAACTGCAACTGCTGGATATATTGGACTAGTGGGAGGTATTGGCTTACTTGAGTTAATTAATAAGCTTATGCCACCTAGTGATTTTTTCAGAAATCCTGAAGTTGATTTTACACTTGCTGTTTCGGCAACTCTGATTCTGGTGATTGCTGGCGTCCTTGCAGGCGTATTTCCTGCAATTAAGGCTGCCCGCATAAGACCCGTTATTGCATTACGTGATGAATAAAACAAATTATCAGTAAAATGTTTGACAGGGATAGGTGGCAGGAAATTTATAGTTCACTAAAAAGCAACAAGTTGCGGACTTTTTTTACCGCTTTTGGGGTTTTTTGGGGAATTTTTATGCTTATCATCATGCTGGGTTCAGGAAACGGTTTGCGCAATGCTGTCTTTTCAGGAATGGGTGATTTTGCAACTAATTCCGCCATAATGTTTACCAGGCAGACAACCATTCCATATAAAGGTTTTCCCAGAGGAAGATTCTGGCTTTTTCATACTTCTGATATGGAAGCTCTCAGGAAAAACATCCCCGAAATCGATGAACTTGCTCCAAGACTTCAGCCATGGGGAGGAAATGGTGGAAACAATGTAGTGTATGGAATTAAAACCGGAGCATACAATATTACTGGTGATTACCCTGCAATCAACAAAATAGATCCTGTCCGAATGTTGGATGGAAGGTTTTTAAATGAAATTGACTTGCAAAATAAGAGAAAAGTGGCAGTCATTGGAAATCGTGTAAAAGACGAACTTTTTAAATCAGGTGAAAAAGTTTTAGGAGAATATATCAGAATAAATGGGATTTATTATCAGGTGGTTGGCGTATTTGAACCAAAAAATAAAAACATCAACTTTGGCGGAGATAAGGAAAAATCGATTTTTATTCCCTTTACAACCATGCAGGTAAGTTACAACATGGGGGATGCTGTTCATTACTTTCTGGTAACAGCTAAACCAAATAAATCGGCATCAGTAGTTGAGGAGAAATGCATGAAACTCCTTGCTGCACGGAATCATGTGGCTCCTGAGGATGAGCAGGCATTCGGACATTTTAACCTGGAAAAGGAATTTAAGAAAATGACAGGTTTATTTCTTGGAATCAAAGTTCTTATTTGGATAGTTGGAACAGGAACCTTGATTGCAGGAGTAATTGGAGTGAGTAATATTATGCTGATAATAATTAAAGAGCGAACTCGAGAAATTGGCATACAGCGTGCAATTGGCGCAACTCCCTGGAGAATAATATCACAGGTAGTTACAGAATCGGTTACTCTTACTGCAATGGCAGGAAGTATGGGACTTGTTTTAGGAGTATTTCTTCTGGAAATGCTTAACAAAATGCTTATGTCATCTGGCGGGGATGGAGAGATGTTTAAAAACCCTGAGGTTGATATCCAGGTGGCTGTTACCGCATTAATTATTTTAATTATTTCAGGAATAGTTGCAGGACTAATACCCGCACGGAAAGCAGTGAGTATGAAACCTGTGGATGCATTGCGATATGAATAAAAATTATAATATAGAAATCTAAATCATCATGAGAAAGTTTGTTCGGATAAGTTTATTGGTCCTTTTTCTGGCTGCGGTTTTGGCTACATTCGGATATTTGTATTCTAAGTCAATTAAGAAACCTGTTATTTATGAACTGAAAAGTCCTGTTGTAAGTAATATCATCAAAAAAACTGTTGCTACCGGTTCAGTTGTCCCCCGAAAAGAAATTGCAATTAAACCTCAGGTTTCAGGCATTATTGAGGAACTTTATATTGAAGCTGGTTTTAAGGTCAGGAAAGGGGATATGATTGCGAAAATCAGGATTATTCCCGATATGGTTAATCTTAATAATGCTGAGTCGCGTTTGAAAAGAGCACAGATAAATTTCGAAGATGCAAAAACTATTTACGACCGTCAGAAAAAAGTTTTTGAGCAAGGAGTTATTGCTGAAGCTGAGTTTCAGCAATTCAGATTGAGCTACAATAACGCTACTGAGGAGATGGAAACCGCAGAAAACAATCTTCAGCTTATCAGGGAAGGAGTATCAAAAAAATCAGGAACTGTGACCAACACTCTCATCCGTTCCACTATTAATGGTATGGTACTTGATGTACCTGTTGAAGTAGGAAATTCTGTAATTGAGTCCAATAATTTCAATGAAGGTACTACTGTTGCTAGTGTTGCAGATATGGGCGAAATGATTTTCAAGGGAAAAGTTGACGAAACTGAAGTTGGAAAACTTAAGGCAGGAATGCCACTAGTATTGTCAATCGGAGCCATCGAAAATGCAAAGTTTGACGCAAATCTCGAATATATCTCCCCAAAAGGTAAAGAAGAAAATGGTGCAATACAATTCGAAATCCGAGCTGCTGTTTCATTAAAAGACAGCATTTTTATACGGGCAAATTACAGTGCCAATGCTGATATTGCACTCGAACGGGCTGATAGTGTCCTGAATATAGAAGAATCACTTCTCAAATTTCAAAATGATTCAGCTTATGTGGAAATTGAAACATCCACACCTCAGGTGTTTGAAAAGAAATACATTAAAACAGGATTGTCAGACGGGATCAATATTGAGGTTAAAGAAGGACTCACAAAGGAAAGCAAGATAAAAGGCAACGAAAAGAAAGATGAACCAAAGAAACCAACAGAAGAAAAGGCTAGCTAATCTTTGATTAAACGGACAGATAAACCGACCCGTTTGTAAGTTCCATCGCGACTTACTCCTTTGCTGTTATAGAATAAGTTCCGCGACCATGCAATGTCAGCTCTGCTCCAGGTAATACTCCACCAGGCTCCTACATCACCGATGCCATAAAAAGCGCCGCTGTGATTGCATATACCGCCTGGTAGTCCGCTGAACCCATTGAATTCAGGAATAAATGGAGTTTTGTCAGCGGTGTTATCCCAGCCAATTTTACTCTTCATAATTTCACCTGCAGCAATTGCGCCACCAAGTGTATCAGTCAAAATTTTCCATTCTGCATCACTCGGGATATGCAAGCCCTCCGGAGAAATCCCTCTTGAGTCATTTACAGCATACCAATTATAGAGTTTGCCATATTTAGTTCCATTAGCAGAATTGTAATTATAGTAACACCAGGCGGGTTTTTCTTCATTGCCGGCATTTTCCCATTTTTTTAAACTTTTAGCTTCAGAAATAGTTTCTCCGTTCCTGAATTTGGTTACCTCCAGATTTCTGGCAGTCCATGTTTGTGACCCAATAGTTATAGTTGGATAAATATTCCCATCAATATCAGCTACTTTCTGAGCCTGCAATGAACCAGTCCCAAGACAAAATAATACTAATAATCCTTGTCTGAACTTCATGTGAAACGATAATTCAAAGTAATATATCTTTGCAATTTAATTAAACATTTCATCTGTATATAATTTATTTCAGATTATGATTCTTTGGATACCTTTCGCCTGTAATTTTCAACCTCCCAGCTATCAATAAATTCAATCTGATTTTGATTCATAAATCTTGGTCCACCAAAATTTCTCGAAAGGAAACTGATTTTTAATAGATCGAGATAAACATTATATACAGTGTTAGCTGAGTTAGCAGTTTCATCAAGGCAAATAATTCCTTTATTTTCTATGGCAATTACTTTTGGATTATAGCCATGTTGCTTTTCAAAAGCAGATAAATCATTTAATAAAGTCTTCCAATCTGGCTTTGAAAATAAATAATGCGCTTTGCAATACACTATGTTATCTGGAGAAAATGCTAAATCGGCTTGATTAAATGCATCTCTGCTTTTTGTAAACTCGCTGATGAGGTTGCTGTTAAATGAAAGCGCAATCATTTTTTTTTCAGTTGCTAACTGTTCTTTCAATGCATTCAAATCATTTATTAAAATAGCAGGAGAGGGGATTGTTTTTTGAATTCTCATTCCAACACTGGCGGAAATTTCAGAGTAAATATCTTTAATTTCTTCTATATTATTGGCAGACACGAATACTCCATGATTTTCAAGAAATATTATTTGGGGTTCTCTACCGAATCTATCTACATATTCTCTAATTCGTTTTTCAACAAGTTTAAAAAGTGTATATCCGGGATCGGTATATTCTATCAATAAAACCTCTTCTCCAAATATATCTCTTGTTTCAATACTACTGTTTTGTGCACATAATAATCCATTGACAATTGTTGGATGCGTGTGAACTACAAATTTGAAATTCAACAAATTATGCAGGGAAGTTTCCACAGAAGGTCTTTTTTCTGATTTTTCTGCTACGCAATCAAAGAGGTCTTTAATAATTTCCGACTCTCTTTTTAGAGGGATTTCGCTATAGATTTTTTCAGAAATTCTGTTTAATCCATGACGATCCATTTTTACAAATCCATCTTCAGTAATTGTTGCAAGTGAAGTGCCGCTTGCCTTAATCCATAGGTAATCCTGATTTTTGTATGATGTATTTCCTCCACCTGCCAAAACATATTCCGGATCTTTCCCAAAATGCTGAGATATTTCTGCTAATTCTTTTAATTCGTTATTCATGTCAGTAAGTTTGAATTATCGACTACCTTTTTGATAATATTTCTTTTTCGTAGGTTTGAATTTCGGCAATATAATCATCCCCTGAAAAAGTCCCTTCCGTTAAACAGAAATAATTCCAGATTGCACCAAAAGGCATTATTTTCATTCCTTCCAGAATAGCTAGTCGTTCGAAACTTTTTCCGGCGTTTTCATGTTTTTTCAAGATTTCAATTGGTTCCAGCAAAGCCTGTAAAAGTGCTTGCTGCATTGCCCTCGTTCCAACAACGTAAGCGCCTATTCGATTCATGGATGCATCGAAATAGTCGAGACCGATATGTACCCTGTTTAATGCATTGCAACGAACAATTTCCTGGGCAATCATAATAATATCATCGTTGAGAATTACAACATGGTCGCTGTCCCAGCGCATGGGGCGGGTTACGTGGAGGAGCAGCTCGTCAAAGAAAAGCAGACATGCGGAAATTTTGTCTCCTACCTGTTCTGTTGGATGAAAATGTCCACTATCGAGACAGATCATTAAATCATTTTTTGCTGCATACGAAAGATAGAAATCATGTGATCCAACAGTCATGGCTTCTGCACCTATACCGAAAAGTTTACTTTCAACTGCATCCTTAAGAAATTCCTTGGAATATTTGATCTTAAAAATCTGGTCAAGTGAGTCTTTTAAGAGAGCTCTGTGGCTATAACGGTCTACCGGATTATCTTTGGACCCATCGGGTATCCAAAGATTGTGAACTACAGGAATCCCAAGTTGCTTGCCCATTTCGGCACCAATCTGCCGGCATTTTTTTACATGTTCAATCCAGAATTTCCGGTTATCTTCGTTTTTACTTGATAGAGTGAATCCATCTGCGGCTTTAGGATGCGAAAAACAAGTGCAGTTAAAATCAAGTCCAATTCCCATCTTTTTTGCCCAATCGATCCAGCTCTGAAAATGTTTAGGTTCTATCTTATCCCGATCTACAAAAACGCCTCCAAAATCGCCATACATGGCATGCAAATTAAGTCTTTTCTTTCCTGGTAAGAGGGTCAGTACTTTTTCGATATCCTGCTTCATCTGAACGATGCTTTTTGCCTTACCTGGATAATTACCGGTAACCTGTATTCCTCCTCCCGATAAAGAAGAATCACTTTTTTCAAAACCGCCAACATCATCAGTTTGCCAGCAATGAAGGGATATCTGGACATTTTTTAATACATTTATTGCTTCATCCGTATTTACCCCATATTCTGAATACTGTACTTTTGCAAGATCGTAGGCTTTTTCAATCAATTCTTTATTCATAGTTGGTTTTGATTAGTTTCAGGTTAAGCAAATATTATATTTCACGGAATTCGAAATGTATGGGATAATTGCGCCTTAAGCAATATACAAATTGGGCTTTGTTTTACATAAAATGACTAATCGGTACAAGTTATGTTGTAATAGTGAATTATTAGTATATTTTTGAAGTAGGATTATCAAAGTCTAGTGAAAAAGTATCTGGTTTTAAACAGTTTTTTATTTCATTAATATTTTTGACATAAAACATTAGGTATGAATGTTATTCTAGGAATCATTTACCATTCAATTGGTGGTGTTGCATCAGGGAGTTTTTACATGCCTTATAATAAGGTAAAAGGCTGGGCATGGGAAAGTTTCTGGATTTTTGGAGGGTTGTTTTCATGGCTTATCGTGCCTCCAATTGCCGCATATTTCACGGTTCCTGGTTTTGCGGATATAATTGCTAACTGTTCAACCCAGATTCTTGTAATGACTTTTATTATGGGGTTAATGTGGGGAATAGGCGGACTAACGTACGGACTAGGCGTACGATATCTTGGAATGTCACTTGGTAATTCTATTGTTCTGGGTTTTTGCGCTGCTTTTGGTGCAGTTGTACCTTCCATATATTATTCTATTAATCCTGTTGCGGGTAAAGTTTCATTCACCGATATGATGGCAACCGGGGGAGGCCGGCTTGTTCTTCTGGGAGTAGTGGTTTGTATTGCTGGTATTGCAATTTCCGGAAAAGCCGGGATGATGAAAGAAAAGGAATTATCTGAAGATAAACAAAAAGCAAGTGTTGCCGAATTCAATCTTTCTAAAGGACTTATAATTGCTGTTATTTCAGGTATTCTTAGTTCATTTTTCAATTTTGGAATTGAAGCCGGAAAACCAATGGCTGAAGCTGCTGTAGCAAATGGTTATAATCCGCTTTTTCAGAATAATGTTGCTTTTGTAGTAATCTTGTGGGGAGGGTTAACAACAAACCTGATCTGGACAACCATACTTAGTCTGAAAAATAAATCCTATGGCGATTTCACTAAAAAATCAGCTCCACTTTTAAACAACTATTTGTTTTGCGCACTGGCCGGAACAACATGGTTTATGCAGTTTTTCTTTTATGGAATGGGAGAAAGTAAATTGGGGAATGGTGCAAGTTCCTGGATATTGCATATGTCAACAATAATCCTTACTGCAAACATGTGGGGAATTTACCGTAAAGAATGGACCGGAGTAAGCCCTAAAACAAAAATGACAATAACTGTTGGAATTGGTGTTATATTGATAGCAGTAGCATTGGTTGGGATTGGGAATTCGATGTAGCTTCGTTATTTTATTTTATTTAATTTTCTTATTATGCGATCCATAGAATTGCATATTGAATCCATTATATGTAATTTAAGTGCCTCGATCTTAATCCTATGACAAGAGTCTTTTTAGTATTAATAATTTTTTGGCTTCCTAATAACTCCCTCTTCAGTAGCCATTTCAGGGTGTTGTCTCAGGCCTTTATGCCTTGCATTCTCAATAGCAATATAGTTATAAGGGATACTCTTATAAATACCAAAAGTATCCATTCTACAGATATTAAACTGAATGTGCATAAACCGATTTATACCATGGATAAATTTATTGGGACGAATGCCTTTATTGATGTACCTCAGGATAAAATGAAAGCAGTTGGGTTTATAAGGGAATACCATCCATGGAGTTTTACTGAAGAAGTTAATGACCAGTTTGAATATAATAAATGGAATGGTTTCTGGGATTTTGATAAATATTACAAAACCCTTAAAGACGCTAAAATTGATGTTTGTCCTGCAATATGGGGAAGTCCGACTTGGCTTAAACCCAGCGATCTGAATAAACCAGTTGTCGGAATTGAAAGTCCTCTGGTTCCTAATTCATACCGGGAAATGTAATGGTAAATGTCACCGAAATGCCATTATTCGTAGAATTCAGCATAATAACAGGTGAAAACGATTTTAATGGAATATCAGATTTTGTAGTTTATCCAAACCCTGCCACCAAGATATTGAATATACAATGGCCAAGTTCTTTAAGAACACTTGAACCACGGATTATTCAAATTATGGACATCACAGGAAGGGTTTGTTACCAAAAGAATTTTCCCGAGGGAAGCGAAGGTGTTGAAATTGAAATTGATAACCTGGCAGTGGGTAGTTATTTTGTTAAAATTTCGCAAAAGGAAATGATTTACCAAAAGTGTTTTATTATTTCCCGATAGTAAGATGATTTCTCAGTTATTCGCGAAATTTTAATTTCTAAAATAAATTAGCCCACATAGGTATCTTCAAATCAGAATGGTATTTTTGATAAAAAATCATGAATAATTTCTTTAAATATCTTACTCCTTCAGATGAAGATATTAAGTGGGGACTGTATCTGAAAGTCGCAGGCAGAGAAATTGTTCCCGAACAAGCAAATTATCCTAAAAATACTCATCCGGGAAACTATTACTTCCTTTGGGATAAAGGAAGGGTACTTGATGAATTCCAGATAAATTACATCACCGAAGGCTCGGGTATTTATGAAGATGAAAATGGAAAATACAATATCAAATCCGGTTCTCTGTTAATTACAAGACCCGGTGTATGGCATCGGTACAGGCCAAATCAAAACTCAGGTTGGACAGAAAATTATATTGGATTTGAAGGACATATTGCTCGGGGGATTTTGTTGAATCCCTTATTCTTCGACAATAAACCTGTCATTTTTATTGGAGAGCAGGAAGAATTTGTTGATACTTATCAGAAGATATTTGATTTTATAGTAGAAGAGAAACCAGGGTATCAACAGGTGTCTGCAGGAATGGTAATGAAGTTACTGGGTTATATTATTTCACTTAGAAAACAAGGTCCATTTACAGGAAAAAGAATAGAAAAAATTATCAATGAAGTGTGTTTTTATATCCGTGAAAACATCGAAAAAGATCTGGATTTTAAAAAGCTTGCAGAAGATAATAACCTGGGATATTCATATTTCAGGAAAATGTTCAAAAATTATACGGGTGTTCCACCTTTGAAATATCATCTTGACCTCAAAATAATCAGGGCAAAGGATATGATTCTTTCAGGTGGGAAATCCATTAAAGAAATAAGTTTTGAGTTAGGCTTTAAATCAAATTATTATTTCAGTAGGGCTTTTAAAAGTAAAATGGGAGTTTCTCCTTCGTCTATCAGGCAATCCCAGAAAAGGTTTCCAAGAGGGGGCAAAAGTTTTTAGAACCTTTAAATCTCTTTAAATCGATAATGGACGGCATTGTGTTCAGAAAAACTTGGTGATTTTCAAAAAAACCATTAAGATTAGCTGATTTTTAGTTTTTCGCAACATTAAACATGACGGGTTTAAACCCCGATTGTTTTGTGAAATGATTAAATAAGTAAAGTTTCGTTTTATCCAAATATAGCTTTTGCTCAGATTCAGGGGGACCCGAGATGAAGTGGATTAGAAATAACAAAATATCAATCCGTAGAATCAGGATTCACGATATCCGTTTTTCTAAAAAAGCTAAAATGCACATTTCCGTAATTACGTTGATCAAAACAGTGCGGATGGTCTTTAAAACTAACCTTACTTCCATGTTCCAGAATAAACCATGCATTGTCTTTTAATAATCTCCCATTGAGCACTTTGTCAGGAATTGTTGCAATATCTTCCAATTCATAAGGGGGATCAGCAAATACAATATCAAATGGCCTATTTACGCGCTCAATATAAATGAAAACATCTGATTTTATTACACGGGCGTTGGTGATTCCAATTTCTTGCAGTGTCTTACGAATGAACTCAGTATGAAGAAAATTTCTTTCAACCATATCTATACTAATTGCACCTCTTGATGCAAATTCATACCCAATACTTCCTGTACCTGAAAACAAATCAAGTACTTCAATCTCTTCAAAATCAAAAACATTAGCCAGGATATTGAAAAGGCCTTCTTTTGCAAAATCAGTTGTTGGTCTTGCTCTGAAATTTTTAGGTGGATTTATTGTTTTACCCCTGTAGGATCCGCTTACAATTCGCAATTCAATATCTCCTTATGGTTTAAAAAATTATGAGATGAATATTGGTATTCCTCCAGTTCAGGAATATTAAAATTTCCTGAGTTATAAAAACTAATTTCCTTAATATATTTTCTGGCAATAGTCGTAATATCCGAAGATTTTTGCAGTAATCCTGCAATTAGTAATGGATGGATTAATGGGTCTAGACCTGTTGATTTATATGCGTTTAGCACGAAATAGATAATGTCATTTTCTGATTGAAAATCAAAAACATTATAAAGATTGAGCTTATGGTCTTTAATAATAACAAGCTCAAAATATTTTCCATAGATTTGAATAAAGCATCCATCATTTCCTTTGTTAATAGCCATAGAGCAAAGTGGAAGAGAAGTATGACAGAAGTCAGCGCCAGGATACTTTTTTTTAAGAAGTTCATAAAGACTTTCTTCCATTGTAAAAACACAAACCGCTTTTGCAGCTAAAATACGATTTGAAATATTCTTTGTTTTGGATTTGGTGGGATGGTTAAGCCTTAAATAAGCTTTCATATCCCTGAGATCGAAAAATGAATCAGGTATCAGAGTGAAGCCCGGTTCAAAAATCATAATTCGGATGGAGTAAAATTCTTTTAGATCGAAACCCTTAAAAGACTCAAGTTCATCTTCAACACCTTTAATATTTGGAGATTTTGTACTCTTAATGTAGATATAATCAATATTATTTTGGTTCTCGGATGAGGTAATAACAAAAGAAAATCCATCCAGAGATACCTGGATGGATAATATACTTTTAGCAATGTTGGCAATATCAAATTCTTCTCTGATATATGAATAATCCATTATTATTCCCAGTTACCTGTAAGAGTACCTTCAGTTAACGAGCCTAATTTCAGACCAGGAAAACTTGTAATTTTTTTTCTTTCATCAGCATAGTTTACTACTAGTTGGGGCTCTAGACCATTAAGTAACACTTCATATAATACGCTTACTTCAAGGACTTTTACAGTAAGTTTTGATGGAGTTACATATTCATCTGCAACCATTTTAAACTGCGCAGTACCAGCAAAAGGAACTAACCTTAGTGAGTCAACTGGGTAGTTTTTACCGAAGAGTGAATCCAAAACAGCAACACGTGTAACTTCTCTTTTTATAATGCCTCTTTCCAAAGCAATCTCTTTAGCTTTTTTCAGACCAACACTATCAAGTAAACTCTCTGGAATTTCTCCTGTCGCCTTAATAACAGAAAAGGAATCAATTTTCAAAAATTCAATAAGACTATCAAAATCAGCGGTATATTTTAATTTCATATCTTTATATGCTTTCTCTGATTCTCGAATATCTATCATTCTTGAAATTGCTTTAGCCTCTCTGGCTTTTTGAAGCTTGATAAAGCGTATCGGATTCATTATACTTTCATATACCATGTAACTTAGAAACACTATGGCTATTACTAAAACTACCTGAATAACTGTTCTCATTAATCTAAATTTTTATATTGGTTTTTAGTTCGCTGACAAATTTAGTAAAAAAATGAATTATTAAATTTAAATTTAGAATTAATTTTCCCTTTTATCTTTTACCTTTTGTGATTAACCTAATAACTTCAATTCACCTTTTAATTTGTCCTCATGCTTTCTGACTTCCTCTATAGTAAACTCATCATAAATTTAGAATTCGAACCAACACAAGGTCAAGATACACTTTTACGACTCTTGGCTGAGTATTTGTTCAGTCCTTCTCCAGAGCATATTTTTCTTATCAAGGGATATGCTGGAACAGGTAAAACAACCATTGTAAACTCCTTGGTGCAAACGCTCAATGAAATAAAACAAAAGTCAGTATTGTTAGCGCCAACAGGTAGAGCGGCAAAGGTTTTATCAGGTTACACACACACTCAGGCCTATACAATTCACAAAAAAATCTACAGGCAGAAATCAGGGAAAGATGGGCTTGGAGATTTTGGGCTTGACAGAAATTTACATAAAAATACTTTTTTTCTGGTTGATGAGGCGTCGATGATTGGTGATAAGGTATCTGACAGTAATATTTTTGGAAGCGGTGATCTGCTCAGTGATTTGATTTCTTATGTTCACAGTAGTGAAAATTGCTATCTTATTTTAATAGGTGATACGGCACAGTTGCCTCCTGTTGGACTAGATGTTTCCCCGGCACTTGATAAGCAACATCTTGAAAAGATGGGAATGACAGTTACCGAGTACTTTCTCTCGGATATCGTTAGACAGGCTCTGGATTCAGGTATTCTGGAAAACGCAACACGAATTCGTCAACAAATTACTGATAAGAAGATTGTTATTCCAAAAATTGAAACAGCAAAATTTACAGATATAATTGCAATTTCTGGAACCGAGGTTCTTGAGGAAATTGAAAATTGCTATTCTAAATATGGCGAAAGTGAAACCATTGTAATTTCCAGAACTAACAAACGAGCTAACCGTTTTAACACAGGTATACGAAATCAGATTCTTTGGAAGGAGGAGGAAATATCTGCCGGTGATCTTTTAATGGTTGTGAAGAATAATTATTTCTGGATATCGCCAGAAAATAATCTTGACTTTATTGCCAATGGTGATATTGCACGGCTTGAGAAAATATATGCATTTCATACGGTTTATGACTACAGGTATGCGGATGTACGACTGAGTCTGATTGATTACCAAAACATTGAAGTAGAAGCGAAAATTCTCATTGATACACTTTCACTTGAAACGGCCTCCATGAGTTCCGAAAAACAGAGAGAGCTTTTTGAGAAAATACTTCTAGATTATGATGAAACTCCAAATCGTAAAGATAAAGTCAAAAAAATTAGAGAAAATCCTTATTTCAATGCACTTCAGGTAAAGTTTGCATATGCGGTAACTTGTCATAAAGCCCAAGGAGGGCAATGGAAAGCAGTTTTTATTGATCTGGGTTTTTTTAAGGAAGAGATGCTAAACCTTGAATATCTGAGGTGGCTTTATACTGCTTTCACAAGGGCCACGGAAAGGCTGTATCTTGTTAATTTCCCGGAAGATTTTTTCTAACCAAACCTGTCTGGTCTTATACCTGAAAGGTTTAAGGTCTTAAAGTTCCATATCTTTTTTAATCGCCTCAATTCTCTCATCAAGGATTTTCTCAACTTTTGAATACTCTTCACTACTTTTCAACTTCTCATTCAAGCTAAAGTAAAACTTAATTTTTGGCTCAGTACCTGATGGCCTTACTGTAATCTTTGTACCATCGGCAAGTAGAAATTGTAGAACATTTGATTTTGGCAGTGAGATGGCACTTGACGTATTTTTGATTTTGTCGTAGGATTTTTTCAACAGGTAATCGTGAATCACCAATACATCAGAGCCATTTATTTTTTTCGGGGGATTAGTCCTGTAGCCGTCCATCATCTTCTGAATTTCTTCAGCTCCTTCTTTACCTTTTCTTACAACATTAACCAGGGCTTCCTTGAAAAACCCATATTGCACGTAGATATCAATCAAAATATCGTACAAAGATTTCCCTTGATCCTTTGCCCATGCTGCAGCTTCAGCAATCAATGCGCAACTCATTACTGCATCTTTATCTCTCACAAAATCTCCAACTAAATATCCGTAGCTTTCTTCACCTCCCCCGATAAATTGAAGTTTACCTTCATAGGTTTTAAGAATGTCAGCAATGTATTTAAAGCCTGTAAGAACATCGAAATGCTTCACGTTATATGCATCGGCAATAACATTCAATAAATCAGTTGTAACAATAGTTTTGCATATGTATTCCTTTCCTTTAAGTTTTCCTTTGGCAGACCATTGATTGATGAGGTAGTAAATTAATAAGGTTGCAGTTTGATTCCCATTCATAAGGATAATTTTGCCGGTAGAGTCTTTTATTGCTACACCTACCCGGTCTGCATCAGGGTCTGTTGCTAAAACAAGGTCTGCATCTACCTTATTGGCCTTTTCAATTGCCATAGCTAAGGCTGCAGATTCTTCAGGATTTGGAGATTTCACAGTCGGGAAATTCCCATCAGTTATATCCTGTTCCGGTACATTATAAATATTTGTGAACCCCATCTTTTTTAATACTAGAGGGACGAGTTTCACGCCGGTTCCATGAATAGGCGTATAAACTATTTTCAAATCTTTTTGCCGAGCAATAATTTCGGGATTAACAGATAGTGCCTTGATTTTATCAGTGTAGATTTCGTCTATTTCAAGTCCAAGAATTTCAGGTTTTTCGCCTCCCTTAAACTTAACGTCTGAGATGGATTTTATCTTTTCTACTTCAAGAATAATATTGGTATCATGTGGTTCAATAATCTGTCCACCATCATCCCAATAAGCTTTGTAACCATTGTATTCTTTTGGATTGTGGGATGCCGTTATCACAACCCCTGTTTGGCAGCCCAAATGACGAATAGCGAAACTCAGTTCTGGCGTAGGGCGCAGGCTATCAAACAGATAGGCTTTGAAGCCATTCGCTGAGAAGATTTCTGCCGTAGTTTCAGCAAATAGCCGGCTGTTGTTTCGGCAGTCATGAGCTATTGCAACCTTCAGATGTTTTACATGTGAAAACTCCTTTTTAATATAGTTACACAATCCCTGAGTTGCCATCCCAACGGTATAAATATTCATTCGGTTAGTACCCGGTCCCATAATTCCACGTAATCCTCCTGTTCCGAATTCAAGATCTTTATAAAAAGATTCTATCAGCTCTTTTTCATCGTTTTCGAGCATATTTGTAACGCTCTTGCGTGTTTCTGAATCAAATTCCGAACCAAGCCATTGCTGAGCCTTTGCTCTTACCGATTTTAACATTTCTGAGTTTTCCATATTAAATACTTTATTTAAATATTTAAGCATTTTCTAAGTGAATCCTTCCAGTGGGGGATCACAATTCCAAACGTATCCTTGATTTTTCGTTTGTTTAATACACTATACTGTGGTCGGGGTGCTGGAAGTGGATATTCACTTGTTTCTATTGGCTTCACCTTGGTTTTTAAACCCTGCATATTCACAATTTCGAGAGCGAAATCATACCAGCTTGCAACTCCTTCATTGGAGTAATGGTATATTCCAGGAGCAAAACGGGAACTATTTTCTTCAGAGATTTTTATAATCTTAAGGATACACTCAGCAAGGTCTCCCGCAAACGTAGGTGTTCCAATCTGATCAAAAACAATCTTTATTTCGTCCATTGAGCCCCCGATTCGCAGCACCGTCTTCATGAAGTTTTGGCCAAACTGCGAATACAACCAGGATGTTCTTATAATAATAGCATTTTCAGAATCTTCAAGGTACATCTCTCCTTTAAGCTTACTTAATCCGTAAACTGAATCAGGATCAGTGATATCATGCTCTTTATAGGGGATGTGATTCCTTCCATTAAATACATAATCGGTTGAAATATGGATTAAACGGATGCTAAATTGATTTGCAGCATTTAAGAGATTTTTCACTGCCTCAGCATTCAGGCTAAATGCCTTTTCTCTTTCTGTTTCTGCTTTATCAACGGCAGTATAGGCTGCACAATTAATAATATATGCGGGTTTTGTCTCCTTAACATAATGTTCCAGAGAAATCGGATCCAAAATATCTAGATTTTCAATATCCGTTAAATCTAAATTGAATTCGGGATAATTCGCAGCAATTTCAGACAGAGAAGATCCTAACTGACCTTTTGCTCCACAAACCAGAATTTTTGTCATAGTATAGTATCCGGTTTTTAAGGTTTCTAATCTTTAAAAATAAAGTTATAATCTGCGTTCTCAAAATCGGGTTGGTTTAAATCTTTTGCGGAAATAATCTCACTTCCAGCTTTAATTCTCCAATCTATATTCAGAGATTTATCTGTGCATTTAATACCTGCTTCAGATGCCTGATTATAAAGAACATCACATTTGTAAAGAACTACAGCTTTTTCACTTAAAACCGAAAAGCCATGAGCAAATCCTTTGGGTATAAATAACTGTAAATTGTTTTCAGCACTTAATTCTATTCCGAACCACTTTCCAAATCCAGATGAACCTTTTCGCAGATCAAGAGCAACATCATAAATCTTTCCCTCTAAAACTCTTACAAGTTTTGTCTGTGCAAACGGATTTTTCTGGTAATGCAATCCTCTGATAACTCCATATTGTGATTTCGACTGGTTATCCTGAACGAATTCCATCTCTGCTCCCAGAGACGTCATCTTCTCTTTATTATAACTCTCGTAAAAATATCCACGGCTATCTTCAATAACCTTGGGCTCAAATACTATTAATCCGGGTATATCTGTAATTTTGGAATTCATCTTATAAAACTGATATAAATGTTATCATTATTGTTGCTTAATTATTCTGTAACTCCATTAGTCGTTAAAAGTCAAAATCTTCTCATTCGCAATGTTCACAAGGTATTCCCCATACTGACTCTTACCCAGTTCTTTGGCTAGTTTAAGGAGCTGTGGTTTATCAATAAATCCCCTTTTATAAGCAATTTCTTCAATACATGAAATTTTCAGACCCTGCCTCTTTTCGATGGTGTAAATATAATTGGAGGCTTGCAGAAGACTGTCCTGTGTTCCGGTATCGAGCCATGCCATTCCTCTTCCCATTAACTTAACATGCAAGCTTCCTTCCTCAAGATAAAGCTTGTTCAAATCTGTAATTTCAAGCTCTCCACGAGGTGAAGGTTTTAGAGATTTTGCCTTAGCAACCACTGTGTTATCATAAAAATACAAGCCAGTTACCGCGTAATTTGATTTTGGTTTTTCGGGCTTTTCTTCAAGACTAAGAACATTTCCCTTTTCATCAAACTCAGCTACTCCATATCTCTCAGGATCTGTAACATAATATCCAAAAACAACGGCTCCGGATTTAATTTTGGCCGTTTCCAGTAAGATATTTCCAAATCCATGTCCATAAAAGATATTATCCCCCAAAATAAGACAAGCAGGTGAGTTTCCCAGGAACTTTTCACCAATTAGGAATGCTTGTGCAAGTCCATCAGGTGAAGGTTGTTCAGCATATTCAAGGCTTAAACCCAATTGTTTTCCATCGCCGAGAAGTTCTTTATATAAAGGTAGATCTTTTGGTGTGGAGATTATAAGGATTTCCTTGATTCCTGAAAGCATCAGAACTGAAAGTGGATAATAAATCATTGGCTTATCGTAAACAGGAATGATTTGCTTTGATATACTTTTTGTGATTGGATATAAACGAGTCCCTGAACCACCAGCGAGAATTATTCCTTTCATTTTATTATAATGTTTCTGGATTAATACTGAAGACTTTTCTGTATAAAAGAATGAAAAATGAATTAAAGCATAAATACTATTTCCAAATTAACAAAAAATAATCTATTATTTCAGATTCCTGAAATACTCAATTGTTTTAATAAGTCCTTCCTCAAGATTAACTTCTGGCTTCCAACCTCCAAGAACTTCCTTCGCTATGTCAATAACAGGTTTTCTTTGAATTGGGTCATCTTTTGGTAAAGGCAGATTAATTATTTTAGAAGAGGAGTCAGTCATCTTAATAATCATCTTAGCTAACTGAAGTATTGTGAATTCAGCGGGATTTCCAATATTAACGGGACCAATAATACTGTCGGGTGTCTGCATCATTCGGGTTATTCCTTCTACCAGATCATCTACATATTGAAAACTGCGGGTTTGACTTCCATCCCCGTAAATAGTAATGTCTTGGTTATGAAGTGCCTGAACGATGAAGTTAGAAACAACCCGTCCATCATTAGGGTGCATGCGAGGTCCGTATGTATTGAAAATCCTTACAATTTTAATTCTTACTCTATTTTGATTATGATAATCCATGAAGAGAGTTTCAGCACATCGCTTACCTTCATCGTAACAGGAGCGGGGGCCAATTGGATTAACATTTCCCCAGTATTCTTCGGGTTGGGGATGTATTTTTGGATCTCCGTAAACTTCACTGGTTGAAGCTTGCAGAATTTTTGCTTTAACCCTTTTTGCAAGACCAAGCATATTAATTGCCCCCATCACCGAGGTTTTTATTGTCTTTATCGGGTTGTACTGATAATGAATTGGTGAAGCAGGACAAGCCAGATTATAAATTTCATCAACCTCAGCATAATAGGGCATGGTCACATCTGAACGAACCAGCTCGAAATATGGATGGGGGAGAAGGTGTACAATATTTTTTCTGCTCCCAGTAAAATAATTATCCAGACAAATAACTTCGTTTCCTTCATTAAGTAATCTTTCACACAGATGAGATCCGATGAAACCCGCACCACCTGTGACTAGTATTCTTTTCATATATTATCAGAATTAACAGTTTTTCTTCCTATACTATAATATATGTATCCATTTTCTTTCATTTCCGCCGGATCATAAATATTTCTTCCGTCGAAAATGACTTTATTCTTTAAAAGTTTTTTCATAACCATATAGTTAGGAACCCTGAATTCAGGCCATTCTGTAACAATTGCAAGCGCGTCTGCATCAATTAATGTTTCATACATATCCTTTGAATAGGTAATGGTGTTGCCAAGCTTATGTTTTGCTTCTTCCATCGCTACAGGGTCATACGCTTTTACTTTTGCACCTGCGCCTAGAAGTTGTTCAATAATTACAAGGGATGGTGCTTCACGCATATCATCAGTCTGGGGTTTAAAACTTAGTCCCCATAAAGCAATAGTTTTTCCACTTAGATTTTTACCGAAATGTTTAAAAATCTTTGTACTCAATACCTGTTTCTGTCTTTCGTTAACATTTTCTACTGCCTGTAATATTTCGAGGGAGTATTTATTCTCGTTCGAAGTACGAATAAGTGCTTTCACATCTTTTGGAAAGCAACTGCCACCATAACCGACGCCAGGATAAATGAATTTTGTGCCAATCCGGCTATCACTTCCAATTCCTTTCCTTACCATATTTACATCTGCACCAACTATTTCACAAAGATTGGCAATGTCGTTCATAAAACTGATCTTTGTGGCAAGCATAGCATTTGCGGTGTATTTGGTCATTTCAGCTGAAGGAATATCCATAAACAGAAGCGGATGACCATTTAACAGAAATGCTTTATAAAGCTTTTCTATTATTTTCTGTGCTTTTTCGGTTTCTATTCCAACAACAATCCTGTCGGGCTTTAAAAAATCACTTATTGCAGCACCTTCTTTTAGAAATTCAGGATTCGAAGCTACATCAAATTCGAGTTTGGAGTTTCTTTTAGTGAGTTCATTCTGAATAGCGGCCTTAACTTTATTTGCAGTACCAATTGGAACAGTACTTTTATTTATAACAACCAGATAATCTTGCATATACTTCCCAATATCACCGGCAACCTTTAAAACGTATTGAAGGTCTGCGCTGCCATCCTCATCAGGAGGAGTCCCAACCGCTATGAAAACAGCATCACATTCTTTAACGCTTTCCTGAATATCAGTGCTGAAAAACAAGCGATTTTTGGCAACATTATTTTCAATCATGGTTTCAAGACCCGGTTCAAATATTGGGACGACGCCTTGCTTCAGCTTATTGATTTTTTCGATATCAATATCAACACAGGTAACGCTAATACCCGTTTCAGCGAAACAAGTTCCAGAAACTAAACCAACATAGCCGGTTCCAATTACTGCAATTTTCATTTTTGAGACTTTAGTTTTTTCGAATCCAAATTTAGCTTTTTTAAGTATTCAAGATGACCCGAATGATAGGTTTTAGATTTTTTTTCAATTGGGTGGAGTCAATAATTTTCAGAATATCAATGAATTCTTAAGATTAAATTGATCTAATATCCATATATACAATACTTTGCGCGATAATATATTTATGATGTTTCACCCGATAAAAACATTATCAATAAAATTGCAAATAATGGATTTGTGCAATTTGGCGCAATATTAATTTAGGAACGAAAATTCACAATCCCTTTATTTCACCCACCACCCAATTTCAACCAAAAATTAGGGTGTCACAGATGAGAATTTGTTCAATACAATCCTTCCATTACTTAATTTACTAATAATTATGTTGCGGAAACACCTGAATTTTAATTTATTATTTATGTTTTTTGCTGATTTAAAAAAGAAAAACTTACCTTTGCCGCTCGAAAAATCAACATAAAGTCTAACTTATTAATTAAAATTTTATTATCTAAATGACAGAAAAAGAAAAAGATGCTACTCTGGAGAATGTAGAAAATACAGAGAGTGTTAACAATGAAGTTGAACAAACTGAAGTTAATGAAGTTGAAGAAACTGAAGTTAATGAAGTTGAGTTCAAAGCTGAGCCCGTTGAAGAAAAAATTGAAGTAAGCGAGGTTCCAGCTGAACCGGTTGCAGAAGTTGTAGAAGAAGAAACCAAACCTGCCACCAAAGACAAAACTGCTGCTAAAAAAGAAAGCACTCCCAGTGCTAAATCAAGTGGTAACGTAGGGTTTGACGATTTTGATTGGGCTGTTATTAATAACAAGCACGACGATTACAAACCTGAAGACAGAAAGAAATTTTCTGATCTTTACGACGAAACTCTTTCAACTGTAGCTGAAAATGAATGTATTGACGGTACAGTTATCTCAATGAACAAAAGGGAAGTTGTTATTAACATCGGTTACAAATCTGAAGGTGTTGTAAGTTTGAACGAATTCCGTTACAACCCCGAACTGAAACCAGGTGATGTTGTTGAGATATATGTTGAAAGCAAAGAAGATAGAAAAGGCCAGCTTTTATTATCACACAAAAAAGCTAGGGCAATGCGTTCATGGGATCGGGTTAACTCCGCCTTGGAACAGGATGAAATTATCAAAGGTTATATCAAATGCAGAACTAAAGGCGGTATGATCGTGGATGTATTCGGAATCGAAGCATTCCTCCCCGGTTCACAGATTGATGTTAAACCTATCCGCGATTATGATGCATTTGTTGGAAAAACTATGGAATTTAAAGTGGTTAAAATTAACCATGAGTTTAAAAACGTAGTTGTTTCTCACAAAGCTCTTATCGAAGCTGAACTTGAACAGCAGAAAAAAGAAATCATCGCAAAACTTGAAAAAGGTCAGGTTCTTGAAGGTACTGTTAAAAACATCACTTCCTACGGTGTATTTATCGACCTCGGTGGCGTAGATGGTCTTATTCATATTACCGATCTTTCATGGGGTCGTGTTAATCACCCTGAGGAAATCGTTCAACTTGATCAGAAACTCAATGTTGTTATCCTCGATTTTGATGATGACAAAAAGAGAATCGCTCTTGGTCTGAAACAACTTACTTCTCACCCATGGGATTCACTAAGTGAAACTCTCAAAATCGGTGATCATGTTAAAGGTAAAGTAGTGGTTATGGCCGACTACGGTGCTTTTGTTGAAATCACTACCGGTGTTGAAGGTCTTATCCACGTTTCTGAAATGTCTTGGTCACAGCACCTTAGATCAGCTCAGGAATTTATGAAAGTTGGAGATGAAGTTGAAGCTGTTGTTTTAACTCTCGATCGTGAAGAAAGAAAAATGTCACTTGGTATCAAACAACTGAAAACTGATCCATGGGATAAAATTGCTGAGAAATATGCTGTTGGAAGTAAACATACTGCTAAGGTTCGCAATTTCACCAACTTCGGTGTTTTTGTTGAAATCGAAGAAGGTGTTGATGGTCTGATTCATATCTCTGATCTTTCATGGACACGCAAAATCAAACATCCGGCTGAATTTACTTCAATCGGTGCTGATGTTGAAGTAGTTGTTCTTGAAATCGATAAAGACAACAGAAGACTTAGCTTAGGTCACAAACAACTCGAAGAAAATCCATGGGATGTATTCGAAACGCTCTTTGAAGTAGATACAGTTCATGAAGGAACAATTGTAGAAATGACCGATAAAGGCGCAATCGTTGCACTTTCTTATGGTGTAGAGGGATTTGTTTCCCAGAAACATCTTACTAAAGAAAACGGTCAACTCGCTAAAGTTGATGAGAAACTTTCATTCAAAGTGATGGAATTTTCAAAAGGATCTAAGAAAATAGTCCTTTCTCATACCCGAGTTTTCGAGGATGAAAAGAAAAATGTTGAGGAAGTTAAAGAAAAAACTCAGCAGGCTACGACCAAGAAAGTTCAACGGAATCTCACGACTACCATGGAAAAGACAACACTCGGAGATATTTCTGAACTGGCAGCTTTGAAAGATAAGATGGAAAAGAGTCAAAAAAAGAAGAAAGCTGATACAAAAGATGAAGAAAATGCATAAATTAGCTTTGTTAAATTAATACCATCTAAAATGGAATTCCAAATTGAAAAATTTGAAAACCATACTTTAATCAAAGTATTGGAAGAAAAACTGGATACGCACATCGCTCCGACATTAAAATCAGAACTGGTGCTTGTTTCCGGCAATGGCGAAAAGAATATTATACTTGACCTGAGTAATTGCCGTTACTGTGATTCTTCTGGTCTGAGCGCAATACTTGTCGCTAACCGCCTATGCAAAAACTCAAATGGCACGTTTGTACTGACCGGGTTAAATGATGCTGTCGAAAGACTCATCACTATCTCTCAGTTGGATACAGTGCTTAACATTAGCGGGACAATTGATGAAGCCCAGAAAATGATTAAAAACGCCGGTTAGAAAAGTTAATTGTGAATTTTTCTTTAACTATACTGGGCAGTAGTTCCGCAATGCCCACGACTAAACGTTTCCCAGCCGCTCATTTACTCAATGTAAATGAGCGGTTTTTTTTAATAGATTGTGGTGAGGGTACTCAGATTCAATTGAGACGTTTTAAACTTGGCTTTGCGAAAATCAATAGGGTGTTTATTAGCCATATTCATGGTGATCATGTATTTGGACTTTTTGGTCTGTTCTCAAGTTTTCAGCTTTTAGGCCGGAAGAACGAACTGCATATCCATGGCCCTGGAGAAATCAGAGAACTCGTAAAGTTTTATGAAAAGTACTTTGGCACCGAACAATCGTACCGTATCACAGTGCATCCCCTTGGATATACCCGAAAAATGCTAATCTTTGAAGATGAGCGGCTTGAGGTTTTCAGTTTTCCTTTACAACACAGAGTACCCACATGTGGTTTCCTTTTCACTGAAAAGTATGGTGAGTTAAATCTGAAAAAACAGGCTATTGATAAGTACAAACCTGGAATTGAGAATATTCACCTCATAAAAAAAGGCGGCGACCTGGTTTTAAACGATGGCACTGTCATTCCAAATTCTTCTCTTACACTCCCTAGTTGGAAAAGAAGATCCTATGCCTATTGTTCAGATACCATCTACGAACCAGAACTATCAGAAATACTTCAGAAAGTTGATTTACTCTATCATGAAGCTACGTTTGCACATGGTGATGAAGAACTAGCGAAAAAAACAATGCATTCCACCACTTCCCAGGCAGCACAAATAGCCTTAGCTTCAGGAGCAGGGAAATTACTCATGGGTCATTTTTCAGCACGATATAAAACACATGAAAATCTTGAGACCGAAGCTAGATCTGTATTCCCTGAATCCTATGCAGTAAATGACGGTGATGTTTATGAAGTGAAAAGGGTAAGAAATGAAATTACTTCCTGAGATGTTTTTTAAAGGCTTGTACAGGAATAAATATTAAATTTGCAAAAATTAAAAAAACTGGTTGTGAAAGAAAAAATTATTATCCTCGATTTCGGTTCTCAATATACTCAGCTCATTGCCAGAAGAGTTCGTGAGCTAAATGTTTACTGTGAAATATATCCTTTTAACCATTTTCCAGAACCTGATGAAACCGTTAAAGGATTGATTCTTTCAGGAAGCCCATTTTCTGTAAGAGATAAAAATGCACCAATCCCCGATATTGCAGCCTTAAAAGGTAAAGTACCTGTACTTGGGATTTGCTATGGCGCTCAATATTTGGCTCATTTTTTCGGGGGAGAGGTAATGCCTTCCAATTCAAGAGAATATGGTCGTGCATTACTGTCTTTTGTTGATTCTGCAAATCCCCTTCTTAAAAATATAAGTATTGAATCTCAGGTTTGGATGTCTCACGGCGATACTATTGTTACTCTACCTGAAAACTACAAAATCATTGCCAGCACTGGGGATATCAAGGTTGGAGCATTCTCTGTTCAAAATGAAAAAACCTATGGGCTGCAGTTTCACCCTGAAGTATATCATACTTCAGAAGGTTCGCAGATTCTAAAGAATTTTGTTTGTGATATTTGTAATTGTAAACAGGATTGGACTCCATTGTCCTTTATTGAATCAACCGTTTCGCAATTAAAAAATAGTCTGGGTAATGACAAAGTAGTATTAGGCCTTTCCGGAGGTGTTGATTCTACTGTAGCTGCAACGCTTTTGCATAATGCAATTGGCGATAATCTCACATGTATTTTTGTAGATAATGGATTGCTTCGTAAGCACGAGTTTCAGTCTGTACTTGATTCTTATCTGGGTATGGGTCTTCATGTTATTGGTGTAGATGCATCACAAAAGTTTATGGATGACTTGAGAGGGGTAACTGAACCAGAAAAGAAAAGAAAGATCATCGGCCGGAATTTTATTGAGGTTTTTGATGTGGAAGCGCATAAAATAAAGGATGTAAAATGGCTGGGACAAGGAACCATTTATCCAGATGTTATTGAATCAGTTTCTGTAAATGGTCCTTCAGCAACAATTAAGTCGCATCATAATGTAGGTGGCTTACCGGAAAAAATGCACCTTAAGGTTGTAGAACCACTGAGATTGTTGTTTAAAGATGAAGTCAGAAGGGTAGGTACTGCGCTAGGATTATCTCCTGATCTGCTTAACAGGCACCCATTTCCCGGTCCTGGACTTGGAATACGTATTCTTGGTGAAGTAACTCCTGAAAAAGTCAGAATTTTACAGGATGCTGATGATATTTTTATCAGGGGATTGAAGGATTTCGGACTTTACAATCAGGTATGGCAGGCAGCGGCAATCCTATTGCCAGTGCAGTCAGTTGGTGTTATGGGAGATGAAAGAACCTATGAAAATGTCCTTGCGCTTAGAGCTGTAGGATCAACTGATGGTATGACAGCCGACTGGTCGCATTTGCCTTACGAATTTCTTGCGAAAGTTTCAAATGACATAATTAATAAAGTCAAAGGTATTAACAGAGTAGTTTATGATATAAGTTCCAAACCTCCTGCAACAATTGAGTGGGAATAAGTTAATTCTCTTTAAAACAGATTGTTAATTTTGGTTTTTTAAATAACAGGTATTTAAGTGTTTTATCTTCGTACTTAACAAATTTGAATATTATGAAGTCAGGAAAAATATTTATAAGCGCCTTGCTGTTTTTTATTTGCATTCTTCCTCTGGAAGCCCAGTTTTCTCAGCAGTCGCTTAAGTTCGGAGAGGTTTTCGAAAAGATTTCGAACTATTACGTTGATACCCTTAACGAGGATAAGTTCATTGAAGAAGTTATTATTCAAACCTTGCACGATCTTGATCCTCATTCATCTTATCTCAGTAAGGAAGAAGTAAACGCTATGCAGGAACCTCTGGATGGCAACTTCGATGGAATTGGTGTGAGTTTTAATATTTTAAATGACACTATTTTTATTATCAACACTATTTCAGGTGGACCTTCTGAAAAAGTTGGAATCCGCGGTGGCGATAGGATAATTAAAATTGATGGGCTAAATGCTGCCGGAGTTGGAATAAAAAATACCGATGTTCAGAAAAAGCTTAAGGGAAAGAAAGGAACGAAGGTTGATGTTGCAATTAAGCGGAAAAATGTTGCTGGTCTTCTCGATTTTACTATCACTCGGGATGAAATCCCTATTTATAGTATTGATGCATCTTATATGGTTGATAGTAAAACCGGATATATTAAATTATCTAGGTTCTCAATGACTTCTGTTACAGAATTCTACACAGCAATTGACAAGCTTAAGAAAAGTGGACTTGAAAACCTTATTCTCGATTTAAGCGGGAATGGAGGCGGTTATCTTCGAATAGCTGTTGAACTTGCCGATCAGTTTATTAATGGGAATAACCTTCTGGTCTATACTGAAGGAGTAAAAAACCCACGTCATAATTATTATTCTACTGATCGCGGTGAATTTGAAAAGGGAAAACTTATTATTATGATTGATGAAAGTTCTGCATCTGCAAGCGAGATTGTTGCAGGAGCATTGCAAGATCTGGATCGGGCAGTTGTTGTAGGTCGTCGTTCATTTGGAAAGGGGCTTGTTCAGCAACCTTTTTCTCTTATGGATGGATCCCTGATCAGACTGACTGTTGCTAAGTATTACACACCTTCAGGCAGACTCATTCAGAAATCTTATGAAAAAGGCTATGATGAATATGCAAAAGAAGTGACTGACCGATTTATGTTTCCTGAAATGAATGATAGTGCATCACTAACTTTCCCTGACTCACTTAAATATCATACGGTTTTTAAAAACCGCATAGTATATGGTGGAGGTGGAATTAATCCTGATTACTTTGTTCCCTTTGACACTTCTTTTTTCTCTACCTACTACAGGGAACTTATAAGTAAAGGTGTCCTTAATCAATTTATATTAAAATACGGTGATCAAAACAGAGCTGAATTAAAAGCAAAATTTAAAAAATTTGAGGATTATAAGAACTCGTTTAAAGTCAGTTCTCAAATGATTGATGAATTGGTTCAATATGCTGAAAAAGAAGGCGTTAAATTCAAAGAAGGCGATTACAAAAAAAGTGAGGTAATGATTCGCCTCCTTTTTAAAGCATATCTGGCAAGAGATCTATGGGATACATCAGAATTCTTTCAGATTTATAACGAGGCTGATCCTATCTTTATGCGGGCATTGAAGGTCATGTCAGAATCATCCCTATATGAAAAGAAATTAGAGGCATATATTGGAGAATAACTGGATAAAAAAATCATGATTGATTTCCTTGTTTCTGACCTTTTTATTGAGATTCTGGGTGCAGTTACTGGAATTATTTATCTTGTTTTTTCTATAAAACAAAATATTTGGCTCTGGCCGTGGGGTATAATTACCTCACTTATCTATGTTTATGTTTTTTTTCAGTCAAAGTTTTACGCCGATATGAGTCTGCAATTTTATTATTTAGGCATTAGTATATATGGATGGTATTTTTGGCAAACTGGTGAAAAGCCAAATCGAAGCGACAAATTGCCAGTAATCAGGTTGAGAAGGATTGAATGGCTTATTTATATTACTGTTACTGCAATAATTACTCTAATCGTAGGATTTATACTTACTAAATATACCGATTCCCCGTTGCCCTTTTGGGATGCATTTACAGCTGGTGGTAGTGTAGTAGCAACTTGGATGTTGGCAAGAAAGTATCTAGAACACTGGATTTTTTGGGTAATTATTGATTTAGTTTCGCTTGGAACCTTTGTGTATAAAGACCTTTACCCAACAGTTGTACTTTTCTGTGTTTATACAGGAATGGCTGTTGTTGGTTATTATCAGTGGAGAAAAGAATGGCTAAAAAATTCTGAGATTTGAAAACAATTGTGGTAACTGGTCCTGAATCAACCGGCAAAACTGTGATTTCATCATTCCTTGCCGAAAACTTAGGATGGCCTTGGATCCCTGAATTTGCAAGAGATTATGTGTCAGGTCTTGATAGACCTTATAATTATTCCGACCTTGTGCTCATTGCTGAAAATCAGATAGCACAAAGAGTAGAAGCAGAGAAGAATAGTGTAAGTTTTTTGATCCTAGACACCTGGCTAATTATAACAAAAGTATGGTTTTTGGAGGTTTTTAATACATGTCCTGATTGGCTGGATTCAGAAATATCAAAGCATAAAATTGATCTTTTTTTAATCTGTAAACCAGATATACCATGGGTCCCGGATCCATTAAGAGAGAATGGCGGTGAAAAACGAGATTATCTGATGCTCCGGTATATTGAAGAAATTAAGAAAACAGGAAGTGAATATACCATGATAAGTGGAATTGGAGACATACGCAATAATAATGCTTTACTTTTGGTGCAAAAGCATTTCAATTTAAAATAATGAAAGAAAATGAATTTATAGCTACAACCATGTTTGGTCTTGAGGAGATTCTTGCCTCAGAACTTCGTGAACTTGGAGCTCAGAATGTAAGATTACTCCACAGGGCAGTAAGTTTTAGCGGGAGTCAGGCAATTTTATATAAGGTTAATATTGGCTCCAGAACAGCCATGCGGGTTTTGAAGAATTTGAAAAGTTTCCGAGTTACTGATGAAGAGTCCCTGTATGATGCAATTTTTGCTATGAAGTGGGAGGATCATTTCTCTGTCAAAGAATCTTTTATGGTTAATTCTTCAGTAAGCTCTCCCCAGTTCCGCCATAGTCTCTTCGTTTCACAAAAAACAAAGGATGCAATCGCTGATCGCTTTCGGAAGCTTACAAACCTCAGACCCTCTGTTAATACAAACGATCCTGATATAACTATTAATATTCACATCTCTAATGACAGGGCTGATGTGTCGCTGGATAGTTCAGGTGAGCCCCTTTTTAAAAGAGGATACCGCACTGCTCAATACGCTGCTCCACTCAACGAAGTACTTGCTGCCGCGATGATTATGATGACAGGCTGGGATGGAAGTACAAATTTTATTGACCCAATGTGCGGGTCAGGTACTCTTTCAATTGAAGCTGCACTAATTGGTAAGAAAATTCCTCCTGGGATTTTTCGTGAAAAATTCGGTTTTATGAACTGGAAAGATTACGATGAAATTCTTTTTAAACGACTAATGGAAACAATGCTTAATCCTGTTGAGATGAAAGCTGGAATTTTCGCTTCAGATATTTCTGCAGATGCTATTGAATTAACTCAAAATAATGTTAAAAAAGCTCTTCTGGAAGAATTTATTCAGGTGCAAAAGGTTGACTTCAAAGATCTTATACCACCATCTGAAGGAGGGCTGGTTATGATGAACCCTCCATATGGAGAGCGATTGAAAGAGACTGAAATCAATCAGTTTTATAAAGGGATTGGAGATACCCTGAAGAAAAATTTCACGGGCTGCGATGCATGGGTACTAAGTGGTAATCCCGAGGCATTGAAATTTTTTGGATTAAGACCTGAAAAGAAAATTGAGCTGATAAATGGCAGCATAAAATGTAAATTTCAGAAATTCAGCATTTATTCAGGTTCAAAAAAGCATAAAAGTGAAACTCCTTTGTCAGAGAATTAAGATATTTAGTAGTACTAAATGCCGATTTATTCTATGAAAATAAGGGATTTACCAAAAATAAAATTGTAATTTTAAATATATTTTAAATAAAGTATTATTTGTTGTAGTTTTAGGTCATAGAATTAAATTTTGATTGATTAAGAAATATTTTTTTTTTAAGTCTGATTCTATTAGTCCTGTTTGTTAAAATAGAATTTTTTATATATTTGTTGAGCAATAACAATTTAAGTTTTTGCTGAATTATAATAGAAAAAAAAGCCTCAATGAGCTTTGATATAAACGATTATTACTTTAAACTAAATAGCGGAGATGTACTTCTGGCCTACAAGGGCAGCATTACTAGTGATCTGATTAGTAATGTATTAGAAGTTGTTGAAGCTAAACTTGACGATCTTAGCGAGCAAGCTAAAGTCAGAAAGAAAGTTTACAATGTTTTGGTTGAGAGTTTGCAGAACCTCTTTCACCATAATGATGAATTACCGGACAAACTGCATGATTCTTTCGATCCGAAATTCGGAGTTCTAGTTGTTTCCAGAGTTGAAAACAATATTTACAGGATTTCAACGGGGAATTTTATCAATTCGAGCAAAATAAAATTTCTTAAAGATAAGATTGACAAGATCAATTCTTTGTCAGAAGAAGAATTAAAGGATATGTATAAATTTATCCTGAATCATCAGAAATTATCGGCAAAGGGAGGCGGCGGTCTTGGTTTAGTTGATATAGCTCGCAAAACTGGAAATAAATTGGAATATAGTTTCGATAATTACAATAACGAATATTACTTCTTTAATATGGAAGTAATCGTATCATAATAGAAATCAATAATTTAAAGTAAAGTATATGGAAGCAATTACATTTGAAGGAACAGCAAAAACCCCTACAGTAAAGTTTGACTCGGCAAATGGTGTGTTTGAAATTAAAGGGAGGTCTATTCCTGAAAACTCAATAGAATTCTATAAACCACTGGTTGATTGGCTTGATGAATATGCAAAAGGACCTCGTGATCTTACTCAGGTTAATGTTCAATTAGAATATTTCAATACAAGTTCGTCAAAATGTATTCTTGATGTATTCAAGAAATTAGAAACTATTCATAAAGGTAAAAATGAAGTTATCATCAACTGGTATTATGAAGAAGATGATGAGGATATGTTGGAAGCTGGTGAAGATTATGAATCAATCATCAGAGTACCTTTTAAAATGATTGAAATTGTTGAGTGATTTTATTCGAAGATATTATTAAAGAAAAGAGCGCTTATTACAGGCGCTCTTTTTTGTTTTAACCGAATTGGATGATGTGGTAAAATATAGTTTGTGATTTTTTCAAAAAAAGTCATTAATACATGCTGATTTTTAGTTTTTTGCGACATTAAACATGAGGGGTTTAAACCCCGAATGTCTGTGGATATTTATTTCGCAGGCATAATAACCCAATAAAAAACTATAAGAAAACATTAAAAATGAATCATTTAACAAAAAGGCTACTTACCTTTTTTTCCAAATTCAAGATTCTCAAAGAAATCCAGAAGCTTTTTCAATAGGCGGTAATACAATGCAACATACGCCATAATAATACTCACCCATATAACCATTAGATTTACCCAGAAAGTTTTATAGTAATTTCCAAGGATCATTTTGCGAGGTGCATAGAAGTGAGATTTTATAAAAGGTTTTACAGGATCCAGATAGATAGGATCTACCTTTTGGATAAGTTTTCCTTTGTACTCAACAATCCGTTCGTACTCATTCTTATTGGTGACGAATTCATCTAGACTCTCATTATAATATTTTCGTTTCAGGGCACTTGTTTCATCCTGATTCTCCTTCATCTTTATTTCATTCTTCTTATTATAAAGAAATTTAAAGAGTTCAGAATAGAATTTCCTTACAGTTGCCAAATATTTAGTAGTTTCGTTAAGAACTTCCTTATCAATTTTTTCCATAGTCAGTCTCTCCGGATTAGGAAAAACTACTTCTGAAGTTCCCTTGAACTCTTTCTTCAACACCTTACGATAAGCCATTTCCTTGATAATCTCATTCCTTACCAGATCAAGGTTATAGCCTATCTTTTCTGCTTTCATTGGATTTCCGAGATTGTTTTCCACGAAGGCGATCTTATTATTCAAATCATTTATCAGAAACGATTCTTTAAAACTGGCATTACTGCTTAACTTATCAATTTCGTAGTATTTCTTCTGATAATCATTTTCCATGAACTGGTATGTTGCCAGAGCTTCATAAGCCCACCGTGCCGTAATGATCTCACCATAAATGGGAATAGATTCTGGACTGGATATCTTTGGATTCAGCTTTTCAAACTTTACAATAATCCCGCTTAAAATAATCTGAGGAATTACAAGAAAAGGAATAAGAATATAAATTGTAACAACTGTTTTGAAACTATCGGAAATAACCAAACCCAAAATATTCGAACTTGCCCAGGCGCTGAAAAGTACAAGCCAGTATTCGAAATACATCCCTCTGATTTCCATTATTGTGTTTCCGATTAGTACAAATGTTGCAGCCTGAATAGCTGAAAGAGAAAATTGTACAAAAACCTTCGACATAAGATATCCCGACCAGCTAAGATTAAGGAAGGCTTCCCTTTTTAATATCTTCCTATCTTTTATAATTTCTTCAGCACTAACAGTTAATCCCATGAAAATCGCAACAATGACCGACATAAAAAGGTAAACAGGTAAGTTACTGTTACCAGAGAGCGTATAGCCGTATTCATTGGCTACGTCAACACTAAAATATTTTATTATATATGCCAGAAGTGATGCCAGAATAGGTGCTTCAAGGAAGTTTATTGCCAAATACTGGGTATCACTTAGTTTTTTAAGCACATCCCGTGAAACAAAAACCCAGAATTGTTTAAGTTTACCAGGAACCTTGAAAGATATTTCAGGGAGTTCGTCTTTTCCCGCATGTATTTCAGCATCGGTAGGCTTATTTTGTCCATAGAATTCACTCCATTCCGTTGGACTTATTTTTCGCGTTTCGGTAAGTTTTCCATACTCATCCAGTACAGAGGATTCAACAATATTGAAAACCTGTTCCGGATTTACATTCCCGCAGGTGTGACACTCGCTCTCATTCCAGTTTGCGTGATGAACTCTGGATTTAAAGTAAACTATTGAGTCAACTGGATTTCCATTATATATAAGGTAACCTCCTGTATCAAGTATCAGAAGTTTATCGAACATTTTAAAGATATCTGACGAAGGTTGATGGATTACAACAAACACTAGTTTACCCTTAAGCGAAAGCTCCTTTAAAAGGTCGAGGATATTCTCACTATCTCGGCTAGATAATCCTGAAGTAGGCTCATCCAGAAAAAGGACGGCTGGTTCTCGTATTAGTTCAAGTGCAATATTTAGACGTTTTCGTTGTCCACCACTGATTTTTTTATTCAATGGGGAACCAACCTGCACATCTTTAATTTCAAAAAGGCCAAGATTCTTTAATACTTTATCAACTGTGCTTTCCAGTTGTTCTTCAGTGTAATTATCAAAACAAAGTTTTGCATTATAATAGAGATTCTGAAATACAGACAATTCTTCAATTAGCAGGTCGTCCTGGGATACGTGTCCTATAATACCTTCAATCTGATCCTTTTGTGTATGGATGCTAACATCATTAATTTTAACTGAGCCTCCAGTTGGCGGTGTTGACCCATTCAGAACATTCAGGAGAGTAGATTTTCCTGCACCGCTGGCACCCATAATACCAACCAGACTACCTGAATACTCAGTAAAACTAATGTCATGCAAACCAAGTTTTCCATTTTTGAACTTGTATTCAACATTTCGAACTGCAAATACTATTTTGGATTTGATTTTATCCTCGGCATACCGGTTTACTACATCACTGTAATAAATGGGTTTGATCTGCTGATTTCTGATGGATGAGCCGTAATTAAAGGGATACACCTTATCTCTTTCAACCATCTGACCATTCATGTAAATCTCATTATGCCCTATATAACGGATAAAATAGAGATTTGCCATTTGAATATTCAGAACACGAATTTGTCCTTGAAGTGCATCAACCTTTACATGTTTTATTTTTAATTTTTCATATTCGGCATCTTCCTTGCCGTCAATAATCATAATTTCATCATCATCAGGAAGTTGTTCGAACGAAAAATGAATAAATGCCTGCATTCTTCTATATTCCTCAACGGGAATAAAGAAACTTTCTGCAACAGTATTCAGGAATTCCATTTCCTGATCTGTAATTACTGCATTATCCGATTTAACAAATTCCAGTAGTTGAATGAGTACGATTATTTTCTGTGCTTGCGCCAGCTCTTCATTTATTTCAGAGCATATTTTTAAAACCTTAACCGAGCTTGCAGAAATTCGTCTTCGTCTATGATCAGATTCTTTTTGCTTTTCCTGATTTACGCTATAAAACTCATCGAACACCTTCAGATATTCGGCAACCAACTCCTGGTTTAATTGCCTTTTCAGGAACGATTCTACAACGGTCCTTCTGTCTTCTGTGTTACTCTCAGGCCTTGCAATAATTGCGAAGAGCTGCATGAGTGCTTTTAAAATCTGTTCACTCATAATTATTTTTCTTTTAAGATAAAATTTAACGAAAACACATAGTTTCTGAAATGAGTGAATCCATTTTAGGAAGTGATAAACCCGAATAATAAGTATTAAGGAATCCTATATTTCATTGGGTATTTCACATTCTAATATGCAACAAACCGTTAACCAGAAAATATAACATCCGAATATAAGAATAATTCAGATATCCGACGAAATATTTACACAAGGAAATATAACTTTAACTTGAAAAGCGATTTTAGTTAGTCCAGAGATAAAAAATCAAAAAAACCAAAGGAATAATAATTCCAACACCTGCAAGAATAGCTCCTCTCTGTCTGATTCCATTTTTTCCCTTTAAAATCAACAATCCGGTAATTGCAATAAGGATCATTGAGCCAGCAAAGAAATCTGAAAACCACGTCCACAATTGTTTGGGTTTGTTGTAATGTAGAAAATTAAATTCTCTGAAAACAGGACGGTTCCTCACTTTAACTATATTCCCTTCTCCATTATTCAGGTTAAGTGTAACATGTCCTCCATTTAGGTAGATCATAACTTCCTGATCGGAAGGGAAATAAAACTGTTTAAAATCGGGCTCTTCCAGATCGCTCAGCAACTGCAAAACATATTGTTTGGTTACTTTCTCCTTATTTATTGGAGCATCCATTGTAAATGCCTGAGATCTTCTTATAACACTTGCATCTCCGCCACTATTTCTGTGATTGAGAACAATTCCTGAAACCCCATAAATTATTGTCATACCAAAAAAGAAATAACCAAAGTCCCTATGCAGAACCCGGTTAATTTTGCTCCATTTCATCCTGAAATCAGTGTTAATTGTGGGTGCGAAAGCGCTGAATTTTACAAAAGCGTTGGTTTATTCTTTTACAACATAATTCTCAGCAACAATTACATAGAAGTTATCTTTATGGTATAGCTGTTCCTGACCAGTTGAATCATTTTCATGCCCACCTTCCAATTTAGTTGTATCAGGTTCAGCAGCTTCGAGTTCAAACTCAGTTACTATGCCTGAAACTTCAATGTTACTTCCTTCAAGTGAAACAGGAAATTCGGCGATTCCGGTTCCTGTATTTACTCTTAAGAATTTTTCAGGATCCGTACCAAGTAAAAATAATTTTTGTCCACCATGCTTACAGATATGTGCAACCATTCCAGTTACAACCACTTCACGATTTACATAAGTAGCAGGATTCGACAAAAATGCATCAACATTAAGAATTGCAACACTATCCTGAGATATAGTATCGCTTGTTTGTTGGGTTTGGCCTGAATTTTTGCACGCTACAAGTGTACTGATAGTAATTAGGATAAAAAAAACTTTTTTCATGGGTTTATTAATTATGGTTAACTTTATTTTTATTATGAATTCATTTTCATGGGACACAAATTTAGAAAAACATTATCATGAAAATGACATAGTGACATAAAAATCCTGATAATTCAAGTTTGGTCGCAGATTTGAAGCACTTAATATGAAAAAATAACAAAAATGAATTACAATAATCTAACAATAAAGTCACAGGAGGTTTTGCAACTGGCTTTTTCGATTGCCGCCGCAAACGAAAATCAATCGGTAGAAAATGCCCATCTTTTAAAAGCTATTTATGAAAAAGCTTCTGACTTAATTTCTTTCATTTTTGGAAAGGCAGGTATTGCCCAAACTACTGTAATGGCAGTTGTTGACAAGATTATCAATTCATGTCCAAAAGTTTCAGGAGGAGGTGATGGGTTTCTTTCAAATGCGGCAACCCGCAGTATCACCAAAGCAGAAATTCAAGCGAAATCGATGGGCGATGAATATGTGTCAATTGAACATCTGTTGCTTGGTATATTGGCTGCTGGTGATGATGTTTCACAGATGCTAAAAGATAACGGATTAAACGAGAAACAACTAAAAAAAATAATCGAAGAGCTAAGAAAGGGTGAGAAAGTAAAGTCTCAGAATGCAGAAGATACCTATAATTCGCTTTCCCGATATGCTGTAAATCTAATTGAAAAGGCAAGAGAAGGGAAACTTGATCCGGTCATCGGAAGAGATGACGAAATTAGAAGAATTCTGCAGATACTTAGCCGAAGAACAAAAAATAACCCAATTCTGATTGGTGAACCTGGTGTTGGAAAAACCGCAATTGCAGAAGGCCTTGCACAGAGAATAGTGGAAGGTGATGTTCCTGATAATCTTAAAGATAAGCTAGTTTTCTCCCTTGATATGGGAGCTCTCATTGCCGGAGCAAAATATAAAGGCGAATTCGAAGAACGACTTAAAGCAGTTGTAAACGAAGTAATTGGTTCTGATGGCAATATTATTTTATTTATCGATGAAATTCATACACTGGTAGGGGCTGGAAAATCGGAAGGCGCAATGGATGCTGCAAATATTTTGAAACCAGCGCTTGCTCGCGGTGAATTGAGAGCAATTGGGGCAACAACGCTTAGCGAATACCAGAAATATTTTGAAAAAGATAAGGCTCTTGAAAGACGTTTCCAGATTGTTATGGTTGACGAACCTGATGAATTGAGCTCTATTTCAATTTTAAGGGGATTGAAGGAAAAGTACGAAAACTATCATAAGGTAAGAATTCGTGACGAGGCAATAATTGCAGCAGTTCAGCTCTCAACCCGATATATCACAGACCGTTTTTTACCTGATAAGGCAATTGATCTAATAGATGAAGCTGCAGCCAGACTCCGAATTGAAATGAATAGTCTGCCTGAAGAAATTGATGAAATCGAAAGGAAAATAAAACAACTGGAGATTGAAAAGGAAGCTGTTAAGCGGGATGGGGAAACTGGCCGGATACGCGGTATTGAATCCCAAATAGCAAACCTTTCAGAAGAAAGAAATAAGCAAAGAGCAAAGTGGGAAACTGAAAAGTCTACAATCTCTGAAATTCAAAAGGAAAAGGAAGCAATTGAAAATTACAAGTTTCAGGCCCATGAAGCCGAAAGATCTGGCGATTACGGAAAAGTGGCTGAACTTCGTTATGGAAAAATTCAGGAATCAGAAGCTAGGATTAATAGCCTTAACGAGACTCTTCTGAAGCAACAGGCCGAAAATCCTATGATACGAGAGGAAGTTGGTGAGGAAGATATTGCAGAAATTGTTTCAAAATGGACAGGAATTCCTGTCAATAAAATGCTTCAGAGTGAGAAGGAAAAACTGATTCATCTGGAAGCACAATTGCATAAACGAGTAATCGGGCAAGATGAAGCAATTGAAGCTGTATCCGATGCAGTAAGAAGGAGCAGAGCCGGATTACAGGATTCAAAACGACCTGTGGGTTCATTTATTTTCCTTGGAACAACAGGTGTCGGAAAAACGGAACTGGCAAAGGCTCTGGCAGAGTTTCTGTTTGATGATGAAAGCCTTCTGACTCGAATTGATATGTCAGAATATCAGGAAAGACATAGCGTTTCCCGCTTAATTGGTGCGCCTCCTGGATATGTTGGTTACGATGAGGGTGGCCAACTTACCGAAGCTGTAAGAAGAAAACCATATTCTGTAATCCTGCTTGATGAAATTGAAAAAGCCCATCCTGATGTATTTAATATTTTGCTTCAAGTCCTTGATGAAGGTCGACTTACTGATAATAAAGGTCGAACGGCAAATTTCAGAAACACTATAATTATTATGACATCAAATTTGGGATCTTCTATAATTCGTGAAAACCTTGAAAATATAGACGATTCAGCAAAAGATGAAGTATTTGAAAGTACTAAAAACGAAATTTTTACACAGTTACGCAAAACAGTTCCTCCTGAATTTTTAAATAGGATTGATGAAGTCATTATGTTTAAACCTTTGAATCGTGTTCAAATTCGACAAATTGTAGAATTGCAGTTTGACAAGCTCAGAAATCAGCTATTAGAAAAAGGAATTGAAATAAGAATTTCCACTGCTGGACTGGAATGGCTTGCAGAAAAAGGATACGATCCGCAATTTGGTGCACGTCCAGTTAAAAGGATAATTCAGAAATATTTACTAAATGAGTTATCCAAAATAATTTTGCAGAATATGGTTAACCGTGATAAACCTGTAATAATCGATGCTACAGGCGGTAAACTGGAATTTTCTAACGATTCAACTTTGCCTCCCCTATAATTATGAGTTTATGAATGCGCACATTTGAAATGAATTTATTAAGGAAAAACTAAAACACTATTCAAAACTTTTTAGTGCGTCTTCCCGTGTGTTGTATATTTCGAATACATTGTGAAGCTGAAGTAGTTTAAAAAGATCCATCACCTCTTCCGTTATATTGCTGATTTTGAAATACCCATAATTATTATTGGCTGTTTTCATGATGGAGAGGAATACGCCAAAACCAGAACTGTCGATAAATTGAATACCTGAAAGATCCAAAACAAGTCTGGTATTAGGCGCAGAAAAAAGAGCTTTCATTTCTTCTTTAACAGCTTCTGTAATGATTGCATTAAAGCGATTAATTCCCTCAAAAGAAACTACAGTAATCGCATTTATATTCTCAATTTTCAGCATATTCGTTATTTTTAGACTTTAAATATATATTTTTTTAATTGCTTCCAACTCTTGAATTACTTGTAAGCACTCAGTTTTAAAATTAATTATTATACTTTGACACATTTCCAGATTCACCTTCTCATGGCAAAACAATTCAAGTTTCTTAAGATCCCCGGCCATATTTTCCATTCCCATTATTGCAACTGAAGATTTTGCTTTATGTGCTAGATTGCCTACTAATTCGAACTCCTGCTTATCAAAAAGCACTTGCATTTCAATCCATATCTCTTCAACTTGAATTACAAAAATATCGATAATTTCCAAAAATAACTCTTTATTACCATCAGTAATACTTAAAAGATATGTTAAATCTACTTTTCCCAATTTTCCCTTGATTTTATTGATGTTTTGTTAAATAGTAAACTGATACTTCAAATTCTTTTGTCATACTGTTAATTAAAAGTAAATTTATTCTTTTAATTTTTGATTTAAAAATGGTTTATTTACTATTAATTTTATGAATTGATAAATGTACAAGCTAATTGTTATAAATATTTCCATAGCATGAAGAAAGTTTTTTTGATTTTAGTAACCATTTTTCTGTTTTTTCCTCACCTTATTTCACAGGTAAGTGATAAAAATAAGAAAAATGCAAAAACTGCCTATAATACAGCAGTTGAGAATATTAGGAGCCTTAACTTTGAGGTTGCTCTTACTTATTTGGATGCTGCAGTTGATTTAGATTCAACATTAAATGAAGCATTAATCCAAAGGGGCAAGGTAAAAGTTGAACTTGGAAAAATTAATGACGCAATTAAAGATTTTTCTTTGGCGGGAAGAAGAGATCCCAAAAATGGAGAGCCCGATTTTTATCTTGGATATTTGCCCTTCGTCACCGACACTTCAAGACTTATAATTAATAAACTAAATTCTGCCATTCAAAAAGGCTATATTCAGGCTCCGGCATTTTATTTCAGGGGACTATATTACCTTATACAAAAAAGTTATTCAACTGCTATTAATGATTTTACAAAAGCAGTTGAACTTAAAGCAAATTATGCGCTTGCATACCATGACAGAGCAACAGCAAAGCGAGCACTTGGAGATATTCAGGGAGCATTATACGATTACAGAATGGCTGTGAATTATGAAAATAATTTCCCTCTGGCTTTTAACAACATGGGAAGTATGAAAATTGCCTTGGGAGATTATGAAGGTGCCATAGCCGATTACTCTGTTGCAATTAAACTAGACCCGGAATTATACATCGCTTATAATAACAGAGGTACAGCAAAATATTTTCTTGGACAGATTGATTCAGCGCTTACCGATTTTAATCAAGCAATAAGTATACAGGAAAACTACATTCTTGCAACAAACAATAAAGCTGCCTGTCTATCGAAAAAAGCTGCATATACAGAAGCAATTGGAATTTTTGACCAAATACTTGTAACGGATAATTCTTTTGGTAAAGCTTATCTGAATCGGGGATTGGTTCTGGAACTTACTGGGGATCTTGAAGGTGCTTGCACAAATTGGAAACAAGCGCTTAAGCTGGGTGTAACAGAAGCCGAAAAGTATCTTAAGGAATGCAAATAATCAGTTAAAAACTTTTGTAAGATGAAGATCCGTTTACTATTTGCCATAACGATTATTGCCTTAAGTACCGGGCAATTGTATGCACAGAAAAATAAAGATGAAGTTAAGGTCAAGAGAAGTGAATTTAAAACAGGAAATAAGGAAGGCCTGCAGGAAGCCTGGATTGCTATCCTAGATGCAGATATTCTATTCGCACAGGGCTTAGGCACCTATGATCTGGCTAGAGAACTGTATCTCACAGCGCACCAATACAATAGCGAAAATCCAGAGTTAAATTACCTAATCGGGATTTGCTACTTATACACCGATGATAAATATGAAGCAATAAAATACCTCAGAAAAGCTTATGAGAAAAAACCAAACATCAGTCCTGAAATAAACTATCTTCTGGGCAGAGCGTACCATCTGGTACTCGAATTTGACAAGGCAATTGAGCATTATACTGCACACAGGAAATCTTTAAAACCCAATGAAGCAGTTTTACAGAACGATTATCTCGACAAATTAATTATTGAGTGTAAAAATGGTAAAGACATTATTAGCGACCGAAAAAGACTGATAATCACTAACATGGGAGATAGTATAAACTCCGTTTACGACGACTATTTCAGTATTTTCGCATCCAATGATTCTGTAATTTATTTTACTTCCCGTAGGCCAGCTAAATTAAAAAGCAAAAGAAATCCATTTGATAATAAGTTTTATGAAGATATTTATATGTCATCAATCACAGGAGGTGAATGGTCCGCAGCAAAACCTCTCACAAAAAAAGTTAATAGTAAACACAACGATGCAGCTGTTGGATTATCAAAATCAGGAACTGAATTATATATATACAGAGGACAAGAAAAGGGTGGCGAAATATATGTAAGTGAGAAGAAAAAGGGCGAATGGAAATCTCCTTCACCTTGGTCATCCAAATTATCGAGTGATCAATCGGAATCAGCAGTATTTTTTACCCAAACAGAGGATACAGTTTATTTTATTTCTTCAAATGCTGAACTGACTCAGGGAGGAAAAGATATTTTAATGTCTGTGAAGAACAGCAAAGGAAAGTGGCAAAAACCTAGTAACCTTAGCTTTCTGGTAAATTCGAAATATGATGAAGAAGGAATATTTTTGACTCCTGAGGGGAAAACACTTTATTTTTCTTCCCGAGGTCATAATACTATGGGGGGTTATGATGTTTTTAAATCAGAAATACAATCCGATGGTACATGGTCTGATCCGGTAAATATGGGTTATCCGGTTAATACCCCAGATGACGAATTATTTTTCTGCCTGTCGGCGAATGGAAAGGCTGCATACCTATCTACAATCCGTGACGGGGGACAAGGTGCTAAAGATATTTACAAGCTTGTTTTTCTTGGGTCAGAAAAAGAGCTGTTGCTTGCCAATGAAGATATTCTCATAGCCGGGCTGCCAGATACTAAGAAAATCGGCTTTTTTACAATGCCCAATCCTGTTGCGGTTGATTCATTTTATTACATGAAAGGAAGAGTTCTGAATAAAGCCAATAATGAACCAGTGGTTGCGAAAATCGAGTTTGTCGATGTTGCTGAATCAAAAGTTATCGCTACTGCAATATCAACCGAAACTGGTGAATATCAGGCTAAATTTCTTGAACCAAAGGTATATGGAGTTGAGGTTGTTGCGCGTGACTACTTGTTCTTTCTGGATGCTGTTGATATGACTCAGGCAAGTACCGATTCGCCTTTCCTAAGAGATTTTCTCCTCGAAAAAGTTGAGGTAGGTACTAAAGTTGTAATGGAAAATATATATTTTGAAACCAACAAAGCTACACTAACCGCAGCATCTTACCCTCAGCTCAATCAGGTTATTACCTTCCTTAAGAACAACGAAACTATCCGGCTTGAAATTTCCGGTCATACTGATAATGTAGGTTCTCTAAAAGCAAATCTGAAGTTATCTGAAGACAGGGCTAAAGCCGTCGTTGATTATATGGTAGCTAATGGGATCGATAAATCCAGACTTGAATCAAAAGGTTATGCATTTAACCAGCCTATTGCTCCAAATGACACACCCGCAGGTAGAGAACAGAACAGAAGAGTTGAGTTTAAGGTACTTTCAAAATAGAGGGAGGTATTGGAATTATTCCATGGTAACTGCTGTTAAACAAATTTCAGAGATCAAAAAAGTGCTACTTTTGATGTCGGAAAAGAAATTGTAAATATTAAATTCCGATATAATGAAGTACACTGCTTTTAATGAAATTCATAAAAAACTTGGCGGTCGCCTTGTACCTTTTGCTGGTTTTGAAATGCCTGTTGAATATTCCGGGATAAACGATGAACATATTACCGTTCGTGAAAAATTAGGAATTTTTGATGTTTCCCACATGGGTGAAATATGGGTGAAAGGTCCGAACGCAAAAGCTTTTGTTCAGAAAGTTACTACTAACGATGTTAATCTTTTATTCCCCGGAAAAATTCAATATAGTTGCTTTCCCAATGGAAAAGGTGGTATAGTTGATGATTTGCTGGTTTATTTTTATGAACCTACAAAATATTTACTTGTTGTTAATGCATCAAATACTGACAAAGACTTTAACTGGTTAGTAAGTCAGAATACAGAAGGTGCAATTCTTGAAAATGCTTCGGATAGGATTTCTCAGGTGGCAGTTCAGGGACCACTTGCCATAAAAGCCTTGCAAAAGCTTACAAGTGTTGATCTTTCCAAAATGCCTTATTATACTTTTGTTACAGACGAATTTGCCGGAGTGGGCGATGTTATAATTTCTGCTACTGGCTATACAGGTGCGGGAGGTTTTGAATTGTATTTTTACAATGATGTTGCTGCCGGAATCTGGGAAAAAATTATGAAAGCAGGCGAGGAATTCGGCATTAAACCAATAGGTTTGGCTGCAAGAGACACTCTTAGACTTGAAATGGGTTATTGTTTATATGGAAATGATATTAATGATACAACCTCTCCGCTCGAAGCAGGTCTTGGTTGGATTACAAAATTTAATCTTGGAAATGATTTTATTGACCGCGAATTCCTTGAAAAACAAAAAGCAAAAGGTGTTCAGAAAAAACTAATCGCTTTTGAAATGATTGACAGAGGAATCCCCCGTCAACATTATGACATAGCCAATCATAATGGCGAAATTATTGGCGAAGTTACTTCAGGAACCATGTCCCCAATGCTCAAAAAAGGAATAGGTATGGCCTATGTTAAATCTGATTTCTGTAAAACGGGTAGTGAAATTTTTATCCGCATTAGGGAAAAAGATATCAAGGCAATAATTGTTGAACTCCCTTTTTTTAAAAAATAAGTTTCATCAGATGAACGAAAAACGAAAGAGCAAAATAGAAGTTTGTTTTTCACCTGCACTTTATTCTTATTTTGAGAATTCTGAAGCTATTGTGATAGTTACCGATATTCTGAGAGCATCTTCTGCCATCTGCACCGCATTCATGAACGGTGTTGAACGAATAATACCTGTGCGCACTTTGGAGGAGGCTAAAGAATGGAAATCAAAAGGGTTTATGGTAGCGGCAGAAAGAGACGGAATTGTTAAAGACTTTGCTGATTTCGGTAACTCCCCATATAATTTTACCCGCGAAAGAGTAGCTAATCAACAGATTATTTATAGCACAACCAACGGTACTCAGGCTGTTCAACTTGCCTCTTCAGGGAATAAGGTTCTCATAGGAGCCTTTCTTAATCTCCAGGCATTAGCCGATTTTGTTTTGCATTCTGAGAGAGATGTACTCGTTCTCTGCGCAGGTTGGAAAAACAAGTTTAATCTTGAAGATACATTATTTGCCGGAGCACTGACCGATAAGTTGCTTGAAACAGGATGCTATGAAACCATGTGCGATTCTGCTATTGCGTCACAAGATCTTTGGAATATGGCAAAAAATGATCTTTTGGGATATGTAGAGAAAGCAGCTCAAAAACACCGGCTTAAGAAAAATGGACTCGATGATGTGATCGGGTATTGTCTTACATTGGATTTGACAAGAATTATCCCGGTTCTTGAAAACGATTATCTAGTTAAACTCAAAGGTTTTGAATAGATTGTTATGTAATTAACAATTCTTTCCTTTTTATTAACCATCAGCACCTTTTCCTTTTAATTCGTAATTTAATTACTAATTTTACGACGAAAATTTTACTTTAAACAGCCCAATAATAACAAATTCCAATTATCATGAAGAAACATAATTTCTATGCAGGTCCCTCAATCCTGTCGCAGTTTACCATAGAAAATACAGCAAAAGCAGTTTTAGATTTTAATGGTTCAGGTCTTTCAATTCTTGAAATTTCCCACCGAAGTAAGGAATTTATCGCAGTTACTGATGAAGCTATTGCCTTGTTCAAAGAATTGTTGCACATACCTGAAGGTTATTCTGTATTGTTTCTTCAGGGAGGTGCCAGCATGCAATTTATGCAGGTTCCATACAATCTAATGAACAAAAAAGCCGGGTATCTTGATACAGGTGTGTGGGCATCAAAAGCAATAAAAGAGGCTAAACTATTTGGTGAAGTTGTTACAGTTGCTTCTTCAAAAGATAGAAATTACGCATATATTCCAAAAGGTTTTACAGTTCCTTCAGATATTGATTATTTGCATATTACAACGAATAATACAATTTATGGAACAGAACTTAAAGAAGACCTGGATGTTTCAGTTCCTCTTGTTGCCGATATGTCTTCAGATATTTTTAGCAGGCCAATGGATGTCTCTAAATACGCTCTTATTTACGGTGGCGCTCAGAAAAACCTTGCTCCGGCTGGTCTTACTTTTGTTATTGTTAAGAATGATGTACTTGGAAAAGTTAGTCATCCTATTCCTTCAATGATGGATTATCAGATTCATATTGAAAATGAAACAATGTATAATACACCTCCCTGTATTGCCATTTACTCAGCTCTTCAAACATTAAAATGGTACAAACAGCAAGGTGGAGTAGAAGGGATGCACAAAACAAATCTTAAGAAAGCTGAAATTCTCTACAATGAGATCGACCGTAACAAGATGTTTAAAGGCTCAGTGGAAAAAGCTGAAGACCGTTCAATTATGAACGTATGCTTCGTAATGAATGAAAATTATATTGAAAAAGAAGAAGACTTTAATAAATTTTCTTCTGCCCAGGGTATGATCGGTTTAAAAGGTCATAGGTCTGTTGGTGGATTCAGAGCTTCTATTTATAATGCCATGCCAGTGGAAAGCGTGCAGGCACTAGTAAATTGCATGAAAGAGTTCGATGCGAAAGGATAATAACAATTACTAATAAATTTTATGGGGAAGATTCTAATAGCGACAGATAAACCGTTTTCTAAACTTGCAGTTCAGTCTATTCAGACAGTTATTAGCGAAGGGGGACATGAATGGGTTTTGCTTGAAAATTATACTTCACAAACAGAACTTCAAATGGCTGTTGCTGATGTGGATGCAATAATAATTCGTTCTGACATAGTCGACAGAGATGTGCTGAAAGCTGCAAAAAATTTGAAAATTGTTGTGAGAGCAGGTGCAGGGTATGATAATGTTGACCTTGCGGTTGCAACTGAAAAGGGTCTTGTGGTAATGAATACTCCTGGCCAAAATTCAAACGCCGTTGCCGAACTTGTGTTTGGTATGCTCGTTTACCTTAACAGGGGCGGATTTGACGGTTCAACGGGAACTGAACTCCGGAATAAAAAAATTGGCATTTATGCATATGGCTATGTTGGCCGTATTGTTGCATTAATTGCCAAAGGTTTCGGAATGAAGGTTTATGCTCACGATCCATTTGTTGACAAAGTGTTAATTGAAAACGATGGGATTAAATTTGAAGAAACCGCAGCAGATATGTTTAGTAAATGCCAGTATGTTTCTTTGCATATCCCGCTAAATAAGGCAACCAAGGATGTCATTAATTTTGAGCTGATGTCTGCAATGCCTGAAGGAGCTACCATCGTTAACACAGCCAGAAAAGAAGTAGTTCATGAACCTTCACTGATTAAAATGTTTGAGCAAAGACCTGATTTCAGGTATGCTACTGATATTGAACCAGATTGTAAGGATCAGTTGGTAAAATACAAAGGCCGTTATTTTGCAACTCCCAAGAAAATGGGTGCGCAGACAGCGGAGGCAAACCTGAATGCTGGTGTTGCAGCGGCAAAGCAAATTATTAACTTCCTGGATAAAGGGGATACAACCTTCCAGGTAAATAAAAAATAGTATTGAATTGTTAAACTTAATAAAGACGCATCAACCCTTTTTCAGGAATGCGTCTTTGTTTTTTATCCAAACGAACCATGGCAATTATTAAAGCATTTAAAGGTTTCAGGCCTAAAAAAGAAAATGTAGATCAGGTTGCATCTAGACCATATGACGTTTTAAACTCTGAAGAAGCAAGAGAAGAGGTCAAAGGAAATCCTCATTCTTTCCTTCACGTTGTAAAACCTGAAATTGATCTTCCCGCAGACGTTGACCTCCATTCAGATTTAGTTTACAACAAGGCAAAGGAAAATTTGAAAAAACTTATCGATAATGGAATGTTTGTACAGGATAAAGAAGAAGTTCTTTATATCTATGCTCAAACCATGTGGGGCAAAACACAATATGGTATTGTAGGATGCGCTGCAGTGGAGGATTACCTGAATAATATTATAAAAAAGCACGAACTGACGCGGCCCGACAAGGAAGAAGATCGCATGAACCATATCCGCGTTACAAATTTTAATGCAGAGCCTGTATTCTTTGCATATCCAGATCATAAAGAACTTAAATCCATCACTGCTAATGTTGTAGCAGCAAAACCCGAATATGATTTTAAAACCCCCGATGGCGTTGGTCATCAACTTTGGGTAATCTCTGATTTTTCTGTAGTTAAAAGGATTGTTGAAATTTTCAGGGATGACATTCCTTTTACTTATGTTGCAGATGGACATCATCGCACTGCTGCCGCAGCTCTTGTTGGCAATGAAAGAAAAAAGAAAAACCCCGCTCATACCGGTAAAGAAGAATATAACTTCTTCCTTGCTGTACATTTCCCGGCAGGTGAATTAACGATTATAGATTATAACCGTCTGGTAAAAGACCTTAACGGACTATCAGTTCCTCAGTTTATTGAAAAACTTAGTAAAAGTTTTATTGTCGAAGAAAAGGGTAAATCGATTTACAAACCCGAAAACCTTCATAATTTCAGTATGTATATCAATGGCTTATGGTATTCCTTAACCGCTAAACCTGGCAATTATAATGATGCTGATCCGATTGCTTGTCTTGATGTAAATGTGTTGTCGGAAACTGTATTTACACCAATCCTCGATATCACCGACCTTCGCAAGTCAACGCGTATTGATTTTGTTGGAGGAATAAGAGGTTTAGGAGAATTATCAAAAAGAGTTGACAGTGGTGAAATGGCTGCTGCTTTTGCTTTATACCCTGTGAGTATGAAGCAATTGATGGATATTGCTGATACAAACAATATTATGCCTCCAAAAACCACCTGGTTCGAGCCGAAATTGAGGAGTGGACTTGTGATTCATGATTTGGGATAGTAAGTTGATAGGTAATTATTGGATTTATTTTAATCAGGGTGCAATACGGCGTGATTATTTTGCTCGATCAATCGAAGTACAAGGAAATATTAAAAATAAATGAAGGGTATAGGGGGAAAGAAAAGATAACAACGCTATTATCTGGGATGCAACAAGTATGAATTCCTTTAACCAATATACTAAGTACTCCTGTGGAAATGGACTTATTACAACCAAAACCTTCGATGGCCTGGTATGTTAAGTGGAATCGTTACAGATACCATTCAAAACCTTGGATATGTTTTCAATGCAGAAACCGGAAACCTTACTAGTCGCAGAGATAACAGAAGAAACCCCGATACCTGGACTTATACCAATATTCCAGCAACCACCTTTTCCCGAGGTTACACCGGCCACGAACACATAGACCAGTTTGGTTTAATAAATATGAATGGGAGGATGTATGACCCGGTTTTGGGTAGGTTTTTGAGCCCTGATCCGTTTTTTGCTAACCCATTTTTTACTCAGGATTTTAACAGGTATAGTTATGTGATTAATAATCCGTTAAAATATATAGACCCTTCAGGGTATGCAAAAAGAATGGACGATCCACCATTAGGGGGGCCGGATAATAATGATAGGCCTCATATACTTGAGAGTGGAGTGCCTGGGTCTGGTGGAGGACGAGGACCAGAAGATGCATTTAATTCGTATGTTAATGCTAAAATTGATGGGAGTTGGGATGGGGATTTTAATTCCTATTATCCATTATACGATATTATGAAATTAGACCCTAATTTTAATGGTGTTTTTACTGTTGAAATTATTGATTATTATACTTGTGGAATTGTGGACGGTAAAATAGTTCACGCTGATCATAACTACACAATAATTTATTTATCACTTGATGGCCCCGAAGGAGGTGGGGGTAAATTAGCTGACGATGTTTCAACAGGTACTGGTTTATGGACATCGATGGTTAGTGAAGCAGCAAGAGGTATAAACAACCCAGTTGTTAAAAGTGTAAGTAAAGGAGCAGGTGTTATTGGAGGTTTAGTAGGAACTGTAGATAATACTAATCAGGCAGCAAAAGCATTTTCCAGAGGAGATTATGTGGAAGGATCATTACAAACAACTCAAGCAGCGGGTTATGTTACAGGGACTGTTATGTTGTTTACACCTTTAGCTCCAATTGGTGCGGGTATTTTATTGGTGAATACAGTTATCGATATTGGTGAATATTTTTATAAAAACTGGTAGTAATGGAAGCTGGATATAAAATTTGGCTGTGTTATTTTCTTTTTATTAAGAAAAGTTACAAGAAAAGATGGGATGGAATAAACTCAAGTGTTAATGCTTTGGCCATAGCGTGTGTATTCATTATTTTATTATTTATATCTATTGTTTTGGAAATGATATTGGAATTTAATGGATTTTCATTTTTAATGAAGCAAGGTCTACCATTAGCTCCGATTGCAATGCTTATAAGTTTTGTTATACTTCTACCCATCTATATTATATTTAGTAGGTTAAGATTGAAGGATAAGAGAAAAATATATCGTGAAGTGATAAAAAAGGCTGGCAATCTTAAAAGAATATATTCAAACTTATATTTAATACTTTGTAGTCTTGCATTCCTTTCAATTATCTTACTGGTTATTATAAATGGACTTAATTAGATAAGCCTCATCGCAAGGGGACCCTCCATGGATGAGTATAGCAATTAACGAAATAGGCACAAAAGAAAACTCAGATAAAACAAATATAGCAAGAATTATTGAATATTTCGATGCGACTGATCTAAAAGGGCAGGCAGGAACAAAAACTTGGGGTTGGTGTTCAGCTTATGCGAATTGGGTAATGAAAAGTGCTGGATATACGGGAACCAATAGCGGAAAGGCTAATTCGTGGTTAAATTGGGGAAACGCTTTGACAGAGCCTCAATATGGTTGTCTAGTAGTAACTTACAAAAATGATTTATACCACGTTGGTTTTTATGCAGGCCTAGGGGCTAACGACTTAACTATTAATCTTCTTGGAGGCAACCAAACGGACCAAGTTATGTATCAACAATATTACTATTTGAAGACTGACGTTGTTAGGTATGCATGGCCAAACCCTTAATTTGAAATTCTAATTATTTATAGTATGAATAAGATTGTTTTAATACTATTATTTATCTCTTGTTTTGGCTACGTTGGTTGTCAACCAAACAGAAAGGGAATGAAGGATAAACTATCCTTTGAAACTCAAATTTTTGAATATAAGAATGACACTTTAAGTCAAAGGGTAGAAGTATATAAAATTAGTGAAGATACCCTGAAAATAAGCATTTTAACATCCTACTTAAAAAGAAAGACATCATGTTCAGTAGAAGGTGTAGCTATTCGTGATACTGTTGGCGACTTTCTTAAAGAGGAGGAAACTGTCCAAGACGATAACGGAGAAGTCTTTAGCGTAATCAATTATCGTTTTTACTACACGAATACAACTTATCTTTTAGGTATTCAATTGGATAGAGTAAATAAAAATAGACTTGTTTACTATAAAGTTGAATCAGGACAAGTATTAGAGAAGCCTTATTGTTTGCTTTATTCTATGGGGACATTAAGGAGAAAGGCAATTCCATGATTAAAAGTAATTTACAGTTGACGAATGAGCAAAACCCGGAATAATACAGGTTTTGCTATAATAGCAGTCCTTCAATTTTAAGCAGTTCGTCCAGTTCTTTATCAGAGATGTTTTCTTTTTCAGTTTTATCGTAGAGGGTAAGCAGGTAAACGTCATGATCAACTACTTTAACGCAGGTAATAACACGGGATCCGCCGCTTTTACCTTTGCCTTTGGAGGTAATAGTCATGCGTACCTTTGTAACAGTCTTTACCTAAAGGTTCGCCCTGTAACGGGTTTTGCTCCAGGGAACCAATAAGGGCTTCAATATCTGATTTGAGGGAATGATGTTTTTTGCCAATTCTTTTGGCATGCTTTTTAAAACTGGAGGTAACAATTACATTAAAGTTCATTTAAGAAATCTCTTGCCTGTTGAAGTTTTATTTTACCCTGCCTATGAAGTTCAACCTCGTTTAAAGAATCCCTTAAATCATCAACAAACTCTTTTTGCTCCTTAGAAAGCCTTTTTACCTTTTTAAAACCGAGGTTACTTACGAGCTCCATGAAGAAGTTTATTTTATTGTCCGGTATGTCGAGTACTACCCTTTGCATAATCAAATCCCTTTTTAACTGGCATACGCCCGCCTTGTTTTTAAAATCTCTAAAGAAAGTGTTAATAATTTTTACTTTGCAACTTCGCTATTATCTTAAACGAATTAAAGTTTAAATGTTTTTTTGCAAAAATACGGGATAAATTAGCAAAAAAAAATTAATATGCCATATTTTCAATGCCTGTTCAGTAAAACACGGTTTTCGCTCGTTCCTCACAAAAAACCGATGTTAAGCGAATATCGATGAGGTCACGACACCTACTAAAACCATCTACCAAAGTTTCAACTTTTCCAGAAATGAAATATTCTCTCTGACACTATTTGCAGAAATCTCTACCAAAGCTTTTTCATCTTTGTCGAGGTTAATTTCAAGGATGTGTTCTATTCCTTTTTTGCCAAGTTTTACCGGTACTCCAAAATATATATCTTTTTGTCCGTATTCTCCTTGCAAATAAGCGCTGCATGGGAAATACCTTCTCTGGTTTTTTGCAATTGCTTCAACCATGCGGGCAGCGGCATATCCGGGAGCATACCATGCTGATTTACCCATAAGATTTACAAGTTCACCTCCACCTTTACGAGTACGGTTAATAATTTCATTCAACTTTTCATCAGATAGCAACTGGCGGATTGGAACTCCACTCAGAGTGGTATAATTCATCAGAGGAACCATATCATCACCATGTCCGCCAAGAATTACCGCCTGAATATCTTTTACCGAACAATCGAGTTCCTCAGCGAGAAAGGCTCTGTATCTCGCAGTATCAAGCAGTCCGGCCATTCCCATTACCCTGCTGCTGGGAATCCCCGCAACTTTCATTGCTACATAGGTCATTGCATCAAGCGGATTGCTAACAACAATAAGTATAGCGTCAGGTGAATATTTAATGATATTTTCAGTTACATTTTTAACGATGTGTGCATTGGCTTCAAGAAGATCTTCACGGTTCATTCCGGGTTTTCGTGCAAGTCCTGATGTGATAATTACAACTGATGAATCAGTTGTTGCTGAGTAATCATCGGTAACACCGATAGTTTTTGTGTCAAATAAGGCTAAAGGAGCCATTTGCATGATATCCAGTGATTTCCCTTCAGCAAGACCTTTAACAACATCAAGCAGAACAACGGTACTTGCTACTTCTTTTTCGGCCAGGATATTGGCTGCTGTTGCTCCAACATTTCCAGCTCCTACAACGGTAATTTTCATCCCTTATATTATATGTTTTTTAGCATTTTATTTCGAGTGCAATAATAGGGATTTTATTCCTTAAATATAGAACACCTTTGAAAAAAAGCTAATCCTCAATTCTATTGATTTGCTGAAAAAACAATAACTATGCGACTTGCAAGAATCAGTTATTGAGATAAATACAGCAATATATCTTCAAGTATTCCAAAATCTTAAAATGAGATTATATAAATGACTTTTATTTTATTAGTACATTTGAGAAAAAACATACTCTTCCTGTGAGACACTCAGTATCCGATATCATTACCTTTTTGGATTCTATCCCCTGTCATGTAAAAGTGGTTGCTGTAAGTAAAACAAAGCCTGTTGAAGATATTTTTAAAGTATATTCATCGGGACATAAAATCTTTGGTGAGAACAGAGTTCAAGAACTAACAGGAAAATTCGAACAATTACCAAAGGATATCGAATGGCATCTTATTGGCCATCTTCAATCCAATAAGTTAAAGTACATTTCGAAGTTTGTCCATTTAATTCATTCTGTGGATAGTTTAAAATTACTTATTGCGATAAATCAGGAAGCTATTAAAGTAGACAGGGTTATTGATATCCTTCTTCAAGTTTTCATTGCTACTGAAGAAACTAAGTTCGGGCTTGATAGTAATGAGTTGAATGCCATTCTGGAATCCCCTGAAATTAAAAGCTTGGGAAATATCCGCATAAGGGGTTTAATGGGAATATCAAGTTTTACAGAGGATATGAAGCAGGTTCGTTCAGAATTCAGACAATTGAAAAAAACTTTTGACCACTGTAAGGAAAATTATTTTAAAGAAAGCCCTAGTTTTTCTGAGCTATCAATGGGGATGTCGGGTGATTATAAAATTGCTATCGAGGAAGGGGCAACCATTATCAGGGTTGGAAGCTTACTATTTGGAGAAAGAGATTATCTTTGATATAAAATTGACGAAAATGGCCAATCTCTCTACTACTTTTGCGGGATTAAAACTGAGAAATCCTTTTATTATTAGCAGTTCCGGAATCACCAGTTCCCTTGATAAAATCAGAAAACTTGATTCTCTGGGCGCCGGAGCCATAGTATTAAAATCCTTATTTGAAGAACAGATAGTTTTTGATACACATAAAAATCTTTCTGGTTCTGATTATCCGGAAGCCCTCGATTATGTTAAAGCTTATACACGAGATAACAGTCTTGTTGAATACCTGAACCTTATCCGTGATGCAAAACGTGCTGTTCACATTCCAATTATTGCCAGTATAAATTGTATCAGCGCAAGTGAATGGATGGATTTCGCTAGTCAGATACAAGAAGCCGGAGCTGATGCACTTGAACTAAACGTGTTCTTCCTTCCGGTTAACAAAGAAAAGCCTTCAAAGGAATTTGAGTCAATTTATTACGATTTGCTGGATGGAATTAAAAAGAAAATCAGCATTCCAGTTATTATGAAGCTTGGATCAAACTTTACAAATCTTCCTCTACTAGTAAATCAACTCTATTTCAGAAAAGCAGATGGTGTTGTATTGTTTAACAGATTTTATGAACCCGATATCAATATTACAGATTTAAAAATGATTTCCTCTGAGGTTTTCAGTTCTCCTGCGGACATTAGAAACAGCCTTCGATGGGTGGGAATAATAAATAGTCAGGTGCCATTGATTGACATTGCCGCATCAACCGGGATACATAGTGGAGATGCAGCTATAAAACAAATTCTGGCAGGGGCGAAGGCTGTTCAGCTTTGTTCAGTACTTTATAAAAACGGAATAGATTTTCTGCCAAAGATTATTGATCGCTTCGAATCATGGATGATCGAACACAATTACAAATCCATTGATGAATTTTCAGGAAAGCTAAACTATTCGAATGTCGGTGATCAGGCAGTTTATGAAAGAGCCCAGTTCATGAAATACTTTTCAACTCAAGACTAATTCAGATGCTCAGGATCAAGCCTGAAAGGTTCAGTTATATTGCTTAGCAGCGACATTAATTCATTAACCAATAATCTTTTTTCCGGGGATAGGAATTCAATTTTTGAGCGAATAAACTCAATTCTGGCACTTCGCTGTTGCGAATTCAGATTGGTCACATTTTCTTCGACCACAGAAAATGCTTCAAGTGCAGTATAATAGCCATCGTCGATTACAAGTTCGATAAACTGATCAATATAAGCAGAGAAATCAAGTCCGCATTGCCAACAGGCAGATATAAGCTTCTCATAACCAGTATTTCCACGATATTCTTTAACTGCTACCATAAAAACAGGAACGGCATGGGGGTCTTTAATGTCATTGATAAGGTTTACAATTGCTTCTTCAATATTTTCCATTTTTTTTGAAAACAACAGACTGAATACCGAAGAAAGGACTTCCGTATTTCCATGAATCCTTAGTTCACTAATAGTTTGCAAAACGGTATTTTCATCGGGGGAGTTTAATCCCGATATTAATTCCTGACTTATGTGTTCTTTATTTACCACGATCTCAATAAATTGTTATTTACAATATTTTTCTGAATATGTGAATGCATCTTTGTTTCCCATTTTTTTTGCCATGTCAAAGCAGAAACAAGCATCTTCATTTTTCCCCGTATTTATCGCAGCAATTCCTTTGTTTACGTAGGTTTCCGCATCATTTGGGTTAAGGTCCAGAGCCATTGAAAGGTCTTTCCAAGCGTACTGATAGGTTCTGGTTTTCAGATAAGTAGTTCCCCGTGCTGCGAAATACCGTGAATCGTTTTGTTTAATCTTTAATGATGAATTAAAACAATTTATGGCATCAAAAAAGTAACCATTCTCATAATGTATCATTCCTAACTGGTACCAAGCTGAATCATTAGCCGGATAGTATTTAAGGTATGTATTCATATTGGTTACAGCCTCGTCATATAAAGCATTTTTATTAAGAGCCATAGACATTCCAACAAGGACTTTTATTTCATCGGGAGCCAATGCGTAAACAACTTTATAGTCCTCCAGTGCGGGTTTGTATTTCCCCATAAGGTACAAAAGACTAGCTCTTTGATTCAACAGAGCGGCATTTCGGTGCTCGAGTTCCAAGGATTTGTTTAAATCATCGAGAGCTAGTCGGTAATTATTAACCTTCATATAAACTTCAGCTCTCTTAGCATACAATGATGCTTTCCGATATCCTTTATCAAGTCCTTCAGAAATAACATCAATAGCTTCGGGATATTTTTGAGATTTGATCAAGTATGAAGCTTCAGCAAGTGTTTTATCTAGACCAGTATACCAGTTTCCATTTTTCCAAAATTCAATAAATTTAGGATCTTCATCAACAAGGGATAAATCATGATCAAGAAGCAAAGTGCTCTCAGGTAATCTGTAATTACTTGAAAGATGGATTTCCAGCGATTTCAGGCAATTATCAGTATCATTGAGATTTGCGTAGCATTTTGCCATCCATATTGAAGCTTTTCCGGGAGAAATCACCTCCACCTTTTCAAACTCCTTAACAGCCATTCCGAACTGACCTTTATTATATAGCGCAACTCCTTTGCTGAATAAAATATCTACATCTTTAGAACCCTGAGAAATGGCTTTATCAAAGTATACCAAGGCTGAATCGTTTTGTCCTGATTCAAGTCTGGCTTTTCCAATCAGATAATTCTTTTCGCCAACAGACTGAGAGTACCCAGAATTAATCAGTAGGGAAAACAAGAAAAACGCAATAATATTTTTAATTAGCGAGCTCATTTCTCTCCTGTATTAGCATTTTTGTCTGAGTAGATGTGCACAAATCCTACCATATTCCGAATTTCTATCCCTGTTAATCGTTGCTCATAAACATCACAAATATAATAGTAAACTCCCGTTGAAGCTTTCTGATTCGTTTTATCAATTTTTCCATCCCAATTGATATCAGGGTCGTTTGTCTGGAAAAGCAATTGTCCCCACCGGTTAAAAATTTTAAAATCAATTTCGTTTATCCTGGGCGCTGGGTTATACGATTTTAGAAGATCATTAATATTATCGTCATCCGGTGTAAAGACGTTTGGAATATCAAAATCATAACACTGGTCTACACAGATATTAGTTGAGGGATCACTTTCATTTCCAAATGAATCAACTGCAGTTACGTAATAACATGCAGCCAGTGATGATATGGGTTTATGAATATATGAATTTAATTTAACGCTATCAAGGATACTATGTGGTAAGGAAAGCAATGGCGAATAATATATGTTATACTTAACAATATCCTTATTACAGGAAATATCTGAACTAACCCAACTCAATATGTTGAATGAACTGTCGCATACTGAATTCACCATTAATACTGGGGGGCATGGAGGTATGGTATCAATTGGAGTTCCACAGGCAATGTGAGAAGTGTTCTCTACAAGAAAGTCAGTCCCGTTGAGACTTCGTTTACCTTTGGACTTGATTTGGTAACAATACTCTATTCCATTTACCAGATTTGTATCTGCATAGGTATCGGATTCTGTTGTAGCGATTGAGTCAAAAACAGATGACAAATTATTATACCGGAAGATGGTATTTTCATAATTAAGCCAGGGTACATTCCTAACAAACTTCAGGTTAATTGTATTATCAGCTTCCGAAATCTTAGGAAACTGGGTAGAAGCTATTTCAGGCTTTCCAATAAGAAATCGATTTCCAGGAGCATCATTATACAACTCAACTGAATAAGAATATGGAAAGTTTATCGTATTCACATTCAAATCTGTAAATACAGTGTCGTTAAGATCTGCTGTCTTAAACCTGTTTATTTCAGCAAGATTAATTCCAAACAAATTACTACTTCTATAAATGATATATTCGTAGGGGCCATTAGCCGGAATAGTATCAAGTTTTAAAGGTTTTGCCCAAGAGACAAATATTTCTCCGGCACTAGCGTCAGATTTGATAACTGATGCATTTAGAAGGGATGGAGCTCCTGGTACAAGAATTGTGCATATTTCATTGGATGGGATACTTTCGGCTCCATCAGGATAAACTGCAACAACACGATAGCAGTATTGGGTTCCCTGGAGAAGTCCCTTTCCATAATTATCATCAATAAAAACACTATCGGATCCTGTTTTCGTTGCACCAACTAATTTGAAACCTGTATATCCGGGTATCCCATAAGTGCAACTATCTGGAATATAGCCGGTTGATTCAGTTTTCCGAAAAATCCTGTAATATGAAATATTACTACATTCACCGGATTTCCATTGGACTCGGACTAAACTGCTTGCGGGAACAAGATTAATTCCTTGCGGGGGAGGTCCCAAAACATTGATATCCAGATTGTCAATATCCACCAATGAAAGCTTAGAATTTTTATCATTTGTTTTTACAAGAATGCTGTATGGCTGGCGTCTGACATGCTCACAACTAGTTTGCCATTTAAAACGTGTAATTAATTCACCAGGATTATCAATAATAGTATCAACTATTTTAGCAGGGTTGTTATCAAGGATAAATGGGCCACCTGTGATGAAATGATTCATCTTATCGGCATTTCCATCTGTACTTCGAATATCAACACTTATTAAACTACCTGCTACCACACATAATTTTGGCAAACTGTCGTTTACCGGAGCTAGGTTAGTAGTGCGGTAAACTTCAACCTGCATATCTCTTACGATATTGCCAATTTTTATTCCTTTTCTCCATTCTTCAATATTCATAGCAATATTATAAATACCGGTATCAATTGGAGTATTCCATACCAAATCCCCTGAAATAGGATTTACATATAAAGTATCGCTGGATTGAGGCAATGAGTATCCTGGAATAGGCTCACCGTTTTGTTGTGTACAAACTGTAAGTGAATATGAAATACTATCGCCATCGGGATCAAAAGCTCCGGGATTATGAATAAATGTCTGATAAAGACCAGCTTTGTCGAATGGTGGATTAAGCAAGTAAGGAGTACTGTTCAATCCAATCTGCGGATTAATACTAATAGTAGTTTTAATGGAAAAAATAACATTAACAGAATTGGGAATATTTTTCACTCCATAATTCCGGTTAGGATCCTGAACAACAATGGTGTATGTCCCCGGGCCAGGAAAAGTATGTTGTTTGACGTAAACATTCCTGCGGTAATCATTAGGGAAATTAAACACTTGAGTTCTGGGAGCTATTGATTTTGTATTATCTCCCCATTGAACCTCAAGTTCTGGTCTGTCGGCACCTGAAAGAGTATAAGTATAAGTGGTTATGGTAATCTCATATGTAAGGTCAGCAATCTGCCTGAGGGTAATTTCCCCTGCACGGTTATGAGTTGCAAACATGGAGAAACATAATACTGTCTCTATGAAGAAAACAAGTAAAAATATTTTAATATGTTTCAGGAGAGCAAGCATCTTATTTATTTAAATCAATTTCGGTAACCGTTATATCTGCATCAAATTTGCACCCGATTTCTTTTTCTTTCCATTTTAAAATCAGAAGGTTAGTTTGATTATCCCATAAATCCAGCATCAAGGTATTAGTAATTTGAAGTTGGGTAGCATTTCCTAATTTTTCAGTCTGAAAATGTATCCAAACAGCGTCTTCATTGATTTCTGAGCTTTTATATTTTAACGCCAGCATTCTGCTTTTGTTCACTTCTAGCTGAAAGCAGGAGTTTATGTAATTTGAGATCAGTGTACTATTCGCTTTATCATCTGCCTTTTCCATTGAAACATCAGTCTGATACTTGTTCTTAAGGACCAGAGCAAAATCATCCTTAAACAATTTAAATGAAACAATATTTTCAATATCATCCATTTCCATATTACATACTGAAACATGAACAGGATGCATGGCCGGACTCCAAATCCCGATAAGGAAAACGAACAGGTTAATCAATAAATTATTCACAAATGATATTTGGATGCAAAATTACAATAAATTCCTTACTTTGTAGATAAAATCATTGCATGTCAGTATTTCAAATGTATCTGAAACTTGGCATTGAGCATATAGCCGATTTTCAAAGCTATGATCATATACTTTTCGTAATTTCTTTATGTGTTGTTTATCCGATAAAACACTGGAGGAAAATTCTGATACTCATAACTGCTTTTACAATTGGACATAGTTTAACACTTGCTCTCGCAACTTTGAATTTAATCAGATTTGAGACTGGAATAATAGAGTTTTTAATTCCATCAACAATTTTTCTTTCAGCCTTTGCAAATCTTTTTCAGAAGTTGGAAAACTTTATTAGTAATCTTCACAAATTCAAATATTTAGCTGGCCTGTTTTTTGGGTTAATCCACGGACTGGGTTTTTCAAATTACCTGAAGAGTTTGTTAGGCAAGGAAAGTAACCTTATCGGGCCACTTTTTGCATTTAATATAGGTATTGAAATAGGTCAACTAATGATAATAATAGGCATCATTGCATTATCCTTACTGGCAATAGATGTGTCAGGTGGTAAACGCCGTGAATGGATATTAATTTGGTCGGGAGCCGCTATGGGAGTATCACTGGTTCTTATGCTAGACCGTTTTCCCTGGTAGTTTCTTAATTTTCTGAGACAGATTAGAAACGCTTGAAATCTCAATATGTGAGGCTCCATGATGCCTTCCAAAATTCCCTCCCAAAACCACGATAATATCATCTTCTTTCAACTCGTTGCTTTTAAGAAGTTTTTTAAGGGCTTGCTCAATGAACATTTCATCAGTATCCTGAGGTTCGAAATAGGAGGGGGAAACGCCGAAAGACAGATTCAATGCTCGCGCAGTTTTTTTGTCGTAGCACATTGCGTAAATTGGTTTTCGTCCCCTGAAACCTGCCATATTCCTAATTGTCCTACCTGTTGTAGTATCGGCAATAATTGCTTTGGCATCGAGTTTAATACTTGCCTCTACAGCTGATCTGGTAAGGTATGACGATATGTTCGTGCTCAAAACTACTGAAGGTGTATCGTGCATATCGTTGCGACTTTTCTCAACCTCATTTGCAACTTTTGCCATCGTCTCTACTGCTTCAACAGGGTATTTTCCACTGGCAGTTTCCCCGCTAAGCATAATTGCATCGGTTTTGCTATAAATCGCGTTGGCAATATCACTCACCTCGGCACGTGTTGGACGTGGCTCGCTTATCATGGAATGAAGCATCTGAGTGGCAATAATAACAGGTTTTCTACGCTCAATGCATTTATTAACGATCATTTTTTGTATACCGGGGATTTTTTCATAAGGTATTTCAATGGCTAAATCGCCACGGGCAACCATAATTCCATATACATTATCAAGAATTTCGTCGATGTTTGCCACTCCTTCCTGATTCTCAATCTTAGCAATGATTTTAATATCGCTTTTAAAATGATCCAATAATCCCTGTACTTCCTGAACGTCTTCTTTATTTCTTACAAATGAATGGGCAATAAAATCTAGTCCGTGTTTCGCTGCAAATTCTATATACTCCTTATCTTTTTGTGTAACACTTGGTAAACTGAAACTTACTCCGGGAACGTTCACTGATTTTTTACCTTTAATTAAGCCATTATTTAATGCTTTGCAAACGAGATAGGTTCCAATTTGGTCAATGACTTCAAGTTCCAGCTGTCCGTCGTCAATTAAAATGCAATCAGTTTTTTTCATAGAATCTGTGAATTTGTCATAATTCACAAAAACCATTTCTTTAGTTGTTATTCCTGTTGAACTCCCGGAAACTTTAATTAAATCGCCTGTTTTAACTTGGATTTCGCCTTCTGCTTTAGTGATTCGAAGTTCAGGTCCTTTCGTATCCAAAAGCAGCGCAATTTTATCTGAAACTTTTCTTACATTGTCAATTATTCGAAGAGTATCTTCGGGGGTTTGGTGAGCGGTGTTCAATCTAACAACATCCATACCAGCTTTGAATAAGCGGGTAATAAACTCAACTTCGCAGTTTAAATCGGATATTGTTGCAATAATTTTGGTTTTCCTTTTCATTTTGATAATATGTTGAAATTCTGAATAATATCTTAAGTTTACGGGGACTAATAATTGTGAAAATGATTTCAATAAAAAAGCTGCAAATATATTCAAAACAAGTTTAAGTCTTTTCCCTAACAAAAAAAAGTTTCTGATAATATGGAATGGAGCGATTATCTGAAGGATTTCAGAATTTTCCTGAAACTTGAAAAGTCCTTATCCAAAAACTCGGTAGAGGCTTATACTGCTGATATTTCCAAACTTATTCAATATCTGGAGTTCAAATCACTTGATCTTAACCCTGAACAAATAAACCCTGATCATCTTACCGGACTTTTGGAATGGATAAATGAACTCGGGGCAAGTGCCAGAACACAAGCCAGAGTTGTTTCGGGCATAAAAGCATTTTACCATTTTCTACTAATTGAAGAAAAAATTTCTAGCGATCCGACAGAACTCCTTGAAACACCTAAGATTGGACGTAAACTGCCTGATGTGCTTAGTATTGAGGAAATTGACTCCTTGCTTTCAGGCATCGATCTAAGTAAACCTGAGGGACATCGTAATCTTGCGATTATCGAGGTATTGTACAGTTGTGGTCTTCGTGTAAGTGAACTAACTGATCTAAAGATTTCAAATATTTATCTCGATAAAGGTTTTATCAGAGTAATTGGAAAAGGTAATAAGGAAAGGCTCGTTCCAATTGGGGGGAAGGCTATTCGCGAAATCAATAAGTATATGCCATACAGAAACTCCCTCGATACAATTCAAAAAGACAGCCAGGATATTCTTTTTCTAAACCGGCGCGGAAAAAAGCTTACCCGGGTTATGATTTTTACAATAATTAAAACTCTTGCTAAAAATACTGGACTTAAAAAACATGTAAGTCCGCATACTTTCAGGCATTCATTCGCTACCCATCTTATCGAGGGAGGAGCTGATCTTCGGGCAGTTCAGGAGATGCTTGGGCACGAAAGCATTCTTACAACTGAGATCTATACTCATCTGGACAGGGAGTACTTGCGGAATACCATTATAAGTTATCATCCACGGTCGCATTGATTTTTGACTATATAACAAAAACTAATTTAGAATTATTTTAAGGAATTTTTGAATACCTTTGTTCTCTTAAAAAAAATTAGGCTTGTTTTTATAATTAACTCAAAAGAAAGGATAAAAAAATGTCACAAGTGAAACGCGTCTATACCTTTGGAAACAAGAAAGCTGAAGGTAAAGCTGACATGAAGAATCTGCTTGGTGGTAAAGGTGCAAATCTTGCTGAAATGAACCTTATTGGCGTTCCGGTTCCTCCGGGATTTACAATTACCACTGAAGTTTGTGCAGAATATAACAAACTTGGTCAGACTAAAGTTGTTGAACTGATCAAAGCTGAAGTTGAAGCAGCTGTTAGAAATATTGAAAGCATCATGGGTACAAAATTCGGCAGCAACGAAAATCCCTGCCTTGTTTCTGTTCGCTCCGGAGCTCGTGCTTCTATGCCAGGTATGATGGATACAGTTCTTAACCTTGGGATGAATGATGATGCTGTTGAGGGTCTTGTTCTGAAAACAGGAAACGGACGTTTTGCATGGGATTCGTACAGACGATTTGTACAAATGTATGGAGATGTTGTATTGGGAATGAAACCGGTATCCAAAGAAGATCCGGATCCTTTTGAAGAAATTATTGATCACATGAAAGAGCAGAAAGGTGTTGAAGACGACACGGACCTGTCTGTTGATGATCTAAAAGAACTTGTAAAATTATTCAAAGCTGCAGTTAAAAAGCAAACAGGAAAAGACTTCCCATCAAATCCATGGGAACAATTATGGGGTGCTGTTTGTGCAGTTTTTGACAGTTGGATGAATGAAAGAGCTATTTACTATCGCTCATTGAATAATATTCCCGAGGAATGGGGAACCGCTGTAACTGTTCAAGCCATGGTTTTTGGAAACATGGGAAATGCTTCAGGTACAGGTGTTTGCTTTTCCAGAGATGCATCAACCGGAGAAAATATTTTCAACGGCGAATACCTTATTAATGCACAGGGTGAAGATGTTGTTGCTGGTATCAGAACTCCTCAGCAAATTACAAAAGAAGGTTCACTTCGTTGGGCCGCATTAGCAATGGTTTCTGAAAGTGAAAGAGCATCGAAATTCCCTTCACTCGAAGAGATAATGCCTGATGTATATAAAGAACTTTTTGAAACACAACATAAACTTGAAGTACATTACAGCGACATGCAGGATATGGAGTTTACCATGCAGGATGGTATGCTTTGGCTTCTTCAAACCCGCAATGGAAAACGTACCGGAGCTGCAATGGTAAAAATTGCAATGGATATGCTCAGAGATGGCATCATTGATGAGAAAAAAGCTCTCAATCGTTGCGAAGCTGGTAAACTTGATGAATTACTTCACCCGGTTTTCGAAGAATCAGCCATCAAAAATGCTACAGTTTTGGCTAAAGGATTGCCTGCTTCTCCAGGTGCCGCAACAGGTAAAATTGTTTTCTTTGCCGATGAAGTTGAAAACTTCTCTTCAAAAGGTGAAAAAGTTGTACTTGTGCGTATCGAAACATCCCCTGAAGATTTAAAAGGAATGAACCTTGCACAAGGTATTCTTACCGCAAGAGGTGGTATGACATCTCATGCAGCAGTAGTTGCAAGAGGGATGGGAAAATGCTGTGTTTCAGGAGCAGGAGCTGTAAAAATCAATTACAAAACCAGAACAATGGTTTGTGATGGTAAAACACTTAAAGAAGGCGACTGGATTTCCTTAAACGGTTCAACAGGTGAAGTTTATGAAGGTAAAATTGCGACTATCGATCCTGAAATGTCTGGAGATTTCGGCGAACTGATGATATTAGCTGATAAGTATGCTACTATGAAAGTTCGTACAAATGCTGATACTCCCCACGATTCAATTGTTGCAAGAGGCTTTGGTGCTCAGGGAATTGGCCTTTGCCGCACAGAACACATGTTCTTTGAAGGCGACAGGATTAAACCAATGCGTGAAATGATTCTTGCATCTGATGAAGCAGGTAGAAGAAAAGCACTTGTTAAACTTCTTCCAATTCAAAGAGCCGACTTTGAAGGTATCTTCGAAGCTATGAAAGGCTTACCAGTTACTGTTCGCTTGCTTGATCCACCACTTCATGAGTTTGTTCCTCACGAAGAAGAAAATCAGAAAATAATGGCCAAAGAACTCGGTATTACGGTTGAAGAAGTGAAGCAAAAAGTTGATGACCTTGCTGAATTTAACCCAATGCTTGGACACAGAGGTTGCCGTTTAGGAAATACATATCCTGAAATCACCGAGATGCAGGCAAGAGCAATTATCGAAGCTGCTATCAACCTTAAGAAAAAAGGTATCGAAACTATTCCTGAAATCATGGTTCCACTTATCGGAACACTTAAGGAATACGAACTTCAGGAAAAAATCATCAGAGAAACTGCTGAAAAAGTTTTTGCTGAAACCGGACAAAAAGTTGAATATCTGGTTGGTACAATGATCGAAATTCCAAGAGCTGCCTTAACTGCTGATTTGATCGCAGGAAAAGCTGAATTCTTCTCTTTCGGTACAAATGACCTTACTCAGATGACTTTTGGTTATTCCAGAGATGATGCAGGAAAATTCCTTCCAGTTTATCTGCAAAAAGGACTTCTGAAAAACGATCCTTTCCAGATTCTCGATCGCGAAGGTGTTGGTCAGCTCGTTGAAATGGCAACTAAAAAAGGCCGTAGCGTAAATCCCAAATTAAAAGTGGGTATCTGTGGCGAACATGGAGGTGAGCCTAGTTCAGTTGAGTTCTGCCATATGGTAGGAATGAACTATGTTAGCTGCTCGCCATTCCGTGTACCAATCGCAAGATTGGCTGCTGCTCAGGCTGCGATTAATAATAAATAATCATGAGGCGATTCACATGAAAATGTGACGAAATCAAATCTGAAATAATTGGCGGTGAATTTTCTAATTCACCGCCTTTTTTATGTCGTTTAACATAAATTCATTATATTTGTGTGAAATAAATAACATAAAAATTTAAGTGGCAGATTTTTTAAGCCAGTTTTTATGTTAACACTATATCTCCCAAATAAAAAAAATGAAAGACTTCTTAAAAGTTCTTGAACAGAAGAAAATAACGATACCTGAAGGCGCATTAACACTGCTAACCACGTGTAAAAAATTTAGCATTTTCGATTCCGTCGAACATTTGGCAATTGCAGCTGTGGGTGGATTAGGTGCGAATGAATTTGAAGTTAAATATGATATCCCTGGGAAAGGGGAAATTACTGAAGCAATTGTACACAAAGTAACCAATGGTATATCAGCTAATTATGTTGAACCGTATATGCGTCGTCGTGACCCGGATACCATGTTCATAGCTGATGAGTTACCAACTGATAAAAAGAGATTTAAAGATAGCTTTGGTTATGATTTTCAATCCCTTAAAACAGAAACTTTTGATTGGTTAAAGGATCAGGAGTTGGCGTGCTTTTTCTATTTTGCAGGAAGAGATAAAATTGGCGTTTCTGGCTTAGCAATTGTTCCGGCAAATGCTGGGTTTTTTGCGATGGGATTAGCGATGTTGCAAGCCATTGTCCCTGTAAATGATCTAATTGAAAATGCTACTATTGATACTGTCATCTATGTTGCACCTACGTTTCGCCACACTCATTTTAAAGGCAAGCAAGTAGTTGTGCACAACAGATTGGAAAAATTGCATGAAATTTATGCATATAATCTTTATCCCGGACCTAGTGCGAAAAAAGGGCTCTATGGTGCATTATTATCAAAGGGTGAGAAAGAAGGCTGGATTACTGCGCATTGTTCTACTGTTCAGGTTGTAAGCCCCTATGACAATATCACAACATTTATGCATGAAGGAGCAAGTGGTGGAGGAAAAAGTGAAATGCATCAGCATATCGTAAGGGAACCTACAGGACAAATTTTAATTGGACAAAACATTATAACAAGTGAAAATAGATATATCAATCTCCCCTTATTCTGTTCTTTCAATCCGGTAACTGATGATATGGCACTATGCCATCCTTCTGTACAGAAAGATAACGGAAAACTTTCTGTTCTGGATGCCGAGAATTCCTGGTTTATAAGAGTTGATAGTATTAATGATTATGGAGATGACCCATTCCTTGAAAAAATTACAATTAAACCTGAAAGGCCATTATTGTTTCTGAATATTAAATCAAACCCTGGTTGTACTGCACTTATTTGGGATCATATTGAAGATTCGCCCGGAAAAACCTGTCCTAACCCCAGAGTGATCTTACCAAGAGACATTGTACCGGGAGTTATTAATAAGCCTGTAACTATTGATGTTAGAAGTTTTGGAGTTCGCACTCCTCCTAGCTCTTGCGACAGTCCTAATTATGGAATAATTGGTTTGTTTCATATTTTGCCTCCTTCACTGGCTTGGTTGTGGCGACTTGTTTCACCCAGGGGCTATGCTAATCCAAGCATTATTAGTGGCGAAGGAATGGAATCGGAAGGGGTTGGTTCTTATTGGCCATTTGCTACCGGGAAAATGGTGCCACACGCAAATATGCTGCTGGAACAGATAATTCAAACCCCAAGAATGAGATATACTTTAGTTCCTAACCAGCATATTGGTGTTTGGAAGGTTGGCTTCAAACCTCAGTTATTAATGCGAGAATATCTTACTAGAAGAGGAAATGCTAAATTACGAAGTGATCAATATCAGGATGCAAGATGTCCGCTACTAGGTTATGAATTAAATTACCTTACAATCGAAGGAGCAAAAATACCATCCCGGTTTCTACAGGTTCATAAGCAAAATGAAGTTGGAATTGAAGGATATGATGCAGGTTCACAAATTTTATATAATTTCTTTAAAAAGGAATTGCCTAAATACTTGTCACCAGAATTATCCCTTACTGGTAGAAAGCTTATTGATGCTTGTTTATCTGGCGCAACTGTTGCCGATTATAATTCCATTATACCAATGAGCTACCAATATTCTTTTTTAACAATACAGGATTACGAACAAATTGAAGACCTTAATGGGAATTAGTTTTGCTTTAATACTTTGATGAATTCAAAATGTAGTGACTTCAGTCGATTTTTGTACGATTAACGAAAAGAAAATTTATATGGCTGTAATTATTTCAACCTAAGTTTAGTAAAAGGCATTATCAATAAATAATATATATTTGTCTTAACGATAATTGAGTTTTTAAAAAAGATGAGGACTTTATTCTTAGGAATGCGCAAATACAATTGCCTCAAAATTATGCACATGCAGGCTTTGACAATCTATTATATAAAATAATTGCAATGAAATTACCAGACTTAAGAATCTATGGAATAAACGATGTGAAAGAATTATATTATAATCCTTCATATGAAGTCCTTTTTAAACATGAGACCGATCCAAATCTGGAAGGATTTGAAAAGGGAACTCTAACTTCTACAGGGGCTGTATCAGTAAAAACAGGAATTTTTACAGGCAGATCTCCAAAGGATAAATTTTTTGTTAAAGATAGCCAAACAGAAAATACCTTATGGTGGGATGGCGTAATTAACCGCCCTGTTTCTCAGGAAGCATTTACCGATTGCAAAAAACTCGTGACTAATAGATTATCCTCACAGAAGCTTTATGTCGTTGACGTTTTTTGCGGTACCAACCATAATACTCGCATGAAAGTAAGATTCATCATGGAAGTTGCATGGCAGGCACATTTTGTAACAAATATGTTTATTAGGCCTACATTATATGAACTGGAAAATTTTGGTGAACCTGACTTTGTAGTTATGAATGGCTCCAAGGTAGTAGATCCAGATTGGAAAGCACATGGACTTAATTCTGAAGTGTTTGTGTTATTTAATCTTACTGAGAAAATTGCTGTTATTGGCGGTACATGGTATGGTGGTGAAATGAAAAAAGGAATTTTCTCCCTGATGAATTATTACCTTCCACAGAAAGGAATTGCATCAATGCATTGTTCAGCCAATGTAGGTGAAAAGGGCGATGTAGCTGTCTTTTTTGGCCTGTCAGGAACCGGGAAAACAACACTATCAGCCGATCCGAAACGCTACCTGATAGGCGATGATGAACATGGATGGGATGATCTGGGAGTATTTAACTTGGAAGGGGGATGTTATGCTAAAACTATTAAACTTAGCAAGGAAAATGAACCGGATATCTGGAATGCAATTGCAAGAAATGCACTACTAGAAAATGTCACTGTTTTACCTGATGGATCTGTAGATTATGCTGATTCATCAGTTACTGAAAATACCAGAGTTTCATACCCGATTTTCCATATAAATAAAATTGTTCTGCCTTCAAAAGCTGGTCATGCTACAAAAATAATTTATCTGTCGGCAGATGCTTACGGAGTGCTACCTCCGGTTTCAATTCTCGACAGAGATCAGGCACAATACCATTTTCTTTGTGGGTATACTTCCAAACTAGCTGGTACCGAGCGCGGAATAACTGAGCCCGTTCCTTCATTTTCACCTGCCTTTGGGGAAGCATTCCTGACCTTACATCCAACAATGTATGCATCAGTACTTGCTAAAAAAATGGATCAGAATGGAGCAAAAGCATATCTGGTAAACACAGGATGGAACGGTACAGGGAAGCGTATTTCAATTAAAGATACAAGGGCAATAATTGATGCTATTCTAGATGGTTCAATCGACAAGGCTAAAACACTTAATATTCCAATTCTAAATTTAACTATTCCTGAAAAGCTGAATAATGTAAGTGAAGGTATTCTTGATCCCAGGGAAACTTATTCCCAGGTTTCAGAATGGGAGGAAAAAGCCAAAAGCCTTTCTTCAAAGTACCTTAAATACTTTCAACAGTTCACAGACACGGAAGCAGGAAAAGCTTTGGTGATAGCTGGTCCTCAACTTTGACATAAAAGCTGGTTTATTTCTTTTTTAATTCCGATATAAAAAGAAATAAACAAATAGCTTTACATCTTAAATACTAATAATCAAGGACTTTGTTAAGCGTTGCAAACGTTTTTACAAAGTCCTTGCTATTTATGCAAAAATCTTAACTTTGATCCCTCAAAAACTAAGGAATGAAACATTTTATTGATCTTTTCTTAATGTTAATTTTAGCTTACCTTGTTGGGGCTGTACCAACATCAATATGGGTAGGTAAATTATTTTACAAGATCGATATTCGTGAATTTGGCAGTGGTAATGCAGGAGCCTCAAATGCAATAAGAGTTTTTGGTGCACCAGTAGGTTTATTTGTGCTTGTATTTGATATGTTAAAGGGATTTGCAGCAATTCATCTTGTTAAATTTTACTCGTTTGTTGATCCTGCTACTCCGCAATATGTGAATATACAGATCATACTTGGAATTGCGGCGGTTTTGGGTCATATATATCCTGTATATGCAGGTTTCAGGGGAGGAAAGGGCGTAGCTACTGTATTTGGCGTTTTGCTTGCACTTCATCCGTTTGCAACCTTATGCGCAGCTGGTGTTTTTCTGATTTCTTTTTTTATTACCCGCTATTCTTCAGTAGGTTCGATTATTGCAGGTCTTTCATTTCCTGTTTGGATAATAATTGTTTTTAAATCTGAAAATCTGCAGCTCAATATTTTTTCTATTGTAGTTGCTCTCCTTATTATTTATACACACAGAAAAAATGTCGTCAGGCTTTGGAATGGTAATGAAAACAAAACTAGCTTCCGGTCTAAATCGGATATAAAAGAGAAAGACTAATTTAAAATGATTAACTCATTTTAATCAGATATTCTGAAATTCCTGCTCAAGCCTTTCCATTAGTTTAGGGGAAGATATCCCTCTTTCAATTTCATTATTTTCAGCAATCGAAACTATTCCTGTTTCTTCTGAAACAACAATTACCAGAGAATCAGTAACTTCTGTAATTCCCAGGGCAGCCCTGTGTCTGAGTCCATAATCCGGAGGTAAATCAGGGTTGTCTGTTACAGGTAGTACGACCCTTGCAGCAAATATCTTTTCTTTATCAATAATAATCGCCCCATCATGCAGGGGACTGAATTTGTTAAAAATGCTAATAATTAAGCGGCTGGAAATGTTTGCTTCCAGAATATCTCCAGCCTGGGCATACATTTCAAGACTTGATTTTCTCTTAATTACAATGAGTGCACCTGTTTTCGAATTCGATAGATTGGTTACCGCTTTTACAATTGATTTTATTCTCATTCGGGGTCTGGGGTCTAGGTCCATTCTGAACATACCAGCGATACGGAATCTGTTTCTGCTAATATATCGGGTTCCAATCATAATAAGAAAACGACGTATTTCTTGTTGGAAAACTATAATAAGCGCTATTACACCAACCCCAATAACCTGTCCTATAATGTTACTTAGGAGTTCCATCCTAAGCATTTTAACCAATCCCCAGAAAAAATAAATAATAATTATAGCCAGGATAATGTTTAAGGCTACAGTCCTGCGTATCAACATGTACACTTGATAGAAAAGTATTGCAACCAGAAAAATATCCAGAATATCGAGGAACCTTAAATGTAAAAAGAGTGTTAGCACCTGACTTTATATTTAAAACAAAATTAGAAAAATCATTGACAATATCACTTATCAGCAGTTTCTCTGAGTTTGTAATAGAGATTTCGAGTTTCAACTGCCTCCTTAACGTCATGAACCCTAAGTATATTTGCGCTCTGGTTTAAGGCAAACATATGAAGGGCTGTTGTTCCGTTTAAAGCATCATCCGGACTTGTATTTAAAAACCTTGAAATCATTGATTTACGCGATAGTCCTACAAGAATTGGTAATTCCAGAGAACAAAAAACAGAAAGATTTGCGAGAAGTTCATAATTATGATCCAATGTTTTTCCAAAACCAAAGCCCGGATCAACAATAATATCATTTACCCCCAATTTCCTTAGGCTTGATGTTTTTTTTGCGAGGTACAAAAGTACTTCATCTACAACGTCAGGATATTGTGGCTTTTGTTGCATAGTACCAGGCTCCCCCTGCATATGCATTATGATATATGGCACTTTAAATTCAGCGATAATCTGAAACATTTCCTCATTTTCACCACCGGCAGTGATATCATTTATTATGTCAATTTTGTATTCAAGTATCATTTTTCGGGCAACTTCTGGTCTGAAAGTATCTATTGAAATAATTATATCCGGAAACGATTTCCGAATTAGTTCCAACGCTTCTGAAAGTCTTTCAATTTCAATTTCTTCATGTACCGGAAGTGAACCAGGCCGGGTTGACATTGCACCTATATCAATAATGTCGGCACCCTGAGAAAGCATAAGCTTAACTCTTTCGAGGATTGTATTAGTATCAACATATATACCACCGTCAAAAAAAGAATCATCTGTAATATTCAAGATTCCCATAATTGCAGGCCGGGCAAGATCAAGTAACTTCCCTCTACAGTTGAGGCTATGTTTTTCTGAAAAAACCGTATCTTTAAGCGTCAGATTTGTCATGTTTGGGATTGTTATTGCAAAGGTAGCATTTTGGGTAAATCCTGACTGAACACTTTAAAAATATATAGAAACATAATGAAATTTGTAGTTTTAGAAGGCCTTGATGGGTCGGGCAAATCAACCCAGATTAAATTATTTCGTGATTTCTTGAATTCTGAAGGAATTAAACATGAATACCTCCATTTCCCGCGAATGGATGCTCCGGTATACGGTGACTTGATCGCCCGCTTTCTGAGAGGTGAACTTGGAGCCAATAATTCAGTAGATCCCTATCTGGTTGCACTGATTTATGCAGGTGACAGAAATGATGCATCCAAGATGATCAAAACCTGGCTTGAAAAGGATTATTTCGTTTTGGTGGATCGATACGTTATATCAAATATCGCATTTCAGTGCGCAAAACTCAATGTAGAAGAGGAAAGGCAAAAGCTTAATGATTGGATATTGCATCTCGAGTACGAGTATTTTAAAATTCCTGTTCCCGATCAGAATATTTTTCTGGATGTTCCATTTGAATTTACCACAGCACAGCTTTCTTCAGAGCGGGAGGGGATGGATAGGAATTATTTACAGGGAACACGCGATATTCATGAAGATGATCTTGATTTTCAGAAACGTGTAAGGCAGATATATCTGGAATTAGGAGTAAAACAAAAGAATTTTTCGGTTATCGATTGTAGTAACGGCAGCGGAGACGTTCTTCCACCAAAATTAATTTTTGATAAAATAGTAAATAAAGTATTTAAATGAAAACTCTCAGAACAATATGCAGGATACTTGTCGGCTTAGTATTTATTTTTTCGGGATTTGTAAAAGCTGTCGACCCTTTAGGCTCCACCTATAAATTCACTGATTACTTTAATGCTTTCGGGATGGGGTTCATGTCGTGGGCTGCCCTTCCGCTCGCAATGCTTTTGTCATCCGCTGAACTATTAATGGGTATTAGTCTTCTTCTAGGATATCGTATGAAAGTGGTTTCATGGGCGGTACTGCTCTTCATGTCTTTTTTCACAGTTTTAACATTCATACTGGCGATTTTTAATCCGGTTACCGACTGTGGTTGTTTTGGAGATGCGCTTATTCTTACCAATTGGGAAACATTCTGGAAGAATATAGTTCTAATGATTTTTACTTTGTTGATTTTTATTGGGAGAAAAAACTTTCCTGTTATTCGCAATGCATTTGCAGAATGGGGCGTGCTATCAGTCTTTTTTGCAATGGCACTTGGTTTGTCACTTTATTGTAAAAATCATCTTCCCATTCTCGATTTTATGCCTTATAAAACCGGTACCAATATTCCTGATGCTTCTACGTATCCAGAAGGTGCAGCAATTGATGTTTATGAAACACGGTTATATTATCAAAACATTTCGGATGAAAAAATTTCCGAGTTTACCATTGATAATTTTCCTAAGGATAGTTTATGGAAATTCTCCAGCTCAAAATCAATCTTGATTTCTGAAGGGTATAAACCTCTTATCCATGATTTTTCCATACAGGCTCCAAATGGGGAGGATGTTTCTGAAACAATCAAAAATACCGATGATTTTGTTTTCCTTCTTGTGTCATACAATTTGCCGGATGCAGATCAAAACGGATTAATGAAAGCCAATGATTATTATAAACTGAGTGGCATTTTCGACGATGTACAATTTTATGCTGTTACAGCTTCTGTAAACTCAGATATTCTTAAAACGGTAAAAAATCTTGACCTCAAATACGATTTTGGAAGTGCAGATGAGATCGCTTTGAAAACAATTGTGCGTTCAAACCCCGGGCTATTACTGATAAAGAACGGCACTATCCTCGCAAAATGGCATTCTAACGATTTTCCTGAAATTAAAGATTTGGGTTCGAATATGGAAAAGCTTCTTAAAGACTATCCTTTTGCAAAAGGAGCTGATGTGAAACGCATGTGGACAACTCCAACTGGTGCCAGAAATGATATCTACCAGACCAGTCTGGAATACAGGAATATTCAAAACGACAGTGTTGCTACCTTTACCATGGATAGCTTCCCACAAAGCAGTGACTGGGTTTTTGTTAGTTCACATTCTGAAAAAATTGAATCCGGCTATACTTCTCCTATTAAGGATTTCCAACTTTTAACTCCCGAGGGAGCTGATAAGACAGGAGAGATACTTCAGCAATCAGGTGATGTTTTTTTAGTGTCAACACTCGAACCGCAAAATGCAGATCCTGATATACTTGAAAAGCTGAATAATCTTTCAATGACTGCTGCGTCACTACCTCAGGGTCCTGTGTTTTTCTATGGTATGTGCGGGCTAGATGCTGCTCAGATATACGGATTCACCGACTCTTTTATTACTCCAATTAACTTTTGTTCAGGAAATAAATCCTTTATAGAGGGAGTTTCAGGGAAGGGAGTTTCACTTATTCATTTTAGAAATGGCAAAGTTATGGCAAAATGGAATGATAAATTAATTCCAGAACCTAATGAATTCCGTAATTCTGTTCAGGTGGCCACTGAAACCAATAAAATAGAAACATTTATTATGCCATATTTATTGGAAAAAATACGAAATTCCCTCGAGGAAAAAAGGATTTATATTTTGGTTCTTGGCTTTTTATTCCTGGCGCTATTTATTAGGGTATTTTTTGAAGATCCGTTCATTAAACGCTAATAATCAATAAGTTAAATGAAATATTTCAGAATTTACTCCTTTTTGCATTGATAAAAAAATCTGTAGACTGCCGGAAAATTGCAACGTCTAAACCTATAATAACTGAATGATCTTATTAAAGAATATTGCAGAAAGAACATTTTATGGGCTAGCAGTTTTACTGGGAGTTGTAACACTTATTTTTTTCCTGTTTAATGTTCTTCCTGGTGACCCAGCGCGCATGATGCTGGGTCAAAGAGCTGATATGACAAGTCTCGAGGGTATTCGAACAGAACTAGGACTCGATAAGCCACTGCATTTACAATATATCAGGTACTTGAACGATCTTTCACCCGTATCTTTTCATATGTCGAAGAATACAGACTCTTACTTTTACCTTGACAAGGAAAAATACAAGACCGCAAAAGTTATCTTCACCCTTGAAAGTGGGAAATGCATAGTTATTAAGATGCCCTGGCTGGGCAGATCTTTTCAAAGCCGGAGACCTGTTGGAGAAATGATTTCAGAGGCCTTTCCAAATACTTTGATTCTGGCTCTGGCAGCTATACTTCTGGCTTTTTTTGCCGGTACAATACTAGGTACATTTTCAGCATTAAATAAGGATACTTGGTACGATCGGGGTACTTTGTTTTTTTCAGCATTAGGAATGAGCATTCCATCATTTTTTGCTGCAATTCTGATTGCTTGGTTTTTTGCTTACAAATTAGGAAATTTCACCCACCTTAATATTACTGGCAATTTGTATGAAATAGATGATTTTGGAAAAGGGATAAAATTGCAACTTAAAAATCTTATATTACCTGCGTTTACTCTGGGAATTAGGCCTCTGTCGGTTGTAATCCAGCTTTCAAGAAATTCAATGCTGGAAGTATTAAATCAAGACTACATCCGCACCGCATATGCAAAAGGATTAAAAAAATCCAGAGTGATTGGCGTACATGCACTACGAAACTCTTTGAATCCAGTTGTTACAGCAATCAGTGGATGGTTTGCCAGTATGCTGGCTGGTGTTGTTTTTATAGAATACATTTTTGGATGGAAAGGCTTAGGCTACATGCTGGTAAATGCTTTAAATAATTATGATCTTCCAGTTGTTCTGGGATGTGTACTGACCACTTCAGTGATTTTTGTAATCGTCAATATTTCTATGGACCTTATTTATGCATTGCTTGATCCAAGGATCAGAAAATAATCCAATATTATCTCCTAAAGTATCAATGAATTTTCATGCAACTTTAGTACTTTTGACCTTCATTTTTAATCCCCTTTAAACTAAATAGAATTGATATGAGACAAAAAATTGTTGCAGGAAACTGGAAAATGAATACTGTTATCAGCGATGGACTTGAATTGGCCGCAGCGGTTAATTCATTGGCTGTGAATAAAACCAGCAATGCATTGGTAATAATTGCACCACCCTTTACCCATCTGGCTGATATTAAAAAAGTACTTTCAGTTGTTAAATTATCTGCACAAAACTGTTCATCTGAGGAATCAGGAGCGTTTACCGGTGAAGTTTCAGTTGGTATGATTAAATCAATTGGTGCTGAATATATTATTATTGGTCATTCTGAACGCAGAGCATATTATCATGAAGATAATGCGGTTCTTGCAAAAAAAGTAAACATTACTTTGTCAAAAGATTTAAAACCTATTTTCTGTATTGGCGAAGTACTTCCTGAACGCAATGCCAATAAGCATTTTGATGTTGTTAAATCCCAGCTTACAGAAGGAGTTTTTCACTTGAGTCCAGCTGAATTTTGTAAGGTAGTTATAGCTTATGAGCCTGTTTGGGCAATAGGAACAGGTGTTACAGCAAGTCCTGAACAAGCACAGGAGATGCATAAATATATACGTACTGAAATCAGTAACAAGTATGGAGCGCAAATTGCAGATGATACAACCATTCTCTATGGAGGAAGTTGTAAGGGATCAAATGCAAAAGAACTTTTTGCGAACCCTGATGTAGATGGAGGCCTGATTGGCGGAGCATCATTGAAAGCTGATGAATTTTTACAGATTGTAAACGCATTCTGATTTGCTTTAGATGATTCAGATTGAACTTTCAATAGAGAAATTAAATATCCAGATAGAAGAAACAGAAAGGCTTATTGCCTTTCTGTTTGACGCTGGTTTTGAAAGTTTTGAGGAAGATGAACTTTTCTTAAAAGCATTTGGATCTGAAAAACTCCTAAGTGCAAAAATTCAAACAATAATCGATTCATTTAAACAGACCGGAAATTCAGAATTGGTTTTTACTTATCAATCTATTATTGAAAAAAACTGGAATGAACAATGGGAAAAAAATTTCTCGCCCATTTCTGTTGATGACCGAATTCTCATAAAAGCATCTTTTCATACAATACCTGACCTGGAATATACAGTTATTATCGAGCCTAAAATGTCTTTTGGTACTGGACATCACGAAACTACCCGGCTCATGCTTAGAGAAATGTTGCGAAATGATCTTAATTCCAAGGAAGTTCTCGATATGGGTTGTGGCACCGGTGTTTTGGGTATAGTTGCTAAACTTATGGGTGCATCCTATGTTTTAGCTATTGATAATGATAGTTGGGCATTTCAGAATGCATATGAAAATTTTCAAAAAAATAATATTTCACAGCCCTGGGATGTTTTTCCCGGTGACAGCTCAGTCCTTGAAGGACATTCATTCCATTTTATCCTTGCTAACATTAATCGAAATATTTTATTACAAGACCTTCCGGAGTATTTTAAAGCATTAAAAGACAATGGAACCCTCATTATAAGCGGAATTCTCACAGTTGATAAAGAAGTTCTCCTTGCAAAAGCAAATGAATATGGATTTACTTTTATCAGTAGTTTTTATGAAAATAACTGGATTTCGCTTAATTTGAGGAAATAATTATTTCATACCTCAACCCGGCGAAATTATGAAGAAAATATACCTGCTTATAATTGCCTTCTCATCAATTTTCTTTCCTGCCTTTAATCAGCAAATTCGAAGTTTTACTTCCGATTCAGTAATTTATATTGAAGAGTTTCAAAAACTTTGTGATAATTATATCAATGAGGCTGATAATCTTATTCTTAATGAATTCATTGCAAAATGGAATTCTCCCGCTATATCAGCCGACCAAAGGAATGAGATAATCCAAATATCAAATTCTCTGCTTAAAAAAAATGGTAGGCCCAGCCCGCATTTTATTCAGTTGATTAAAATAATTATGCTTTTTTCCTCAGGGGATTATGATAAAGCTGATCCTACTGCTTGGAAACAATCACTTAAATTCTTTTTAGAAGATAAGGCTACCCCCTTGAAAATAACCGCGCAATATCTGGATTTGACAATCAATTTATTGACTTCAAATACAATTTATTCAAGTTCTGGTACTGGATGGAAAATTGCTCAAAACAATTTTGTTTTTGTTTTTAATATCGGTAAACCATCTGTTAAATTCGATAAAGTCGATCTAATCTGTTTTTCAAAGCGCGATAGTATTATGATTTTGGGAACTTCAGGCACTCTCAACCCCGTTGACATGATATGGATAGGTAAAAAAGGGGTTGTTAGCTGGGAGCGCGCAGGGTATGATATAAAAGATGTATATGCAGAATATTCCAATTATAAAATTACCCTTCAGAAAACCGAATTTAAGGCCGACACGGTAGCATTCTTTTATAAGAAGTACTTCAACTTTCCTCTAATGGGTCGCATTGAAGAGAAGGTCATGCTAATTAATAACCCTGAAAATGCGTTATATCCAAAGTTTTATTCTTATCAAAACAAGTATATTCTACCTGACTTGTTCAGTGGAATAAAATTCGTTGGAGGATTATCGATGCAGGGTTCTAAACTTGCTGGTACAGGTAGCGAACAGGAACCTGCAATTCTTAATATTTATGACGCCGACACACTTAGAATGAAGCTGAAGACTAACCAGATACTAATTTCAGAAAATGGCATGAAATCTGCGAGTGTTCAATTAAGTATGTATCTTGAAAGCGATTCGATTTATCACCCCGACCTTCAATTTTCTTATATGGAAAGTACTGATGAACTGAGGTTTACCAAATCGCAGAGATATACATCAGAAAGTCCATATAAAAATACCTACCATAAAATTGATATGAACTTCGAAGAGTGGCTTTGGAAAAGGAAATCAGGTGCGATTCTTTTTAAGCCTGCATCTGGGACAGCAACGGGCAAAGCTACCTTTGAATCTTCTAACTTTTTCAATTATGAATTTTTTGAAAAGCTTGGTGGAATGGACAACATCCATCCGCTTGTAGGATTGTGGCAATACGGCAGAGGTATTGGATTTAATAGATTCCCTGCTTCGAACTATGCAGATTACCTTGGTGTAGACGCTTATCAGGTGCGTCATCAATTAATGAAAATGGCTCGGCTTGGTTTTATCTTTTTTGACGATGTTTCTGATATGATTACACTTACTGAAAAAACAAACTACTTTCTCGATGCGAGTGTTGGAAAAACCGATTATGATGTTATTTACTTTACTTCAAACACAACAGCACCACTCGAAAATGCAAATCTTGATCTTAAAAATTTTGATCTTAAAATTAATGGCATTCAAAGTATATTTCTTAGCGATTCTCAAAACGTTGTTTTAATTCCGGATAAAAGCCAGATTATTATGAAACGTAACCGGAATTTTCAGTTTGACGGATCGATTAGGGCAGGATTATTTACATATTATGGAGATAACTTCTTTTTTGATTACGACAATTTTAAGTTGAATCTACAGAACATTGATTCTCTTAGTTTGCAGGTGCAAACTGGGCAATATGATAATTATGGTAAACCGATTATAAATAATATCAGTAATATGATTGAAAAGATAACCGGCGAATTACTTATTGATGATCCAAGTAACAAATCCGGATTGACAGACCACCCGCAGTACCCCATATTTACAAGTCGGGAAAATGGATATGTCTATTTTGAGGAGCCGAATATACAAAAAGGAGTTTACAAGCGAAAAGATGTGTATTTCGCTGTTTATCCTTTTACAATTGATAGTTTGGATAACTTCTCAAAAAATGCCATGTTACTGAAAGGGAAATTTGAATCTGGTGGGATTTTGCCAACACTGGAACAAACCTTATCCCTTAGAAGCGATTATTCGCTTGGTTTTTATTATAAAACACCATCAACCGGTATTCCAATGTACGATGGAAAATCTACTTTCTATAATGATGTGGAATTATCAGGAAAGGGATTGCATGGATATGGACAGTTGGATTACATTACTTCCACCACTTTTTCGGACGATTTCCTTTTCCATCCTGATTCAGCTATGGCAATCAGTCGCGATTTCCAAATAAGAAAACAGGTTGCGGGTAAAGAATATCCCAAAGTCAAATCTTCTAACAATGATATTACCTGGTATACAAAAAAGGACAAGTTCTATGCATATAAGAAAGACAAAGATTTTACTATGTTTAGCGATACGGTTCGTCTCAATGGAAATTTATTACTGGAACCATCCGGACTTTCAGGAAATGGGAGAATGAATCTTGTTGAGGCTACCATGGGTTCAGACTTATTTACCTATAAATCTGAAGGATTTCTTTCCGACTCGTCAGACTTCCGACTGGTCGGCTCAACCAAAGAAATGCCATCCATGAATACCGATAATGTAAACCTTAATATTGATTTCAATAATAAAAAAGGCCAGATTAATTCAAACAAGGATTTTACTTTAGTTGAGTTTCAGGAAAACCGCTACATAAGTAAGCTTGATGCTCTTACCTGGGACATGATGAAAAAGGAAATAGAAATGGGCTTAAGTAAAAAAATAAGTTCAGTGGTACACGAAGATAGCCTTTTCGGAGCTAGATATATCTCAGTTCTAGCTTCTCAGGACTCGATAAGTTTTGTTTCTGATAAGACAATTTTTGATTATAAAAATCAGTTGCTGAATGCACAGGATGTTGATTATATTCAGGTTGCTGATGCCCGCATATTTCCAAATGAAGGTAAGTTGACAGTAGAAAAATACGCCAAGATACGCAGGCTTACAAAAGCAGAAATTATGGCCGATTTCACAAACCGCTATTATAAAATTTACAACTCTAATGTGGAAATTGCAGCCCGAAGTGACTATAAGGCTTCAGGCGATTATGATTACATTGACGAAAATAAGATTCCCTGGCTTATTCATTTCACTGAAATAAAAGTAGATACTTCCTACCAAACAATTGGTAAAGCTGCAATCACAGTTATTGATAGCTTTTTACTGAGCCCACAGTTTGAATATCAGGGAGATGTAAAATTAGCTGCCAGAAGGCCTGATCTTATTTTTAAAGGAACCACAAGGCTCAAACATGATTGCAATACTGGGCGAAACTGGCTGAAATTTGAAGCTGAAATTAATCCTGACAGTATCATGATTCCTGTCCCTGAGGAACCTATTGATATAAATTTGAAGAAAATTTATGCAGGTTCAATGATTACAAGAGATTCAATTCATGTTTACTCAACTTTCTTTTCTGGACGAAAAGATTATTTTGATACTTATTTGACGCATGCTGATGGAATGCTCAGATATGATAAATACAACGAACATTATGAAATTGGAAGTATTGCTAAGCTAACCGATAAATCTCTGCCCGGTAATTACCTACGGCTTGATACCGATTCCTGTTATGAGTTTTCACAGGGAAATATTGATTTCAGTGTTGATTATGGACAAATGAAAGTTATTGCTAAAGGTACAGCAGTGCAGGATATGGTAAGCAATTCCTTTGAAACAAATGTATTATTGGGGGTTGACTTCCACTTTTCACCACTTGCACTTACCATTCTTGGAAAGGAATTAGACAGTTTGCCTGTTCTTAAACCCTATGATCTGACAAACCCGTTTTATAGATTAGCACTGCGCGATCTTATTGGTTTAGAGAGCGCTGAAGTAATGGAAACAGAACAAGGTTTATATGGGAATTACAAGGCTGTTCCTGAAAGTTTCAAAAAGAATCTATTACTATCCAATGTTAAACTCAAATGGAATCAGAATACCCGATCTTTCAGATATCATGGGCCAGTTGGCGTAATACGGGTTGGTGATAAAGCAATTAATAAGGAAGTAGAAGCCTATATTGAGTTTTCTAAGCGTGGTTCAGGCGACCTTCTTGATATATACTTCGTCGTTGATAAAAGCACATTTTACTACTTTGCTTATAACCCGGGTAGTTTGCAGGTCACTTCTTCAAATAAGGAATTCAATAATATAGTTTACACACTTAAGGCTTCAGAGAGGAAACTTAAAGTTAAACCGGGTGAACCAGGATTTATTTATGCTCTTGCGCCCGATCGAAGGGTTGAACTTTTCCTAAGACGATATGAGGAAGCAGAGGCGAAATTAAAGGAGGAGGCTGAAGGAAATGCAAATTCTATCGAGGCCCCAATTCAATAACTTCAAGGTCTTTAATTTTCCCTTGTTCAATGATAAACCTTACTGCAGTGCGAATCTGGTGAATACCCGATTTGCCTGCAGATCCGGGGTTTATATGGAGTAGTCCAAGTTTTTTGTCAGGCATAACTTTGAGAATATGTGAATGTCCTGAAATAAAAATTTCTGGTGTATTGATTCTTATCGACCCTCTTACCTTTGAATCGTAATTTCCGGGGTATCCTCCAATATGTGTAATCCAGATATCCATGCCTTCATAAGTAAACCTTTGGTGTTCGGGGTAGACAATTCTCACTTCATGCCCATCGATATTTCCATAAACAGCGCGTAGTGGCTTAAAGGCAGCTATTTCATCCGCTGTTTCAATATTTCCGATGTCTCCGGCATGCCAGATTTCAACGCAGTTTTCAAAGAATACTTTCAGTCGGGGATCAAAAAAGCCATGTGTATCAGATAAAAGGCCAATATGGGGCATAAAATTTCTTTTTTTATAATGAGTAAATTAAACCAAATTATTCCTGATCAAATGAAGTTATTATATTTTTGTTTACATTAATTCTTCTAAAAACGGTAATTGTTATAAATAAGCATTTTCTTAGTTAATTTTGATTCGTTAATAAAACTTAAATCATATTTGTCAATGCATATCTTCTATACCAAAAATATTCAGGGTCAGATTGGAATTCTCGATGAAATAGAAAGCCATCATTGCATAAAAGTTCTCAGATTGAAACCTGGTGATGAAGTTTGTATGGTAGACGGAATAGGTGGCTTCTACGAGGGAATTGTCTCAGTTCCTGATCATAAAGCATGTACTATTGATATTAAACAGGCTAAGTTTGAATATGGTAAAAGGGATTTCCATCTTCATATAGCAATTGCACCAACGAAAAATATAGATCGTTTTGAGTGGTTTCTGGAGAAGGCAACAGAAATTGGAATCGATGAAATATGCCCTATAATTTGCCAACGCTCAGAAAGAAAAGCCCTTAGAGACGATAGGTTGGAAAAAGTCATAACTTCTGCCATGAAACAATCACTTAAAGCCTACCATCCTGTCCTTAATCACTCTGTTTCTTTCAATGATTATGTAAAATCCCATGCTAAAACAGGAACCAGACTAATTGCACATTGTATGGAAGAAGAAAAGCTGGAATTAATCAGAATAAAACCTCAAAATGCTGATTTCACCATACTAATTGGGCCTGAAGGCGATTTTTCAGCGGAAGAGTTGCAAATTGCTGTTAAAGAGGGATTTATTCCAATAAGTCTCGGAAATTCAAGATTGCGTACTGAAACCGCGGGAGTCGTAGCTTGTCAGATTATTTCCGATATTATGACCCTCAGGGAAAAATGAAAACCGGAAGATTGTTGTATCTACCAGTTTTCTTGGATTGTGAGTTACCATTAAGTTCAGGTGATTCTTAGGATGTTGGAGATTAATTGCTCATCAGGTGTAAAAACAATGCCTTTAAAAGTGTATTCCAATTCATTGCTGCACTTTCCAAATGGATCAAGCATGTCGTTTATATTAATTATTTCACCTTCTCCCTCAAAATCATCCATAATAAATAACAGAGTAGAATTTTCATTCATAGGCAAATTATTTTTTAGCGTTTTAATTATAACATAAACGCTTCCAAAAAAATAATATTGCTGAATTCGTAAAAATATTTTTCAGGGAACCATCAGATTGATATCATGCTTTTGAATAAGTTTCCTGAGATTTATCAATGCATACCTCATCCTTCCAAGAGCTGTATTTATGCTTACACCAGTCTGATCGGCAATTTCTTTAAAACTCAGATCACCATAATGACGAAGTAAAATAACTTCTTTCTGGTCATCCGGTAACCTTTCTACTAGTGCCCTGATATCGTTGCATATCTGATCGTAAATAATAGTGTCTTCAACGTTTTTATCCGCAAGCTTTTTATTATTAAATAGATCAATTACTGTATCATCATTGGATATTAGATTCATCTGTTTTTCCTTACGGAAATGGTCTATCACCAAGTTATGTGCAATGCGGATAACCCAGGATAAAAACCTGCCATTATCCTTGTACTTCCCTGCTTTTAGAGAATGAATAACCTTAATAAATGTATCCTGGAATATATCTTCGGCCAATTGCTCATTTTTTACCATGAGCATGATATAAGTAAATACCCTGTTTTTATGGCGTCTGATGAGAATCTCAATTCCAGATTGACTGCCCGATACGAACTCTTCAACCAGTTCGTAATCTGTTTTCCTACTTGTTTTCACAACTACCTCCTTGTTTGGTTGATAAAGTAGAAATAATCTATAGGCAATCCTCCTTTTATTGATTAACAGATGAATACTTAATTTTGAATCTGGAAGAAAGCGAAATTAACAATAAAAACGTTTTGCGCAAAAAATACTAACTTTGAAATTCGTTAATTATTGTTAAAAGCTCATATAATCCCCACAACTTTTATGCCAGAAGATAGAGAAATAGACAAAAATGTGATTTTTATCAAGGGAGCGCGAGTTCATAACCTGAAAAATATTGATATATCCATCCCTAGGGATAAGTTTGTTGTGGTTACAGGTCTATCAGGATCAGGTAAGTCTTCACTTGCATTCGATACATTATATGCAGAGGGACAAAGACGGTATGTTGAAAGTCTCTCCGCCTATGCAAGGCAGTTCCTTGGGCGTATCGATAAACCTGATGTTGACTATATTCACGGAATTCCACCTGCTGTTGCAATCGAACAAAAGGTAAATACGCGAAATCCAAGATCAACCGTTGGAACATCAACTGAAATCTATGATTACCTGAAGTTATTGTACGCACGAATTGGTATAACATATTCCCCTGTTAGCGGTAGTGAAGTTAAAATACATTCTGTTTCTGATGTTGTGGACTTTATCCTCTCCTTTGAAAACGATACCCGCCTGATTATTATGGCACCTTTCCATTGCTGTGCTGGCACAACTTTATCGTATGAGCTTGAACTTTATCTAAGACAAGGGATAACCCGCATAGAGATTAAAGGTGAAATACTACAGATCGAGGAGGTACTTCAAAATAAGGAACTCCTCGCGCAGACCTCAGGAAATAACCTAATTATCGATCGTATTGTAGTTACCAGAGATGAAGATTCAGTGAGCAGATTTGGCGATTCTGTTAAAACAGCGCTCAGTATTGGAAAAGGAATTTGCAGAATAAAAAAGCCTGAAGCAAAAAAATACCATGAGTTTACTGATTCTTTTGAAGCTGATGGAATCCTTTTTGAAATACCAAACGAACATATGTTCAGCTTTAATAATCCTGTTGGCGCCTGCCCTGTTTGTGAAGGCTATGGGCAAGTTATAGGCATTGACGAAGATCTTGTTATTCCAAACAAGAGTCTGTCGGTGTATGAAGAGGCGATTGTTTGCTGGAAAGGCGAAAAGATGAGCAAATGGCTCGAAAAACTTATTTATGCTGCCGACAAATTTGATTTCCCCATACACACTCCATTTTTTAAACTGTCAAGCGAACAACAGGCACTCCTTTGGAATGGAAATAAGCATTTCAAGGGGATTCGTGATTTTTTTGAATACCTGGAAGAAAAAAAATATAAAATCCAATACCGCGTAATGCTTTCAAGGTACAGGGGGAAAACGGTGTGTCATGAATGCAATGGTGGCAGACTACGAAAGGAAGCATCATACGTCAAAATTAACGGAAAACCTATTCATGAACTGGTTTTAATGCCTGTAGATAAGCTTAGTAAATTTTTCGATACCATTAACCTGACAGAGCATGAGGAAAAAATTGCCGGGCGCTTACTCACTGAAATCCGCAGCAGACTTAGCTTTTTATTACATGTTGGATTAAACTACTTGACACTTAACAGACTATCTGCAACACTTTCAGGAGGTGAATCTCAAAGAATTAATCTCGCAACCTCGCTTGGCAGTGCCCTCGTTGGTTCTCTATATATTCTCGATGAACCAAGTATCGGCTTGCATTCCCGTGATACAAAACTCCTCATTGAGGTATTAAAGGAATTACGGGATATGGGAAATACCCTGGTGGTTGTTGAGCATGATGAAGATATTATTTTGTCGTCGGATATGGTAATTGACATCGGGCCAAGGGCCGGACGGAACGGTGGTGAAGTTATATTTGCCGGTGATCATAAGGCACTTGTAAAATCAGAAAGTAGCCTGACTGCAGATTATATTACTGGTAAAAGGAAAATTGAAATTCCCGATTCCCGAAGAAAATGGAATAATTACATTCATATTAAAGGGGCTAGAGAAAATAATTTGAAAAACATCAATGTTAAAATCCCACTGAATATAATGACCGCCATTACCGGGGTAAGTGGATCAGGCAAAACGTCTTTAATTAAAGGGATTCTTTTTCCTGCATTAAATAAGCGCCTTAATGGGATGGGAGAGAAGACCGGTAAATTCGATTTTCTGGAAGGTGACCTAGACCTTATTAAAAATGTAGAATTTGTTGATCAGAATCCAATTGGAAAATCCTCAAGATCAAACCCAGTAACCTATTTAAAGGCATACGATGAAATCAGGAAACTCTATGCCGATCAGCCTGCATCTGCAATAAACGGTTTCAAAGCAAGTCATTATTCTTTTAATATAGACGGCGGGCGTTGCGAGGAATGTCAGGGAGATGGATTCATCAAGGTTGAAATGCAATTTATGGCAGATGTCAATCTCCTCTGTGAAAGCTGCAAGGGAAAACGTTTCAAAGACGAAATTCTTGAGGTAAAATACAGAGGAAAAAATATACATGATATCCTTGAAATGACTGTTGACGAATCAATTGAGTTCTTCGGACAAAAGGATACTTCAACAGAAAAGCGAATTGTAATGAAGCTTAAACCTCTACAGGATGTTGGTTTAGGTTATATAAAACTTGGTCAGTCTTCAAGTACTTTAAGTGGAGGGGAAAGTCAGAGAGTTAAACTTGCCTTCTTTCTTAGTAAGGAAGGTAGCGCAGAGAATATGTTTTTTATTTTTGATGAACCTACTACCGGATTGCATTTTCACGATATTCTGAAATTATTGGATGCCTTTAATGCACTTATAAAAAAGGGGCATACTATTGTAGTTATTGAGCACAATCTGGATGTGATCAAATCTTGCGATTGGGTAATCGATCTCGGACCAGAAGGGGGTGAAAATGGTGGAAGCATTCTGTTTGAAGGCACACCAGAGCAACTTGCAGGTTTTTCGGATTCCTATACCTCAAAATACCTTAAAGAGAAACTATAGTGGAAGACCTGTAAATCAGGAACTTCCGAAAACTCTTTTAAGAATATTTCCAACTGCGGTTTTTGCCCATTTCATTGGGTCTTTACGGATTTGTTTTTCCTGTATGGCAACTTTGTAGAATAGTCCATCCAAGGCTTTTTCAGTTACGTAAGTACCTAAATCAGTTGTTTTTACAGGCTCAATCATGCCCATTGAGTTTTTAGCTACAGCATTATAGCTGGATGTCAATGTATTCCAAATTTGATTTGGGGAATAGTTTCCAACTAATTTCTTATCAAGAGATGCGTTAACTTTTGGGCTGTAGGATGCACTTAGTTGGGAATATGTAGTGGAGCGCAGGTAACCAGTTGCTGCTGTGGAATCAAATGTGGAAGATTTAACACTTGCAGCAGGATTTGAACCTTTCAAAATGGACCAGCCATCGCTGAATGACATTCCAGTTATAGCTGACTTGAAAATCGGCCCTGCTTCCTTAGAGGCATCTTCGGCAGCACGGTTAAGAGCAATTACAGCATCTTCCAGCTTTTTATCTAGTCCGGTAGCTTTAAAAATTGCTTTATCCTTATTTGCATAAATTTTCTGTGCTTCAGGTGGAAGAAGAATTTTGATGGCTTCATCTTTATAAAACCCATTCATTCTGGATGTTATTGAAACTGAAGTATCAGTACCCACCAATAGAGCTGTCTTTAAACCTTCAATTACCTCACTACCAGTTAATGGATTACTTGTTGCAGTAGGTTCTTTGGTAACCTGTGTTGCAATATTCATGAGTTCGGAACATCCCTGAAAAAAAAGTCCGGTTAATGTTAACAAAATCGCTATTCGAATCGTTTTCATGCGCTTAATATTTAAAAAAAAAGCCTATGATTCGTCATAGGCTTCAATTATTTCGAGTTTAAATTTACTTATCCTTGAAACCAAACATAATGGCCACGCAACCTTCTTTGGGATCATCAGCCATTCCTTTAGTAACGGGAACTTTAACAATAATCTTTAACTGCTGACTTGATTCAAGTTTAAAATCCCATTTCCACTCATAACCGTGAAACTTGTTATTATACAGTTCTTTACCATTGCCGTCAACTATACTGAATTCAACTTCACCCAGATTATTAGCACCGCAAATACCAATTCTGTATTGTGTGTCAGAATAAAACGTTTTGTATAACTCTGCTTCTTCACCTTCAAGGAGAATAGCTGCATGGTAGTTTCCATCATGTTGATATGGTGATAGCCCAACTTTACATGTGTTCTTGGCAAATTGTTTACATTGACCAATAGCACTAAAGGGCACTAAAGCAAATACAACAAATAGAATGCTAACAAATAAACTTCTTTTCATAACGAAGATATTTATTTATGAAATATATCGGGTTCTTAATTCTTTAACTTTCCTGGTAAGTTCATCAAATACGGCTTGCGTCATTTTGATAGTCGATACCGACTTCAGCATGGTCACATTAGTATTTGGGTCTTCCACAGGAGTAATCTCTGATTGTTCAATGGTAATTTTGTCATATATTGCTTTTAGTTCTGCAACATCTTTTAAAAGAACCTGAGCCTCGGCATTATCTTTATTGTTTTCTAATAAACTTACTACAATATTGAGAGATAATTTCTGATCAACAATTCTTTCTACTAATTTATTTTTTTGAAGATCAGTTCCGGGAGTCACAAGGCTGGTAGCAATATGCAATCCTTCAACCCATCCACCTACAAGAATAATTGCTGAAGTGCCTTGAAGGCCTTTATCTTCCAGAAACGAACTCGAATTCAAAAGCGTTTCCGAAATAATATCAATAATAACGTCACGGTTATTAATGTTTTCCTCTAGTCGTGTAATGGTTGCCTGATCAATTGCATCAAGTATTTCAAGACCGTCAGCCATCTTTTTTGCAGCGTTAATGTAGCTTAGGGTTGCTTGCGTTTGATCGAAAAGACTTGCATAACTCAGATCAGTGGTATAAATACCAAGATTCAAAGCCATTTTTAAGTTAGTGTTGTACTTTGATGTGTTTTCAACCTTGTTCAGCAAGTCACCATCATAAACCGCGCCTGCATTTTTTATAAGCATTGCTGTCTCGAGCGGGGATGGAAGAGAGTAAAATATCCTTTTTGCAGTATTTATTTTCTCAGTCAGATCATCATCTGCATTCGCATTGAAGTCTTTGGATAATCCAGAAGAGTCAGCATTTTTTGCTTCCTTGCCCTTGTCTGTTACACAACTTCCAAGAATAAACACCAAAAAGGTGAATAGAAGAAGGAATTGTTTCCCAGTATCCAGTGCCTTTATATTCATATTACTTGATTTTTATTAATCTGCCTTTGAAGCTTCTAATTGAAAAGTAAAAATACTATTTTTTTTTAAAAAACAAAACTCATGAATGTTCCGTGAATAATTGGTTTCACTAAAAACCAGCAATTAACACATTCAATACCTTATATTAGAAGCATTTCTTTCTTCATTCGCATATAAAGATATAATTTTCGTCATAAATAAATCAGCTAAACTATGCCTTATTACAAGCGAGCTATTTAACTAATTTACAAGCTTATAAATATAAGCTTTTTTTCATCATTGGAGGAGTTCCTATTAAAAATTATCTAAGTTTGAAATTAAAAATGATTTATGAAGCCGGAAACTAGAAAAAATCCTTCGGAAATAAATAAATCTTTAGCGAAAGTCAAACAAAGAAATTCGCAAGTATTGATTGTCTTTATCAGGGCCGGATGTTAATTATTGAGCTTTTTCCATCAATTATCTTTCCAATGGGAGCAGCAAATAAATTTCCTGAAGATGTGATTTCATTTAAAAGAAGCTTACTATCGGCGGGATTTACTGAGATTAACAAGCCCCCTGAGGTTTGTGCATCAGCACATAAACTTATCATAGACTCAGATACTTCACCTGATATTTTTATAAAATCTTTTACAAAGCTGATGTTATTTGTTGTTCCTCCCGGAATAATCCCCTGAGAGGCCAGATCAAGCGCCCCGGGGAGTTGTGGAATCATTGAGGCTGTTAATTCAGCGGAGACTCCGGATCCAGTAAGCATTTCCCGCAAATGACCAAGTAGTCCGAAACCGGTAACATCGGTGCAGGCATTTACCTTATATTTAAGCATGATTTCCGAATCCGTCCTGTTCGATTTTCTCATACTTGAAAGTAGTGCCTGCTTGTGATCCTCGCTTATCATATTTCTTTTTAATGCAGTGCTGAGGATTCCTGTTCCAATGGGTTTAGTAAGAATCAGAATATCTCCGGGTTTTGAAGTTGAGTTGCGTATAATCTTTGATGGGTGAACAATTCCACTTATTACCATTCCAAACTTAGGCTCGTTGTCTTCAATAGTGTGCCCTCCAAGAATAAATATTCCCGCTTCTTCAGCTACTGATTGTGCTCCATTTAAAATTTCATGCAATACTTTTATCGGTAGCCTGTTTATCGGAAAGGCAACAATATTCAATGCAAATAAAGGTTTTGCTCCCATAGCATATATATCGCTTAGAGCATTTACAGCGGCTATTGCACCAAATTCAAAGGGGTCATCAACAATAGGTGTGAAAAAATCAACGGTTTGTACAAGAGCTGTTTCGTCATTTATTCGGTAAACAGCTGCGTCATCAGATGTTTCGGATCCGACAAGTATATCAGAGTGAACTGGAACCGGAAATCCTTGAAGTACTTCCTGAAGAATCCGCGGACTGATTTTGCAGGCACAGCCCATTCCGTGTGTATATTGGGTTAGCTTTATTTCACCTAAAGGATCAGGCTCACTGGAAAAATCAATTTCAGTATTCATGAGCCGTTTTGCTTTTGATACAATAATACCCGCCGCATAATTTATATCATCCCAACTTGTATTTTTTCCAGTTGAAAAACGAATGGTTCCCATCGCAAGTTCTGTCGGAATATGAAGAGCCTGCAGTACATGAGAGACATTAACATCATCGGCATGACAAGCTGCACCTGCTGAGACTGCCACTTCCTGCATCTCGGATAAAAGTGCAGTAGCATCCAATCCAGGGAAACTTATATTTAATGTATTCGGCAAAACTTTTATGGTGTGGCCATTACGAACAATGGATGGAATCTGCTTTTTTAAAAGATCGTAAAGCATATCCCTGGTTTGTCTCATATTGGCTGCATTTTTTGCAAAATCACGAAGGGCAATTTCCGCTGCTTTCCCAAGTCCGGCTATTTCAAGAACATTTTCAGTTCCTGGCCGCAAGTTGTGCTCATGATTTGCTCCATGCATTATTTTACGAAGTTGCACTCCCTGTCTGACATATAGTGCGCCAACTCCCTTTGGAGCATAAAATTTATGTCCCGCTAAAGAAAGCATATCAACACCCAATTCTTTAACATCTGTTTTTATTTTACCTACAGACTGAGCGGCATCTGTATGAAACAGTATGTTATGTTTATGGGTAGTTGCTGAGAGGTCTGCAATATTCTGAATGGTACCGATTTCGTTATTTGCATGCATTATACTTACCAGAATGGTTTCCGGTTTTATGGAATCCTTAAGTTGCTCAGTTTCCACTATTCCATCAGAATTTACTGGTAGATAGGTAATTTGAAATCCTTCTTTTTCAAGAAACCTGCATACTTCAAGAACTGCCGGATGTTCAATTACCGAGGTAATAATATGATTTCCTTTATTCCGGTAAGAATATGCTGCTCCAAGCAATGCAAAATTATTAGATTCAGTTCCTCCGCTGGTAAAGATTATTTCTGATGGAGAGCAATTTAATAAGGATGAAATATTTTTTCTGGCTACTTCAATTGCCTTTTTACTATCGGTTCCAAAACTATGCATACTTGAAGGATTCCCAAAATTACCACGAAGGAATGGAATCATAAAATCTGCCACCTCATTATCTATTGGTGTTGTAGCATTGAAATCGAGATACACAGACTTCATTTTGCGAAATTATGGATTGGAAAATACAGAAAGCGAATTCTAAAAAATTGGTGCTTTGTCTGTCAAAAGTGGTTCAAAACGCGGATCGAGTTCATTGGTCCAGCCTATCAAATATTTGGTAAAATCGGATACTTCAAGACTCCAGATATTTTTTGAGTAGCAATCCTGCATGATTTCATTTGAAAATAACTCACCCGCAAGTTTTATCTTTTTTTCAGATTTACGAAGGGGAGTTGGGTAAAGATCGGCAGCTCCATAAAGACGCATGAAATTTTGAGCTATTTCAGCAGGATACTTATAGCTGACAATGGCAAACTCAACATCTTCATTAATCAAAGTATTTACAGCAAAGGATATGTCAGTTCTGTAATAATTATTCACCATAAAAATAAGAGCAACGCTTTCAACAGTAAACTCATCACGAAGAAGGGCAATTACACGTTCGGTATCTTTAGGACTTTGTTGTTGCGGAATTCCATCTTTCTCAGCAATTACAAATGATTCTCCCACTTTTTTAGAAAGGTTATCCGCCCATTTATTAATAGCTGCTAGCCCGGTTTTTAGGTTTGGCTCATTAATGGACAGATCTACAGTACTTAAAGGAAGATTTTTTGTAATAGTTGCAAACTCCTTACCTATATAATAATCGGTTTTAATGCGGAGTTTTACTTTATTTAGCTCAGCCTGCTTTTCGATCCATTCAACTGCAATAGCCATAGAATCAATTGTTGAAGCAATGTCAAATTCAGTCCAGGGACTTGTGGTTTTTGTATCAACAAAAACGAAATAGAGCAATACCTCATTTTTGAGATCTTTACAAACATTATTATACCTTCCTAAACGGTAGTCAATTTTCTGATAACTAAACCCTGAAACGAATGTCAGGATTAAACAAAGCAAGCTAAGTTTTAGGAAAGTTTTCATTTTCTCTAGGCTTTATCGAACAAAAATAACAATTTTAGTGATATTACAATGCTAAGATGTAGTAAGAAACTGTCATTCCACTACTTATTGCTATGGAATTATTTGGATTTTCTGGCTTTTGAACAATAATACTTGCAGAATTCCGATAATCCGCATTCGCTGCATTTCGGCTTTCGGGCAATGCAAACATATCTACCATGAAGAATAAGCCAATGGTGAGCAGTAGAAAGAAGATTTTCAGGAAAATATTTCACCAGTTGCCTTTCAGTTTCAAGGGGATTTTTTGAGTTAACAGAAAGTCCGATTCTTGCAGATACTCTAAAAACATGCGTATCTACTGCCATTGCAGGTTTATCAAATGCCACAGAGAGAATTACGTTTGCAGTCTTTCTGCCAACTCCGGGAAGTTTTTCAAGTTTTTCGGAAGTATCCGGAACAACTCCCCCGAAATCTTTTACAAGTGCATTTGCCATTCCCCAAAGGTTTTTAGCCTTATTATTTGGGTAAGAGCATGATTTTATAAGTGCAAAGATTTCCTCTACGGAGGCTGCTGCCATGCTCTGTGGATCAGGAAAACTCGTAAATAAGGCTGGCGTGATCATATTCACCCTTTTGTCTGTACATTGTGCAGAAAGAATTACTGCTACCAGTAAATGAAAATGGTTGCTGTAATGCAACTCTGTTTCTGCAACCGGCATGTTTTCCTGAAACCAGACTACTGTTCTTTCAAATCGTTCTTTCTTATTCATGTTTAGGAAGGCAACTAGTTGTAAACCATGCAAGTTAGCCAATAGAAAATGAATTCGTACGGAAATCCCTGTAATTATTGACTAGCTGTTACTTTTTTACGATTTTCTCTTGCATATATTAAGCAAAAACATTTACTTTGCACAAATGTTTAAAAAAATGGGTCGATTTACTTATTCATATTATTTTTATAGCACGCTTAAATAAGTCGGGATAATCGAATTTGTAACAATTGATCCCGGTGTTTATCGGGATTTTTTTATTTTATACTCAACAGGATGAATACCATAGTAGCCCGCTTTTATTTTTTCTACTTCTATTTTAGTCTGAAAGAACAGGCCGGACAAACTATGGATTTAAAATAATTCAAATCACATAAAAAGGTCCCGGCACAGTCGGGGCCTTTTTTAATATTTAGTAAGATGGGATTTCAAAACGATAACAAACCTATAACTATTGCCATTCAGGGTGGGTACGGTGCATTTCATGAAATTGCCGCAAAAGCATATTTCGAACCTCAGGAAATAGATATTAAGCCTAACAATACATTCAAAGACCTTATGACATCTCTTAAGCAAAGAGAAGTTGATTTTGGCATCATGGCAATTGAAAACTCTCTTGCAGGAAGCATCATTCCAAATTATGCCTTAATAAAGGATTCTAAAATGCAGATTATTGGAGAGATATATTTAAGAATTCGTCAGAATCTTGTAGCATTACCAGGACAGAAAATTGAAGATATAAAGGAGGTGTATTCGCACCCAATGGCAATTTTGCAATGCCAGCTGTTCTTTGATAATTATCCTAAAGTTACTCTCATTGAAAGTATTGATACAGCGTTAAGTGCAAAAATGATTAGTGACGAAAAACTGTTGGGGAAAGGTGCCATAGCAAGCGATGTAGCAGCTGAGAAATACGGACTCGAAATTCTTGCTCCTTCAATTGAAACCAACAAAATGAATTATACACGGTTTCTTATTTTGAGGGAAGCAAATGGGCATAAAGAAGATATTTCAGTTGTTAACAAATCATCTATCCATTTTGCACTTGCCAATAAAAGCGGTTCACTTTCTAAGATTCTGTCTATACTTTCATATTACGATATTAACTTAACTAAAATTCAGTCGCTTCCAATCATGGGAAAAGACTGGGAATATCAGTTTTATGTTGATGTAATTTTCGATGATTATGATTGGTACAAAAAATCCCTCGATGCAATTCGTCCGTTTACCAGCGAATTAGGTATTTTGGGAGAATATATAAAAGGAAAATCAATAATGGATTAATAACTATAAATATGGGAGTAAAACTCGAACTGGAGCAGCTTGATCTATGCGGGGAATGCATGAAAAGGCCCATCATCATTGCTGGTCCGTGCAGCGCGGAAACTGAGGAACAGGTAATGGCAACTGCCAAAGATCTGGCAAATAACGGAATCCGAATTTATCGTGCCGGAATTTGGAAACCTCGTACACGTCCGAATGCTTTTGAAGGCATTGGTTCAATCGGACTGGAATGGTTAGGAAAAGTTAAAAAAGAAACCGGCATGCAGACAACTACCGAAGTTGCAAATGCAAAACATGTCGAGGAATGCCTGAAAGCAGGTATTGATATTCTTTGGATTGGAGCTCGCACATCTGCAAACCCTTTTGCTGTGCAGGAAATTGCTGATGCTTTAAAGGGAGTGGATATTCCGGTAATGATAAAAAACCCTGTAAATCCGGACGTGGAATTATGGATCGGAGCTTTTGAGCGACTTAATAATGCCGGTATAAAACGGCTCATTGCCATTCACCGTGGATTCTCAGTTTATGATAAAACATTATTCCGCAACGATCCTCAATGGCAAGTACCAATTGAACTTCGCAGAAGAATTCCTGAACTGAAAATTATCACAGATCCGAGCCATATTTGCGGAAACCGTCACATGTTGTATAATGTTTCACAGAAAGCGATGGACCTTAACTTCGACGGTCTTATTATTGAAACTCATAACACACCTGATTTAGCATGGAGCGATGCAAGTCAGCAAATAACACCTGATGAACTTCTGACTCTTCTGAAACGATTGATCTTTAGAGACGAAGGTGATCTGAAATCCATGATAAGTTTGGCCGAATTACGGGAACAAATCGATAAACTCGATGATAAACTTATACAGATTTTCGAAAAGCGCATGAAAGTGGTTGAGGAAATCGGCAAACATAAGAAAGAAAGCAATATTACCATCCTTCAGTCACAGAGATGGGATGATATTGTAAAAAACCGTATAAGCCTTGGTAGCAGAAAAGGACTTAGCGAAGAGTTTATTCTAAAGGTATTCCAGGCGATTCACCAGGAATCGATAAATAAGCAGACTCTCGTAATGAATCGTAACCAGGACGAGGAAAAATGAAAAAATTAGACCTGATAACATCGGCAGGAAAGTCGGAGGTTTTTATTATTGCCGGCATTGATGAAGCCCTTAGCCGTTTGAACCGAGACAAAACGGTTGTTCTGGCGGATGAGAATGTTCTGAAGTTTCATTCAGCAAAATTCTCTGGTTTTCAGGTTATTTCGATTGGCTCAGGTGAAATGGCCAAATCCATGAATCAGGCAATCCATCTGTATCAGAAGCTTATTGAGATGGAAGTTGACCGAAGTTGGTTCCTGCTTGGCGTGGGTGGAGGTATTGCAACCGATTTATCAGGGTTCGTGGCATCGACTTTTTTAAGGGGAATTCAATTCGGATTCGTGTCAACTACGCTTCTTGGTCAGGTAGATGCTGCCGTTGGCGGAAAAAATGGGGTAAACATCGATGGGTATAAGAACATGGTTGGTGTAATCCGTCAACCGGATTTTGTTTACTGCGACACTGATTTTCTTGCCACTTTGCCTGAAAAGGAATTTCTCGGGGGATTTGCAGAGATTATCAAATATGGCGCTATCAGGGATTTCAACTTCTTCAATTACCTGAATGAAAATATTGAAAAGGGAGTTTCAAGGGATAAAATGGTTCTTGAAACTATGATTTTTGAATCGGTTAAGAATAAAATAGAAGTAGTAGCGTCCGATGAAAATGAAACAGGTGAAAGAAAAACGCTTAACTTTGGTCATACCTTTGCTCATGGCATTGAGAAATTATACAAGCTTCCACATGGAGAGGCTGTGGCGCTGGGAATGATTCTTGCCTCGCGACTTTCAGTGAAATTGGGAATGCTTGAACAGGAAAAATGCAATGAACTAGAAACCTTAATTGCAAGAACAGGATTAGCATTAAAGTATGAGTATGATCCTGATTTACTTGCTGATGCGATGAAGAAGGACAAGAAAAGAGCAGGCGAGGAGATCAGTTTTATTTTACTTCAGGATATTGGTAAAGCAGTAATCAGAAAATTACCTGTTAACGATATAAAATCTATACTTTATGATTTGCATTAGTATCGGTTCCGGATCCCCAGCAGAAGCAAAAAAAATCCTTCAGAAATCGGGATTTATTGAAATAAGAGCTGATCTTCTTGATTGGAATATTGAAGATTATAAAGATGTAATTTCATGCGGAAGTAAAACAGTTTTTACATGCAGACCTGGTAAATATTCAAATGAAGAAAGATTAAAACTCTTTGAAATGGCTGCAGCATCAGGCTGCAAATATATTGATATTGAGATAGATTCGGATGAAGCATTTCTTTTCGCTATTCGCAACATTACCCAAAAATATTCAACTCAAACCATAATTTCATACCATAATTATGAAATGACACCTTCTGCAGATGTACTTGAATCATTGTTGTCTGATTGTTTTGAATTGGGTGCCGATGTTGCAAAACTGGCATGTAGGGTGTATTCTCCGGCAGATGCAGCAAGACTCTTATCTCTTTACAGTATATCGGGTCGTAAAATAGTTATTGGGATGGGTAAGGCAGGCAAAATTACCCGACTCGCAGCAGCTTTCCTGGGTGCTGAATTTACTTTTGCATCCTCGGGCGAAGCTACAGCAGAAGGACAATTAGATTTTGAGGAAATGAAAGATCTGATAAAAAAAATACAATAAGCTTATGAATTCCTTCGGTAACATATTCAGAATCAGTATTTTTGGGGAGTCACATGGCAATTCTACAGGAATTACAATTGATGGTTGTTCGGCGGGTTTACCTCTACTTGAATCGGATTTCACTGCCGACCTCGATCGCAGACGTTCAGGATCAAAAGGTACGACTCCTCGAAAAGAAGCTGATCTTCCACGAATTATGAGTGGTGTTTTTAATGATTTTACCACAGGAGCTCCCATTACCATAATTTTTGAAAATACCAATACCCGGTTTAAAGACTATGAGAAGATTAGGGAAACACCACGACCAGGACATGCTGATTTTGTTGCTTCAAAGAAATTTGGAGGGTTTGAAGATTTCAGAGGTGGAGGCCATTTCAGCGGTAGGATTACCTTGGGAATTGTTGCAGCCGGAGTAATTGCGCGCAAACTAATATCCCCCATTAAAATAAAAGCTGAATTGACTGAAGCCGGTGGAATTAAAGATATTGAATTGGCATTAGATAAAGCCATAGAAGAACAGAATTCAATTGGAGGAATTATTGAATGCACAGCTAGTAATTTGCCGACAGGAATTGGAGAGCCATTTTTTAATTCTGTGGAATCAATGATTGCTCATCTGGTATTCAGCATTCCTGCAATTAAAGCTATTGAATTTGGAGCTGGATTTGCATCTGCTAAAATGAAAGGCAGTGATCATAACGACATGTTCATATCCCCTGAAGGAAAAACTGAAACTAACCATGCAGGTGGCATTAATGGAGGAATTAGCAATGGAAATGATATTGTTTTTAGAGTTGCAGTTAAACCTACCAGCAGCATTGCTTTGGCGCAAAATACCATGAATATTAAGACAGGTAAAATGACCGAACTTAAAATCGAAGGCCGTCATGATTTATGCATTGCGCTCCGGGTTCCGGTTATAATGGAAGCGGTTACTGCCATTGTACTTGCCGATCTGATGTTGGTAGAGCAAAGAATTAAACGTGTTTATTTGAAATAAGTGTTCAAGACTTAATAATTTACAACAAAAAAATTTAAACGAATGAGAGTAGCAGTAGTAGGTGCGGGAAATATGGGATCATGGCTGGTAGAATCACTCTGCCTGGATTATGAAGTAGGGGTTTACGATTCGGATCGGAGTAAACTAAAGTATTTTTTTAATTCCCGTAAATTCCTTTATTTGGAAGAATTGCTGGAGTTTCAGCCTGATATTCTTATAAATGCAGTAAGTCTCGAACACACAGAAAGTGTTTTTCGCGAAGTAGTTCCTTCTTTGGGTAAAAACTGCATTATTGCAGATATTACTTCTGTTAAAAACGGCATCATGAAATATTATGAAACTTGCGGCAGACGCTTTGTTTCAACACATCCGATGTTTGGTCCAACTTTTGCAAACATCAGGCATCTGGCTGAAGAAAATGCGATAATTATAAAAGAAGGGGATGAAGAAGGTAAAGAATTCTTCCGAAAATTCTATAAATCCCTGAATTTGAAGATATTTGATTATAGTTTCAAGGAACATGATCAGACTATTGCGTATTCTTTATCAATTCCCTTTTCTTCTACTTTGGTTTTTGCTTCGTGCATGAAAGAACAGGAAGCTCCTGGAACAACATTCCGCAAACATTTTGAAATTGCAAAGGGATTGCTTTCCGAGGATGATTTTCTTCTATCAGAAATTCTGTTGAATCCATATAGTCTGGAACAGGTGGAGGAAATTAAAAATAGTCTGGGTGAACTAATTGAAAAAATTAAAGCTGCAGATAAAGGTGGATTAAAAGATTATTTCCAAACTCTCAGGCATAATATTGGAATGAAAAAATTAGGGTAAGCCGAAAAAATCCTTCTACACAACCTGCGGAAATTTTGAATTGTGCTATAACATTCTTATTTTCAGAATCTTGCCTGATTCTGGACGGATTTTATATTTATCATCAATCCTGAGTCCTAAAATCCAAACGATTTCGTTTCCCGACTGAAGAATCCAAGTATTTTCTTTTTCCGGGAGCGAAAGCTTGATGTCGATAAAGAAATCGCTAAGTTTTTTCATATTTTTCATCCCCAAAGGACGAAAATAATCTCCGGGTTCCCATTTTCTGAGTATTAGAGGGAATTCAAGTAATTCGAAATCCAGACAGGCAATTGATGATGTAGAGGGGATTTTGAAATCAGTAGAATTTTGAATCACATCCATTTCAAGATCAACAGGAGCGATTACTTCGCTGTATGGCCCGTCAATATAATATTTCCTTCCACTTTCCTCTCGTAATGGTTGAATAATCAGTCTTTCCCGATCTTTTACAAGTCGGTGGGTGGATGAAAAAAATTGTTTACCGGAGGGTCCGTCGAGACTCCTGACAATATCGTTTACAACTGCCTGTGTGAAATTAAAATCACTGAGAAGTTCATATACCCATGTATCTATCGGATGTAGCTTAATAAGCTCATTCAGAGATATCCAGGAGAAGTTCAATTCGCGTTTTATATATTCACTGCGCTTTTCGCGGATAGAATTAATGTATATTTCTTCTGCTTCCCGCAATTTTCGCATGTTATCTGCTAGAGTATCAGCAAAACGGGGGTTTATCTCTTCAAAAAGAGGTATAATATTTAACCTTATTTTGTTCCGGCTGTATTTGGAAGATGCATTACTGGTATCCTCCCGCCAATCGAGATTATTTGCCAACGCATACTTTTTTATATCCGCACGTGTGGCGTCTAACAAAGGCCTTACGAGCCGGCCAGCTTTACTTTTAATACCGGTTAAGCCCTGAATTCCAGTTCCCCTGGAAAGGTTTAGAAGAAAAGTTTCAATTACATCATTTTTATTATGTGCTGTAACAATCCAGTCGCAAGCCTGTTCCTGTCTGAGTTCTTCAAACCAGTCGTAACGAAGTTCCCTGGCTGCCATTTGTATTGAAATTTTTCCCGATTCAGCATAATCTGAAGTTTCAAACTTTCTTACGAATATGGGAATGTTATATTTGTCGGCCAGTGATCTGACGAACAATTCATCCCCATCCGACTCTTCAGCCCTGAGTTGGAAATTGCAATGAGCGATATAACAGGAATATCCCAAATTATAAAGCAAATCCAACATTACGGTAGAGTCTACTCCACCGCTTACAGTAACAATAAGCCGGTTGCCGGTGTGGAAAAGGTCATTTTCGGAAATATGGGATTTCAGCTTGCCAAGCATGGCGGAAAGAATTTCCACTAAGGTAAAGAAAAGGTTTGATTCCTCCCGAACCTCTGGGTCGAAAAATAAGAATTCCATTTGATACCTCGATGGCTTTGCCTCGGGGTAATTCATTGGGTGAAGTAAAATTTAGAGGTTGGTTAATTGCTTAGATCAACAAAAAAGGTGTAATAGTAAGGAAGACCCTATATTACACCTTTAATATTCGATTAAATTAAAAGGGGATTAGTGTTTGGCGAGGAAACTTGCAATGCCTTCCTGAGTAGCTTTCAAGCCAACATCACCTTTGTGCCAGTCTGCAGGGCAAACTTCACCATTTTTCTCAAAGAACTGAAGAGCATCAACCATTCTGATAGCTTCTTCAACGCTTCTGCCAAGAGGCATATCGTTAACCAGCTGATGGCGAACAAGACCTTCCTTATCGATCAGGAACAGTCCACGGTATGAGCGGGGAGAGCCTGTGAAAGTTGAGGAACCATCGTCGTTAACATCATATTCACCGGCCAAAACATCGTAATTTTCAGAAATTGTCATCGACTGATCGGCAACCAAAGGGAATTTAACACCCTGAATTCCGCCTTCTTTTTTAGGCGTCTGCAGCCATTTCCAGTGTGAAAATTCTGAATCTACTGAACAGCCAACTACAGCAACATTTCTTTCTTCAAATTCTTTCATTTTATCCTGAAATGCAATGATTTCAGTAGGACAAACGAATGTAAAGTCTGCAGGATAAAAGAAAAATACAACGTACTTTTTACCCACAAACTGTTTCAATGAAAAATTTTCAATTACTTCGCCACCATTTAATACAGCAGGAACTGAAAAATGAGGAGCTTTTTTACCAACTAGTACTGCCATTTTTTAAATATTTAAGATTAGAAAATAATGTATGATTATCAGATTAAATACCAAAAGTAAACAAAAATCATGTCTGAAAGTTCAATACTATTTATTGAATTTTAATGAAAATCCATCATATTAGGATTGGTAAGATAAAAATTATTCGAATTCAGGCGCGGTTCCCCTGAGAACTGCATTTTATCCTTTAGAGGGATTTCCGGCAGATTCGGATAAATCCCGAAACGAAATGAAAACGTTGGAAAAACAAGCCTTTCATTTTGAATTCTTGCACCAATTCCCAAACCAGAATAAACATCTTCATATAAAAGATTAGAAGATTCTGGTCCCAACATGCCAAAATCAATGTATGAGAAAAAAGTAAAACGGAAGCCATAAACATACCATGGAGTAAAAGCAACCGTTTCCATGTTCAAAACAAATCGTTGCTGACCGAATACATTTTCTTCGTTGAAGCCCCGTAGCCCGTAAGTTTCATTAATTGTGAGACGATCGTTTTCAAAACGTTTTATTCCCTTGGTAAAATTAAAGCTTATAAACTGACGGAATTTAAACTGACCAAAAATAAAAAGATTGGAAAAATATTTCACTCGAAGTTGAAACATCGCCTGTTCGAAACTCCCTGTATTTGTTATAAATCCACCTTCAGCAATCTGGAAATAGGCATATCCGAGATTGGCCACATAATTTCCTTTTGCGAAACTCAGTGAAGAATACATTCGATTATCAAATTCTCCAAACTCCGGACCGAATGTAAAATTCAGCAATGAGCCTATGGGTATATCTTCTGTACGGCCATAGCTGTATATAAGACTACTCTGGTAAAAACTTTGGGAAGAAAGTGCAATTGTATTTAGCAAGACTATTTTGTCGTGAAAATCATAATAGCGATTTTTGCTTACCAAGGGTCTGTCGAAATAATTTTCCTTATAAATTCTGCTTGCAAGAATCAGGTTTAATCTGTTTTTTTCAAGCTCAGCATTCTTATTTAATTTTATAGCCCGCCCAAGCCAGATATCGGTGAAGTTACTTGAAACATGGTGTGAAACAAAGCCGGAATCAGCATTCCAGACGTGCTGGATTGAGCTTAAGTGATATACCGATGCTCCACCGGCGTATTTTGTATTGGGAGTAAAGAATTTACGGTTCAGTTGAAGTCCATATCCCTTGGTATCAAAAACATTGGTATAACTGAACTTGCTATCGATAAACGAACCAAGAATATTCCGGTTTTTGTAAATGGCTTCATAGCCCCAGATATCCGATTTTTGAGGATTCCAATGAATATTGTTTTGAATTTCCATACCTGTTCCAAAAACATTTCTATCCCAGACTTCGAGTTTGCCCGCATTTATTTCACTAAGTTGCAAATAGAATGCTATGGACCACTGATCCTTAATGATTACAAGAATATCGGCATAGCCATCCTGAAGTGCAATTGGTACCACAACAAATCTTGCATCCTCTACATAAGAAAGCTCGCGAAAAAGTCTGACGTTATCAGCTAAAATACGTGGATCGATGCGATCGCCTTCTTTTATCAGAAGATGTCTTTCAAGAATCCGATCATTAGTTTTAATATGTACTGAGTTAGCGGTTTTTTCTATCCATGTAGTTGCATGTGACGCGGTATCGAGAATGTTTGCGCCAAAAACATCTAATTTAATAAAACGAATGTTTCGAATTATAAGACCATCATATTCAATAAATTCCAAATCTCCCCTGAGCGTTGGAAGAGTATCTGTGATGACAGTTTTTGGAGGTCGGATTACAATATTCTGCAGCTCATTAACCCACCAGTTTCCGGAAGGTATTGGCCGGATTGTGTCGCGAAGTATAGAACTTAAAGACCTTTCGTTTTTACTTTCAGTAAGTTTATTTGAATTGTTTGACGAATCGTTTTTTGAAGGATAAATCTGAGCCAATACATGTCCTGATCCCAATAAAACAAGGAATGCAAATAGTAAAATTGTTTTTATAAAATAGGTCAAATGTCTGCTCAAAACTATCATTGTAATGATGTGCACCAATTAATTGTTCTATTCTGTTTTACAGAGAGAATCGCGGTGAAATTAGTTCAATTGCATGATTTTAAAAAATGTAGAGTCAATTTATGATATTTAATCCAATGTCGTTAATTTAAGCCTTCCTTCCAAAACAGTTTCAGGATCATTGAAAACATTGTTCTTGTTTTTTTGTTATTTTGTTTCAGTTTTATAAAAAATAGTGTAATCCTTTATTTATGCGTCAACCAGTTGTATTAATTATATTCTTATCGGTATTTATTATCCTCACTGATCTTTATACTTTCAGGGGAATTTCAGCATTAAGCCAGAATTTACCTTCTTATCAGAAGCTTATTTTCAAAATAATTTTCTGGGGTATAACCTTACTTTCATTGGTATGGCTGGTTTGGCTGAGCTACTCCTTCACGCATTTTACTTACAAGGAGATGTACAGCAACATCGCCTTTTTCTTTGGATTTTTTGTATTGTTTTTTGTTCCAAAGCTTATTTTTAATGCATTTCAATTGGTTAATGATGTTGCCGGAATATTTGCAAAAGGTGTAGGTTTTCTTTTTCCTTCCAATGAAAGCATTGCTGCAGGAGCGCATAAAATCTCGCGTTCGGAGTTCCTTTTGCAGGTGGGACTCATAGCTGCCTCAATTCCCTTTCTTTCTATTATTTGGGGGATTTGGAAGGGTCGGTATAATTTTAAAGTAACAAATCTTTCCCTTTCTTTTCCAAATCTACCGAAGGCTTTTGATGGAACCAGGATATTACAAATCAGCGATTTTCATGTAGGGAGCTTTGATGGAAATCCAGAAATGGTAGATAAAGCAATTGAGCTGATTAATAAGCAAAATGCAGACTATATTCTTTTCACGGGAGATCTTGTTAATAACATTGCCGCGGAGGCCGAAAGCTTTATACCCCTGTTTCAAAAGTTGAAAGCTCGTTATGGAATGTTTTCAATCCTTGGAAACCATGATTATGGCGAATATTACCAGTGGGCATCGAAGGAACAGCTCAATGAGAATATGCTGGATTTATACAAGCATCATTCTGAGATGGGATTTAAGTTGTTACGAAATGAATCAGTACGACTTCAGAAAGACGGAGAAGAAATTGCTTTAATAGGGGTTGAGAACTGGGGATTACCTCCATTTCCGCAATATGGTGATTTAGGAAAAGCTATGAGTCCCGTAAATGACCTTCCATTTAAAATTCTCATGACACATGATCCCTCACATTGGGATGCACAGGTAACAAAGAAAACTGATATTGATCTCACCCTTTCCGGTCATACTCATGGAATGCAGTTTGCAATTCGGATTCCCGGTTGGAGATGGAGCCCTGTTAAAATGAAATATCCGCGTTGGGGTGGCTTGTACACGGTTGATAAGCAGCATTTGTATGTAAATATTGGAATTGGGTATATTGCGTTTCCTGGCCGTGTTGGAACCCCGCCTGAAATTACGGTGATTGAGTTGAAACGGGGGAGTACGCATGTTTAAACTATTTAATAAAAGAACCCTTGTTCACTTTTCGTGCAATTCATATTATCTCTGGTAACAGTAAAGCCGTATCAGTCTTTTTTGTATGTTTGCGCAAAGACCCTAAATTATGCCCAACCGCAAAGCAATTCTGCTACTTTCATGTCCTGATAGCAAAGGACTTGTTGCCCGAATTTCGGGTTTTATTTCTGATAATGGAGGAAATATTATCTCACTGCATGAACATGTCGACACTCTCGAAAAAACTTTTTTTTTCAGGGTGGTTTGGGATTTAGAGAACTTTAGCATTCGACCTGAAAATCTTGAGGAAACCTTTGAACCACTTGCGTCTGATCTGAATGCAACTTGGAAAATTAATTTTACGGGTAGAAAACTGAGAATTGCAGTTTTTGTTTCGAAATATGAGCATTGCTTACAGGAGCTATTATGGAGACAGAGACTTGCTGATTATCCTGTTGAGATTCCTCTGATTATATCCAACCATGCTGATGTAAAACCAATGGCCGACTATCACAGAATTCCTTTGCATGTTTTCCCCATTACACCGGAGAATAAAAAAGCGCAGGAAGAATCCGAATTAAAACTACTTGCAGATAATGAAATCGATGCGGTTGTTCTTGCCAGGTACATGCAAGTCTTATCCGGTAATTTTATAGAAAAATATCCCGGCAGAATTATAAATATACACCACTCATTTCTACCGGCATTCATGGGAGGGAACCCCTACAAACAAGCCTACGAGAGGGGTGTGAAAATTATTGGCGCTACAAGTCACTATGTTACAGAGGATCTCGATGAGGGTCCGATTATAGAACAGGATATAGTGCGAATATCACATCGCGATACTACGGAAGACCTAATTCGCAAAGGAAGAGATTTGGAAAGAATAGTGCTGGCAAGAGCAGTTTATTTTCATGCTGAGCACAGAATTCTGTTAAATGGGAAAAAGACAATAGTCTTTGACTAGATAACAAATTAGCCAGATATCGGTAACCCTTGAATTCAACAGAGGTACTGATGTCTGGCCATTTTGGTTGGTTGTTAAAAGTGAATCTCAATATTATCCTGAATCTTAGTAAGCCCGAGCGAAAAGAACCCTGTATTTACCGGGTTTTCCGCTGAAAATATCAGTGCCTACATTCTCTTCAGTATCCAAAGGAATACAACGGATGGTTGCTTTTGTTTCTTCTTTAATCTTAACTTCCGTCTCAGCGGTACCATCCCAGTAAGCAGAAACAAATCCGCCCTTGTTATCCAGAACCTCTTTAAATTCTGCCCAGGACGATACAAGAGTGATATTCTCATCCCTAAATTTATGGGCTTTATTGAAGATGTTTTCCTGAATTTCATCCAAAAGCTTAACAATGTAATCTGCAATGTTTTCCTGAGGAATGACTTTCTTTTCCAGAGTATCACGACGGGCGATTTCGATGCTGCCATTTTCCAGATCTCGTGGACCAAGAGCCAAACGAACGGGAACCCCTTTAAGTTCATATTCAGCAAATTTCCAACCTGGTTTATGAGTGTCGCGATTATCATATTTAACTGAAATTCCTTTTGCTTCCAGCTCCTTTTTTATTCTCTCTGCAACAGCATTTAGTCTGGGTACCTGATCCAATCCCTTGTAAATAGGAACGATAACAACCTGAATAGGGGCGAGTTTCGGAGGAAGTACCAATCCGTGATCATCGGAATGAGCCATTACCAATGCACCCATTAGTCGTGTTGAAACACCCCATGAAGTTGCCCACACATACTCAAGTTTACCTTCATTATTTGCGAATTGAACGTCAAAAGCTTTAGCGAAATTCTGTCCAAGAAAATGTGAAGTTCCTGCCTGTAAAGCTTTACCGTCCTGCATGAGCGCTTCGATGCAAAAGGTGTCGAGTGCACCCGCAAACCTCTCGTTTTCAGTTTTCCGTCCGATAATTACTGGCATAGCCATAAAATTTTCGGCAAAATCGGAATAAACATGAACCATTCTCATGGTTTCTTCAATGGCTTCCTGTTTGGTAGCATGAGCGGTGTGTCCTTCCTGCCAAAGAAACTCAGCTGTTCTCAAGAACAAACGGGTTCTCATTTCCCAGCGAACAACATTGGCCCACTGATTGATCAGCAAAGGAAGGTCGCGGTAAGATTGTATCCAGTTTTTATAAGTACTCCAAATAATGGTTTCTGAGGTAGGTCTTACAATAAGCTCCTCTTCCAGCTTGGATTCAGGGTCAACCATAACACCTCCGTTTACCTCATCAATTTTGAGTCGGTAGTGAGTAACTACAGCGCATTCTTTGGCAAATCCCTCTACATGACTAGCTTCCTTGCTAAAAAAGGATTTAGGTATGAAAAGCGGGAAATAGGCATTTGAATGTCCTGTATCTTTAAACATTTTATCAAGAGCAGCCTGCATCTTCTCCCAAATGGCATAACCATAAGGTTTTATAACCATACATCCCCTGACTGCCGAATTTTCTGCCAGATCTGCTTTGATTACCAGATCGTTGTACCACTGGGAATAGTTTTCTGCCCGCGTAGTAAGTTCTTTTGCCATTTTATTTTTTTTTCTTTGATATCATTTATAATCCTTCCTTAACAGTTGCTTTAATTTATTCTACAAGCAACTCATTTCATACTGAATTGGAATAATTTAATTAAAACTTTTTCTGAATTTTCAGAAGTGCAAAATAAGCAAATAAAATCGTTAACAGAAAACGCTCAAGCCGAAGAATAGGCATGTCGATTGTACCGAGAGGTGAAAAACCGAAATGCAGGTTAAAAAAGCATTGATCTTGAGACCTGCATTTTCAAACCTGCATTAAGCTTTTTATAGTTTAGGCGTTCATTCTTTTGGAGAAAGCCTGAAATTTCTCTATTTCTTGTGGTCGGATTTCATTCGGGCAGCATGCTCACCGGCTTCTGTTTTTCTCAGAACTCTTAACTCCTGACGATTAAGAAGGGATTTCTTTGCCGGAGGATAATAATCGACAACAGCAGTAAATGGAATAATTCTACCACCAAGCAACACGGGGGTTTCGATCCAGCCTACATCTTCAGCAGCTAGCTGCAAATTATCGTGATTTGGGCCATATACATCAACATAGTATCTTTGACTATACAAGTGGTCGAAGCTCACTACACCAGCACTGTTTGTAAAACCTTCTGCTACCTTATTTGTCTGCTTTTCCCAATCAATTACTGAAGGATAAAGAATAACACTAATGTCGGTAACCAGATAAAAAGGCTCAAGATATTCTTCAACTGTAATTTCAACGCTGGCACCAACTGAAACGACCATTTGTGCAACGTCTGTAGCACCATTATTGTTGGCTTTTAGCTGGATTGTGTAGTCTCCCGGCTGATCGTAATAATGTGATGCATTAAAACTGTTAGAAAAATAGTTATCCCCGAAATTCCATTCAAAAGCTTCGGCATCAATAGATCTGTTGGTTACAAAAACACTCTCACCAACTCCTATCCAGGAGTTAGAAACAGTAAAATCGGCAAAGGGATCCTTGTGGCAACTTGTTAGTAGCAAAGGAAGGGTTAGGAGGAAAATGGCTATATTTTTCATGGCTCAGGGTATTGATTTGTTTCTGAATGATAAATTTCAAATAGCGTGCCAAACTCTACCCAGATTATAATGATTAAGCTGATTTTGCAAAACAAGGAATTCTGAATTTCAGATAATACAGGTATTATCATGATAATGAGAATTTCTTTTTATCTCTAGGTAAAAACGGCAAAGTATTCGAATTATTTATTTAATTTGATGTGCTAAAAATACCAAAAACTTTCACATGGATAATCAGGAATTCAGGAAATATGCTCATCAAGTGGCCGATTGGATGGCGGATTACATTGAAAATGTTGAGGAACTGCCGGTTAAAAGTCTTGTAAAACCCGGGGAAATTTTCGGGCAGATTCCAGCATCTCCCCCGAAAAAAAGCGAGAGCATGGAAACTATTATTGATGATGTGAACCGCATTATTCTTCCGGGAATAACCCAGTGGCAGAGTCCGAATTTTTTTGCATACTTCCCGGCTAATTCAAGCTATCCATCTGTACTCGCAGAAATGATGACCGCTACCATGGGGGCTCAGTGTATGGTTTGGGAAACTTCACCTGCAGCAGCAGAACTTGAGGAAAAAGTAATGTGCTGGCTCAAAGAAATGACCGGAATTCCGGCAGAGTTCGAAGGTGTAATACAGGATTCCGCATCTACCTCCACGCTTGTTGCTATTTTATCAGCCCGTGAAAAGTATAGTTCTTTTGCAATTAACGAAAAGGGGATACAATCAGCAAATTTCAGAATATATTGTAGCAGTGAGGCTCATTCTTCGGTTGAAAAGGCTGTAAAAATTTCGGGTATTGGAAGCGAAAACCTCAGGAAAATCGCAATAGATGAGGCTCTTGCTTTGAATCCCCTGAAACTGGAAGAAATCATAAAACAGGATATTAAAGCAGGGCTAATACCTATCTGTGTTGTGGCAGCAGTGGGAGCAACAGGCACATGTGCAATGGATCCTGTAAAAGAAATATCTGCAATCTGCAGGAAATACAATATCTGGCTTCATATTGATGCTGCATACGCTGGTTCAGCAATGGTTTTACCTGAGCATCGTTATTTAATTGAAGGAATTGAAAATGCCGACAGCTATGTTTTTAATCCCCATAAATGGCTTTTTACAAATTTCGATTGCTCTGCATATTTTGTGAGAGATAAAGAAACTCTGATTAAAACCTTTGAAATACTTCCGGAATACCTGAAGACCAGACCTGATTCGATAGTTAACAATTACCGTGATTGGGGAGTTCAGCTGGGAAGGAGATTTCGTGCTTTAAAGTTGTGGTTCGTAATTCGTGAAATGGGAACTGAAGAAATAAAGACTAAAATATCCAATCATATTTTGTGGGCAAATGAACTGGCGTTGCAAATCAAGCAATCAAAGGAATTCCGGTTATTCGAACCTCAACATCTGGCATTGATTTGTTTTTCTTTTTGTCCCGATGGAATGAATGAAATTCCAAAAATTAACGCATTAAACCTTAATTTTCTCCATCATCTGAATTCTTCAGGCAAGCTTTATCTTTCACACACTAAAATACGTGGACAGGTTTATCTCAGGATGCAGATTGGTCAGACTTCTGTAAGCAGAGAGCACGTTCAGAAAGCCTGGAGTTTCATTCAAACGGAATCGGTTAAATACATGGAAAGTTATGGAACACTGGAACCTAAATAATAAAAAAGCACTTATCACCGGCGCTAGTAAAGGAATTGGTCGTGCAATTGCCGAGGAGTTTTTACTTCTGGGATCCGAAGTTCATATTGTTGCTCGAAACAGGAATGAACTGGAGCAGATGGAGGAAAAACATTCTGATAAAAAAGGGCGATTGCATTTCTCAGTACTTGATATGAGCCTTCCGGTTGATCGCAAAAAGTTGATTACGGAAATAAGTCTTAAATGGAATTCCCTTGATATTCTAGTAAATAACGTTGGAACCAACATCCGGAAACCGGCAAAAGATTATTCGGAGGAGGAATATTCAAAAATCTTCAATACAAATCTTCATTCTGCTTTTGATCTGAGCATTGGCTTTCATTCCTTGTTGAAGTCTTCTGGAAATGCAGCAATAATCAATATTTCATCTGTTGCTGGACTTGGACATATGCGTACCGGAATTGTCTATGGAATGACAAAAGCAGCTATGAATCAGATGACAGCTAACCTGGCGGTGGAATGGGCTTCAGATAATATCCGCGTAAATGCTATTGCTCCATGGTACATTCAGACTCCGTTAGCCGAACAGGTGCTTAAAAATCAGGAATACCTGAATGCGATACTTGATAAAACACCCATGAAACGGGTTGGTCAGGCATCTGAAGTAGCTTGTCTTGCTGCATTTCTTGCGATGCCCGCTTCTTCTTATATCACTGGTCAGTGTATTGCGGTTGACGGTGGATTTAGCGCAAACCGATTTTAGTATTGTGTTTTTTAATATATTTAAAAAATCAAAGATTCTAAATATTAGAACTTACCTATCAAAGATTTATAATAAACCAAAACGTATATTTCATGAAAAATTTCCTGAAGTCATTGTATTTGCTGCTTATATTGTGCGGATTTTCTGTAGTTTCATTTGCTCAGGTACAATCAGGACTGATTAGTTTGGACGATATTTATAAGAATTTTACTTTTTATCCTGGGTCGACTGATAACCTTCGTTCTATGAACGACGGGCTTTATTATACTACTCTTGAGGAGGGTAAAAGTATTGTCCGCTGGGATTATGGAACCGGTGAAAAGGTAGATGTAGTTTATACACTGGATAATCCTGCAATCAAAAATATCAACGACTATGAATTCAGTGCCGATGAAAAAAAGATACTGATCAGTACTGCGAAGGAACGATTATTCCGACGTTCATTTAAAGCAGAATATTATGTTTATAGTCTGGAAAAAAAAGTACTGGCTCCATTGTCAACAAAAGGAAAACAGCAGTTGGCTACATTCTCCCCCGATGGAAAAAAAGTTGCATTCGTAAGAGATAATAATCTGTTTATTACGGATATTGAAAACGGAAATGAAACCCGGATTACCAGTGATGGTGAAGTGAACAAAATTATAAACGGTTCTACCGATTGGGTTTACGAGGAGGAGTTTGGTTTTTCAAAAGGTTTTGTTTGGTCTCCCGATAGTAAAAAAATCGGATTCTATCGTTTTGATGAATCGGGAGTTAAGGAATTCAGTCTCACTATGTACAAAAATCTCTATCCTGAAGAAAATAAATTCAAGTATCCAAAAGCCGGAGAGGCAAATTCACTGGTAACAATTCACAGTTTTAATCTGGTTACCGGAAGTACGGTTAAGATGGATATTGGCGATGAAACTGATCAGTATATTGGGAGAATAATATGGTCGAAAGATCCTGAAAAACTCGGAATATTGAGACTCAACCGCTTGCAAAATGTTCTGGAAGTCCTTCACGCTGATGCTTCAACTGGGAAATCTGAAGTTGTGTTTAAGGAAGAAAACAAAAAATATATCAATGAACCAACTGACAATACCTTAACTTATTTACCTGATGGACAGAATTTTATTATTCAATCGGAGCGAAATGGCTGGTTGCATTTTTATTTGTATAATTTTATAAAAAGGGAGATAAAGCCAATAACATCGGGCGATTTTGACATTTGTGGTTTTAAGGGATTTGATTCCAAAACAAACAGTTTATATTATCTTTCCCATGAGCAGGGAGCTACAAAACAGGATGTATATTCAATCCGCACCGATGGGAGTAAAAAGCTTCGCATCAGTACTGAAGAAGGCTGGAGTGATGCTGAATTCAGCAGCAGTTTCAAATATTATATTCTGGACCATTCTTCGTTTGATGCTCCTTCAAAGTATATTCTTTACAGTAGCGGAGGTAAGATAATACGCGTACTTGAAGAAAACTCAGAACTTAAAGCTAAAATGAAAGAGTTCAATTTTGTTAAGCATGAGTTTATAAGTATACCTGCCGGAGAAAATCTGAATCTTAATGCCTGGATAATGAAACCGGCAGATTTTAATCCTGATAAAAAATATCCATTATTTATGTATGTATATGGAGGGCCTCAGTCACAGAGTGTTACTGATGCATTTTCATTTTCCGACAGTTGGCATCAGATGTTGGTGCAAAAAGGATATATCGTTGTATGTGTTGATGGAAGAGGGACAGATGGCAGAGGAGAGGAATTCCGTAAATCGACTTACCTGCAACTTGGAAAATATGAAACGCAGGATCAGATAGCTGCTGCGAGCTGGTTTGGGAAACAATCCTATATCGATGCTTCCCGAATTGGAATTTTTGGCTGGAGTTATGGAGGCTATATGAGTCTGCTGTGTCTTTTTAAAGGAGCCGATGTATTTAAAATGGCAATATCCGTTGCTCCCGTTACGAATTGGAGGTATTACGATTCCGTTTACACTGAAAGATTTATGCGAAAACCTCAGGATAATGCATCAGGTTATGATGATAATTCGCCAATAAACCATGTTCAGAAGATGAAAGGAAAACTATTGCTGGTTCATGGTATGGCCGATGATAACGTGCATTTTCAGAACTCAGTTGAACTCGTTCAGAAGCTTATTGAAAACAACAAACAGTTCGACATGCAATTCTATCCCAACAGGAATCATGGCATTTATGGTGGGAACTCGACTATTCACCTTTATACTAAGATGACGGATTTTATTGAGGAAAATCTATAATCAGATAATAAATGATTTAGATTTAATTATTTGTTTTACAGGCAATTAGAGTATTTAAATTTTGTGGGGTTTGTTGTACGTTTTTTATTATTCCTAAATAACTGAGTCTACCCTTTTTTAATCTCAGATATCAGGTTAAAACATTTTTGGAGGAGATCCGATCTCTTTAAGGGATCGGATCTCTTTTTGTTTTTACCTCATTTTCTACGACCATTTTGTCCCTTGCAACACTGTTCAGGCAATTAAAATATACCCGCTGAGAAAAAGGAATTTAATGATTGTGAAAGTCCGATTAAGACTGACGCAATATATCAGTTGTAACAGCAACCTTTTCCTAATTTAACCCTGCAACAAAACTTTTTAATCAATTATCTCAAGCTTTTTCATTAAGTAGGAAGCATTCATCTTCTGACTGATTCCTCTTTTTAATTTGTAGTCCATTACTGTCCCATTAAAATTTAAAAAAGTTCTTTGAAATATTTGAAATTTAGTTAGTTACAGAGATTTTTCAATTAAACGGATTTCAATTTGCATTTTTACATTTCTTAAAAAGATTTGCAAATGCATAAGGATAAATACGTTTTCGCTCAGTTAGGCTCCTTCTTGGATAGAAATATGTTCAACTTCATAGTCCGCAAGTATGAAGGAAATAAATACGTCAAGCATTTCACTTGTTGGAATCAACTGCTTGCTCTGATGTTCGGGCAATTGTCCAATCGTGAAAGTCTGAGAGATTTGATTGTCGCTCTTGATGCTCACCACTCTAAATGTTATCATTTAGGAATGGGTAAGAATGTTTCAAAATCATCCTTGGCAAGAGCTAATCAGGATAGAGACTATCACATCTTTGAAGAATATGCTTACTATCTGGTAAACGAAGCAAGACAGAAACGTGCTTCTCATATCTTCAAACTTGGCGGTAACGTCTATGCTTTTGATTCAACCACGATTGACTTATGCCTTTCAGTATTTTGGTGGGCAAAATTCCGCAAGAAAAAAGGAGGAATCAAAGTGCATACATTATACGATGTAGAAACGCAAATTCCTGCATTTTTTCATATCACCGAGGCTTCTGTTCACGACTCTACTGCAATGAAAGAAATCCCCTATGAATCAGGATCATATTACATATTTGACCGTGCATATAATCACTTCAAGATGTTGTATAAGATCCACCAGATAGAAGCTTTCTTCGTTGTCAGAGCAAAGAAAAATCTTAAATACAAGTCCATCAAATGGAAACGAAAATTGCCTAAGAACGTGCTCTCAGATGTGACTATCGAATTGACTGGGTTTTATCCGCAGCAATACTACCCAGAGCCACTTCGTTTGATCCGATATTGGGATGAAGAACAAAAGCGTGAGTTTGTTTTCTTAACCAATGCGATGCACATTTCTGCACTTCAAGTTGCTGAACTTTACAAGAACCGCTGGCAAGTCGAGCTTTTCTTCAAATGGCTAAAGCAACATCTGAAAATCAAGAAGTTTTGGGGGACTACTGAAAATGCTGTTCGGATTCAAATCTACGTTGCCATGTGCACTTACTGCTTAGTGGCAATCGTTCAAAAAGACATGCAACTTGACAGAAGTACTTATGAGGTTTTGCAGATCCTGAGTATATCATTAACAGATAAAACTCATCTTCGAGACCTATTCGATAGAACTAAATTTCAAAATGACAAAGAACGTTTTAGGCTTAATGAGCCAAATTTGTTTAATTTTTAATAACGTCCCGATTTTAATGGGACACTAGTGTTTGTAGTCGAAAACTAGCTGATCATTGGTCAGTTCAACTTCAAAACATTGATTTACAACTATTTTAGGATATTTCTTTTCCAGTTCACCAATAACCAGGTCGTGTGTGGCAATAATTACTACTGCATTCTGGCTGATGAGTTTTTCGAGTATACCCAGAGAACCAGTTTGCTTATCCCTGGTGTTGGTTCCACGTAATATCTCATCAAGAATGACGAGTGTTTTTGTATTAGTTTGTGTGTGTTTTATTATCTCCTGAATTCTTAGTAGTTCCGCATAAAAATAAGACTGGTTTTTAAACAGCGAATCCTGAATTTTTATGCTCGACATAATAACACAAGGAGTGAATAGAAATTTTTTTGCGCAAACTGGCGAACCATTCATTGCCAGCAATAAATTAACGGAAATGGTTCTTAGAAATGTGCTTTTGCCGGCCATATTTGCGCCTGTAATAACCATTACTGCTGGATTTCCACTAAGTGATACATTGTTGCATACTCGTACAGAATGATGCAAAATCGGGTGACCAAGTTCTTCAGCTTGTAGCAAAAAATCCTCGTTTGAAATTTCAGGATAGGTAAGGGATGGATTGTTATTAAAGGCAAAAACCGCAAAACTGATTAAACTATCTATTTCTGACAATACTGAAAACCATTGAGGAACTATGCTTTTGTTTTTCTCTTTCCATTTTTCAAGAAGGGAGTAGATCTGAATATCAAAAATCACTAACGAATTCAGAAGGAATGAAACAATAACATTATATCTGATGTCGAATCTGCTGAGGAGTTTATTGAGGTATGTTAAAGATTCACTGGCTTTTATGCTATTGGAACTAAGTTTTTTCTGTATGCGGATAAGTTCTGCAGATTCAAAAGTCTCATTTTCAATAAGAGTAAGAAGATACTTGTATTTTTCAAAGGTTTTAGCAGTATTTCCCAGTTTCACATGAGCCTTATTAATAATTCGGAGATTCAAAAAAACAATTAGCAAGCTTAGTAAAATCGGACTAAGCAAAGAATTGAATGTAAATAATCCTGCAATTACTAATGTAATCCAGGATGCATTTAGTATAGGTATAGAAATACATAAAAAACGAAGCCATTTTAGTTTTGGTGATGTTTCATCCAGCCAGGACTGAAGGTTGGTTTGCTCATTTCCGGTTTCGGAAAAAAGCATTCCATAGGCCTGAAAGTTCTGAATAGAATCAGATTTCTCAGATAGTTCCTTGATTGCACTTTGTCTTTCCTTAATTAATTCACTATTTAGCCCGAAATTACTGAGATCTTCAGCAAGTTTTTTTTCTCCGGTTTTTGTAGCACAACGGTTCAGATACTGAAAAAGTGATCCTTCCCCAAAAATATCAAAGTCATCAGCAAAATGTGGGTTAATATTGCTGTAGTCGCTTCCTGTCGGGCGATCATGGAATTTGTGATCCAGAAACCTCTGTTCATTTTGGTTTATCTGTATTTTATTTTTAAGCAGGTTTATTTTGAACTTATTTTTTGAATCAAGATTGACCCCAAAAATGAATAGAATAAAAATTAAAAAAGAAAAAAGCAATAAAAGTGCATTGGAATTATACTTGAAATACAGGAAAATAAATGCAGGAATTGATAGAAATGTAATTAGTCGAAACACAAACAATATTACATCTGCTTTAAGCTTTTTTTTAAGTTGGATTTCAAGTAAAGATATAACTGAATTATAATGTTGGGAGACAGATGGTTGCATAATTAAATATTTCAATTCAACTTGTTAAACATTTCATTATTAATGCATTATATTTCTTGAAAAATTTCAATATATTCATCAAGATAACTTAGATGCTCGATTTGACAATCGAACTTAAAAATACTAAAATTCAAATATACGTTATTCCATACGTGAAATTTTCTGAAAAACACATTGAATTTCTTAATCCCCGGTATTATTAATCAAGTTTTTTACCTACTTTTGCAAATTGTTTTAAAATTGCATGAACAGATAATGATAAAAATTACATTTCCGGATAAGTCGGTCAGAGAATTTGAGAAGGGGATTACCGCTCTTGAAATAGCTAAAAGTCTGAGTAATAGTCTGGCAAGAGAAGTGATTGCAGCCACCGTCAATGGTGATATCTGGGATGCAACCCGACAAATAGAAACCGATGCTAGCCTGAAACTTCATAAGTTTGATGATTCCGAAGGAAAACATGCTTTCTGGCATTCATCAGCTCACCTTATGGCTCAGGCATTACAATCATTATTCCCGGGAATAAAATTCGGAATTGGACCTGCAATTGAAAACGGTTTCTACTATGATGTTGACCCTGGCGAAGGAAAGCAGATTACCGAAGCTGACCTAGTTAAGATCGAAGCTAAAATGAAGGAATTCTCAGTGGCTTCTGAAGTTTATAACAGGAGGCTTGTTACAAAAGATGAGGCGATTTCATTTTTCTCTAAAAAAGGAGATGAATATAAAGTTGAACTTATTTCCGAACTGGAAGACGGTACAATTTCTTTTTATACACAGGGAGATTTTACAGATTTGTGTCGAGGCCCGCATTTACCCGATACATCCCATATCAAAGCGATTAAATTGCTTAGTATTGCCGGCGCTTACTGGCGTGGAGATGAGAAACGCAGGATGCTGACACGCATTTATGGCATTACTTTTCCAAAACAGAAAATGCTTGATGATTATCTCGTAATGCTTGAACAGGCAAAAGAAAGAGATCATAGAAAAGTAGGTAAAGAGCTTGAATTATTTACGTTTTCGCAGAAAGTTGGAGCCGGCTTGCCTCTTTGGTTGCCTAAAGGTGCACAGTTACGTGAACGTCTCGAGAATTTCCTGAAAAAAATACAGAGGAAGTACGGCTATGAGCCAGTTATTACACCACACATTGGCCAAAAAGAACTTTATGTTACTTCGGGTCACTATGCAAAATACGGGAAAGATAGTTTTCAACCAATCCGCACACCTCAGGAAGGAGAAGAGTTTTTGCTTAAACCAATGAATTGTCCTCACCATTGTGAGATTTACAATTCAAAGCAACATTCCTACCGTGATCTGCCTATTCGATATGCTGAATTCGGAACTGTTTATCGTTATGAGCAGAGTGGTGAATTACATGGACTTACAAGAGTCAGAGGATTTACTCAGGACGATGCACATATTTTCTGCAGACCTGATCAGCTTAAAGATGAATTCACAAAGGTGATCGACATAGTTCTGTATATATTTAAAGCACTTGATTTTAACGATTATACAGCACAGATATCACTTCGCGATCCCAATGATAAAAATAAATACATTGGAAGTGACGAAAATTGGGAAAAAGCAGAAAATGCTATCATTGAGGCTTCTGCAGAAAAGGGACTGAAAACAGTTACTGTTCTGGGAGAAGCTGCCTTTTACGGACCGAAACTTGATTTCATGGTTCGTGATGCAATAGGCAGGAAGTGGCAGCTTGGAACAATCCAGGTTGATTATAACCTCCCAGAACGTTTTGAACTTGAATATACAGGTGCCGACAACCTCAAGCACCGCCCGGTAATGATTCATCGTGCTCCATTTGGTTCAATGGAACGATTTGTTGCAGTTTTAATTGAGCATACCGGAGGTAAATTTCCACTCTGGTTAACACCGGATCAGGCTGTTATTCTGCCTATTAGCGAAAAATATGAGGAATATGCTCAAAAAGTTTCAGATTTTCTAAATAATTCCGATATTCGCACTCTGATTGATTTGAGGAACGAAAAGATAGGTAAGAAGATCAGGGATAATGAGTTAAAGCGAATTCCATACCTGTTAATAGTTGGTGAAAAGGAGATGGAAAGCAATACAGTTTCGGTCAGAAAGCAGGGAGATGGAGATAAAGGGAGTATGAAACTGGATGAATTTGCAGTTTTTATTCAAAATGAAGTTAACAAACTTCTTGAAGCAATAGATAGTAAGTAGGTATTAACTAAATAAGGAGGATTTAATCATAGCAGGTCCATTGTACAGGCGTGGCGGTGTAAGACCACCCGCACCAAAAGATCAACAGAATTTCCGGATCAATGAGCAGATCCGGTCTAAAACAATTCGTCTGGTAGGCGATAATATTAGTGAACCAGGATTATTTTCAATCCCTGATGCACTAAAACTGGCAGCTGAACTTGAGCTCGATTTGGTTGAAATATCACCAACCGCTGATCCGCCAGTTTGTAAGATTATCGATTTTCAGAAGTTTCTTTATCAGCAGAAAAAGAAACAAAAAGAAATTAAAGCTAAAACTACAAAAGTTGTAGTTAAAGAAATCAGGTTCGGCCCTAATACCGACGAACATGATTACAATTTTAAGCTTAAACATGCTCAGAAATTTTTGGAAGAAGGAGCTAAAGTAAAAGCTTTTGTTTTCTTTAAAGGAAGAACAATCCTTTATAAAGAAAAGGGAGAAATTCTTTTACTTCGGTTCGCTCAGGAACTTGAGGAAGATTGTAAGGTTGAATCACTTCCTAAACTGGAAGGAAAAAGAATGACAATGCTTCTCAGTCCTAAGCCTAAAGTTGCCAAAAAGAAAAAATAGAATTCATTAATTATCATAAATAGTAGAACAGATGCCTAAGATGAAAACCAATCCCGGAGCTAAAAAGAGATTTGCTCTTACAGGTACGGGAAAGATCAAGAGGAAGCATGCTTTCAAAAGTCACATTTTGACCAAGAAATCAACTAAAAGAAAAAGGAATCTGACGTATTTCGGAACAGTTCACAAAACTGACCTGAACAACGTTAAGGCTCTCCTCGCAATGAAATAAATTTAGTTTTAACCCGAGTGTTGAGCTATCAAGTTTCCTAAAAAAAGAACGGAACGCTTTTCACTCTAAAAAAGAAGAAAAATGCCAAGAGCAACGAATTCTGTAGCCTCAAGAGCCAGAAGAAAAAAAGTCTTAAACCAGACCAAGGGTTACTTCGGAAGAAGGAAAAACGTCTGGACTGTAGCAAAAAACGCACTGGATAACAGTATGGCCTATGCTTACAGGGACAGAAAAACCAAGAAAGCACATTTCAGACAATTGTGGATCCAGAGGATCAATGCAGGGGTTCGCGAATTTGGTTTATCCTATTCCGAATTCATCGGCCTCCTTCACAAGAAAGATATCACGCTGAGCAGAAAAGCTCTTGCAGATATGGCGATGAACTATCCTCAGGCCTTTGCCGCAGTTGTAAAACAGGCACAAGCATAGTTTTACAAATTTTATTTCAAAAATGAGTGTCTCAAAAGGACACTCATTTTTGTTTAAGGGAATCAGGTCTTTTTAAAAGTATTACTTTTAGCAAAAAAATATATTGTAATGAAAATCGCACTGATAGGTTATGGTAAAATGGGGCAGGAGATTGAAAAGATCGCTTTGGAACGTGGACATTCTATTGTTTTAATAATAGATGTAAGCAATCAACATGATCTGAAAAAAGAAAACCTTAAGAAAGCTGATGTTGTCATTGACTTTTCAATTCCTAATTCTGCAGTAAATAATATCCGTGCTTGTTTCAATGCAGATATTCCGATTGTTTGCGGGACAACTGGCTGGAACAAAGAGCTGAAAGAAATATCAGCATTGTGTTATTCCAATAATCAGGCACTTTTTCATTCTTCGAATTTCAGCATTGGAGTTAATATTCTTTTTGCCGTTAATGAATATCTCGCAGGTATCATGAATAACTTCAAACAATACGATGTGAGATTGGAGGAAATTCATCACACGCAAAAACTCGATGCCCCAAGTGGAACAGCGATTTCTATTGCAGAACAGATAATCTCGGGTCTCGACAGAAAGAAATCATGGAGTTTAGAGGCTTCGGAGAATGAGCAAAGTATTTTAATAAATTCAATCAGAGAGGGCGATATCAAAGGAATACATGAAATAATTTACGAATCTGATGTCGATTTTATTAATTTAAAACATTTTGCTAAATCACGAAAAGGGTTCGCCCTGGGAGCTGTTTTGGCAGCTGAGTTTTTGAAAGACAAAAAAGGAGTTTTCACAATGCGGGATGTACTTGGGTTGTAAGGCAAATGAAAAAAATCACTTTAAAAGGTTTATTGTATTTTATTCTTACAGCCTCACTGTATGGCTTGTTATGCCTGTGGTTTAGATATTTGTGGCTCATTTCTGGGATTCTCATCATCTTTGCTGCATATTTTACTCGTTTTCTCCAGTTTCCATTTCTTACTGTTAAAAAGTTACCCAGTTTTGTCAGTTTTTTTGGGGATATTGTTCTTGCTGTAATCATAGCTCTGCTTATTACACTTGCCATTCGCACCCTGTTTATTGAAGCTTATAAAATACCAACTCCCTCGATGGAAAGCACATTACTGGCAGGGGATTATCTGCTTGTAAGCAAAATATCGTATGGTCCGAAACTTCCAAATACACCTTTGTCCATACCTTTTATACCAAATCTGCTTCCAAATGGAAAACTGACCTACTCAAAAGCTCTCAATTTACCTTACAAACGACTAAAAGGCCTTTCCGAAGTGAAACGCAATGATATTATTGTTTTTAATTTTCCAGAAGGTGATACTGTTGTACTCCAGTATCCGGGGCAAAACTATTACTCACTTTTACGTCAGTTTGGGCGAGAATATCTTCAGACACGTTTTTCGTTTGTAACTAATCCTACAGATAAATGCGACAATTATATAAAGAGGTGTATCGGGATTCCTGGAGATTCAATTAGAATTGTCTCCTCAGAAGTTTTTGTTAATAGGATAAAAATTCCAGAATTGCCACAGCTACAATTTAAATATTATGTGAAAACCAGAAATATACCCTTAAGCAAAGAAAGCTTGCATGAACTGGGCATATCAGATAGCGAAGCTATTTATAATCCGAGCAATTCGTTATACATTATAAACATGAACAAGAATGAAGCAGAGAAATTATCATCTTTCCCTGTAATACAGAGTGTTATAAGATATTCTGAGCCTGTTATATCATTTAAAAATGGCGAAATATTTCCTCATTCTCCGCATTATTTATGGTCAGAAGATGATTTTGGTCCTCTTATGGTGCCTGCAAAAGGTATGAGTGTTAAAATAAATTCTGATAACATTCCGTTATACAGAAGAATTATAGAAGTTTATGAAAAAAATAAGCTGGAGGTGAAGGGTGATAGTATCTACATTAATGGTAAATTAGCCACTTCATATTCTTTTAAAATGAATTATTATTTTGTCATGGGTGATAACCGGCATAATTCTGCCGATTCCCGTTTCTGGGGCTTTGTTCCGGAAGACCATCTGGTTGGAAAAGCTGTAGCAATATGGTTTTCGCTGGATCCTGATAACGGAATCCGTGGTATTCGTCTGAATCGAATGTTTAAATCTATAAAATAAAATCCCTATTATGTTCGAATTTCGTAAGCATAAATATTTCCGTTTTGGAACTGTAGCATTTCTGTATCTTTTGTTTGTAATATGGCTTGGTAATTATTGGTATTTAGCCGGTCTTGGAATTATTTATGATCTGTATATTTCGAAAAAGGTAAACTGGACTTTTTGGAAAAAAAGGGAAGGTAAAAACAATACATTCGTTGAATGGCTTGATGCTCTTATATTTGCAGTGGTTGCAGTTACACTTATTAATATTTATTTTTTCCAGAATTATAAAATTCCTACACCATCAATGGAAAGCACTATGCTTGTAGGTGATCATCTTTATGTTAGTAAAATGTCCTATGGGCCTAGGGTTCCCAATACACCGCTTGCATTTCCTTTTACCCAGAACAGACTTCCAATTTTTGAAACTGAGTCGTATCTTAATTGGATTCAACTTCCCCATAAAAGATTGGTTGGATTTGGGCATGTAAAAAGAAACGATATTGTGGTGTTTAATTTTCCTGCGGGAGATACCGTAGTTGTTGAGCAATCTGCAAGAAGCTATTATTCCATTCTTAGAGAATATGCTCAGGGAGCGCGTGCACAGGATAAATATTCAAATACTACTATCCGGACGTGGGAATCATATATGGAACAAGCAAGAAAAATTGTTCGTAGTTCAAGAAATTTTCATGTCGTTAATCGTCCAGTTGACCGTCGAGACAATTACATTAAAAGGTGCGTTGCAGTTGCGGGAGATAGCATCGAAGTGAGAAATGGTGATGTTTTCATTAATGGACAACCTCAATCAGAGTTTTTAGGAATTCAGTATGAGTATCTTGTTCAAACCAACGGACAGCCTCTTAATCCTCGTGTAATGTCGAAATATGGAGTTGGAGAAGAATATCTTGGGATTCAGAATAATCCAAAATATTATTTCCCATTAAATAAAACCACAGCAGAAAAAATTAAAAAAGAAATACCAAATATTGTAAAAGTTGAAAGACAGATATTTAGTGAACCGGATTTCCAAACATTTCCAAATAGCCAGAAATTTACATGGAGTGTTGATAATTATGGACCAATCTGGATTCCCAAAAAGGGAGTTACTGTTCCTCTTACAATCGACAACCTTCCATTTTTTGACCGAATAATTGAAGCTTATGAAGGCAATACACTTTCGGTAAAGGATGGTGCAATTTTTATAAATGGACAAGTTGCCACTCAGTATACTTTTAAAATGGACTACTATTTTATGATGGGGGATAACAGGCATCGTTCTGCTGACTCCCGTTTCTGGGGATATGTTCCTGATGATCACATCATTGGAAAACCAAAATTTATCTGGCTATCAACCAACCAAAATCAGAGTTTTCCAAAAAGTATACGATGGAACCGTTTCTTCAAAATTGTTGATGCTGCTGAATAAATGTTTATTCTGCCTTTAAGTTATCTGGGGCCATTGCAACTTTATTGCAGGTATTATGCTAATCAGGTGATTCTAATCGAGCTGCATGATACTTACCAGAAACAATCTTACCGCAACAGATGCGATATCTATGGTGCCAATGGTAGGCTTTGCCTGAGTATTCCTGTAAAACATCTAAGTGGACATCGCCTGAAACTCAAAGATGTAAGGATTGATTATGCAACCGACTGGCGGCGATTACACTGGAAAGGTATAGTATCAGCTTACAATTCTTCGCCATATTTCCAGTATTATATGGATAGTTTTGAGCCCTTTTATTTTAAAGAATTTACATTCCTAATCGACCTAAACCAAAGGCTAAATGAGGAGGTTCTAAAAATTCTAGGGTGTAAAATTATGCCTGAATTCACTAATGACTTTATCCCTTTCCAGAAATCAATTAAAGAGGAGGGTAATGAATCCGATATTATGGATTTGAGAGCAATAATTCATCCTAAAATCTCGCTTGAATATGACTCTGGATATTCATCATTTGAATATATACAAGTATTCTCGCAAGTACATGGTTTTATTCCGAATCTGAGTATTCTGGATCTTATTTTTAATATGGGACCAGAATCAGGGAGAGTGCTTAGTTCTTGTGTAAGGTTAAAAGCCTAAAGTTTATTTTATGCGCAAGGAATGGTTTGATAACTAGTACTTTAGGAAGAAATTCTACCCAGAATGCCCAATACTTTAAATTTATTGACCATTGCCGTATTGTTCGAAATGTAATAATCTTTCAGGGTTTAAACCCCTTATATTTAATGTGGCGAAAAACTAAAAATCAGCTTGTATTAATTGATTTTTTTTTAAATAGCCAACTATTTTCGACCACACTAACAAGTATCATCATAGTCAGACAAAAAAAAAGGTGCGACAACGCACCTTTTTTTGAATTGAAAACTATGAATTCCTAAAAACGGAATCCAACTGTCATTATTAAATTATTCAAGCTAGATGTATTAATGGAACCAGTTGTCATTTGAGGTACATACATATAATACGCTTCTTTCATTAATCCTCTTGCATAGCTCAAGTCCAAAAAGAAATCACTGTTGCGAATACCGACTCCCCCTGAAATAACAGAATATTTAGAATCTGCATTAGGATCAACAGTTTTTAGCGGAGTACCATAAATTGAATAGCCACCTCTTAAATAGCCGGATCCCAGTCTCAATTCAGCACCCATTCTGAGATTATTTGAAGTTTTAAAATTGTTGTTAATAGCATTGTTTTCATCAATAAAACCATAGTCCGAACCTTCAAGAGTTGCTTTTGAATAGTTAACCCGTTCATAATCCACGCTTACCATACCAACTTTTCCAAGGGTAATAGCAGCACTACCAACGAATTTTCCTGCGGATTTTAAAGTGTAATCATAGTTTCCATCAGGTGATTCAGCAGTTTTAGAGTTTATATTTAGATTTTGATCATACCATGCTTGCATACTTGTGTTAAAGCGATCGTTAAGGAAATAGATCGTTGGTAAGTGATAAGCGGCGCCCAACCTAATAAAATCCAGAGGTCGTGCAATTACCCCAAGTTTTGCATTGAAGCCATAGCCTCGGGTAAGCAGATCTTCTGTAAAAACAAACTCTTGAGAATAGTCGATGGTATTTTCCTGATCGGTCTCCGTATGCTGAATACTTTTTTCAAATCTTACTCGCTGTACCCCGATAGTTGCGCCAAAGTAAATTTTGTTGGAGTAATTAGTACCAGCAGAGAAGACATATTCACCTATATGTCCTGAACTTACAACGCTTCTTTGCATTTTCTGGCCATAACCACCTCGTTCAAAGTCGTTAAAGTACTTACTTGCTGTAGAATCCCATGCAATCATATCTACATCATTCGCAAGATTTTCATAGAAATCAGAAGTATTTGGCAATGGGCCATTATAGATATCCGTAAAATTATCCAGAAGTGAAGTATTTGAACTTGTGCCAGACATCAGGATTTGCTGGTTAAAATTATTAAGTTGATTATATCCAAATCCAAAACTAGTACTAACTAGTCCTTTTTCCTTATCTGATTTATTAGTAACAACATAACCGATATTGCCTATTTTCATACCATATCGTGTTTGTTCAATTTTGTTCCCTAAAAAATCTGATTTTGTGGAGTTCCATGTTAGTGAAGGGGAGAAAGTAAATTCACTACTCCTGTATACACCAATACCTGCTGGATTGATACTCAAAGATGTGAAATCACCTCCAATGGCACCCATAGCACCTCCCATTCCTACAGACCTTGCGGTTCCGGTGATATATTGCCTTGAATATCGAAGGGCATCTTCTTCATTTTGTGCACTTATGTTTGAAAGTGTTAAAAGTGCGCCTGATAATATAATTAAAATACGTTTCATCGATATTTCGTTTAAGTTTTTAATTTTTTGATAAATAATGATCAGAAAATCAATAAGGTATAACTGTCCTTAAGTTGCAAATCCCCTTTTCCTAAAAAAATCAAAAAAGATAATTAATTGGAAAAGGGGATTTGTTTTTATTAGATTTCAGTCTACTTTTTACTTATTGTTCCTTTAAAACAATATGTTGAGATTTAAGATTACCTACCTGATCTGGATGATGAAGAGGAAGAAGATGAAGAGGATCGTGAAGCTCCTGAACTACTGCTTCCTGAAGAAGATGAACTTGATCTGCTTCCTGAGGAAGATCCTCCGCTAGAGCTACCTGAACTGCTTCTCGAAGGACTGCTATAGCTTGGGCTACTGGAGCTACCTGAGCTACTCCTCGAAGGACTGCTATAGCTTGGACTACTTGAGCTACCTGAACTACTCCTCGAAGGACTGCTATAGCTTGGGCTACTTGAGCCACTTCTTGAAGGGCTGCTATAACCAGTACTCCCAGATGAAGGTCGACTATATGTAGAACCACCGTTGGTAGCAGGTCTTGTAGTGCTGTTATTTGTACCAGTTGACCTTGTGTTTTCAGCAGGTCTGGTATATGTGTTACCTGAATTACCTGTTCCCTGATTGCCAGTTCCAGTGCTCTTGTAGGTGTTGCCACTGCGATTATATTCGGGGCTTGCAGATGTTCTTGGTTTAGAATAGCTAGGTGTATAATCGCGGTTTGAAGGACGGGTATAGGTTCCAGTAGAACTCTGACGTTGAGTACCTGCCTGTGTACCTGTGGTTCTTACTGTTCCATTGCTTGTTCGTGTAGTTCCTTGTGTAGCGCTTCTGCTTACCCCTTGGCTGTTATTTGAGGTATTTGTTCGAACTGCTCCTGTTGAATTTCTGGATTCTGTTCCAGAATAAGCATTTCTGGTTCCTCCATTAGCAGATCCGCTACTTCTGTATCTGGCGTCATTACCTACATTAGACTTTCTAGCAGATGTTCCGGCATAACTACCGGCTGAGCCATAAGGTGACATAGCTGAACGGGTAGACCTGTGTCCATAATATGTTCCGTTGCCGTAGTTATCGTTGTGATGGTGGTTATTTCCCCAGTATCCATCATAATAACCATTGTATCCGGAATAATAGGAGCCATAATAGTAAGGGCTATTGTATCCCCAGCCGTATGAGTATGGAGAATAGTAATCATAGTAATAACGATTGCTGAAATAGGATGGATAGTAGTAATTATTGAATCCAAATCCTCCAAATCCACCAAAATATATGCTGGTGCCATAATAAAATGGATCGTAGGTATAATAGTACATGTCACTATACCAGGGGTCATAATAATTATTGCCGTAATATGGGCTATGAAACCTTCTCATACGTGAAGAGTAGTAAAAATCGTCGGTTTCATCCAGATAATAATTGTTAATTACCGTACCGCCATCTGAAGTTTCTTCATATTCAGTATAATCAGGTGACTGAACTTCCTGAGTTTCTTCAAAATACAAAGTATCCTTACCTGGGTCATTGTTTGCTTTTGTAGTTTTTTCAGTACTACTTTCGCCAAGAAACTCTTTTTCTTTCTCTAAAGAATAACGTTCATAGTCAGTCAGACCGTCAGTTTCCTGGACTGCAGATTCGGTCTTAGCTGGAAGTAAACTTTCATTTACAACCGGAGATTCGGTTGTAGTTACCTGCTGAGTTTCTGTGGTCTTTTTCACATTCTTTTTTGGACTGAAATAAACATCATCAGTTTCTTGTGTAAATGCGAACTGGCCAATTGATCCCATTGCAAGGAGAAACATTGCAGTGATTGATATTTTAGTTGTTGTTTTCATAATAAATCCTCCTGGCATTTATTGAATTAATTTAATGCTTTGAATTGTATTAAACAAATACTGTACCAAAACATATTGCTTTCGGTTTTTTAACAAAGACAAGTACTGAAATTTAACCAGATGAGCCATATATGCACTCTTTAGCAACTTTAAAAGAGCGGAAAAGCAGATTTCAAAAAATATAAATATTGCTTTAGTGCTTTCACAAGGAAAACCAAAGAAAATGTCTTCATCGCAATTTACAATAATATTTGTGATTGAAATACAAAAAAAAAGAGGTTGTCTCTAAAACGAAACAACCTCATTAAAGTGCCCAGGACTGGACTCGAACCAGCACGTCCTTGCGAACACCAGCCCCTCAAGCTGGCGTGTCTACCAATTTCACCACCTGGGCATAAATAAAAAAAGTACTTTTTGGTAAAAGCGGAGCAAATATATAAAAATATTTTCACCAATTATCAAAAAGTTTAAAGAACTAAAAGTGCCCGGAACAGGACTCGAACCTGCACATAATTGCTCATACTAGTCCCTGAAACTAGCGCGTCTACCAATTCCGCCATCCGGGCGATCAAAAAAACACTTCAAAGATCAATTCCAAATTCTATATATTACAAACGGGATGCAAATTTATACAAATTCAGTTATCAAAAAAGCTTTCAAATTGATTTTTTTCTAATTAATGGAAAAAGAATTTTTTGACTGAAACAATGATTAAATCTTCTGCCCTTGTTTTAGGCATAATTATTCAATTACTTTGGACAGCTGTATTTCACCAACTAATCACTATCGATTAAGGAATTCGAGATAAGCATAAGCTCTATTTTAGGGATTATGCGATTTAAAAGTATTCTAAATTCACAGATATGAATTATTACTAATTGCAGGATTTTGTAAACCAAGAGCACAAATGTTTTAAATAAACCCTATTTTGCTACTGTATTTTAGCGGAAATATTTAAAAGTTGAACCGAAATTACTTTAGGGAAATTAAATTATATTATATTGCAATGTTATATCGGTACTAACCTTCGTATCATCTAATTCCGCAATGGATAAGAATTCTAATTATTCCGCTACTATTCTTATAGTTGATGATGATTTTACAGTATGTAAGTTTTTTGAAGTTTTTCTGGAGAGCGAAGGATATCAATCTATTATTGCAAATTCAGGAAAGAACGCGCTTGAATTAGTAAAATCCCGCAATGTAGACTTGATTTTACTTGATGTAATGATGCCTGAAATGGATGGGTTTGAGGTTTGCACCAGACTTCAGGAAAATCCTGACACAAAGAGAATTCCAATAATATTTGTTACAGCAATTGATGATAATCAAAGTTTTATAAAGGGTTTTAAACTTGGTGCAATTGACTACCTGAATAAGCCTATAAACAGCATAGAACTCAAAGTAAAAATCAGAAATTATCTTACTCTTTCAAGAAATGAAGCGCGCCTCCGTGAAAGTGAAATGCGGTATAAAAGTATAGTTGAAGATCAAACTGAATTAATTATTCGTTTTTTACCTGATGGGACTCTTTCTTTTATTAATAATGCATTCTGCAATTATTTTAACATGACAGATTCAGAATTAAAGCAAATTAATCTTAATGAAAGTGAACTTTTAAAACCTCTTGCAGATATTTTTCCTGAAATTAATTCAGTAAGCATAGATTTCCCTGTAACAACAAGAAAGCAAAAAATTTCATTCTCCAAGGGCAAAACTGCATGGCTCGAATGGGTAGACAGGGCACTATTTGATGCAAATGATAATCTAATTGAATATCAATGTGTTGGAAGGGATATTACCATTCAAAAGAAATACGAGGAAGTTATTCGTCTCATTGCAGATGAAACAAGTGGGACAATTGGAGAATTGTTTTTTGATATCTTGCTTATAAATATTGAAAAGATTCTGAATGTTGATTATGCAATTCTAGGAAAATTTATAAGCACTGATGATGGGGTAATTAAAACTTTCTCTGCTTGCAGAAATGGAAAAATTATCGATAATTTTGAATTTTCACTCAAGAATACAAAATATAAAAAGAGGATTTCAGCAGATATTATTTTGAATCTCAGAAACATAAATATTCCTGAAGAAGAAAAAATTATTATTTCTGGTGATGAAATAAAGAGTTTTGCTAGTGTCCCGCTATTTGATAATAATCATTCGGCCATAGGTATTCTGGTTGTTTTATCGAAAAAAACACTGCAAATGCCTGAATTGGTATTAGACCTTTTGAAGATCTATTCTACCCGTGCCGCCACAGAACTTGAACGAATATTATCTGATGAGAAAATTTTGGAAAGTGAAAAGAAGTTTAAGAATATATTTCAAAGTAGCGTCGATGGAATCGTTATCTCTAGTGTAAGCTATGAGATTCTTGAGGCTAATGAATCTTTTCAACGAATATTCGAACTGAAAAGTGAAATTGAACAAAAGGAGTTTTTTATCAATTATATCCATTACAGCGATATAAGAAAATTTGAAGGCAGTTTTGCGGAATTATTGAATTCGGAATCAGGTAATTCCGCATTGGAAGTTAGAATGGTTGTTGCAAACGGAGAAATAAGAACCTATGAGATAATAAGTAGAATAATTGAATATCAGGGTAGTAAGGCAGTATTATCAATTCTTAGAGATGTAACAGAACGACAGGGAATGCATTTGCAGATTCTAAATACCGTGATTGACACTGAGGAAAAGGAGAGAAAACGTTTTGCACAGGACTTACACGATGGTTTAGGCCCTTTACTTTCTACAATAAAATTATATAATAAGTCAATATTAACCGCTAAAACCGATGAAAACAAGGCGATTGCCATAGAGAAATCAATTGAAACAATTGATGAAGCAATCTCCAGCATAAAAGAGATTGCAAATAATATAAGTCCTCACATTTTAAGAAATTTTGGACTGGTTGTTGCAATTAATTCTTTTGTAAATAAATTTAGCGATACTAATAAAGAAAACATTAGCTTTCAGCATGATATAAAAAAGAGGTTTAATACTAAAATTGAATCTGCCTTATTTAGAATTGTTATTGAATTAATTAATAATACTTTCAAGCATGCATATGCCAATAATATTAGCATAAGTTTAGATTATTACGATGGGATTATAGGATTGAGGTATGCTGATGACGGAATCGGATGTGATTTGGAAAGTGTTATGCAAAATCATTCTGGAAACGGCATCTCAAATATTATAAATAGAACCAAATCTCTTAACGGAGATATAAATATTAATACTAAAATTGACAAGGGTTTCTTTGTGCAGATTAGCATAAATGATCAGTTATACCCTATAATTTAATATATTATGGAGAAGAAAAAATTCAAGGTGATCCTAGTTGATGACCATAAATTATTTCGTGACGGATTGAAATTTGTAATAATGCAAATGGATAATCTGGAGGTGGTTGCCGAAGCCTCTAATGGTAAAGAATTTCTTGATATTATTGATAAGCAGGAAGCTGATCTGGTGCTGATGGATATTTCAATGCCCGAACTAAATGGTATCGATGCCACAAAAATGGCTATTGCAAAAAATCCCAAATTGAAAATTCTTGCCTTATCGATGTTCTGTGATGAAGAGTATTATTTTCAGATGATTCAGGCAGGTGTGATGGGTTTTGTACTGAAAGAATCAGGGAAAAATGAGCTGGAAGAAGCTATTAATGCTATTCTAAAAGGCGAAAGTTTCTTTTCACAAAAACTTCTGAGGGAAATAATAATTAATATCAATAATCCTGCTCAAAAGCTTAAATCTCCCAACGAAGACAATATTGAACTAACAAAAAGGGAAACGGAAGTTCTTAAATTGATATGTGAGGGAATGTCAAATTCTCAAATAGCAGATAAGCTTTTTATAAGTTTGAGAACAGTTGAAGGACATAAATCAAATTTAATAACCAAAACCGGGGTAAAAAACTCTATTAGTCTGGTAATGTGTGCTTTAAAAAATAAATTGGTTGAAATTTGATTCAATATCGTTTTTCTATCTTCCTTTAAGTAGAGAGCAAAATAATAGTTAAGTAAAATTGTTTCTTCATTTTTTTTAAACCGAAGTTTAGTGTCTAAACTTTTCAGGTATAAATCCCCATTTCATTCAGGTATTTTTACTTAGTAAACATAGGTAAATAATACCGCCAATCGAGTAGTAACACTTATGTAAGTATAGTCATATCATAATATTTTTGAAGAGTATTTATATTATGAAAAGATTATTGAAATGACATGTTTCACCTTATCTGCTGTAAGCCCTTATAATAAGCAAAAGCGGGTTTCATTGCCCTTTTTTTTACTATTCAGGAAAGTGTTCTTATTTCTTGTTTTTTCCTCCGCTTTTATTAAATCTTATTCACAGTGTACAGCAATTATAGGATCCAATATTGACCCACTTGAAGGGTGTGATATACTTACAATCCAATTTAATGATTTAAGCGGCGGGGTTGTTTCCAGATCCTGGGACTTTGGTGATGGATCCCCGGTTGTAGGTGCTCAGAATCCGGTTCATAGTTTTACTACAAATGGCAGAGATACAAGTTATATTGTCAAACTATCAATCAATTGTGCATCAGGTTCAGGTACCGCATCTAAAACTGTAAGAGTTTTTGCTAAACCTAAAGTAAAGTATGGAGTAAATAAAGCTTCAATATGTGCTATTACCGACTCAATTTGTATGACAAACTCCTCAGATTTTGCTGCCGGAAATTCCTATTTATGGAATTTCGGTGATGCTACAATTTCCGATAAATTCGAGCCATGTAAAATCTATTCTACACCAGGTACTTACGACATTACGCTGCGTGTTATAAATGAACATGGATGCTTGAAAGACAGCACAATGAAACAACTTGTAAAAGTTGAACAAATCCCAAGCACGGCATTCAGTGTGAACGCATTTAGCGGTTGTAGTCCTTTTAATGTAATTTTTGCCAATAATACAGATACCGTTGGAAATGACTATTCTGACTGGACATGGGATTTTGGGGATGGCAGCCCTACCTTCATGGGCTACAAACCTCCAGTAAAGACATATTCAAACATAGGGGAGTACACTGTAACCTTAGGTACAAAAAATGCAATAGGTTGTTTTAACTATTCAACTCAGAAAATTGTTGTCAAACCAACGCCCATTGCAAAATTTAAGGCTGCTCTTCCGGCATGTCAGAATGAAAACCTGTTTATTGAATATACAGGAAGTAATAGTAGCTCACCTACATTCACCTGGGGTTTTGATTCGCCTATGTTTCTTAGCGGTTCAGGGGAGGGGCCCTACTTTGTCAGATGGGCAGAAGCCGGAAGTAAGAATATTACACTAACTGTTTCTGAAACTGGTTGCTCGTCTTCTTTTTCTCAAAAAGTACAGATTAATCCTATAACAAACGTATCGCTTAAGATTTCAGCTGATCTCGATACAATATGCTCTGATCAGACAGTGACATTTGATGCATCTCCCTCAAACTACGAGAATTATTCATTTTATGTAAATTCTACTGTGGTTCAGAATTCCTCTGAAAGCAAATATATCGGAACCGGGTTTAAAAATCTGGATAAGATTTATGCCGGAGTGGTAGATATTAACGGTTGTACTCAAATTGTAAGCGATACTTTGGTACTTAAGGTTATAGAATCACCTGTTATAAGTATTTCAAGTTCTGCTGTAAATGATACAATTTGTTTTGGAGGGTCTATAAGTTTTAGTGCATTACCCTCCGGATATGATGAATATAGTTTTTTTGTAGCAAATAATCCTGTTCAAACAGGCAATAGCCGGATATTCAATTATTCAACCCTTACAAATAATGAAAGGGTTTATGCGATTGCGAAAAATGATATTTGTATAAGCACTCCGAGTAATAATATTTTTACAACTGTAAAGGATGTTCTTCCTGCTCCTGCGGTTTATTGTGGAAATTCAACGACATCATCAATAGAGTTTAACTGGGATGAAATTACGAGTGCAACTTCTTATCAAATTAGCTTGGATAACGGAGCATTTCAGATCCCTAGTGCAGGAACTTTGGGGAAAACTCACAATTTATCGGGGTTAGGAATTAATGAGAGTCATTCGATCAGGGTTCGGGCTGTTGATGCAACAACATGTGGAAATGGTTTAATTTCAGAAGCAGTAACTTGTTCATCAATTGACTGTGGAGAAATTCTGTATAATCTTCAAGCCCAAAGCCGCGTTGTTTGCGAAGGTGATAATGTTATTCTTACGATTGACGGTGTCAATATCCCTGATTATTCTATAAGATGGAATAACGAATCTAATACAAGTAGCAATTTTTACAGTCATACCGCTCAGAAGGACACTATCATTCCTGTAATGCTTACCAATAATTCGGCACCACTTTGTCCCTCTGTAAAAAAGTATTTTAATATTAAGGTATCGCAGACTCCGATGGTGACTCTTCAAAGTTCTGCAGGTGGCATATCGGTTTGTAAAGGCACTCCTATTGTATTTACTGCATTTTCAACAGATTTGAAGAAATATATTTTTTATGAAAATAACAAATTGGTAAAAGATAGTCCTGATAATTTCTATGTGGCGGAGGATCCGATTGACGGGCGACATGTTTATGTTACAGGTCAAAATGATGGATGTGTAGTATCATCCTCTGATATAGTGATGAGTGTATTACAGCCATTAAGTACTCCTCAGGTGAATTATAGTTTTTCAACTGATAATAGTGTGATTTTTCACTGGAACCCGGTACCGGGAGCAATAGGTTATCTGGTAAGTGTCAATAATGGTCCTTTTATCACTCCTTCAAGTGGAGCAACGGGTCTTAATCAAGCTGTAACATCGCTTATGCCTGGACAAGCAGTTACAATTTCAATTTTGGCACAGGGAGGTTCTGTTTGCAGTAATAGTGAAATATCTCAACCAGCAATTGGATTTGCAGAGAATTGCAGTTCGTTTTATTATGCTATCGAAAATAATTATACAATTTGTTCCGGTGATTCGGTGAATCTAGTAATCAATAATCTTAACATAAGTAACTATGAAGTGGTATGGGGTTCTCATCCTCCCACGAATCAAAAATCAATATTTGTTGCACCGCAAAAGGATACTATTATTTCAGTAGTAATAAAAAATCTCGATAAGCCATTCTGTCCTAGACAAATAAGCTATGTTACCATAAAAGTAAAAGAGAAGCCCGTAAAAATAGTTCTCACAAGTTCTGATCTCAATAATCTAATCTGTGAGGGAGAGGCAATAAAGTTTACAGCGAAGCCTGCGGGATACGATGTATATAATTTCTATAGGGGAGCGAATTTAATACAGGAAGGATACAATAATATATATGAGACCTCTGATTGGCTAAACAATCAGGCTATTAGCGTAACTGCTTCAAATCAGGGATGCCTAAGCAATAAAAGTGATGCAATAATCACAGGAGTAAAACCCAGACTAAAAATCCCCCAGGTAAATCCCGGCGTCTCTAATTCCAGTAGTATTTCTTTTGTTTGGGATCCAATACCTGAAGCAGTGGGATATAAAGTTAGTGTTGATGGAGCAGCCTATGAAGCCCCTTCGACTGGATTAACTGGACTTTCCCATGTAATTAATGGTTTTAGCGCAGATGACTCTGCAAAAATCACTGTAATTGCACTTGGTGATTTGCCTTGCGGTAACAGCGATCCTTCACCGGAGGTAACTGGATATGCAAAAGTGTGCACTGGTATTTCCTACAGTATAAATCCTTATTATGCTATCTGTGAAAACGAAATATTGAACCTAAATATTTCAAATATTAAGCCTTCAGGATATTCAGTTTCATGGGATGGTAATCCGTTTGGAACCGATACAACAGAAGTATTAACCGGTAAAAATGATACCATTATTTCAGTTTCCGTTAGAAACGATGCACAACCCGGATGCCCGATTGTTACAAAACATTTTGAAATCATTGTAACAAAAATTCCGCAAATTGTTTTATTGTCACAATCACCGAATGACACAATTTGCAAGAGTGAGGAGATCGAATTTCATATTATGCCTGAAACTTTTGATAGGTATATTTTCTTCGATGGAATTACCGAAATGCAGGATTCAATTCTAACCCGCTATAAACCTAAAACAATTGTGAATGGGAATAATATATCGGTTGAAGGGCTTATCAATGGATGTTCATCCAAATCAAATTCTATTCAAACGACTATAATCCCTCTAAAGAATATTACACTAACAGCATCAAAAACAGGAGTTGTTTGCCAGAATGAAATTATTCAACTAACGGCTACACCCGGTTTTGATCGATATATATTCAGGGATGATGTTAGTAAAATTCTTGAATCGAACAAGAACCTGGTCAGTTTAAATGTAAATAGCACTGTGATAACTGTTTCAGCCTATGATCAGTTTAATTGCAGATCTATAAGCAGTGACACGCTACACTATAATACACTGCCTTTACCGTCAGTTATTATAAATTGTTCTGTAGACTCAATCTGTTTTAGCGATTTTGCTACGTATTTTGCTGAACCTGCAAATTTACCCAGTTACCTCTTTTATAATCATGATTCTATCCTGTTTCAATCAGGAATATCCAACGTTTATGCTACAGATTCACTTAGAATTGGTAGTCTTATTTCTGTAGTTGGAGTTGATATAAATGGATGTATAAGTCAGCCGTCGGAATCTTCATTTCCATATATTTTCCCTTACCCTGATTCCAAAATCTCAGCTGATGCAGATGGAGTTTGTCTTAACGATTCAGTTAGCTTAAAGGCTATTAAAGACAATACTTTCACCGGTGTTAGCTATTACTGGAGTACGAGTCAGACTTCAGATTCAATAAGAGTTTCACCATCCTACCTAACAAGTTATTCCCTCTATTATAATTATGGCAGATGCAAGAATAAAATCATTGATACAAAAGATATTGACGTTGACAGAGATACTCCGCCTGTTGCTTATGCGGGAGAGGATGTTACAATTTGTGTTCATGACAGTATTCAGTTAAACGGCAACGGAGGTATGAGTTACAAATGGGATAATGCGGCAACGCTTGATGACCCGAATATCTTTAATCCTTTGGCCAAACCTATAACTACTACAACCTATATTCTCACAGTTACAAATAAATATTGTTATGTGATTGATTCGGTTGTAGTAACATTAGACCGATGTCTGGACGATTTGACAGATCCTGTTCCACAAATTATAACTCCAAATGGAGACGGCATAAATGACTTTTGGGTTGTTGAAAATGTTGATTATTTCGAAAAAAACCGGGTAGAAATATTTAACCGTTGGGGTAATCTGGTTTTTAAAACCAGTCCATATAACAATACCTGGGATGGAAAAAATATCAAAGGGGTTGACTTGCCAGACGGAACATATTTTTACATTCTTGATATCGGGAATGGCGTTGCAACACGTACTGGTTTTATAATCATTCATAGATAGACAGGGCGATTATGTTAAGATTTACAATAATACTACTTTTTATACTCGCATCTTTTCAATCATTAAAAGGGCAGCAAAACATATTGTACAGTCAGTACATGTTTGATAAGATGCTTTTAAATCCTGCCTATGCGGGTAGTTCAAAATGGATGGTCGGATCTATAAAGAATCGGATGCAACTCGTTAATCTTGATGGTTCACCAACGACAAATCTTTTGACATTTCAAGCTCCTGTTCAAGCTAAAAATATTGGCTTCGGTGTTAAGATAATACACGATAAAATTGCTGTAACAAATAGTTTGACGGCAACAGGAATCTTTACCTACCACATAGGTTTTGGAGGTGGAAAGCTGTCTTTTGGACTAGAAGGGGGAATAGTAAATAATTCCTTTAATTACGATGTTTTAAACAGAGTTGATAATATTGATCCTGCTATTCCAATTGGTAAAGAGTCGGTTTTACTTCCTGAGATTTCAACCGGAGTTTTTTTCAGGACTCCCAGCATGTACGTGGGAGCTTCACTTTACCATTTATTTAATTCCCAAAGTAAGACATCATTCTTGGGGAATAACGATTTATATTCTCTCAACCGTTGCTTTTATGGAATGGGAGGTTATACTTTTGATGTTTCGAAAAAGTTTTCACTTGAGCCCAGCTTCCTGACGAAATATGCACGTGGTGCACCTTTCCAGCTTGATTTAAACCTAACAGCATTTCTTTATAACAGGTTTTCAGTAGGTACATCTTTTAGAACCGGGGATGCTGTAATCTTACTTTTTAAGGTGGATGTCACAAAAAACTTTAAAGTATTTTATTCTTACGATATAACCTTATCAAATCTGGCGAAGTATTCCAGTGGATCACACGAAATAGGGATAAGTTATGGCATTGAGTTGTTACCTCCACCTCAGCAGAAGGTAATGCACCCAAGATATTATTTTTAAAAATTTGAAAAATGTTCCGGTTTTGCGCAAATATTTAATCCATATTGTTTTTTTGCTAATGGCTGTTTTTTGCCATTATGAACCTGCATCTGCCCAGAAACAGCTTAATGAAGGTAATAAGTATTTCGACAGGAATATGTTTGAGGAGGCTATCCCTTTTTATCTTAAAGAAATTGAAAGTGGAAATCCAAAATTCAGAAACGATGCAAAAGAAAAACTGGCGAATTGCTACAGATTAACGGGCCAGTTCCTCGAAGCATCAGATATGTTTAAGCAGATTCTTGACAAGGGATCTAAAAATGATAAAGCTGAAAACTACCTGAACTACGCAAGTTCTCTTAAAAATGCAGCTAAATATGAAGAGGCTGCATCAATTTTTAAGAAGTATATGGAATTGGCTCCAACTGACCCGATGGGCAAAGTCTATTTCGAATCGTGTATGCTCGCTCAACAATGGTTGGATAGAGAAGAACTCTATTTTGTTAAAAATTTAGAGGTTGTCAATAGTGAGGAATCTGAATATGCACCTGTAATATATAAAAATGGAATAGTTTTTTCGTCGGCCCGTCAGGATAGTAAAAAGAAATTCATAAATTTTTCAGACAACATAACTGAAATTTGCTCTGATTTATACTACATCGATTTGATGAAAAGTCAGGAAGGACAAACGGAAGTGCTTGAAAACCTTGCCAATCTTAATTCAGAACAACACGACGGAACCTCAACTTTTAGCAGTGACGGAACAGAGGTTTATTTTGCCCGTACAGTTACTGGTTCAAAAAATAAAAAAACAAATGTAATACTCAATTCACTACAGATTTTCTATTCCAAGCAGGATATGTATGGAAACTGGAGTATTCCCGTAAGTGCCTTTTCTTTTAACAGCCAAGAATATTCTATAGCTCAGGCAAGTTTATCCAGAGATGGCAAAAAAATCTATATCGCATCCGACATGCCAGGTGGATATGGGAAAACGGATCTATATTATTGTGTTAAGCAATCAGATGACAACTGGGGCGACCCAATCAATCTAGGTCCTAAGATTAACACCTTTGGACATGAACTCTTCCCTTATATTCATGGAAATGATACTCTCTACTTTTCGTCTGAAACACACCAGGGGATGGGGAAACTCGATATTTTTATGTCTGTTTTTGCAAATAATGAATGGAGCGCCGTTACCAATCTGGGAAATCCGATCAATTCGATTGGGGATGATTTTGGGATCGTTCTTGATGAAACACAAACGCGTGGGTTTTTTAGTAGCGACAGATTTAACGGGAAGGGAAAGGAAGATATTTATACTTTAAATTTAATAGGTCCTCAAACTGTTTTTTTTAACGGTCATAGTATTCAGTTTCCTGATTATACGCTTTATAACGGAATTACCTTTAAAATTACTGAAGAGGGTGCTAATGAAGCCGTTACGATAGCTTCAAAAGACGGTTTTTACACTTATCCGATAAAGAAGGAGGTCAACTACACTGTAAACCTTCGAAGGGATGGTTTTTTTTATGACTCATTTAAAGTGAGATTGTTAGAAAGTTCGGGCGATACATGCCTGAATGCCAGAATACAGGCAAAAACTTCCTCATTTGTTTTCGGAGGTGTACTTTCTGAAAGTAATACAAAAATTTCTTCAGTTTCAAGGTTAAAACCTGATTCAAAAAAAGTTTATGAAATCGTAAACGATACTACTGTAATTGAAAGCCCAATTCCTGATGCTGAGATTTTCATTTCAAGAACTCAGAAACTGATAAATAAGACTTTTACAAATGATCAAGGTTTTTACCTTTTCCCCGACACATTAAAATCTGGAAAAGAATATGCTGTTCTTGCTATAAAGCCTGAAAAACCAGAAATCATCGAGGAACAATTAACACAAGAGCAATTAAGTAAAGAAGATTCTGAAATAGCACCAAATAATAATCCGTCCGGTCAACCAACACCAGCAGGAACCACAACAAATAAAGGAGTTCCAACAACAACACAGGCTGGCGGTCAGGGAACAACTAATGTTGCTACAACCGGAAATCAGCCAGCAGGACAAGTTGCTGCAAATGGGACGAATGGGACCAGTACCAATCAACCAGTCAATAATACTTCAGGAAATCAACCTGCAACCGCAACCAATGCTCCCGGTCAAGCAACCAACGCAGGAAC
>JBBQAQ010000004.1:0-151980 GCA_038316435.1 Bacteroidales bacterium | reverse complement strand
ACTGATGTTCGTTTTGGAAAAAGAGTTTCCTTTTCGCTTTGCCCCACCCCAGCCCTCGGCTATTGGTTTTACTGATGTTCGTTTTGGAAAAAGAGTTTCCTTTTCGCTTTGCCCCACCCCAGCCCTCCCCCAAGTGGGAGGGAGTGGACTTTCGTAGTTTTGGAAATTTTCGTTACCTTGTTACCTCTTCACTAAAACTGATATTGCATAGAAACTACAAATCTTCTTCCCATCCCAAAAAAGACAGCGGATGAACGGGCGTTAAACTCATTAAAAACCTGACCGTTAAATGCATCATTGTTCTTTGCAGTTGCAATATAGGTTGTATTTAAGGCATTCATCAGATTCAATCGGAATTGTAAAGCATCCCCTTTGATTTTTAACTTGTAACCTGCACTAAAATCAACCAGAATATAAGAGGGTACTTCCCATGAGTCCCTAGCAGCGCCATGTTCTCCGGTTATATCATTATACCATTTATAGGAAGCTGAAGTACCATTGAGTGTTAGTGGGTCAAATTCAGAATAGTACTTTCCGAAGTAAGTTACAGAAGGTTTAAAATAAAGGCCTTTTATAGGTTCCCATCTTATTTCACCTGAAAACTGGGTTTGTGCTGAATTACCTACATGTACACCGGTAGCATCGAAGAATTGTGTTTTAACCAGATTTTTTTGATCATCATAGATTCTGATTGTGTCAGAAGAGTTCCACCTCCAGTCGCCCAATGACATAAGGCCCTGTAATTCTAAACTCTTTGAAATTTTATAGATAAAATCCACCTCAATACCTTTATGAAGTGCATCCATACCGTTTATATTAACAGACTGTTCAACAAATTCACCGGGAGAAGTTTCTACTGACACCTTAGATCCTGAATCAACAGGCTTATTTTGCCAGATTGTGTAATAAGTATTCAGGTTTGCTGTAAACGACTGACTGGTATAACTTCCACCAATTTCAATAGCTTTAACAACTTCATTTTTTATCTCGCGAAATAAGCTATTATCAAAGTCGTAAACATTATTGAAACGCGGAGCCTTACTTAAATATCCAAGGTTAAAAAATCCGTTAAACCGTTCAGTAATATTATAGTTCAAACCACCTTTTACAGTAATTCCCGGGAAATTATTCCAACCTGTTTCTCGCACTTTAATACTGCTTTTTAAACCAAAGAAATGGTCAATTTGGTTATAGCTGCTAATTGCAGTTGTGATATTCAGAAATGAAGAAATTCTTTCTTTTGAATATTCAGTTTGGAAAAATAATCCTCCCCATCTGACTAATCCATCTGTATAAAAATTTGTTTTATCACCTTCTTTAAGCATAAAATCTTTTAATGGATATGCCTGAGTCCAGTCAACTTTAGAAAAATCAATAAAATCTGATGGACTTCCGACATAATCTCCGCCTAACAAGTCATAAACCATTTCAAAGTGGGTTCCCTTGTAGGATCTTAGATCAATACCACCGGCAAATTTCAGATTGGAGTTCAAGGTATAATTCATGGTAGATAAAACTCCAACCCACATATGTTGATTTACAAGCTCCCTCAAATAATTTGATGATGGCCGCAAGGTTGGATCATATAATTCGTTAGGTAAAGCACTTACGTTTTTATTATACATATTTTGAAACGGGACAAGTCCATCTGAATTAGGCGTTGGTGTAGATTTCATTCGGATTCCCCCACCGTTTCCAATCGACATATATGCTATGTTCGACATATATAACCTGTCGGAAATGGTCCAAATGTCTTTCAGAGTTATCTGAGGTTTGTGATATTCGTTTATTCTTTCAGCGAATGGTTCTGATTTTGCATTTGGGTCATCTCCGGTCTGGGCAAGATATCCCCAATGTTGATTAAAACGTAAACCTCTGCCAATGCCTTCATCTAAAACTCTTCGATTTAGAGAAACTGCGGTTGAATCGGATACACTTAAACCCGGTAAAAATGCAAGTTTCACGCCCAGTTCTTCGGCATAAGCAGAATCATAAACTCCGATTGGGAGTTGGTAAGCTCTCTGCCCGTGCGACTGTGGCGCTCCGTAAGCAGATGCTGATAAAATATGCTTACCCAATTTCTTATCAATTTTAAGATAATAAAAGAAGCCTTTTGTCCATGTCAGATCAACCCATCCATTGCCTGTTTTATAGGAACCTGCAGCTGAAACAGCCCATCCGTTCTTTAAGATCCCGGAACTGTATCCAAAGGATGTATTCAAATACCCATCAGACCCAACTTCCTGTTTCACTGAGCCTTCTTTTTTAGAATCCAATCCCTTGGTAATAATATTGATGGTTCCTCCAACCGATGGTAATGCAAGTTTGGATGCTCCTAATCCGCGCTGTACCTGAATGGAACGGGTAACTCCATCTAAGCCAAACCAATTTGACCAATATACTTGTCCGGTTTCCATATCGTTTACAGGAACTCCATCCAATAAAACACCCACATTTCTTGAACTGAATCCTCTTATTGTAACTGAAGCATCCCCATCGCCTCCGCCTTGCTGTGTAGCGTATACTCCGGGAGTTTTATTCAACAACATCGGAATGTCCTGATTTCCAAGATTTTCCTGTAAAACACTTGGGCTGATGTTTGAAAATGCAATTGGAGTCTGCCTTGAACGGGCAACATCGGCAACAACAACAACTTCATCAATTACCTGACTATTCAGGCCAATATCAATCACCTGATCCTTATCAACAACAGTTACTTCAATAGTATTTTTATCGAAACCCACATACGAGAATTGAATGGAATACTTACCGGGACCAAGGTTTAGCTGATAATTTCCCTTAATATCGGAAATTACACCCATTCCCTTTGCATATACAACGTTTACTCCAATCAGCAAATCGTTTGGATTATTAATATCATAAACTCTTCCACTCACCTTATGCTGTTGTGCAAACATTACTAAAGGTAGAAAAGCGAAAAGGAGAGATAATCTTATTTTCATTTTAACGGATATAAATTGGAACAAAATACCACTCTGGTCATCCGAAATGCCAGAGTGGCGTTTTGGTTTACACTTAAATTATCGAACAACTAATTTGCTTACACCTCGGGATTTATCCTTGTATTCCACGGAAACCAGAAATACTCCTTTGAGATTTGAAATCAGCTCAATATCAGCAGATCTGATTCCTGCTTTGTACTCTTTCCTGAAAATCTCGCGACTCGAAACATCAGAAATTACGATGCTTTTGATTTCTTTTGAGGCGGAAACAGTAAATATATTACCATCTAATGGATTTGGATAAAGACTTGGTGCAATTTTCTGATTCGAAACAGAAAGCGTTTGCCCGGTAATGGTAATCGCCATGCTTGTTTCAATGCCTGAAGCATCGGTTGCCATGCAAATAACATTAACTATTCCGTTACGGAGTGCAGACAAAAGTCCGTTTGCATTTATTGTAGCAATGTTTTCATCACTAACCATCCACATATACCTTGTTTCGGGATCCAGATTAAAAGATGGACTCACTTCAGCAATAAACTGTAGAGTTCCCTGATTGGCAGTTATTGCAGTGATGCCACCAACAGAACTTACCATAAGATCGGTAACAGGAATGGGCTGACCGGAAATAGTTAGTTCGTAAGTGCCTTCAACACCTGAACCATCAATAGCAGCGCATATTACAGATACTGTTCCGTTTCCAATTGCTGTTACGAGTCCTGAAGTATCAATTCTGGCAATATTTTCATTGCTTACTCTCCACTCATATCTTAAAGCGGGATTAAAACTCACAACAGGAAAGGTCTCAGCCATAAACTGAAGGATCCCCTGATATGCGGTGATTGTATTCCCACCGCTTGGACCGATATTTATGGTAGTAAGCGGAGCAGCGACTATTACAGTAATATTCTCTGTTTCAGACTGTGAAAAACCATCTGTAACAGCTGTTTCAAGGTAAAAAATGGTTTTTTGAGTTGGTACCAAGCCTCGTTTATCAACAACTTTCAGTTCACCAGTAGTACGGTCAAGTTTGAACGGTTCGTATCTTTTATCGGGAATAAGTGGATTATTATCATTAATATATACAAAATTGCCATAATCAACATAAAAGCGCAAAGGATTGCCCTCTGCATCACTTCCTATGATTGTTCCGATAACAGTTCCGCTATCTGCAGCAGGATTAACAAAAAACAAAGAATTGGACATATTCAATGATGGTGTTACATTAGCAGGAGCACCATCGTATTTATGCCATCCAAGATTTTTAAATGTATTCGCTGACAGTGTATCGTATTCCAATAAGGTGTTAAAAAGAACGGGATTAGATGTTACACCTTTTTTAACAGATGATTTTCTGATAAGAGTGTGGTCAGCAGTTAAAGCAACTCCCTTACCATCGATGTAAGGCGGAATATTGGTCCATGCTGTAATCTGGGAAGTTGAGTTAGGAAGATTAGCGAGGGCTGGGCCAGGAGCCCCCCATCTTGCAAATAAATCTACCAGAACCCAGTTAGCATCTGATAGTTTTTCAATGGAAACTGCATCGTTTCCGTTAAAATACATGGTTTTGGATATGGCATAATCTGGACATGCAAAAGTGTCAGCACGCTGAGCAAGCTGAGCCCAAACTGGAGCTTCCTGATCAACACCTTTTGGATTTCTTTTATCACCTACTACAACATATGAATGATAAGGAAGTAAATATCGGTTCGGAAGCATGAAGGTCCACGCCAGTTCTGCAGGTGGTACATCGAGCCCATTGGAATACCTGACAACCCGGTAGGTTGACATATTAATACTTGTATTTGTTGGATTATAAATCTCCAAAGCTTTATTGGTAGACCAGCCTTCAACATATTCCGAAATAATCAGATCTGTCTGGGCCTTACCAAGTAGTGCCATTCCAAGCATTGTGAATAATAGAAATATTTTTTTCATTTTTTGAATTATTGATTTGTAGATATTATTATTTTATAATTGATTAGTGTTTTATAAATTTGGATTGAATGGTTCCGTACGTGCCGTAAAATCTGATAAAATATAATCCCCGGCTAAGATTTCCAACGGATATATAATTTTCTGTTTTGCCGGTTTTTCCTGAAAGAACGACTCTGCCTGATCCGTCTGTAATTTCAAAAGAATTGACTATAAATGAAGAACTGAAATGAAGTTCGTCAGTAACCGGATTTGGATATATGCTTATCGCTGGAGTTTTGCCCTGGTTTATTCCTGTTTTTGGAAGAGGGAGAATATCAATGTCATCAAGTCTTCTAGGAGCAATTTTCGGTGTTTTATTAAGCTGAATGGCAATTCCTGTTACATTGGCTGAGTCGGGAATTTGCATCCCAAGAAAGTCTGCATTGGCAAACTCTGTTCGCAGCACAGTAATGTCGTTTCCAACCCGAAGGGTATAATTATTAAGATATTGAAATATTCCACCAGCCTGATCAAATTCAAGTTTATCGATTTTAATCAGTTGCGATTCATATTTCTCAAAGTTAGCATTAAACTCTTTAACTGTCAGGATTAAGGGGGTCAGTACCTTGTTTTCGGCTGTTATAGCGCCCGGATCTTCAATGGGATGAAACTGCAACATACCGTAATCATCCAGAAGATAGCCGATAAGACCGGTTACTCCATCACCAACTTTATAAGTGCTGGTAATTTTTCCAAAGGGATCTTCAATTACAATTCCGGCATTGTCATCCTGAACATATTTAGTACTCCTGTTATAAACCCAGTGGCTTAGAATTACCTCTCCGCTAATTCTGAAAATGATTTCGTCGGCAGTATAGGCTGCGCGCAATGCAGTCAGATTAGCCACTTCCGAATACTGTCCAAAAATTATAATGGTTTTTGAACCGCTTACACCGGAGCCGTCATTAGCAGTTGCGGTTACGAGTACTTTGCCATTTTTTTTGGCGGTAAGAATTCCATCGGTTCCGATATCAGCAAGAAGTGGTTGATCCACCGACCATGTAATTCCTTTATTTGTGGCGTTTATAGGTTTTATGTCAGCGGTCATCAGAATAGTACCCTTGTTGATTTTTATGGTATCCTGACCGTTAAGTCCATTAATGCTGATCGAACTCACCAGCAATGTGCCAGATTGGTTAATCGCTGAAATTTTTATCGAATCGGCAACGCCCGATCCATCAGTAGTCCATGCGCTGATCCATGCAGTTCCATTATTAAGAGCCAGAACCAGACCATCCTGATTTACGGAAAGAGCAAACGGTTCTGATGATGACCAGATAAGTTTTTTGTCGGTTGCAGATGTCGGCAGAGCTTCGGCGCTCAATTGAATCTGACCGTGATCCACATCTATGGTTGTGGAAACTGAAGTACTAATAATAATATCAGTAATAAAAACTACAGGCCTGAAAAAATGATGGCCTAAACTATCAGCAAAGTCTGTGTTTTTGACAATCCATTCCGAATTACTTCCTGTACTTCCTCTAGATAAATCCCAATTGATACTTCCTTTTTCAATGCTGGATTTTCTGATAAGAGTGTGGTTTGCTGTTGCAGATAAGATCCCTGCTACATCCCAGCCACTACCTGGGTTTCCTGCATCAGGAACTCCAATTACATCAATAAGTGAAGTGTCTGTTGCAGATATTTTCATCAGGCCAATGGCATCATTACCTCCAAAATTGATTTCATTACTAAAGAACTTTTCATCAGCCAAAGCGAGATCGAATGTTGGAATTGTGAATTGGTCGTTTACGAGGGTCCAAACAGAATCAGGAGCTAGAGTTTTACCTGTAGGAAAAGTTTTCCAAACCGACCAGTTAGCTCCATCAATGGCGAAAACAATTCTGTAGGCAGCAAGATCCACAACTGCATTATTCGGGTTAAAAATTTCTAATGCTTTATTATTCTGGGTACCTTCCACATACTCAGAAAAAAACAAATCTCTTCCAGTCTGTGCCGAAGAGACAAAGGATATTAATACAAGAAGGAAGAATGGGAATATTCGCCTCATATCTATAATAAAAACTTAAGGAGAAAAAGAAGGGCCCGGAGGCCCTTCTTAAAGAATCAGCTTATTTCTTAATGAATTTGAGAGTCTGACTTTCTGTTTTCAGGAAGTACATTCCTTTGTTCAGATCGATTATCTTAACGAGAGTTTCATCACTAGTAATTTCTATTACACGAATTACTTTACCTGTGATATTAAGAATTTCTAGTTGTTTTGCATTAGCAAGTCCTGTTACTGTTATTTCGTCAATAGCAGGATTTGGATAAGCATTCAGTTTCAAAGTACCGTTATTTGCAATGCCGGTATTGTCAACTGTGAATACAACAGAATATGTCTTTTCAGTTGTGCCATCTTCAGCAGTAACTACGATTGATGTAGTTCTTTCCGCTACAGTTCCAAATAAGTTAGTAGCATTTGTAATAACTGCGTTTGATTTCGCATCAGCAAGTATATACGTTACTGCAGGAACGATTGAAGTGCCAACCGGTAGAAGTATTGCATAACTCAATGTACCTGATGAGAATCCTGATACAGCGGCGCCGTTTACTGATATTTTAGTAAGGGATGCATTGGTACTCTTAACATAAACTGTGAAAATAATTGAATATGTTTTGGTAGTTACTCCATCTTCAGCTGTAACAATAACTTTAGCGGTTCTCTGAGCTTCTGTTCCAGTAAGATTAGCAACATCAATAACTTCTGCACTAGCTAAAACATCACCCAGAGTGTATGTAATTGCAGGAATTACAGTAGTTCCAAAAGGTAGAAGAATTGCATAATTTAATGAACCTGATAAGAAACCGTTAACTGCTGTACCATTATAGTTTAACTTGGTGAGAGTTGCTATTGTGCTTGGTACATAGATAGAAATTTCTACAGTATAGGTCTTTTTGGTTGTGCCATCCTGAGCTGTGCAGATAATCAATTTTGTATTATCAAGAACAGTTGCTGGAGTTACACCATCAGCATCAAATACATTAAAAGTTGCACCAGCAGCAGGAGTCAGATTAGCTTTAAATGTAGCTAAATTATCAGCCTCAGGAACGCCTTGTATAACCGATGTTGCGAAATCAATTGTGTAAACACTAGAGATGATTTCAGCACTGGTTGAGGTAATATCAGCGAGGTTGCGTGCGGTAACCTGCATAGTTGTATTATACTGACCTACAAGACAAACGGCAGTTACCGGTGTGAGAGGTATCTCTAAACCCATATAATCAGCTTCTGCAAATAATGTACGGAAAGCGAAAACAGAAGTAGCATATCCAGTGATATCATAATTTTTGGAAGCTGCAAATGCGCTTGATGTAACATACACGCCGGTAGTGGCGAAAGTGAATTTCTCAATTTTAACCAACTTACACTGGTCGAGGTGAGTTAAACTTTCGATAGTACGAACTTCAGGAGTAATTACAGGGTTACCTGTGCAAGGCTCGCCAGTGATTGCAGTTGGAGTGAACTCAACAAGTCCGCTGTAATAAAATACCTTAGCTTCGATGTTTGTGATACCATCGCCAATTGCATAAGTGCCTGTTATAAAGCCAGGTGCTGTTGTAGCGTCATCAATCAATACAGCACCAGTCTCATCCTGAATGTACTTCTGATTGCGGGATGTTCTTGCATAGGTTACTGTTGCTTTTCCAACATATTTAACAATGGAGTTATTCGGCATGGTAAGCAAGTCAACTAAATGACTGGTTACAGCTTTAACAGTAAATGTAGCATTTGCAACATCGTAAATTCCTGCATTGCTTACATCACTGATGCGTAACAAATATTGATTGCTATAGGATGCATCGGAAGGAACAACTACTGCGTCCTGTCCGTCACTTTCAATTGATGCAATCCATGGTGACCATGTTACACCGTTATCTTTTGAAGTTTCAACAGCAATATTAGTAACATTAGTTGAAGTCCATGTCATGCTTACAGTATCCCCGGCATAAAAAGTTTCGCCGCCATTTGGATAAGTTAATGCCAATTGAGGTAGAATAACGTCAGCAGTTGGAGCAGCAGTTAAAAGATAATCAACAGCAGTACCGGTATTGGTATAGGCGAATATATTGAAATAATAATGTGAACCAGCAGTTAAACCTGTTATCTGAGCTGTTTTCACGCCAAAAGCTACGTTTACAGCTGAAGCACCATCAGCCAGTGCAACTCCGTCAACAGGGTTAGCAAATACGCCGGTTTCATTTATCAGAATAAGATATGAGTGAGGAAGCTGATCAGCTATAGCATCAACCCATGTTAAAGTTACTGCAGTTTGACTATTCAAAGCCGCTGCAAATGCAGTTGCCTGATTTGCAGGTTGAGGTTTTGTGTCGGAGGTGGTTACGTCAGCTACTTCTACAGCAACAGCCTGAATATTTGGTGTGAGTTCAACATCTTCAGCAACAACATAAACATCATATGCTGTTCCGGCAGCTAAGCCGCTAATATTTGCTGAAAATTCAGTTACAGCGGTTGGAACATTGATACTTCCAGATTTCAAAGCAGCAACAGAAGCTCCGTCCTGACCAGCTTTTACCTGAGCAGCAGTTGGCATTGCTCCACCATTAGGAAGAACAACATAATATGCTTTACCAATTTCATTTAGATTTACCAAAAGGTTAAAATCGGAATTGGCAATAGCACCTACTTTTGGATATGCGGCTGTCCAAGTCGGAGCAACTACATCCTGAATGCGGGTAGTAAAGGTTGCTGATTGCAATACAGATTCTTTTCCAACAAAATCTTCAACAGGAGCAATTGCAACATAATATGTTGTAGCATAACCGAGAACCGGAGTTGGATTAATAGTGATTTCAGTTTTTGCAGCATTAATACTTGCTGTGAAAGCAATATCAGCACCCGCAGCATCAGTTGCTTTGAAGGTAATTAATGAAGTTGGGTCAGCGATTACGCTTGCGTCTGTATTAAGCACTGCTTTGTCGAAAGTAACAACTATGTTTGTTGTTGGATCAGCAGTAACAGATGCATTTGCAGGGTTAAAAGTTGCAACTGCAGGTAAATTTTCAGGTGTAACGCTGGCAAAAGTTGTTCCTACGCGAATTTCATCAATTTCAACTTTGGGGGTTCCTGAACTATTCCTCAGACAGATTGATGCAAAGGAAGCTATTGCTCCAGTTCCTGAAGTATTAATAATAGCGCCAGCTGGATCTGCACCTCCTAGACTTGCTGGGTTTACCCATAAACTCGCTGTAATTGGAGTTGTACTTCTATCCACTTTTACAACTACTAAATAAGTAGTTCCAAAACTAAGATCGCTGGATTCACCATAAACTAATGTACCTGTTGAAGTATTTAAAATTCCTAATCTAAAATTTGCCAATGCATTTACAGATTTAGCCCCTAAACGGCCTGAAAAACCCATTGTTGCTGTTCCAGAAGTTTCGCCAAATGACATAAAATAGTCAAATGATACGCCCAACTGCGTGACATCAAGAACATTAATTAATGCGGAATAATACAAAGAGGTATTTGTTGTTGTAAAACCAGAATTAATATCTCTTGAAACAGTAATATTTGAAGCAGGAAGCATTACTTTATTCCCAACTGGGGCAGCTAAACCTGGGTAACTTAAACTACCATTATATACACCAATTGTTGTAGCTTGACCAGATGTAACACTGTGTGTTGTCCAGCCGTTGGATGAAGTGCCAATAGCACCATTTCCTCCAACATACGCAGGAGTTGTGTAGTTAAAGGACTCTGTTAAAAGTGCTTGTCCCCATCCCACATTTACGCTCAGAATCAACAGAGCAGTGAGGATAGTAGATTTAAGTAAAAGTCTTAATCTCATAATTATTGTATTAGGTTAAAAATGAATTATATTTAATTTTAAAAGGTTCAAATAAGTTTTATCAAAAAAATCCCTCAAAAAAATATGACAGAGCTTGGCAAATTATACTTTTTTTCCCGATCAAAAAATCTTTTTTTAATCAGTTGATCAGATTGTTAATAACTTTTACTAAAGATGTCGTTTGCGCATGTTAAAGAGCATTTAAGCCGTTGTCGGAGAAGCCGAAACCAAAATTATAACCAGTTTTATTTAGTCTGTGTGAATTAACTTTTAGTTGCTTACAGGATTTTTTTTAATGAACATTAAACCTTTTTCCTTTTAATGGGTCAAAGTTACAAATCACTTGTAAAACAAATATTAAATTATCATGAAGAGAATACTTATCATTAGCGGTTTTTTGTTCTTCGGAACTTTGTTAAGTGCTCAAAATCAGTCGACTCCCGGAATAAATGCCCGTCAACGTAACCAGCATGTTAGAATTGCTGAAGGTGCCAGAAGCGGTGATTTGTCAGGTAAGGAAACACGGGAGTTGCAAATGCAACAACGCCATTTAAACCGTACAAAAAGGCAAGCCAAGGCCGACGGAGTTGTTACTCCAGCTGAAAAAGCCACAATCAACAGGAAACAGAACCGGGCAAGTAGGAATATTGCAGTGGAGAAAAGGGATTAGGAAAGTGGTTTAGGGGAAACGGCATAGGCTCTATCTCCTGTGTCACACTTTTCACTTAAAATGCACTTCCTTCTCACCGGCAAAAACTTCTAAATCAAGAATGTTTTCTTTTGGTGGCATCGGACACGTAGCAAACGGACTAAATGCGCATGGTGGATTATATGCTTTATTGAAATCAATTGCGACTTTATTCGACGGGTCAGGTTTGGATGTGTATAAAAATCTGCCGTTTCCGTAGGTTTCAATGCCGTTGGTTTTATCGGCAAAGATGATGAAGAACGCATCTCCCTCGGCAAAAGGAAGAAGGGTATATTTTTTGAGACCTTTTCTGAAGACTAGTTCTCCCGGACAGTTACTTATTTCAGTGCCTCCAATAACGGTGGCTATTTCCATTTTTCGAATACTTTCGTAAGGAACAAATTCTGCTTCTATGCGCCATTCCTCAGAAGTCTTATAACAAGGAATACTGTCCAGTTTTGCTATCCGGGGATGGTTATAATCACGCAAACGTATCCCGTAGCGGCCATCTCTTTTTATAATAAGCCAAGCGTAACTACCTGATATCATTAGATTTGGCTTTCCTGTATCATCGGCATTTAAAAGGGCTTCGTTTACACTTAGTCCATCAATAGTAATATTTGCATTAGTATTACAAATCAGCCTTAAGGAATCGCCTGATTTTATTATACTTCCAAGAAATCCCTCTGAACCTGAAGGAAAAATTATTGAATTGGATGAGTCTGAGCCAAAGCTATTTTCTCCATCCTTAAGCCAGAAGAGTCCGGCGAGATTAAGCCATCCATTTTTGCTTTTCAGCCGTTCAATGCGGGATGTCTGCCAATCGGAGATTTCTTGCTGGTATGCAGCATCCGGAATGTTTACGCAGGAAAAGACTAGCAGCAATACTGAGAAAACGCATAGCAATAATTTAGATGAATTCATGGGAGTGTTTTATAAGACAAAGGTATAAAGCATTTACTATTTGGGAATGAGCAGAAAACCAGTCATAAATTGCACCGGTATCCGCATTAATTTATAGTACACATATAACAAGTCGCCCCACTCATGCACTAAACCATTCGTTTTAAGTAAGCTTTACTCGGGTTGAGCGCTAGGTTGAAATGTTTTTGGGTCAATTATCGGAATAATTGCATTCGATATTAATGTATCTTTTAAATTCATAACCAACATTCCTCGTGCAGTGGAAATGGAAATACCTGCAGTCAAGGAAAAAAGTTGATCTGGTATTTTAAGTTCATTATCTACTTTCTTTATAACCTCTTCAAAATTAATAATTTTAAAAGAGGTTAAAGTTTGCTGTTTTGCTAATTCAATTTTTAAAACATCGGATTGTTTTTCAAAAATTGTTACAACTAGATTATTCACAAAAAGCTTTTCGGATTCAATAATTTCCGATTTCATGTCAAATCGAAATTCTAATAAATCTCTTACTATTTGACCTTTAAGCTCTTTTACTTTTTGAGTAATTTCGAAATGAAGTAGCTTAACTTCATTTATCCCAAAAGTAATATTAATTGGTGCGATATCAGGGTAAGTTTTTTTCATAAGTAAATTTTAATTAGGACAAAATTCATACGTATCAAGAGAAATGTGTTGCTCTTCACCACTTAGTTCTTGTGTAAAAGTTTTTCCTTTATTAGGTAACGATGAATAACTTTCTGTTTGAATAATTGAAGTAGAAATATTCAAATTTAGATTAATTGAAATTATTGGAGTACTCTGTGCATTTTCTTTGTCAATATCCCAAAATTCATTCAATTCAATAAATTTAATTAAGGGAATTTTATTAATCATCAAACCGAGCTCAATTAATTTTCTCAAAGTGAAGTTGAAATTACCATTTAAAACTTGACTCACATATGAACCGCTTACTCCAAGTTTTTTAGCAACTTCTTTTTGAGATAAATTATTAGTTTCCATGTACGTAATTAGTTGTCTATAAATCTCATTTTGATATTTAGACAGCAAGTAGTTTGGATTATTTAATAATTCTTTTTTGCTTATCATGGTTTATTTTTTTGTTGAACATATTTAGTATATTCTTGAATAATTTTATCAAATTTTGACAAGTCTTTAAGTTGAGTACCTTTTTTTCCTCCTAATACAATTATTTGTCCATTTTCTTTGTCGTGAAATAAATAAAGTCTTAAATGTTTACTTTTGGCCTCATATGGACTATATTTTAATTTTTTACTTAAATGTAAATTGCGGTACTTGGTTTTCGGTAATCTTTCTTCATTAGCAACATCTTCAATTATTGCAAATAAATCTCCAATTTCTTCTGATAGATTTCTGTCTGCCTTTATTTCTTTAATAAATTCGTCCAAAATGCATTTTCCATTCCTGAAAAGTTTATTAACTTTTTGATTTGTTTCGAAATCTTCTATCTGCGTAACGACAAATGTAGTCATAAAGTTTAAGTTATAACTTAATTTAATCGGGAAAACAATTAAGTTTTAAATTAATTTAACCTAACGAATTTAAATGTAATTATTCAATTCTTTGATTCCAAGCTTACTTAATCAACATTCACCTGAGTGAACAACTTTCTGGAATCGAGTTCCAATGCGGCTAACATCCCATATCCCGGTAGATCTTTATATACACATCCGGCATCGATATTGAGATTTCTGGCATCCTTCCTGCCGAGGTTTGGTTTCAAAGTTACTAATGGCATGGGAGTATGCCCGTGTATAATGCATATTCCATTTTCCAGAAGATTTAGCCCTTTTATTTCCCTGCTCCAAAGCATCGCCTGAGTATCCGAAAAGTAATCGGTAGAAGTGATATTCAGTCCGGCATGGACAATGATATAATCTTTTAAGTCGTAGTAATAGGGGAGCCCAGAAAGGAAATGGACATATCGTTCTGGAATAAGTTTTAATCCCTCGTAATCATTCATCTTATTCTCAGGTACATCAAAGCTTTGCAGAGTTTCTTCGGCTCCGTTGTGAAACCATGCCTGCATATATTCTTCGTCTGAAAAGGCCTTGACAAAAAGGTCTTCGTGATTTCCTTTTACAGCAAAAACATTATGACCTTGCCATTTCAGGTCAATGAGATAATCAAGAACTTCTCTGCTTCGCGGACCTCTGTCGATCAAATCACCAACAAAATACAACTGATCATTTTTATCAGGTTTTATTTGATTTTCAATCAATTTCCTGAGAGTCCTGTAACAACCGTGAATGTCGCCGATTACAATTCTTCGGTTCATGAGTAGGTGGGTTTAGGAATTCTTGGTTAAGGTTAGAGCCAAGTTTGATAGAGTTAGCTCTCACGATCATATCAAACAAAAGTGAAAAATTAGAATAAATTTGGGTTAAATGCTATATGTTTTGCAGCAAGGTAGTAAGTGCTTGGGAAAAGTGCCAAGGGAAAGTACCGAAGTGAAAAAAGAAAATTTACTCGAAAACTCTTAACGAAGAATTTGTAAGCTCAGTGCTATAGCGTTTAAGTGCTTGAGTGGCAGGGCCAACAACAACTGAGCCGGTGGTTGAGAATAGCGAATCGTGATTTGGACAATGGAAACGATTGGCTCCTGCTTCAAATTCAATTGTTGATCCCTGATGAGTACAGATAGAGGATACGGCAATATAATTACTATCCAGGGTCAAGGCAATGATGATTCCTTGTTTTATAAGGTATCCTCCAGGGTTAAGAAGGCTTGCGTTTTCTGCAGCATTCAAATCAAGACTGAAATCAACCTGATTTTTAACTGGGTCACCATCTTTTGAGCATCCTGTGAGCTGGCTTGCTGTAAGTGCAGTTATTGCACCAATTCCTAGCATGGAAATAAATTCTTTGCGATCCATAATTTGTGTTTTTTTATGAAACACCAGAGATTGAAAAAGGTTTTGTTGACTTTGAAGATATTTTTTCGGCTGCGATTGGCAATGCGAAAAATTCCTTTGTGAATCTTATTTATTCTGTAAAATGATTTCATAATAACCGTATTCGAAAAACTGAATTTTTATTCGTCAAAAAATATTTGTGTAAATAATTGAAAAATAGAGATTTACATATTCACCTACACTCATATCAATACATAATCATATAAATAAGTCGAATTTTTTTTGGGAATTTTAACAATCGGCCTAACTTAGCCCCCGTAAATCTAAACCCTATAACTTATGAAAAAACTACTAACTCTTTCCGCATCAGTGTGTTTGAGCGGTATTTTGTTTGCTGGCGGTCTCGTTACGAACACAAATCAAAGTGCTTCCTTTACAAGAATGCAATGCCGTGATGCAACTGTCGGTATTGATGCAGTGTATTACAATCCAGCTGGATTAACCAAATTAAGTGATGGTTTTCACTTATCGTTGAACAACCAAACTCTTGGTCAAACTCAGACCATAATAAGTGATTATATGTTTATTAATGGGCAGCCTAAAACTTACACTGGAAATGTTAGTGCTCCTTTATTTCCCGGTGTTTATGCAGCTTACAAAACTGGTAAACTAGCTTTCTCTTTTGGATTCAATCCAATTGGTGGAGGTGGTGGTGCTGAATACAAAACTGGTCTTCCTTCATTCGAGGCATCAATTTCTGATCTTGTTCCACTTCTTAGCGGAAGTTTAACTGCCCTCGACAATGGTGTTATTGCAGCTACGACTTTTGATCCTAATTTTAATAGTGTTTCAGCTTATTCTGCAAATATTTATTTTAAAGGATCTTCGATATATTTTGGCTATCAGGCCAATGTATCTTATGCAATAAACGATATGATTTCTGTTGCTATTGGAGCTCGCTATGTTTCTGCGAAAAATACCTATACTGGATATATTAAGGATGTAACAATTACTTCAAGCCCAACAGCACTTCCTGGAATTCCCGCATCACTTTCAGCTCCAATTGCCCCAGGCGATTACTTTAGAGGCATAGCATTAACTCCTTACGGAGCCGGCTCTGCAGCTATGCTTAATGGTACTGGCGCTGTACTGGATGGCAAAACAAATGTAAATGCTGATGTTGAAGAAACTGGTTCCGGAATAACTCCTGTTATTTCAGTTAATATTGCACCTAACGATAAATTAAACATCGCCGTGAAATATGAAATGCAAACCAAGCTTGAATTGACAACTACAGTAAATGATGGTAAAGATGCTGGTGGTATGTGGGTTGATGGTGGAAAGAAAACTGCCGATATGCCTGCTCAGCTAGTTGTTGGTCTTACTTATAAACCAATTGAAAAACTGCTTGTTTCTACCGGAGTACACTATTATTTCGATAAAAATGTTGATTATGATGGTACATCAGATTCAATTACAACTCCTGAAGGTAAAGTTGACAATGTTAACATGATTGATAAGAACTTCATCGAATACGCTCTAGGCCTTCAATACAGCCTTAGCGAAAAGATCAATGTTAGTGCTGGTTGGTTAACAACAATGACAGGGGTAAATGCAAAATATCAGGACGATCTTTCATATAGTCTGAATACCAATACTTTCGGTGGTGGTTTAGAATACAAACTTAATGAGATGATTGGGATCAATTTATCAGGTTCATATACTATGTACAAAGATGGTACAGTAGCAAAAAATTCATATGCTCCGCCTAAAGGAACTGGCGCACCTTACACTTTATCACTCGATAAAAATGTTTGGATTGTTTCTGTAGGGCTTGATTTCAGTTTCTAGTTAAAATTCTTACATACAGTTAAGAAGGCCGGGATGCTCAATGCATTTCGGTCTTTTTTTTTGCCACAGATTTAATTGCCACAGATTAGGTTGCCACAGATTAATTGCTTAATTCTTATAGATATTCCAGATCAAATCCGTGGCAACCTAATCAAAAAAAGTATTACCCAAAACGAATCTGTGGCAACCTAATCTGTGGCAACTAAAAAATAATATAAATATATCAAAACGAATCTGTGGCAACCTAATCTGTGGTAATAGCACCAAAAAAGAATTAAAAAAATTATGTTAATAATTGGCTGATTTTTAAATTCTAAAGTCATTAATGTAAACAACTTAATGGCTTACATATATGGAAAAGGAAAATCAACTAAATGAATTGAGTTACCAGATAATTGGAGTATGTATGGAAATACATAATATTCTTGGTAAAGGCCTCCTTGAAATTGTATATAAAGATGCTCTTGAATTCGAGTTCAGACAATTGGGGATTCCTTTTGAGAGAGAAAAAAAATACCCAATACTTTATAAAGGTCATACCCTGCCACATTATTATTTTGCAGATTTTGTAGTTTTTGATAAAATTATTTTGGAAATAAAAGCGCAAAACAAAATTCTGGAAGGACATTATGCATGTGTAATTCACTACCTTGCTATTTCCGGTTGCCCTTTGGGCTTGATTATAAATTTTAATTCACCCTCTTTGATTTCAAAACGAGTAGTGTTTTAAGCGCTAAAAATATGTTAAGCAACGAAACTCAGTAAGAAAATCTTTTTTCTTACTTGATCTTTAGACTTTCAATATACTTTTCTTTATTTGGTATGTCAGAGTTCTTTAGAATTTCAAGCCATTTCATAGCTGTTTCTGTATCGCCCGACATTTTTGCCAAATCAACCAGATTTGAATATATGGCAGCCTGATAGTTGCATTTTTTATCAGCAAATAGAGGTAGCAATGCCTCAAATTCTAAAGCCGATTTTTCCAAATCTTTTGATTCCAGACTTGAATATGCATGATCAATTTTTTGATTAAAACCGGAATCAAGAATAACACTGTTAAACGAAAAACAGGCGTCATCACAGTCTTCAATAAGATCAAACCATAGTGTACCTGCTGGCATTGGTGGAAAGGTAAGGCTAAATAGCATTTTTTCGCCAAAGAGCTTGAAAACGTGTGTGTCTGGACATCTTGGAATACCTTCAGATGATTTAACTTTTAGATGTTTACCATTTGGAAGAGCGATAAAAATGTTTTTATCGGCACAGAATGTTCCCTCTAGACTCTGATTTTCAATAACCATGAAAATAGTTGTGGCATTCGTAGTCAAAACAACTGATTCGATATCGAGAGTGGGATGGCTTTTTAACCCATAGTTAGGTCGATCTATAGTTTGGGAATATAACTGTAACGCAGATAATATGAGCAGACTGAGAAAAAGGTTTTTTTTCATAAAAAAATATTATCTGAAGTTTTCGAAGCTATTACAATCCTTTCCGTCTCTGTGCAACTCCGTTTTCCTCTGCGCAACTCTGTGTAATCTTTTTTATTTACACAGAATTGCACGGAGGAGCCACAGAGGTAAAAAGAGTTTAGGATTAGAACAGGAAGTTCAATCCAATATACATGCCAGAATCGCCATCGCGTTTGTCGGCTGCCATACCATAATCGACAGTAACAATAAAATTATCATTAAGCGCAAAATGTATTCCTGCACCATAGCTTATATGCAATTTTTCATCTTCCGATTGTGCGAGCCATGCGATTGCAGCAGGATCGGTAGATGTAGGAAGTTCGTATTTTGCAGTTACCATACCGGCGTCAGCAAATCCCGCTAAAGCAATATAAAAATTCTGATTTAGAACAACCGTTCGTAAAACTTTCCAACGTAATTCGGCATTTCCATAGAAGAAATCTTCGCCAACAACGCGGTTTCTGAGAATTCCACGCATAGTTTTTGCTCCACCTAAACCATCACGGGTAAGCTGTGGGGTTGAGTTAAATACAAAGGGAAGCATGTAAAACGGCATGTTTCCGGATAATTTTGCCTGATACGACAAACGGTATGCGAAATTTAAAGCCTTTGGAACGATCGTAAAGTACTGTCTGTGAGTAAGTGCCATACGTGTGTAGCCATAATCACTGCTTAAAAAGCCGGGTGAAGCCAGAAACTGAAGCTCTGTCCAGATACCTTTCATTGGGTTAGGCTCATTATCACGTGTGTCGTAAATTGCACCAATTTTGAAAAGTGTTGTGTTTCCACCATTAACCTGATCGGGAGCAATGAGTTCCCATCTTACAAAATCACCATACAAACCGCCACCAATCGAGGGAAGCATATCGGCAGGATCTTTCCCCTCATTTAGATTATTGATGTCTACAGTGTCGATTTTATTGTTGTAGAACTCAATTCCACCGAACCATTTAAGGTGTTCAACAGGGAGTTTACCAATAAAATCGGTTTTCAAACGCAGCATCGAACGGTCCATGCGGTAAAACATCCTTGATTTGTAATCCACATTTAGTTCGTCCTCAAAATTCGAATTATAATATGCATTGTAGCCGTTAAATCCATAGAAATCAAGCGCTTTTTCGGTAAGGTAACTTACTTCGGAAAGCATTCTTACACCGGGAATGAGCTTTTCAGTATCGTAGGTGAGCTGGTTGATTCCGCTTCCTTTGGTGGTTCTTGACCATTCCATATAAATTGACTGATCGTATTTTGGATATTTACTTCCATCGCCATAATCATAAAAATTTACCAATCCGCCATATTTAAAACCGATATCCGAATCGTATGCAACAACAGGAATAGCTCCAAAGGACCAGCCGGTCTTAACTTTTTCTTTTTGTTTAACTTCCTCTTGCGCGCTTAGGGAAATGCTTGCCAGAAAGAAGAAAGCCATGAGAAATGCAGTAGTTTTTTTCATTAGCAGTGAATTAGTTTAGTGAAGCAATTTAGGAATTTTTTTTGAATTGAAAAGAGACGACTAATGAGTTGACGTTTCATTCCCAGATTCATTAAAATGGCGAATAAATTATTTGGAAAAATTGTTGTGAAATCAATCGACTACAGGATTTTGAAAGCCATCATAGTTTGAATTCTATAAGGCTTCAACTTCGGTTTAATTTAAGGCTTTTCAACCAAATTCCTGTAAATACTATGACTTTATAAAAAAAATCGTATTTTTAACGGTGCTTTCGCATACTAACGGCCATTAATCTCCTATATGAACCAGAATCGTTTTACTCTTTGGTATTTCCTTATTTCAATAGTCTTTATCGTTTTAGAAAATACACATGTGGCTATTCCGGCTTTGATTGCTAAAGGCTTAATAATTCCATCCCTTATGGTTTTTTACCACTTTGAGGTAAGAGGAAATTATGGACTCTTTCACAGAATTATCATGACCGGACTGTTTTTCTCCTGGGTAGGAGATGTTAGCTTACAGCTTGCAGATGGAAATTTGCCATTTCATTTTTCAGGGGATAAACTTTTTATCGTTGGCCTGGCAGCTTTCCTAATCACACAATTGATTTATTTCGTAGCTTTTATTTTGCCTAAGGGTAAAAATCTAATCTTTTCCAGTAGGCTTTACCAGACAATTCTGGTGCTTCTTTTTGGAACCGTTATGATGTATTTCCTTTATAGAAAACTCGGTGATATGAGGATACCAGTAATTGCCTACATGGTAATAATCCTAATGATGCTTTTATCGGCACTGAATAGGTATGGGAAAGTAAACGGCTTAAGTTATATACTGGTAGTTTTTGGAGCAATTCTTTTTGTAATTTCCGATTCATTGATTGCCATAAACCGGTTTCAAATGAAAATTGATTTTGCAGGTATACTGATTATGATCACATACGTCACCGCACAGTATCTGATTATTCTTGGTTGCATCCGGCAAAATATTATTTCTCAAAAAGCTGAAAATTAATTTTAAATACTGAGTTTTTTTAAAGTTATGTTACACTTGAATTGTTAAAGTTTCCGAATAAATATTAATAGTATAAATTGATAAATTGCTATGAAAACAATACTAAAAGTTATATTCTGGATATTTGTACTTGGTATCCTGGTTTTCGCATCCCTGATATTTTACGCCACTATAACTGATTACAAGCCTGCCAAGATGGAAGTTGTTTTAGAATCTACAACTACGGATAACTTTCCTGAATGGACGGAAATTGACCTAATGATTTGGAATATTGGGTATTGCGGACTCGATTCCGACATGGATTTCTTTTATGACGGGGGAGAGAAAGTTAGGACAAGTCGCGATCAGGTCATCACCAATCTGCAGAATGTTATTGCTGAACTTCAAAAAAATGATAGTTTGGAATTTATTTTACTTCAGGAAGTTGATGTAAAATCTAAACGCAGTTATAATATTTGTGAGTACGATAGCATCGCTGCTGCACTGCCAAATTATAAATCTTTCTTTGGGAAAAACTATGATGTATTTTTCGTGCCGCTTCCGCCTGCAGACCCCATGGGTAAAGTTAAATCGGGGCTGCAAACACTGAGTAAAGCTTCGCCTTCGGGAAGTGTAAGATGGAGTTTCCCGGGAAAATTTGCATGGCCAAAATCCTTATTTATGTTAGACCGTTGCTTTTTGGTAAACCGTTATCCTATGGCCAGTGGCAAAGAGTTACTGATTATAAATACTCATAATTCGGCTTATGATGCAGGTGGAGTTTTGAGAACCCAGGAAATGGCATATCTCAAAGAATTTCTGATCCGGGAATATGAAAAAGGCAATTATGTTTTAGTGGGAGGAGACTGGAATCAATCTCCCCCGGCATTTAAACCTGAATTCAAAGCAGATGTGTTTGATAATGTTGATTTCACCCTCATTCCAAACGGATATCTTCCTGATGACTGGAAATGGGCATTTGATCCAATATTCGCAAGTAACCGCAGAGTAGTAACTTCCTATAAACGAGGCGTTACACCAACAACAATTATAGATTTCTATCTCCTATCGCCAAATATTGAAATGGTCAAAGTAAGCACTATTGACAAGGAGTTTAAAAATTCTGACCATCAGCCAGTGCGTTTAAAAGTTAGGCTTATTAAATAGTTTGGCACAAGGCAAAAAAAATGTCGTGGACATATTATTAATATATAGCGTAAGACTTATTAAATAGTTGTGTGCCATATTACAAAAACGTCCTTTGCAATTATTAAAAAGTATGATCTTATGAAAAATATTTTAATGATAATTCCGCCGGAAAGGTTTAGAGATGAAGAGTCCACCGAATTAAGCGATCACTTATAAATAAAATTCGGGGAGGATAGAATAATTATCCTTAGAATTGTATCTCAGTAGTATTTAAAACATAAGCATGAAAATCCTCAGAACAAGTTTAATCGGACTATTAATAGTTATCATTTTTGCCGCTGTTGCCGGAGGAGTTTATATTAAGTTTATTTCCAAAAGGGCCTTACCGGATTATAACAAGAGTATTGTTCTTTCCGGCCTTGGAGCAGAAGTAAGTGTTAGCCGCGATAGTTTCGCCATTCCGCATATTCTTGCAGCCAGCGAATATGATGCTTACCGGGCAACAGGATATCTTATGGCGCAAGACAGACTTTGGCAAATGGATTTACTCCGAAGGCTCACAACAGGCCGTTTATCTGAGATTTTCGGAAAAGACCTGGTTACTGCCGATCAGCTTTTCAGGTCATTGCGATTTATTGAGAAATCACACATGGTAATCGATAGCTGCAGCACGGAAGTTGTTCAATGTCTGCAAGCTTTTGCCGATGGTATAAACCAGTATATCACTGAAAACACAGATAAGCTTCCTGTTGAATTTACCATTCTTGGATATAAACCTGAACCTTGGGAGCCCATTCATTCCGCCAATCTTATTGGGTATATGTCGTGGGGACTAACTATGGCATGGCAGACAGAAGTAGTGCTTTACAAAGCCGGCGAACTGGTTGATGAAGCTCATGTCAAAGAACTTATTCCCGACATGAAAATGCAACAACTTTATGTTCATCAGGACAGTCTGCTTCCAACGGGTTCTGATTTTGTTTCCGAACTTGACCATATCGACCGAATCATTAAAGACCTTGGACTGCAGGTTCTTCAAGCATCCAACAATTGGGTGGTTTCCGGAGCAAAAAGTAAAACAGGCAAGCCAATTCTTGCCAACGATATGCACCTTGAGCTGAATGCTCCCGGAATCTGGTATCAGATACATCAGGAAGTGCCCGGCAAACTTAATGTTACAGGAGTTGCATTACCCGGTCAGCCATTTGTAATTTGCGGGCATAATGAACGAATTGCATGGGGTATGACCAATGTTATGCTCGATGATATGGATTTTTATGTTGAGACTCTTTCAAAAGAAGACTCAAGCCTCTATAAACTCGATGGGAAATGGCTTCCACTAGAAACTAAAAAGGAAATTATTTATACTAAAGAGGGAGATACAGTTGTTCGTTATAACCGTTTTACTCACCGTGGTCCTGTGATCTCAAGTTTCAAGGGAATTAAAAACAAAGTGGTTTCAATGCGCTGGATAGGAAACTCCTTCAGCAATGAAATAGCCTCAATTTATGCATTCAACCGGGCTGGAAACTGGAACGAATTTCGTGATGCAGCTAAGTCCTTTATTGCAATTAGTCAGAACATCGCTTATGCTGATGTAGATGGAAATATTGGTATGCAAACAGTTGGCGGAGTTCCCATTCGTAAAGGAAATCCTGTGCTATTCGCAGCCGGCGATACTTCGCTGAATGACTGGACCAGCCTTATTCCTTTCGAAGAGTTGCCTGTTACTTTTAATCCGAAATGCGGCTATATCGCATCTGCTAATAACCGGACCATTGGAGACAATTATCCTTATTACATTTCATGCTGGTTCGATCTGCCTTTCAGATATGAAGCCATCGTTGAGAATCTCACAGCAAAAGACAAATTGGGAGTTGAGGATTTTATGAAGATTCAGTCTGATCAGAATTCCCGTTATGCGAAAAAAATGACTCCGATTCTAATTTCCTCCCTTGAAGAATGCAAAGCTGAGATGACTGAAATGGAAATAGCTGCTCTCGATCAGTTGAAAAACTGGGGTTTTTCAATGCCGGTATACAGTATTGCATCAACAATTTTCGAGCAGACATACATCGAATTAACACGAGCAATTTTTGAAGATGAGCTTGGGCCTGAAGTATACAAGAAATTCATCGATCAGGATTTGATGCCAACCTATTTAATTGACGGGCTGATAGTGAAAAAAGAATCGCTTTGGTGCGATAATGTTAAAACTCCCAATAAAAAAGAGACATTTAAGGACAATATAAATGAAGCATTTAAAGCTGCTGTGGTTATTTTGAACAATAGACTTGGCAATGAGGTTAATGCCTGGGATTGGGGGAAAGTTCATACCTTAACTCTTATGCATCCATTGGGAAAAGTAAAGGTTCTGGATCGCGCATTCAACCTGAACAAAGGCCCCTTTCCTGTTGGTGGAAGTTATCACACGGTAAGCCCGTATTCCTTTCCTTTTGACACGCCATTTCTCTCTAATCACGGATCTTCCCATCGGCATATTTTCACTGTGGGAGATTGGGATAATTCGCTAACAGTTATTCCTACTGGACAATCGGGCATTCCTGCAAGTGATTTCTATTGCGACCAGACTAAGATGTACCTGGATTATAAATATCACAAAGATCCTTTTTCACAGGGAAGTGTTGCGAAGATTAAAATGTTTGAAATGAAATTTCAGACTGGAAAATAAGCTATTTCAGATAGTTGCTAATTATCAGAAGTAGTTCAACTGAGTCTACAGGTTTTACAATAAAATCGGTGCATCCAGCTTCAAGGCACTTAATATGATGGTCGTACATGGAATTGGCGGTTTGAGCAATGATATGTATGTTAGGTCGGATGCGTTTTATAGCGATTGTTGCATCAATACCATTCATAACTGGCATTTTTATATCCATCAGGATGATGTTGATGGAAGGATTTGAAATGCATAGATCAAGAGCCTGCTGACCATCGGGAGCATGAAGAATTTCAGCCCTTGTGTCCTTCAAAACCTCTTTTAGATAAAATGTACTTGACACATCATCCTCCACAATTAAAATAGTAAAAGCAGACCAATCATATACCATGGCATCAGAATACATACAAATCAGATTATATTAAGTATTGATAAATAAAGGCTTAGAGGTTTTGCGTTATGCAAGTATCGGGACTTTTAAAGTTAGAGTTTATTTAGGCAAAAACAATTATCATCGCTTATATTCATATTTATGATTTTTTTTTGATTTAACTTTATTTTGTTTGTAATTTCAGACTTTCAATATTTTCGCTTTCGAGCGTAAAAAATACCTAAGGAGATGAATTATACAAATGTTTTAGGAATAGATATCGGGGGCTCCGGAGTTAAAGGTGCAATTGTAAATACTAAAAAAGGGGAAATGCTCACCGAACGCTTTCGAATTCCAACACCTGAATTAGCAAGTCCTGAGGCTATTTCTGAAATTGTAAAGCAAATTGTGGATCATTATAAATGGGAAGGTCCCATAGGTGCAGGATACCCTGGTGTAGTTCAGAATGGTTTGGTCAGAACTGCCGCAAATGTTGATAATTCGTGGATCAATACAAATATTGAAAAATTATTTTCGGATGCTACTGCTTGCCCCGTCAGTGTTGTTAATGATGCCGATGCTGCTGGTTTGGCCGAGATGAAATTTGGTGCAGGGAGAGGTAATAAAGGTCTTATATTGCTGATTACTGTTGGCACAGGACTTGGCACAGTGATGTTTTCAAGAGGGAAACTGGTTCCAAACCTTGAAATGGGGCATATTATCCTCAATGGTGCGGATGCAGAGTTATATGCTTCGGATGCAGCCCGTAAAAGCGATCACCTGAGCTGGGAGAAATGGGCCGGACGTTTTAACGAATATGTTAAGCGCATGGAAGACCTTCTCTGGCCCGATTTAATTATTATCGGGGGAGGTGTAAGCAAGAAATCAGAGCTTTTTAATGGACTCATTAAATCAAGAGCACAAATTATGCCGGCACTATTGGAAAATAACGCAGGTATTGTGGGTGCTGCCTATTCAGCAAAATATAAATATAAATTATCGCTGAAACCTTCTCAGTTCTCAGCTTTGTAAGTTTTTATAGTTAGTAAGTGAATACTTACACCGAGTGCAATAATTATTAAGCCGATTCTGAGATATATGTTTTGAGTAAAAACAAATGCAGAATATAAAATAGTAATCCATAAAACTGAAATGGATACTATTTTAACTCTCAGACTCACTCCTTTTTTGTCCCTGTAGTTTTTAATGTAACTCCCAAACCATTTGTTATTCAATAGTTTGTCGTAAAACTTTTTTGAGCTTCTTGCATAGCAGTATGCTGCAAGAAGAAAGAAAACCGTTGTGGGAAGCAGAGGAACAAAAATTCCAATAATTCCGATTATAACAAAAGCTGTTCCTGCAAACACAAGAAACCCTTTCTTTATTTTATTTATTATTGGGAGCATAGTTTGAGAACTTAGAAATCAAGGGAAATTCAGAAAGACTATTTCGTGTTTGTTTATAACAAATTGCCGGGTGAAAAGATCAGGGAAAAACTTTTTTTAAGTGTTTCCGGATTTTTCCGAACTTAATTTTACAATTCTCTGCCAACAGGATACAGCAAATACCTCTCATCATAATACGGGGACTTCCGATAAAACCTACTTAAGAGTAAAAATGGAAAAAGGAGCTTTGCATATGGCATACCGGAGATATTTAAATTTATTGTAAAGAAAACAAAAAAATACATAGGGTAGAAAAGCTTTAGCCTAAGCAAATAAGTGGAATGCAATTCTATTTCGATAATTGATTACAAAAATCCATAATAAATTGTCACTATAATGCTTTTGACTCAACATCTATTTAAAACTATTCAAAATAGCGTATTTTACGTATCAAAAAGTAACAAAAACAGTCATATTACTTTCAGTTTCGAAAAAACTTCTATTTTTGGTAAAATTTTCAAAAACCTCAACTACTATGAGCAAGAATGTTTCTCCTGAGATTAAATTCTCGAATGGTCTTAAAATCCCTGTTGAACTGCATAAAGTAAGAATGGTGCAGAAATTATTTCTGAAGCCTGTTGACGAACGATTCGATGCAATTGAAAAGGGAGGCTACAATACTTTTCAGTTAAATACATTGGATATTTTCCTTGATATGCTTACCGACAGCGGTACTAATGCCATGAGCGACAATCAGATTTCTTCAATGCTCAGAGCTGATGATGCCTATGCGGGATCTCAGAGTTTTTACAGAATGGAAGCTGCAGTACAGGAAGTCTTTGGAAAAAAATGGCTCCTGCCGGTTCATCAGGGGAGAGCTGCCGAAAACATTATTTCTCAGGCTTTTATCAGTAAAGGCGATGTCATTCCAATGAATTACCATTTCACTACTACCAAAGCCCATATGGAACTTAACGGTGGTGAAGTTTTGGAAATTTATACCGAGGATGCATTGAAAATCAAGAGTAATGTACCTTTCAAGGGAAATATCGATATTAATAAACTAAAGGCTGTAATTGAAAAATATGGAAAAGATCACATCCCTTTTATAAGACTTGAAGCCTCTACCAATTTAATTGGCGGTCAGCCTTTTTCAATTCAAAACATGCGCGATGTTCGTGAAATAGCCAAGAAACATGGTATAATGGTAGTGCTTGATGCTAGTTTGATTGGGGAGAATGCGTATTTTATCAAAAAACGCGAAGCTGAATTCAAAAATACCTCCATTCAAGAGATACTTACAACCATGTGTGGTTTTGCTGATATTGTATATTTTTCAAGCCGTAAAGTCAGCTCAACCCGCGGGGGAGGAATCTGCACAAACAGCGAAGACCTGTACATGAAAATGAGAGATCTCGTTGTTTTATTTGAAGGCTTTACCACTTACGGTGGGATGTCGGTTCGTGAAATCGAAGCGATGGCCATAGGACTCTATGAAACAACCGACGAGACTGTAATTTCCCAGTCACCATCTTTTATTGAATATGCAGTTAATGAATTGGATAAACTAGGTATTCCGGTTGTAACTCCCGCAGGTGCACTTGGTTGTCATCTTGATGCCATGGGATTTCTACCACACATTCCACAAGCAGAATATCCTGCAGGCGCTTTGGCGGCCGCATTATATATCGTTTCAGGGATCCGGGGAATGGAGCGCGGAACAATTTCAAGCGTAAGAGACAGTAATGGGAATGACGTTTTAGCTGATGTTGAGCTACTCAGACTTGCTTTTCCAAGACGAGTATTTACTCTTTCGCAGACCATGTTTGTAGTTGATCGTGTAAGTTGGTTATATAAGAATCGTGAGTTAATCGGAGGATTGAAATTTACTGAAGAACCTGCTGTATTGCGTTTCTTCAATGGACGGCTTACTCCAACCTCCAACTGGCCTAAAAAGCTCATAGCTAAATTCAAAGAAGATTTTGGGGAGAGCCTTTAATCAATTTGGGGAGAATTAATCGCGAAGTCGCATCGCTTTACGGACATACTGCCTTTGAAGCTCTATCGTCCCATTTGGATTGACAGACCCTTCAAAATATGTATAATCGTTGGTTCGCTTGTGAATGCTCATGATGAAGAATATAGGAAAGCCGCATGTACGGTTTGACGAGGGGGTAGGGAAGGTGATTAACCTTTCCGCTCTACTCCACTGGTCTTTGTGGAATAGCTATATCACAAAGGATCACAAAGATTTCACAAAGTCAAAACCTAACAAACTTCAACTAATAGACTGAGTTACAAATCCCTTTCTAAAAAGGTAAAAAGCCTGACGCTGGAATAGTGACAGGTTTTTTGCATTCCTGTGGGTTTAAAAACGTGTGAATTTTATAACTAATATCCGAAGTTGTGTAACACTTATGCATTCAAAGCATCGCAACTTTATATCTGAATAAATCACATAAAAAAACACAAAATGAAAAAGATTTTCTACTTCCCGGTAATTGTTACCATTGCACTTGGATTAACGGCTACATCATGTGGCCCGTCTAAAAAACTTACTGCATCAAGGCTTTCTGTTGAAAAACTTCAGAAAGACAGTACAAATACTCATCGTCAGCTCAATGACTGCAATGCACAACTGCGTGATTATAATGTGCAGGTAAAAAATCTAAAGGATCAGAAAACCACACTTCTGGAAGAGAATACTTCTGTTCATAACGATCTGAATACATTATCATCTGAATCACAACTTACCATTGCTGATCAACAGAAACAATTAACTAGTTTTCAAAATATGATTAAGGTTCAGAGAGATGCAATGTCAAAGTTAAAAAACTCTATCTCTGATGCACTGATGAATTATAAAACTGATGAGCTTTATGTTTACATTAAAGATGGAAATGTTTATGTGTCAATGGAAGAAAAACTTCTTTTCAAATCTGGAAGCGATATAGTTGACCCAAAAGGAAGAGAAGCCTTGAAAACTCTGGCTGTTGTGCTTAATTCTACCAAAGATATTACAGTTATGATTGAAGGCCACACGGATAATGTACCCATCAGCACCGGAAAATTTAATGATAACTGGGATCTGAGTACTGCCAGGGCGACTTCCATTGTAAGAATACTAGCCAATGATTATAGTTTTGATTCTAAAAGGATTACAGCTTCAGGTAAAGGCGAATTTCATCCCATTAAAACGAATGATACAGAAGTGGGTCGCGCAGGTAATCGCAGAACAGAAGTTATCCTTTCCCCGGATATGAAAGGTATTTATGAGCTGTTGAATCAGTAATATGTTTGAAATTAATTATTGAACTATCAAATATTTAAAACCATGAAACCCACATGTTTCGTGAAACACAAAGATCCCAATAGCTAACGGGAAGTATAATTTCATCGACATGTGGGTTTACCTACGGTGAGCCGTTTGGGGTTCATCAGGTCATTAAAAAATAAATTATATTCATGAAAGCTTTAGTATATCATGGCCCTGGTAAGAAAAACTGGGAAGAAATGCCAAAACCGAAAATCATTGAAACAACCGATGCGATTGTTAAAATTCTGAAAACTACAATCTGCGGTACTGATCTTCATATTCTCAAGGGAGATGTTCCAACAGTTTCAGTCGGAAGAATTATTGGGCATGAAGGCGTTGGTATTATTGAAGAAACAGGCAGTTCGGTAAGTAATTATAAAAAGGGCGATCATGTTTTGATCTCTTGCATTACTTCATGCGGGAAATGCGAATTCTGCAAAAAAGCAATGTATTCGCATTGTGAAAACGGCGGATGGATTTTAGGAAATACAATTGATGGTACTCAAGCTGAATTTGTAAGAATACCTTATGCAGACAACAGTCTGTATCCTGTTCCCAAAAATGCAGATGAAGAAGCCCTTGTAATGCTTAGTGATACCTTACCAACGGGTTTTGAGTGTGGCGTGTTATGCGGGAAAGTTCAACCGGGTAATACAATTGCAATCCTGGGTGCAGGACCAATTGGCATGGCGGTTTTATTAACTGCTCAGTTTTATAGCCCTTCTGAAATAATTATGATTGATCTGGACGACAACCGACTTGATCTGGCAAAGTCATTCGGAGCTACCCATACTATTAATAATGCCGATACTGATGCAGTTAAAGAAGTGATGAAGATAACTCATAACAGGGGAGTTGATGCAGCCATTGAAGCAGTTGGCTTGCCCAGGGCATTTGAATTATGTGAAAAAATAGTAGGTGTAGGTGGACACATTGCTAACATTGGCGTTCATGGGAAAAGCGTGATTCTCCATCTTGAAAAATTATGGTCGAAAAACTTAACAATAACTACCCGGCTTGTGGATACCGTGTCAACTCCAATGCTTCTAAAAACCGTAAATTCAGGAAAGCTTGATCCAAATATACTTATCACACACCATTTTAAGCTTAATGAAATTATTAAAGCGTACGAGACCTTTGAATTTGCCGATCTTGAAAAAGCATTGAAGGTAATTCTCACAAATTCTGATTAATTCTTTCAGATTTCGGATTTGTTTTGTTGCCGTATTTAAAACTCAATATCCTTTGTAATTACCCTAACTGCATATTCATTGGGTATAATTTTCTTTCCATGGGTTTGAGCATATACCTTGGTAAATTCAGCGCCGAAATACAATATTATTGCCGAATAATAAACCCATACCAGAAGCAAAATTACCGAACCGGTTGCGCCATACCAAGTGGCAATCGAGGATTCACCCAGGTATGCTCCAATAATAAATTTACCAATCATAAATAGAAATGCGGTAAATGAGGCTCCAACTAAACAATCTCGAAAGTTGATTTTCCCATCTGGCAGTGTCTTAAAAATTACTATAAACAAAATAGTAATAATTATAAAAACCATTAAGATATTCAATGCATAGAACAAATAGAGTATTTCATGTGGAAAATACATTGCAAGTTTCTTACTCAGAATATCCATAAGGGAATTTACAATTAAGCCGACCATAAGTAGAAACCCAACTGATCCAATCATCGAAAATGACATCAGTCTGTTTCTGATAAATTTTATCATTCCGTGTTTAGCTTTTGCTCTGATTCCCCAGATAATATTGATGGAATCCTGAATTTCAACAAAAACACCGGAAGCCCCGATGACCAGTAGAATAATTCCAAAAACAGTAATAAAACTGTTACTTCCTGCAAGTTTTACGTTTTTTATGATCGACTGAATCTGTAAGGCAGCATCATTCCCCACTAGTCCGTTTATTTGTCCGAATACCTCACCTCTTACTGCTTCTTCACCAAAAAAGTATCCGCTTATGCTAATAATAATTATGAGTAATGGAGGCAGCGAGAATATTGTATAATAAGAAAGTGCTGCGCTGTGCTTCATCGCATTGTCATCTAAAAATTCATTAAAGGATCGCTTCAGAAGATGAGCTATTTTTTTTGCGTTTTCGATTGCTTGCATATATGTAAGTTAGATGTTTTTTGTTACTGAAAAAGCACTATTGCCGGCTTTCCGATTTCAAAATCCCGGAAACCAAAATCATTGGTTTTAAAAGTGTTGGTTCGGAACGCATTTTGCCCGTCATTTGGGGCTAACGGATAAAAGGCAATGGAAATCTGGAAGGTATTAATAATAAGGTTATCGTTTTTAATTAAAACACCTAGTCCGATTTGTGAATAAACTTTGCTGTTACTAAAACTAGTTGTTTCATTCCCAAGCATCCCAAACGATAAATTAAGGTAGGGTCCAAACCGAAATCCAAATACATTCCAGGGTGAATACGATTGGGTTTGTAAGGTTAATAAGACACGGCTTGAGCCTGATAATAATTTAGATTTGAATCCATCTAAACCATAGCCTTCGTTCAGATTAATACTATCGTTTGAAAACCTGTCAATCCCAATAGTTACCTGAGGTTTTACAAATTGCCTGAACTTCCATTTCCTAATTTCAAATAAGCTGGTATAATAATTAATCCCTGCAATTATGGCTCCCTGCTCTGTGCGGGCTCCATTGAAAAACGTACCATATTCAAAGCTTGAACTGAAATAGCCCCAGGGATAATAATTTCCTTCTGATATTCTGCCACCAATATAAATCCGCAAAATATCATTTTTTTTCTGTATCCCGCCGGTAATGCTGAATACCCTTCCAACGGGTATGTCTTCAGTAATTCCATATTTGAAAATGTACTTATCCTGAACGTATTTTCTTGTGGAAATGCCAATGCTGGCGAGGTAGAAATTTTCATTTGAATACTTGTACTCTGAATGGTAAAATTCCATTGGTCTTTCGAGATATCGTATCCTTAGAACGCGAAAGGCTGAAATAAAATTTGTAGTACGGATGTTTTCTGATGATCCTTTAAAAATCTGTATTGAACTCCCCGCCCAGTAATCCAGTGTGTTATATTTGAATTTTCGGGGGAGATAAATCGAATCCGTAGTGAAAATTGAATCTCTTAAATAATCCTGTGAAAAGTTTATTCCCGCAGCCCATTTTGCGAAAGGGGAGAAAAAGGGCCGGTCTATGGTAACATTTTTCGCATAATTCCCAAATTCATCTCTTACATAATTCAGATTTGTGCTGACATAAGTATTCCAGATGTTAGGAATATAATAATTTGTATTGAAAGCACTGATAGGAGTGTTTTTGTACCATGCAATGCCATTGCTGAATTTGTGACCCAGCCCTAAGAAATTGTTATCGGTCAGTCCAATTGCATTGTTCGATGCCGATATAGCAACAGCAGGAGTGAGGCTCCATCTGTCGAGCGAACGGATAATTATATCCACAGAGTCTGATTTTTTCGAAATCGAAGAAACAAAAAAGGAAACATCCCGCATATAGGTGCTGTTTCGAATCAATCGCTCGGATTCTTTAACCCTCAGCGAGTCGAATGCTTGGTTTGGCCTGATTAACAGAAGATTTAGTATAGTAATATCCCGTGATTTTATATGGAAATTATTACCGGTTTTAGATAGAAAATTTTGCGGTTTGGCAGTTGTGTCGGTTATAGAATATCCAAATGGATCAAGAGATTCGATCGTGATATTCCTGATGATCTTTCCTTCAAAAGCACTGTAAGGTTTTTGAATCAGAATGTTTTTTGATTTCTTCCTTGGCTTCTTTTTTGGGGGAGTTGTTATGACAGGATTAAAAATCAGACTGTACATCAATTTTGTGAAGTTACGTTTACTGGAAAATGTTTGAATATTCTCATAAAGCTTTATTGAATCGGGCTTTACGGGGTCAGTCTGTCCAAATAAAAGATCACCAGATAGTGCAGAAATGATAATATATAGTAATAATTTCCTGGCCACATGAGTATTCCCCTGTAATTACTTTGTTTCTTCAAGCAACTTTTCTTTCTCTTCCTTTTCCTTAGCGGCTTCTTCCTTTGCGTTTTCAGCTGCTCTTGCTTTTTTATTAAAATATCCCTTTAAAAGAATATTATGTTTGGCTGCTTCCATATTCTGATCCAGACCTTTAGAGCTACTTCTCAGGTTGAGGATGGTCATATCAAGATTATGAGCAATTGTTGAATCCTGTATCAACCTGCCAAGTGTTCCGTTTCCGTTGTTTATGTTGATCATGATTTCAGCAAGTTGCTTGGCAATTATCTCTGCATAAGCAGTAGTAACCTGTACGCTTCCCATAATTGCATCCATTTCCACCGGTTCCTGGGAGTCGAGATGCTGATTTTCTCCTACAATGGATGATTCATTGCTTCCTTGTGAAATAACAATTAGACGGTCACCGATAAGGCCTTCAGAACCAATTGCAACCTGACAATCAGCTTTAATAAATTTTTTTATTTCTCTCCTTATCAGCATTTCCACCTTTACTGTTGAGTCGTTTGTGATAAGGATATTATCAACTGTACCAACAGTAATTCCCATAAAACGAATGTTGTTTCCAACTTGTAATCCGCTTATGTTGTAAAATGTTGTAGTTAGTTTAAACACAGGGTTAAACAGATTTTTTTGCTTGCCAATAATAAAAATTGCCAAAACAAAAAGAGCTAACCCGCCGGCTACAAAAAGTCCAAGCCGTATTTTAAATTTTTGTGAATGGTTTTCCATCTTATTTATTAATTGTACTGATTAATATATTTACTCTAATTATGAAAAGAATGATTTTATTTCAGGATCCTTTGAATTTGCAAACTCTTCTACTTTACCATCCTTATAAACATTCCCTTCTTTTAGCATGATAATCCTGTCAGCTGTACTAAGTGCGCATTTAATATCGTGAGTAATAATAATGGATGAGGTCTTATATTTCATTTTCACGTCATTAATCAACATACTGATTTCATCTGAAGTAACCGGATCAAGTCCTGTTGTGGGCTCATCGTATAGCATAATCAACGGGTCGACAACAATCGATCTGGCTAGGCTAATTCGCTTTCGCATCCCACCCGACAATTGAGAAGGCATTTTATCAAGGGAGTCAGATAAACCAACATTTTCAAGTACTTCAGCTATTTTCTCTTTAATATCTTTTTCCGAAAGATTCATTTTTATACGTCTCAACGGGAACTCCAGATTCTGCTTTACAGTCATTGAATCGTATAATGCACCACTTTGAAAGAGAAAGCCTATTTTCTTTCTTAGCTCATCCATTTCTTGTTTTTTCAGGTTGGCAACATTTTGGTCGAATACTTTAATTGTACCGCCAAAAGAAGTCAATAAGCCAACAATACATTTTATAAGAACCGATTTGCCGGTGCCGGATTTTCCAAGAACAACAAGGTTTTCACCATTATAAAGCTTCAAGGAAACATCTAAAAGCACTTTCTGCTTTCCAAAAGATTTCTGCAGATTATCTATTTCGATTACCACATCAGTTTTCTTATCTGATGCAGGTTTTATGTGTATATCGGATTTAACAGTGTTCATAATACAAACATATCAGTGATTTGAACTGCGATCATATCCACAATAATAACAAGCATGGAAGCTAAAACCACTGCGGAATTTGCAGCCACGCCAACACTTTCGGTTCCACGACCGGCGTTGTAGCCTTTATAACATCCAACGATTCCGATTACAGCTCCGAAAAAGAATGTTTTTATTAATGCAGGAATAAAATCTATAAATTCAAGAGATGCAAAGGCCTGAGAGAAAAACAAAACCATCGATACATCTCCTTTTATATTAGCTCCGGCCCAGCTTCCTATAATGCCAATTGCATCAGCATAAAGTACCAATAATGGAATCATTAATGTTGCTGCCCAAACCCTTGTCACAATCAGGAATCTCATAGGATTTGTTGAAGATACTTCCATTGCATCTATCTGCTCACTTACTTTCATTGAGCCAAGCTCCGCACCCATTCCAGATGCTATTTTTCCAGCACAGATAAGTCCTGTGATTACTGGTCCCATTTCTCTTATTAAAGAAACGGCAACCATACCCGGAAGTAAGGCTACTGCGCCGAAATCAACCAGAGCTGGTCGCGATTGTATCGTTAAAACCAAGCCCATGATTGCGCCAGTAATTGAGATTAGCGGTAAGGTTTTGTATCCTATTTGAAAACACTGACGAAGAAACTCATTAAACTCAAACTTACGCGAAAATGTTTCTCGTAATAAGCTGAATATAAACAAGGTAACATTCCCCATATCGGTCAGAAAGTTTCCTGCTTTTGTGGAAGTCGCAATAGTTTTTTCGCTAAGCTTTACGGAATGGTGTGTAGCGAAGGTCTTTACTTTTATTATCGGATTAGATTTTGCCATATCTTTTTTTACTTGTCTGCCGGATTATTTTCCCTATAAATTAAGCGTTTCAAGCCAGCTCAGATTCATTTCAAAATTATGTGCAATTCCCTGCTTAAGTGTTACATAACTTTCCTAAAAAGTTATATGATTCTCACTTTGATTTCTGTTAAAACAACTATTTTGGAGGGGGAATTTTCAAGTAATTTTGAGCTTTCATTAGCGGCATTGCAATTAATTAATATTGGTATTGCCGGCTAACCAAGAATAACTTTTGGGATATTTTAGTGGATATTTATTAATGGGAATAAATATTTCGGTACTGCACCTTTGGATTGTTTTTGAATACTATTCTACAAATATTTCGCAGCGGTTCCACTGAGCTAGTTGAATTGCTGCTGCTCTGTTCTTTTACTGGAACAGTAATCTTTAGCAATTCTGATATTGTGCAGTGGAGCTAAAATGTGCAGCACACAAATATATTTTGTCTAAACCTGCCAGGTCTTAGACCTGCTAGGTTTGAAATATGCTGAAAACAAGAAAAAGGCCTGTTTTACCAACAAAACAGGCCTTTTAAAAATATGGTATTAATTAAAACCGGTATCCTAAGGAAAGACCATATCCGGTATTTTTAACTTCCGGATTTGTGCTTAAAATCCTGTTGTCTTCAGGTTTGATATTTAACATACCCAATTGTGCATTTAATTGTAGAAATAAACCACCAGCCATTTCATATCCGAAGAATACATTTCCCCCGGCATCCAAAGCTTTGTAATAAGTGGTTAATGCAGGATCGGTAATATCAACAACATTTTTAAATTCTACAGGCGACTCAACCGTTACCGGTCCACCTTCAAATGTTGCTTTTCCTTTTATCCCGTAAGATACGTAGGGTCCAAATCCAACCATAACATAACCACTACCCAATAAACCTTTATAAACAACATTTAAAGGCACTTCAATATATGAAATCTTATAGGTACCGGTGACATCAAGAGTTGTGTTTTTTGCTCCCTTGATAGAAAAAAGCACTCCCGGCTGAAAATAGATCTGTGGTGCAATAGGAATGGCAACATTTACTCCGGCATGATACCCGATTAACATATCATTTTCAAGTTTATCACCATCTGAATCTTTTCCGTTAAATGTCTGGAAATTTACACCACCCAAAACTCCGAATGACATTTTTCCTTTTTCAGTTTCCTGAGCAGTTACAAACGACCCACTGAGGGCAAGCATACATGCGATAATAATGTGTTTTGTTTTCATTTTTTAATTTTTTCTTATTATTAATATGGATTGTAAAAAGGGAATTTAAACTCCCGCTTAATTTGAAGACCTTACTTCCGCAGCTGCTTTCATCTTTTCATTAGCGGTGATAAGAAACTCTACCCTGCGGTTTTGTGCACGGCCATCGTTTGTTTCATTGTCGTATTTTGGATATGTTTCACCAAATCCTTTTATATTTACACGGCTATTACTTATTCCTCTTGTATAGAGATAATTTGAAACAGAGTTAGCCCTGTTTTCAGAAAGATTCTGATTATAGCCTTCACTGCCCTTGTTGTCGGTATGTCCTTGGCATTCGATATCTGTATCGGAATAATTGTTGAGCACAAGAACCAGTTTGTCAAGGTTGGTTTTTGCATCTTCGGAGAGATTAGATTTGTCGTAGCCGAACAATATATTACTGCTGAATTCAACAACAATACCTTCTCCAACTCTTTCAACTTTAGCGTCAGGGACAGTATTTTTTATTTCCGCAGCCTGTTTATCCATCTGGTGTCCGATAACTGCACCGGAAGCTCCACCAACTGTTGCTCCTATAATTGCTCCAAGAGCAGTGTTTCCGGATGCTCTGCCAATTACAGCGCCAATAGCACCACCTGTTGCAGTTCCTGCTACTGCTCCTTTTTGGGTTTTGTTCCAGGATGCACAACCAGAAAAAATCATAGCTGTACACGAAATCATGATAACGCTCATTCTTAAATTTTTCATAATAGATTTATTTAGGTAAGAATTCAAACATAGAAACCTGCACTTCGGATATATATTTTTTTTCCGGATTCAGGCCTTGTTGAAATATTACCCAAAACTAGGTTCTTACCAATCCATAAGTGTTACATAAATTTTGCTAAGACTTACATGATTCACATTTTTCTCACCCAGTAAGAAAATGGAAATGAAAATTTATTTTATTTCTCCACCTCCACCTCCACCTCCACCTCCACCTCAACCTTTTTTACCACGGAGGCACAAAGTGGGAATCATGTAAGTCTTTTTAAAAGTTGTGTAATAGAAATAGTTGATAACATTCTCAACTTTGTGTTATCCCCTCAAAGGAAAATTTCAGAGACGTAATAAACTGAAAGCAGAATACTTCTGAATCACTTGATAAATAATAACTCCAATTTAAATATGAAAAAGATGAACCTTTTAAATCATAGATCAAGCTTTAATAAAGCAACAGGACTAAAATATTATTTCCTGTTTTTGTGCTTCTCATTTTTTGGGTTAACAACATTCGCTAAGCCCCACTTGGCCTCTAAACAACAAATAGGAATGTTTAAGAACTCAAAGACCTGTGTAGTCTTGGAAAGCGGAAGTATCGCCTACAACGTATTTATAACTGATGCTGTGAACAAGTACTGGAAATCCACTTCATTCGAGTTTATAAGTCAGGAGAAGTTTGAATTGCTCCGACACGATTCGAAATACTCATTTATTGTTCTTATCAAAGGTGTTAGCGATAAAGATCCTCAGGGAGTTAGCTATAATTATCTAAGCCTTTTATTGGGAGATGCTGCTTTCGACATTAACGATATGCCGGAGTTTTGTAGCATACCCTTATTTTATTCTAATGACAAGGATTCTGAGTTCGGATACGTAATACCTGCTATCGTAAAATTTATGCAAAAGCACGTAACTAATCTTGAATATCACCGCTTTATGATTTCATTAAATGGACTAAAGTACTACAACAGTATGATAAGTTTTAAAGACAAAGTACTTTTATTAAACAACCGCTCACTGGCGCCGGATGCCGACTCACCTGTAGAGATTAATAGCGTTTATCCTTATTATATTAAGATTTTAAACTCCGATCAGATTCAGGAAGAACTCAATACTAATCCTGTAAATACTCTCTTCAATTTTCATGTTGGGCCAACCCAAAATACAGGTTCAGGAAAGTGTTTTGAAATGATCTTTGATACTGAGGGTTCACTTCATTATTATACCTACCGTATGGTTACAAATGATAATGTAGATGGATTTAATTTGAATGATTTTACTCACCTCAGGTAAGAAAAGTAATCAATATAAAAGTTGCTTTTATTCACTGTTTTGAAAAAAATTGAAAAAATGAAAATTCTATTAATTGGATTTATTGCTTTTTTTGGCTGGTCCACTTTCGCTGATTACTATTATGTGTGCAGAATAAGAGGTTTCTGCGAAGAATCCTCCAAAATTGCTATGTTTGATATAAAGCCTCCGGTTACCATTCCAATGGATACTTTACCGCTTCCTGTTGCAAGGAAATTGGTAGAAATACCTGAAATGGAAGTTGTTTATTACGATTTTGATAAAGCAGTATTCAATACTAATTCACAAACCGAAAATACCCTTGCGAAATCAATCGAATTCCTTAAGGATAATACAAACGCAAACATAAGTATTATTGGTCATGCTGATAATATTGGATCAGTTAAGTATAACCAGGATCTCGGATTAAGACGCGCGCAAAATATTAAGGATTATTTTGAAGTCAGGGGCGTCTCAGCCAACAAATTATTTTTAGACTCAAAGGGAGAAACATCGCCTGAGGTTGATAATAATACCATTGCCGGCAGAGCAAAAAACAGAAGAACAGTTATAACAATAAATAATTAAAATCATGAACAGCTTAATAATTCTCTTTGCGCAAACAAAAAGCGGTGCAAACCTTGAAATTCTTGCTTTATTAATCGTAGCGGGTATCATTGGATACACTACTGCCTGGGTATACAGTAAATCAATAAGTTCAAGAAAAATTAACGCTCTTGAACAGCAATCATTTGAACTAGAAACCTTAACCAACAGGCTAAGAACTGAAAATAAAGCTCTTGATAAAAATTCCCGCGAAAAAGAAAGTGAGATTAGCCAACTAACCAAGGAACTCCGCGCTGTAAGGGCTCTTCATGCTGAAGCTGTTAATGAAACAGATGAAATGACCTTAAAAAACAACCGAACTGAACAACTTCTACATGAAAAAGATGAAGTACTTATTCAAATAGCCCAAAGAAAGCACCTGCTCGATTATAAAAGCTTCGGAACCGCAGATGAAATTCACAAAAATGATCTGAAAATGATTAGCGGAATCGGACCATTTATCGAAGAAAGACTGCATGCATTGGATATCTATACTTTTAAGCAAATAAGCAGGTTTAAAGCAAAGGATATTAGTACTATTAACGCAGCAATCGAATACTTTTCCGGTAGAATCGAAAGAGACGAATGGGTTTCTCAAGCTAAAGAACTTGTTCAAAGCGAAGAAAAGAGAAAGGAATTTCTTGAACGAATCAGAGCTAAAACAAAACGTATTTATTACGACAGGATCGGTATTGCAGAGAAACACGAAGCCGATGACTTAACACTTATAGCAGGTATTGGTGGTTGGATACAGGAGAAACTAAATGTTCTTGATATTTATACATTTAAACAAATTAGTCGGTTTACAAGCGAGGATATTGAACTTGTTACAGAAGCCATTGAATACTTTCCGGGAAGGATCGAGAGAGACGAATGGATACCACAAGCCTTAGAACTTTGGCAAATTCAGGGTAATAGGGAGGATATTCTTAAAGAAATTGGCGAGAAAAAACAGGGTATCTATTTCGACAGACTTGGTGTTGCACATAAACACGAAGCTAATAACCTTACTCTGATCAATGGTATTGGTCTTTGGATTGAAGAAAGATTAAATACGCTCGATATCTATACTTTTGAGCAAATCAAAAGATTTAACGATCAGGATGTGAAAACAATCACCGAAATTTTGAGGATTTCTGAAGGTCGTATCGAAAGAGAAAATTGGATCGGTCAGGCAAAGGCACTTGCGAAAAGTGAATTAATAGCCGAAACGGTATAAATTTAATAGCACTAATTACTCTAAAAACTAAATGATAATGTAATTGGATGCTTATTGATTGCGATTTAAGGGTTTCATAAATAAATCAAAACTATTTAATGCCAAATCAACTGCTGTATAGCCGTTTTCACAACCAAATAGGTAACCCAACATGAATAATAGGTTAAACAAGGGTACTCAAAACACTGAACTGGGTTCTCTTGATTTTCAAAATGATGAAAACGGAATCAGATCTTTGGAGCTGATGAAGGCTAATAAAGAGCTAGCATCCCAATATCTGGAAAAGGAAAAACTGGCTGTTGAGTTAATCATTGCTAACAAAGAACTTGCCTTTCAGAATGAAGAAAAGGAAAAACGGGCTGCAGAACTTATAATAGCTAATAAAGAACTTCTCTTTCAAAACGAGGAGAAAGAAAAACGAGCTGCGGAACTGATTATTGCTAATAAAGAACTCCAATTCCAGAATGAGGAAAAGGAAAAACGAGCAGCGGAACTGATTATCGCCAATAAAGAACTGCAATTTCAGAACGAAGAAAAGGAAAAACGGGCTAATGAACTTTCAATTGCTAATAAAGAACTGGAACAATTCGCATACATCGCATCACATGATTTAAGGGAGCCACTGCGCACAGTATCAAATTATATGCAGGTATTTAAGGAGGATTATGTCAATCAATTAGATGACAAAGCACTCAGCTACCTTAATTCTGTAAATGATGCCACAAAAAGGATGAGTAACCTCATTAAATCACTGCTTGATTTTTCCAGATTAGGAAATAACAGTGTCTTAATGCTTACTGATTGCAAAAAACTACTTGCTGAAGTTCAGGCAGACCTCGAATCAATGATTAAAAGTTCAGGGGCAGTTATTAAAGTATCGAAAATGCCGGAGATTAATGTTTATGAGACCGAAATTCACCAAGTATTTCAAAACCTGATTTCTAATGCTATAAAATTCAGAAGAAAAAATACCCGACCTGAAATTCAAATCAACTCTGTGAAAATTAGAAACAAATGGAAGTTTTCGGTAATTGATAATGGAATAGGAATTCCTGCTGCATATTTCGACAGGATATTTGTGATCTTCCAACGTTTGCATTCCACTGAAGAGGAATATGAAGGTAACGGGATCGGGTTGGCTAATTGCAAAAAAATTATTCAGAAGCATCACGGAGAAATCTGGGTAGAATCAATTCTTAATCAAGGCACAACATTCTTTTTTACCATACCAATCTTAAAAAAATGACCAAAAAACTAAGATGTATAATGCTTGTAGATGATAATGAGCATGATAATTTCTTTCACGAGAGGGAAATTAAAAAAACTAATAACGAAACTATTGTAGTTGTTAAGAATTCGGGTCTGGAGGCTCTAGAGTACTTAAAATCCAAAAAAGCAGATGATAATTCTCAGCCAGATCTGATTTTTCTGGATATCAATATGCCAGGAATGAATGGATGGGAGTTTTTGCAGGAATTCAATAAACTTGATAAAAAAATACAAAGCCGAGTGGTCGTAGTGATGCTTACGACCTCCGATAATCCTGATGATACTTTCCGTGCAAAAACCTGGAATTTTGTTTCCGACTATATAACCAAACCTCTAACTGAGGATAAAATGCGCAGTATCATAAAAACTTTCTTCAACGAACAATACTATTAAAGTTAGGATTCTAAATCTTTTCATTTCCACTTCTGAATTGACAGGTAATCTGGGATTGAGCCCTGCAGCAACCTCTTATATCACCGGCTTAGCAATTACTGACGCAACAGGAAATGCAACTTCGCTTTAGGTAACAGGAATAGTTTCCGGTAACTGTGATTTTTTTTGATTATTTGGATGTGAAATGCGACATCCCGGTTATTCAGTAAAATCATCATTTACCAATGAAAAAGAATTATATGAAACGTGTAAACTTTTTAAAGAATAGTGTAACATATAAATTCTAACTCAGTCCTATTTTTACACTAATATAAATTAGTTAACCCTAAAATACTGAAATAATGAATAATAGTGAACTCGGCTTCTGGAATGGGAAAAAAGAACAGCTTAAGCAGAAATATGAAAATATTACAGATGATGATTTACACTATAATGAAGGAAAAGAGCAGGAAATGATGGAAATGCTCGGCAATAAACTAGGCAAAACTAAAGAAGAACTCCGCAGCATCATCTCATCTCTGGAATAATAACCCAAACCGCCCTTAAAAGGCTATATATCAGAACCTTGGGCGCAACCCAGGGCTGATCTACTCCAGCTCTCCCCCCAAAAAATATCCCAATCTCCTCCGACCTCCCCCAACCCCCAATCCCCATGATGCTAAACATAAGAAATATGGAAAGCGACCGATGCAAAACATTTGTTCGAAACGAACTTACAAAACTCGGCATTCCTTACAAATCCGTCGAACCAGGAGAGGGGATGTTACACGATAATGTAGCTCCTGAAAAACTACTTCTCGTTGATATAGCTCTTAGAAACGCAGGTTTGGAAATAATGCAAAATAAATAAACTTTGCTTATTGAAAAGATAAAAGTGTGAATCATATAAGCCTGAGGCATAATTGTGTAACTCTCATGGTATTGCAAAATCATACCTTCACAAAAGATTAATTCCACTATCCTAAAAATTATGAAAATGAAAAAAATTATCTTGAGTCTATTGCTTGTGTTTACTGTTGTAACTTTCAGTTATTCACAAGATTACAGAACGGGCATAGGACTTAGAGGCGGATTTGCCAATGGTCTTACTATCAAACATTTCACCACCCAAAAAACAGCCTTTGAATTCCTGTTTGCTAGCCGTTGGAGAGGGATTGAAATAACCGGACTTTACGAAATTCACAATGTTGCATTCCATGAAGAAAGATTAAACTGGTATTACGGTATCGGTGGTCACGTTGGCTTCTGGAACGGTGATTATACTTACAAATATTGGGGCGATCGTGGAACTTCATATACCGTTGTTGGTATCGATGCAATTCTCGGAATAGAATACAATTTCAGGGAGGCTCCATTTAATATTGGCGTCGACTGGAAACCTGCATTTAATTTAGTAGGATATTCAGGATTCTGGGCTGACGGTGGCGCTCTTTCAGTACGTTATATATTCTAAAAATCAGGAGTTTATAACTTTTTGAACAGAAATACTGGTTCAAAAGAATTCAATTTGTCCTACCAAAATTCAACGGCTTTTGTAAGCAATTTCCTTACAAAAGCCGTTTTTTTTAGAAAATGGTTCATGCCTACATAAAAATTTACTAACTTGCCGGCTAGCAAACTTAAACATTTGATTTAATGAAAACTACTTCAGTATCCGTCATTAGCCCTTTACCACGCTATCTTCTTGTTTTTCTCCGAATTGCCATAGGCTGGCATTTTCTATATGAAGGTGTTTCAAAATTGTTTATTGAAGGCTGGAGCGCAGCACCCTACCTGTCAGGTTCAAGGTGGATTTTCGCATCATTCTTTCATTCTCTGGCCAGCAGTACAACGCTAATAGCTGCTGTAGATTTCATTAATGTTTGGGGAATGATCCTAATCGGACTTGGTCTGATGCTTGGTTTTCTTGCTCGATGGGCAAGTGCCGGCGGTGCATTGATGCTCCTCTTTTTCTTCATCGCCTATCCTCCGATACCCGGCTATACTGCTGGCGTTCCTGTTGAGGGAAGCTACCTTTGGGTAAATAAAAATCTTATTGAATTTATAGTGTTAACGGTTATGATTTTCATTTCTCCCGGATATCTTTTTGGAATAGATCGCCTTTACACAAACTGGAAGGAAGAAAAGGCTCACCAGCCAGTTCCAGATGCACCTTACAATTCAGAAAATGTCTCAGGCCGCCGTGAAGCAATTAAAAACCTCATTGGTATTCCTGCTGTAGGAGCTTTTGCTTACGCACTCTACAAAAAAAAGAAATGGGACAGTTTCGAAGAAAAACTTCTTAAAGTAGAAGGCGTAGATGCTAACTCAGGTGCAACCTTGCTGAAATTTAACTACGCATCACTGGCAGACCTTAAAAAACCTATGCCATTAGGGTATATAAATTATACCGACAAGGATGGTCAACCTGCAAAATTTGAGCTTAGCAGACTTCTCATGGGAGGTAATCTTGTTGGCGGCTGGGCTCATGCGCGGGATCTGATCTATGTATCAAAACTTGTAAAAACCTATCATACCGACGAAAAAGTTATGCAGACTCTGGCTCTGGGAGAAAAATGCGGTCTAAATGCAATGATCTCCAATCCTCAGCATGGCAGGATATTTCAAAAGTACATACATGAATATAAAGGGAAAATGAAATTTATTTCCGACTGTGGAATTGATTTGGATTTTCAAAAAGGAATTAAAATGTCAATTGCGGGAAATTTTGATGCTTTATATTGTCAGGGCGAAATTACCGATCGGTGGACCAACGAATCCTATGTTGATCCAAAAGGAAGAACTCGCACCGAAAGAATGGAACTGATAAAAAAAGGTTTGGAGGAAATTCGTAGCTACGGTAAACCCGCCGGAATCGGCGCACACAGAATTGAAGCTGTAAAAGCATGCGTCGAATATGGCATAACTCCCGATTTCTGGGTTAAAACCTGTCATAACCATAATTACTGGTCTGCTCAGTCTGGTACCGAATGGAAAGACAATATCTTCGATTTTGATCCCGCTGAAACCATTCGTTATATGGCTACTCTCAACCAACCCTGGATTGCCTTTAAAGTGTTGGCTGCCGGTGCAATTAAACCCGAAGATGGCTTGAAATATGCATTTACAAATGGAGCCGATTATGTATGCCTGGGGATGTACGATTTTCAAATAGTTGAAGATGTAAATATGGCAAATGATGCCATTGCCCTTGCGCAAGTCAGACCGCGTCCGTGGATGGGGTAATGATCATTATTTCGGATTTCTGTTTCTATATTAGAAGGTTGGTGGTCATGATTAGACAAACATCTTAATAATTGCAAGTATCACAAATAGTATATACTTTTTCGGTTCAATTTTATTACATGAAAACACTGTCATTAAAACTTGAAGATCAAATATTTAGCGATACTGAGATGGTGATTTCTAAAGTCAAAAAGACCAGGAATCGCTCTATTAACGAAGCGGTAGATTATTATAATCGATTTAATAAAAGAAAAATTCTTGCTGTAAAACTCGCTAAAGAATCTAATCTGGTACAGGAGGAATCAATGGCTGTGTTGGCTGAATTTGAAAGAATTATCAATGAGGACTATTTACAAAATGATCAAATCTAAAGTTTTTCAACTTATTTTAGTTTTCCTTTTCATCTTTTCGTGCTCAATTTCGCCAATCCGTGCGCAGAATAGCAAGGTGGAAATAAATCCAATATTGTTAAATTCCTATTGGACAGCAGGATGGATTTCACATCCCACGGCAGATTCAAAAGCCTATGGAGTCTATCATTTCCGTAAGCAGTTTGAGATTTCTACTGTCCCTGAAAAATTCATAATTCATGTCTCTGCTGATAATCGGTATCGCTTGTTCGTAAACGGAACTGCTGCATGCTTTGGACCTTCCAGAGGCGACCTGAATCATTGGTATTACGAAACCATCGATATTTCTAAATATCTGAAGCCTGGTAAAAACCTGTTGGCCGCTGTTGTCTGGAATTTTGGTGATCAGGTTCCTGTTGCGCAGTTTACAAGGAAAACAGGATTCATCCTTCAGGGAAATTCGGAATTTGAAAAAATTGTAAATACTGACGAAACTTGGAAAGTGATCCGAAATGAGGCGTATTCTGCTCTGCCGGCTTCTGCTACCGACCTAAATACCTACATTGTTGTAGGTCCTGGTGATATTGTAAAAGGCGAACTATATCCATGGAACTGGCAGGATTTGTCTTTTGACGACTCACATTGGCTGAACTCCCTTGATATGAGTAATGGCAGGGCAAAAGGCTTGGGTACTGGTGCCGACTGGGATCTGATTCCCCGTGATATCCCATTTATGGAAGAAACCATTCAGAGGTTTAGCTCAGTGAGAAGGGCAGAGGCATGCAAACCCTCAGAACTATTTCTTGCAGGAAAGGAATTTTTGACAATTCCGGCAAACACGAATGCAGTAATCCTTTTAGATCAGGGAGTAGAAACTGTAGGATATCCGGAAATTGCTGTATCTGGCAGCAAAGGTTCTGAAATAAAACTTATCTATGCTGAGGCGCTGTTTGATAAGAACGGTATCAAAGGAAACCGAAACGAAATTGAGGGTAAAACAATAAAAGGCTTATCGGATATTTTTTATGTGGGATCTGCTGAAAATCAGATTTTTCGCCCACTTTGGTTCAGAACCTTTAGATACGTTCAGCTTAACATCAAAACGAGTGCAAATCCCCTTATAATTAAAAATATTCAGTCAGTTTTTACTGCATATCCCTTTAAAGAAATTGCCACTTTCAAATGCAATGATGCGGAAATTAATAAAATATGGGAGGTTGGCTGGAGAACTCTCAGGCTGTGCAGTAACGAAACTCATTACGACTGTCCGTATTATGAGCAGTTGCAGTATGTTGGCGACACCCGCATTCAATGTCTTGTATCTGCTTATGTTTCAGGGGATGATCTTCTTACAAGGCAAGCAATTCAGGCTTTTGACCGCTCTCGGTTTTACGAAGGCCTTACCTGTAGCCGCTACCCAAGCAACGATATGCAGGTGATTCCGCCTTTTTCTCTTTACTGGACCAACATGGTTCACGATTACTGGATGTTGCATAACGATACAGCTTTTGTAAAGCCCTTATTATTTGGAATTGAAGGCGTACTTAATTGGTATGAGCAAAAAATTGATAACAAAACGGGAATGCTTGGCCCAACTCCATATTGGAATTTCGTTGACTGGCCGGACCAGTGGCCGTGGGATAACTCCATCGGTAGCGGCGGTGTTCCTCAGGGAGGCGCAACAGGCGGGTCTTCCACTTTAAGTCTTCAGTATGCGTATGCATTAAACGAAGCCGCTGAATTATTTGCATATTTTGGGAAAACGGAACAGGCAAATCATTATAAAAATCTCGCGTCAAACATTTCGTCAGCAACGATCCGGAATAGCTGGGATGCCAAACGTGAACTGCTTGCTGACTCCCCCGAAAAAAATGAATTCAGTCAGCATGCAAACATTATGGCTCTGATGTCATCTGCTGTCCTGCCAGTTGATCCCAAAACACTAATTGACCGTGTGTCAAAAGATAATTCCCTTATTCAGGCTACTTTTTATTACCGCTTTTATTTGCTGAGAGCAATGAAAAAGGCCGGTTTAGCAGACCAATATGTTGAAATGCTGGAGCCATGGAGAAATATGCTTAAGTTAGGACTTACAACATTTGCGGAGAAACCTGAGCAAACCCGTTCTGATTGTCATGCATGGAGTTCGAGTCCGAATTATGAACTGCTTGCTACAGTCTGTGGAATTGAGCCAGCTGAGGCCGGTTTTAAAACAGTAAGAATTGAGCCGCATCCTGGCAATCTCGAGTGGATCGAAGGATCAATGCCGCACGAAAAAGGTATTATAAAAGTTAAACTTACGAAAACAAAATCCGGAGGTCTGTCAGGTGAAGTTTCTCTGCCTGAAGGTCTGAGCGGGAGTTATCTTTATAACGGGAAAACCATTAAGCTTAAAGAAGGGATTAATTCTATATATTAAATCAGTGAGACTATAATTTTGAGAAGCAAAATTATTTAGTCGAACTGATCCCGAGCGAAGTCGAGGGATCTCTGGGTTACGAAATAAAATTTTCATACAACTACCTCGTCAGCTCTGCTATTGGTTTTACTGATGTTCGTTTTGGAAAAAGAGTTTCCTTTTCGCTTTGCCCCACCCCAGCCCTCCCCCAAGTGGGAGGGAGCGGACTTTCGTAATTACGTAAATTTTCGTTGCTCCATTAACCATTTGAAAAATAACTCTTTAATTCCATACAGCTTATTCTAAGCACCAGTCAAGCCCCTCCATCCTGGGGGAGAGCCTGTCCCGAACTCGGGAGGATGGGGTGGGGCAAATCCCCGTTGGTTTCGACAAGCTCAGCCACCATTACCTCGTATCCTTTACTTCGTTACCTCGTTCCTTTTGCCCCACCCCAGCCCTCTGCTACGAGGTAGTTTATTCTTGATATTTAACCAGACAACATGAAAATTAATATTCCGATATTTATTTGGATGGGTTTGTAAGCATTGTAATTCTCGAGATAATTTTAAAAGGAATCAAAGCCACATCCGGGCTCCCTTCTGCGGAAATTGTCTTTATTGTTCCGGTAATGTTTTGAGAAACAATACTTTCCCGTATCAAACCTGTTCTGGTATTAATTTTTATTTCGGAGACTTCACTTCCAACGAGATAATAGAGCTGTTCCGGTGGTAATGATGACTCGGTTTGTTTTTGGCTATTGTCAGAGCTAATCTTTCCCTCTGAAACCAGGATTGCTGTATTTTTTGAAAGTTCCTTAAGGCGAATATGCGATGAAAGTTTCATGGGAATTCCGTTTTTAAAAAGCGCCATCTCGAAATCCCATTGATCAGTAGTTTTTACGTTTACTTCAGGATAAAATGCTTTGTTACTGCGATAATTGTCAAGAATCGCTTCCGTTCCAAGACTCTGAATAAGATTTCTGGTAAATTCATATCGTTCTTCCTCAGAAAAACCGCTTGATTTAACAGTTTCTATAATCATTTCATCAAGTCCGCTAACTTCAGTGATTTCTCCTTTTTTACTGAGTTTAACAAAAAACGCCTTCCCTTTTAACAAGCTCAGAAGGGCCGAAAGCGAATCCCCTGAAACAATAGATTCGGAATTTACTTCCATATTTATCAAAAGACTGGTAACCCTGATGTTCATTTTTTCATAACTCGCACTGAGGAAGTATGCAGAGTCGCCATTAAAACTGCTTACCTGGAAACGTATAGTTGAACCGGTTTCCATCTGAGTATTGTACTGAATACCCATGAATTCCTGTTCAACCACCAAATTGGAAGTGGTTTCAGTGCTAAAAATATATCCTACAGGCAAATCAACTGATAATTGCGAGCTTTGCGCAATGCCAGCTGAAATGAGAAATCCCTGAATCAGAATAATAAATATAATCCCTTTCATTTACAAAAATTGTGGGCTAAAGATAATCAATGAGCTGAGAAATCCGAAATCTCCCTAACTCATTGCAACAATACCCAATCTCCAAAAAAACTAAAATATTTCTACCTTTGAAACCAAATCTAAAACAATGCAGGAACGACACCTCAAAAGGGATAAATATTTTGAAGAGCAATCCATTACTACAGAAAGATATGTAATGCCTTTTATTAGCAGTTACAAAGTGATAAAGTCTGGAATGAGGGTGCTCGAAATTGGCTGTGGCGAAGGTGGGAATTTGAAACCATTTTTGGATTTTGGTTGCCTTGTAACTGGTGTTGATATCCTGGAAAGTAAAATCAATAATGCTAATATTTTTTTCGCAAATCATCCAAACCGATCCAATCTCACACTCATCATCAGGGATATTTATGATGCCGGCAGCGAATTTACTGAGTTCTTTGATATCGTATTTATGAGGGACGTTCTGGAACATATTCACGATCAGGGAAAATTTATGGCATTCGCAAAACGATTTTTAAAGCCGGATGGTTTGTTTTTTCTAGGTTTTCCTCCGTGGCAGTACCCTTTTGGCGGTCATCAGCAAATGTGCCAAAGTCGCCTTCTGAGCCGTATGCCCTATATTCATCTGTTGCCAGGGTCTTTATATCCGGGGATTCTTAGGCTTTTCAGGGAATCGGAGGGTCTGATTACTGACCTTCTTGAAATACGCCAGACACGCATAACCATTGAACAATTCCTGAGGGTCCTCAAAAAAGAGAATTACGCCGTTCAAAAAGTAGATTATTATTTTATAAATCCGAATTACGAAATCAAATTTGGACTGAGACCGCGTCTTCAAAGAAAATTCATTTCCGGAATTCCGTGGTTAAGAAACTATTTTATAACAACTTGCTACTATTTACTTTCGCGGAAATAATTGGTTTATCACATATAAATGCCATAAATTATTACTTAAAAATCCACCTTTAAAAGCCTTTAACTTAACTATGAAAAAAATATTGCTTAAATTTTTTTAAAATAGTTTTAATAATTCAAACAATATACTACTTTAGCGAAATATTTGACCTCAACACCGCATCGTCAAGTGTTAATAGGAAGATGCTTTAAACTACCAACTATATGAAGAATACTTTTCAGTTTCTCACAATAGTATTGCTTACTGTGGGATTATTCCTAGGAATAACAGGCTGCCAAGATCAGAAAGACTTATACAAAAAGCCACCATGGCTTGGGGGTACTAATATCGAAACCCTTAAAGAGAGAGGTAATTATACCATTTTCCTCAAATTGATGGATCAGGCAAATTACACCATTCCCATTTCTAAACAATTATTCACTCTTTTCGTTCCAGATGATGCTGCTTTCACGACTTATATGCAGGAAAGAGGAATTACTTCTATTGAAGAATTAACGGAGGATCAATCAGTACAGTTATTCACTCTTCATGTCCTGAGAAATCCAAGATCAAGATTCCAGCTGATTTACGAATGGGCCTGGTCTGAATTACAGGGACCAAATGGTGAATACGCTTCACTTTTCATGAGGAAGGAAACGAATTCAGTTTCAATACCTTACTCTGAATATGTTAAGTATTCTCCTCCAAGTCAGATTGGTAAAACTGTTCAGATTTATACTGGATTAAAGAATGTTCCATTATTTTCAACCGACTACTTTGAGGACTTTTTTGGTGCATCGGATGGTTCTGACTATACTTTTATGTATCCCGGAAGTACATGGGGAAATAATCTTAACTGGCACAGCTCATGCGTAATTGATGATCCTGAGGTTCCAGGAGAAAAGGAAGTGCGCACTGCCAGCGGGTTTATCTTCTTCCTTGATAAAGTTGTTCCTCCAATGCCAAACATGGACGAGTACCTAAAAGCTAACCCTGATAAATACGGAGTATTTTATGACCTTATGCAGAGATTCGCAAATTATACTGCTCCAAGAACTAATAAACTAAAAGAACAGGAATACAAAAAGTCATACATTGATGTAATTGATATTGCTGAAGAACGCGGGCCATCTACCAATACTGCTGTTCCTGCACAGGAAATGTTTACTGGTTTTATACCTAAAAATGATGTAATGCAGGCATACCTCGATAAATTTATACCTCTTTATTACGAAAGTATCGACAGTGTTCCAAAAGTTACTCTATTCTATATCCTTCAAACCCAACTTTCCAGATCATTAGGACTAATTTCCAAAATTGAAAACGGATATTTTAACACCTTTGGTGATGCAATGAGTGTGAGCAGAGCAGACATAAATTCAGCTTACATGTGCAGCAACGGTGTTGTTTATGAAACAAACAGGGTTCTTGAACCAAACGTATTTACTTGCGTTCCTGGAACTCTTTTCTTTAATAGCAATTATTCCACATTCCTTTATGCTCTTCAGGAAACTAATCTTTTGACCGGCCTTTCTGATCCTGCTCAGGATGTTTCACTCTTCGCACCTTCAAATGAGATGATGGAGGCCTATGGCATAAGATATGATAAAGATAAATCCCAGATGCAGTTTAAAGGTACCGACGGAATCTGGATTTCTTTTTCCAGAATTGCTGACCTGATCACAATAATTCAGGATCATATTTATAATGGCAAATTGTCTGACCTGAGTGGCGACGGTTTCCTTGAAATGAGTTCCGGAAACTATGTCCATTACTCAAACAATGTTATCACAGGTGCGGAGAATGTCGCACTTGCTGATCAGGTTGATATTGTTGAATCAATTCCAAATGACAGAAATGGTATTTTATATAAAGTTGATAATGCCGTTAAAACTAACTTTATACTGGGCAAACTGATTGTGACTGATCCGGATCTTTCAAAATTCTCTGATCTGATGATTGCAACCAAAATAATTGAAAAGAAACCAGATGCTTTTACTAAAGAGGTTTTGCGGGTTGTTTCTTTCCTTCCTCAGTCTAAATACTGGACAGCATTTCTACCAACTAATGCAGCTATGACAGAGGCTGAATTAAACGATTGGATTCCCCCTATGGATACAGCTGCTGATGGTACAATTAAAACAGATCAGTCTAAAAATCTTGCTCTGAAAGATTTTCTTCTTTACCATTTCGTAAGAAATAGCGTAATTTTTGATGATGGTGTTGAATCAGGGGTCTTTTCTACAAACAGGAGTTATACCGACCCTACTGACGGAGTTATGTATTCACCAATTACCGTTACAAATTCATTAAATAATCTCAGCCTTACTGATCATTCCGGACAAGTTATTGCTGTTGATCATGCGAATGCAAACGTCCTGATAAGGAAAGGTGTCGCTCATAAAATTAATACCGTACTAAAATATTAGTAATTAAAAAAATAACCAGATCTGTTATGAAAAAAATCATATTACTTTCAGGATTACTAATATGTATATTCTCAGGTTTTACCAATTTATACGCTCAAAATTCAGTAATTATTAAAGGACATGTTGTTGATTCACTTAGCCTTGAGTCAATGATGTCAGTTAATGTTGTTGAGGTAGATAAAAATGGTAGGTTTATTGCTGGTACTGTAACCGATTTAAACGGGAACTATGTATTCAAAGTATCCAACCCGAGTAATCCAATACAAGTTTCCTTTATTGGATACAAAAGGCAAGCCTTCATGATCGAAGGCAGAACCCAAATTAATATCAAACTGGTTTCCGAATCACTTTCACTTGAAGAAATTCAGGTTGTTGGTGTGAAAATCGGAAATGACGGCTATACCAGAGTTCGTGACAGGGCTACAGCTGTTGCCCGTATCGAACTTACCGATATGAAATCGGTTATGTCGACTTCAGTTGAAGATATGCTTCAGGGGCGTATGGGTAACGTCGATATTTCATCTGTATCAGGTGACCCCGGCGCAGGTCTGAATATACGTATCCGTGGTACTGCTTCATTGAACGCTCGTAACCAGCCTCTTATCGTTATTAATGGAATTCCTTATGACGCCAATATTGATGATAACTTCGATTTTGGAAGTGCTGATATTGAAAAATTCGGTAACCTGATTGACGTATCACCGGAAGATATCGAATCCATCGAGGTTTTGAAAGATGCTGCATCTACAGCTGCCTGGGGTTCCAGAGCTTCCAACGGCGTACTTATGATCAAAACAAAGCGTGGCTCCAAATCAAAACCAATTTTTGAATACACATTTAAAAGTACCATCGGTAAAGAGCCAAGACCTATTCCAATGCTCGACGGTGCCGGATATGCTCGTCTGATAACTGAAGAACATTATAATGTTAATAGAAACGAGTTTAAAAATGATGAAATAGCCTTCGATCCTGAGTGGATTGAGTATAATAATTACTCGCAGAATACCAATTGGGTTAAAGAAATTACACAAACCGCAGTTACCCAACAACACGATTTTTCAGTGCGTGGGGGAGGAGAGAAATCCAGATACAACATGTCTCTGGGATTCTTCGACGAAGGAGGTACTACCGTTGGTAATGATCTTAAAAAACTGAATCTAAGAAGTTCACTCGATTATGACCTTTCTACAAAATTACAGTTCAAGACCGACATCATGTTCACTCGTTACGATCAGAACAATACTTATGATGTCGAGGATTCAGAGTTTGGAGGTTATAAACTTCTTAGATCTGTAGCGTATAGAAAAATGCCGAACCTTTCTATTTTTGACAGGGATACAAATAATATTCATTATGGTGAATATTATACCCCAAGTGGAACTTTGCAGGGAAGTGCCCGTGACATGTATAATCCGGTTGCCTTTGCGAATCTGAGTCAGCAAAAACGTGTGAAAGACAATGCCAGAGCATTATTTAGTATACGATATACCATATCCCCAAAAGTAATTTTCAACTCCACAGTTACTCTGGACATTTTTGATAGTAAAAAATCCAAATTTCTGCCTTTCAAAGCCTTGGGTTCATTTGATAATGATCTTACAAACCGCTCTGTCAATGAATTTGCTAAAAAGAGTTCTATTTATACCATTAATCAGTTAATTTATCGCCCTGAACTTGGCGAAGCCCATGACCTTGCCTTTATGGGGCAGTTCGATACTGAAGAATCTATTCAAAGAACTTACAATGTTCAAACCAGCGGGTCCGCATCCCCATTCCTGAATGAACCTGTTGGTGATAAGCATTTGGAATATATTAATGCTGGTTTTTCAAAATACCGTTCCATGGGATTATACCTTACTGGTTCCTATAAATTTAAGGATAAATACATTTTTATGGTTGGCGCAAAATATGAAGGAAATTCGAAATTCTCCAAAGAAAGCCGCTGGGGTATTTTCCCAACAGTTTCCGGAGCATGGCGTATTTCAGAAGAAAGCTTCCTGAAAGATGTTACCTTTATTAATGATCTAAAACTTCGTGCCAGCTGGGGGCAGAGTGGTAACGCACCTGATGAGAATTACTTGTATTTCAATACCTACAAGGCAGGCTCCAGTTATTCTTATATGGATATGAAGGGTGTTCAGCCATCAGGTATTGAACTTACCAGTTTGAAATGGGAAACAATTGATCAGATTAACCCCGGTATTTCATTTTTTGGTTTAAACAACCGTCTGAACATAGAAATCGATTATTACAAAAAGAAAACTCTGGATCTCTATCTTAAAGATTCCGGAATTCCTGCGCAAACCGGTTTTGGCTCAATTAACCGAAACGAAGGAGAAATGGAAAACAGAGGATTTGAGTTCATGGCAGACTATACCATTATCAAGAAAAAAGATTTCTCAGTTAATGTTAACATGAACTTATCCAGCAACGAAAACGTTGTTCTAAGTTTACCTGATAACTACAGTCTTGTAACGGGTAATATGCTCGACAACGGACAATACAAAATTAGTATCAAACCTGGTGAAGCATTAGGAGGTTTTTTCGGATATAATTACCTCGGCGTTTATAAAACTGATGGCGATGCGATTGTTCGCGATAAAAATGGTTTACCTGTTTATGGCTTAAATAAAGACGTTCCCCTCAATATGATCATGGGTGTTTCCAGTGGTTATGTTTTTGAAGGTGGAGATGCTATTTATCAGGATGTTAATAATGATGGAGAGATTAATGAACTCGATATTAAATACTTAGGCGACCTTAACCCAAAATATATGGGTGGTGCAGGAGCTAAAATTCAATATAAGAGTTTCACTTTTAATACTTTCTTCTATTTCAAAGTGGGACAGAAAATTATCAACCAGACTCGTATGGATACTGAGAAAATGTATAATTACGATAATCAGAGCGTTGCTACCGACTGGCGTTGGAGAAGAGCCAATGATGTTACAGAGATGCCCAGAGCGTTATATGAAAAAGGATATAACTGGTTAGGTTCCGACCGCTTTGTTGAAGATGGTTCATACCTTCGCCTTAAAACCCTGTCCCTTAGCTACAACGTTAAGCCAGAGGTGTGCAAATGGCTCAGAGTTAAAGATTTGAAAGTGTATGGTACAGCATATAACCTCTATACCTGGACTAAGTATCTTGGTCAGGATCCGGATGTTGCACCTCCTTCAGATCCTAAAAATCTGCCTAAAGATCAGAGCAGAACCCCACCAAGTAGAAAGATTATGTTTGGTGTCAATCTTACATTTTAATTCCTAAAAAGTAAATCAATGCAAAAAATTCGCATAAAAAGTAAGGTAAGCCTTGCGATACTTATACTGCTATTTGTACTTCCGGCTTGTTCGGATTGGTTAACAGTTGCTCCTGAAAATGATCTTATTAAGGAAAAGTTCTGGACCAAAAGAGAAGACGTAAATGCTGCAATCGCAGCAACTTATAATACATTTCGTGATGCAAGTATGCAGTCTTTCATCTTTGGTGAAGTACGTGCTGATATGGTAACTTTCTCCACAACAAGTTTTGGCGACTACGACAAAATTGCAAAAAGCGATATTAGTCCTACAAACGGCGCCGTAAACTGGTCTAATTATTATTCGGCAATTAACCTTGCAAATACTTTAATGTATTACGACAAAGAGGTATTGGCTAAAGACAAAACCTTTACTCAGGAAATGAAAAATGGAATTGATGCTGAGGCGCTTTTTATCCGATCCATGTCGTATTTTTACCTTCTTCGCGTTTGGAAAAACGTTCCCTTGGTTCTTGAACCTTCAATTTCAGATACTACAAATCTTTTTCTTCCAAGATCGGATGAAAATGTAATTATTAGTCAAATAATTACCGACCTTCTTAAAGCAAAAGATCTTGCAACAGTTCCTGTAGCTAGTGATAAACTGTCTGATTATTTTTATGGAAGAGCAAATAAGTATTCTATCATGTCTCTGCTTGCTGATGTTTACCTTTGGAATGAGCAATATCAAGAGTGCATGGACTATTGCGATTCTGTAACTAATTCCGGATTGTATTCCCTTGAATCCTATACAACCTGGTTTAACTTGTATTATCCCGGAAATTCAAATATTGAAAGTATTTGTGAAATACAGTTCAATGATAACTTGCCTGATCAGGAAAATCCTATCTATAACGATATGATCAAGCTTCCTAACGGAAATATTCAGATTTCACCTACTAAAAATAAGGCATCCCTTTTCGCTATTGAAGATCTGCGTTTAGTCGTTCCAAGAGGACCAATTTGGAAATATAAAGGATTAGATAACTTAAGTTCAGCAACCAGAGCCGACAACCAACGTGACGCTAGTTGGATTTTGTACCGCTATGCTGATATTATATTAATGAAAGCTGAAGCAGCCTGCGAACTTAACCAGTTTACAGAAGCAAATTCACTCGTGAGACAAACAATGGAAAGAGCTGGACTTACTCATGTTGACGTAGGAGATAAAGTTATCCTCCGAAAGGTTATTCTCGATGAGCGCGGAAGAGAGTTTTTCATGGAAGGAAAACGTTGGTTTGATCTGCTGCGTGCAGCCAAGAGAAATAAGTTCGCCAATAAAGATTTGCTTGTAGCTATGATCCTTTCCGGTGCCGCAACGGTTCAGCAAAGAGAAATTCTTGCAACCAAAGTAAACGATACTAATGCTTATTATTTACCTATCCCTCAGCATGATATAGATTATAATCAGTACCTGATTCAAAATCCGTATTATGACAGATAGTAACTAATTGAAGTTTTTTTGAACCCTGCCAACAAACGTTAAATATTTAAAAATGAATGAGATAAAGGGTTCCTTAATACACGTAAATTTTAATGATTATGATAAAAAAATTCGATAGAGGAATGATCAGAGTTAGTAGCACACTTGTGCTGTTTACACTGTTTCTGTTCGGTTGTAATGATAATCCCGTTATTTGGGATAAAAAATCTGATGAGCTCGTAATTTCCGAATTCATTAATACTCAGGAAGAATATTCTGAATTCGGTAAACTTGTTGAAGCAGCGGGACTTGACGGGCTTCTTAGCGTAAGGGGACCATTTACACTCTTCCTGCCTTCCAATTCTGTTATGCAGGAATATTATGCGAAAATGGGAGTTTCTTCTTATACCGAAATTCCAGATCCCGACTTTGCAAAAAAACTTGTGTATAATCATTTGATTGGTAGTGATATTCAATCAGGTGATATTGGTCTTGGAGCTATTAAAGATACAAATGCTCTAGGAGATTATCTGGTTACTGAATTCCTTAGTTCAGATATCATTATTAATAAGCAAAGTAAAATTATCGACAGGGATGTTCCTGCATCAAATGGAACCATTCATCTTATTGACCATGTAATCGACCCAGTAACAGTTAGTGTATATGATTACATTGCTTCAAACCCTTCATACTCTTTGTTTAAACAAGGTCTTGAAAAAACTGGTCTTAAAGATACGCTTCAAACTATTTCTTTCCCCTACGGAAGTACTGGTAAACTCGCACGTAACAGATTCACTGTTCTTGCAGTTCCAGACACCCTTTATAACAGATACGGAATTACAAATATCGATGATCTTATAGCCAGGTATACAGACAGACCTGATAGCGTCGAGTATCTTGTAAATGGTTTCTACCGCTACATGGAATACCATTGCTTACTTGGAACTCATTTTCTTAACAATTTAACTACAAGGTTGTATCCGATTTTATCCAGTGATAATAACATTTCTGTATTGATTGACAATGAATACAGGTTAAATTTTGATAAGCTTACAAAAGAATACACGGGGTTCTATAAGGAACAATCCAATATTCCTGCAAAAAACGGAACCATACATACAATTAACAGCCTGTTGGAAGTTACAGAACCAGAACCAACTCCTATTACAATCGAAACAACAGATTATTTCGATATGAAACAGGGTGACTTTTATGGCAAATATTACATGAGGTGGCATGATGGACAGAATACATTTGCTAAAATAAAATGGGAAGGTGACTATTTATTGTATTATTTTAAAGATCATGATACTGGTAAAGTTCTTAACGACGACTGCCTTAGCATGAGTGGATGGTGGTGGTGTGAAATTACTACACCTAAAATCATGAAGGGCAAGTATAAATTAACAAGTAACCTTTGGTCAGGCCAGATTGATTATGCTGTTTATGTTGACGGTGTTCAAACTGCTCAGATAAAAAAAGCTGATCCTGCCGAAGCAACAAGCTGGGGAGAGTTTAACTGGCCTAATACCGAAGAACATAAAATTAAAGTGGTTGCTATGAGCTCAGGTTTGCTATTCTGGGATACAGTAATCTTTACACCAATTAAGTAATTCAATACCTGTCAAATAATTTAACACAGCTTTGAAATGACAAAACGATTCTCATATTCGACCCTTTTAAATCTCCTTATCTTTTTTATTGTTTGCAGTATAGCATTACCAGGCTATGGTCAGACAACTGAACCTAGTGTAAAGGGGGTGATAACCGAGTCCGGTACCGGACATCCATTAAAACAGGTTTCTATTTCAGTTAACTCTACAGGTGTTTCCACTGAAACCGATTCGCTTGGTGCTTTCACACTTAGCGTTCCCGATCTGGAAGCAGAAATTATTGTTAACCTTCCCGGGTATAACAAAAGAAATATCTTCCTGAATGGCAGAGAAAATATCACTGTTTCTCTTGTTTCAGATATTTACTGGTCAATGGATAATTCATATAATAACCCACTTGGATCAGATGTTGTTAGGGATGCAGTTTTTCCAGTCACAACTCTCTCTGCTGCTGACTTTAGCTTTTCAAAAGCAACGTCATTCGACCAGGTTCTTCAGGGTCGTGTTCCTGGAATGTTGTCCATTCAACAGTCTGGAATGCCCGGAAGTAGAACATTTATGAATATCCGAGGAATTTCTTCACTGTATGGACGCGCAGAACCTGTTTTATTCATAGATGGGATGATACATGATTTTGCCTATGCAAGTAACAGTTTGATGGAAGGGTTTAATCTTAACCCAATGGAAATTGTTGATATCGATGATATTTCTGATATTTCTGTTTTGAAAGATGGTCTATCTTACCTGGGTGCGGCTGGCTCAAATGGTGTCATTAATGTAAATACAGAACAAAAGGGTGAGACTAGTACTGTAATCAAGTTTTCAACTTATGGTGGAGTTAGTATGGTTCCCAAAAAGTTGGATTTACTTGACCCAACAGATTTTAAAAATTATTTTATTGATCAGTTTAACTCACGCACACCAAGCCCTGGTTCTTTCGATGTTTTGTATCCATGGTTTAATGGAGATCAAAACTCTGCTCAGTATTATAAATACAATAATAATACCGATTGGCAGGATGAAATATACAAACCAGCGGCATTGCAGAAATACCATTTTTTCCTTAAAGGGGGAGATGATATCGCAACCTATAACATTTCAACAGGTTTCCTGTCGCAAAAAGGATTGTACGATAATTCAAAATACACAAGATTTAACCTGCGTATTAACGGGAAAATTAGTATTACTGATAAATTCTCAATAACTCCAAATGCAAAACTTTCTTTGGCAGATAGTTACTTGCCAAATCAAGGGTATAGTGCATGGAAAAACCCAATTCTCTCTGCCGTATTAATGCCTCCAACTATGGCTCCATATACCAGAGATGCCCTTACAGGTGATGTTCTTTCTTATGTTGACAATACAGGGATTTACAATGTTAGTAACCCTGTTGCTATTGTTAATAATGCGATTGGCACAAACCGTAATTATAATTTCTTAGCTTCAGTAAACGCACAGTATAAATTTAATGAGCATTTTACTGTTGCAACATTAGTAGGACTTGATTTTAATAATGCCAGAGAAAATATCTTTTTACCGGATATCGGTATGGTTCAGGTGGATTCGGCTAGCAATAGTCCCGGCGACTTCGTTAATGAATTCCGCTCTTCCCAAAATCATTCCAGCATTACGTATACTACTAATACTGCATCAGGACATTCTATTGTATTGAATGGAGGATTCAGATATATGAAAAACTCCTATAAATATGATAAAGGAATTGACCTCAATACCCCTTCAGACGATTTTAAACGTCTTGGACAAGGCTCCAAATACAACTTCCTTCGCAGTACAACCGGCGATAACCGTGAATTAATATGGACCTCGTATTTTGGATCTGCTAAATATAATTTCAGAAACAAATATTTTATTGATGCAAATGTTTCTTATGACGGAAATTCTGCTGTAAACTCTGATAATCGTTTTAACTATTATCCATCAATCGGAGCTGCATGGCGTGCATCTTCTGAAAGTTTCCTTAACCAAGCTTCATGGCTCGAAGATTTAAAGTTTAGAGCTTCTTATTCTATTACTGGAAATATGTTCAGCAGCGTTTATGACTATTCAAAACTTTATTATGTGTCACGCAGGATCGATAACCTTGGATATCTTTCTCGTGAAGTGATTCCGAATAACGACCTTTCACTTGAAAAGAAAAATACAATCAATGGAGGATTGGATTTATCAATATTGAAACAAACTGTCAATGTTCATCTCGATATGTTCAAATCCAGTGTTAATAATCTTATCGTTCAGCAAACACTACTTTCAACATTCGGATTCAGGAACTATTTCGATAACGGTGGAAAACTTAGTACTACAGGAATTGAGGCATCAGCTGATACACGTTTGCAAATTGGTCAGATCAGCTGGACTTTAGGTGGTTCATTTAGTAAGGAAAAGAGCCAGATTGAAGATATTATCTTCATTGATGCAAATACCAAAAATGTGATAACTAACATTGAAGGCGCTCAGTTAATTACTTCAAAAGGTAATCCTGTTAACGCATTTTATGGATATAAAACTAATGGAGTTTTCGCCAGTGATGCTGAGGCTGCCGGAATGATTGGACCGAAAGGCGTTGAATTAAAAGCCGGTGATGTTCGTTTTGTCGACTTGGTGGGTGGTGATAATATTATCAACGAGGCTGATAAAACTATTATTGGTGATCCATATCCCGACTTTTTTGGTAGTTTGAGCACCGGTCTTAGCTATAAGAGATTTGAACTTTCCGCCTTATTTACATATTCAGTTGGTAATGAGATATTTAATTATGTCAGATACAAAGCAGAAGCTATGGATTCCTACAGTAATCAGAGCACAACTGTGTTAGACAGATGGACAAGTTCCAATACTGACGGTGCTTTGCCTAAGGCCGCATTTGGCGACCCTGCTGGAAATTCAGTATTCTCTGATCGTTGGATTGAGGATGGATCTTATTTCAGACTTAAACAATTAACAGTAAATTATACTCTTCCCCGCCTTGCTGGAATTTATAAAGGAATTACAATTTATGTTACAGGTACCAACCTGCTTACTTTAACCAAGTACACAGGTTATGACCCGGATTTCATGTATATGAATAATCCTTATTACATGGGAGTTGATTATGGGAAGATTCCACAAACCAAATCGTTTATTTTGGGAATAAAATTAGACTTATAACAGGTAAAAAATAATAAAATGGAAAAGAGATCACGAATCACACCATACTTCCTGGTTATTCTGGCTGCAGTTATGTTTGCAGCTAACAGTTGCAGCGATAATTTTTACGAGCAACTTGCTGGAGATCGGATTACTCCTGAACAAGGTTTTCAAACATCAGGAGATCTTTTAAGATCTTTAGGAGGAGCAATGCTTCCTCTTCAGGATTTTATGCCAAAGCTTATTATGTTGGACGGTTTACGCTCCGATCAAATGGACGTTACGCAATATGCCGATGCATATTTCAGAGCCATAAACGACCAGTCATTTACTGTAGACAATCCTTTTATCGATGGATCCGACCTTTATAAGGTGGTTATTAACTGCAACGAAATTCTTGCAAATATTGACAGAGTTGCGGAAAAAGACCGAAACGTTGATGATTATATTCTGCATTATGTGAAAGGTGCAGTAATTGGCCTAAGAAGTTGGGCTTATTTTACTATCGTTCGCATATACGGTGAGGCTGCATATATTGAGGGTAACATGACTTCACTGCCAAAGGGTGACCAGACCTTTCTATCAAAGGATGTGATGATTGATACTCTTATTAATCAGATTACACCTTATATCCATGATAGTAATGTAGGAAAGGAATATATTGAAATACGCGTTAGCGGATATCCTAACACCAAAGCATTATTAGGAGAATTATATCTTGAAAAGAACGATTATGTAAATGCTGTTACCTACTTGAAGATGTCATGTGAGAGCTATGGAAACTTAGCATCAATGCTTAAAGTTGATAAATCCTTCATTGATAAATCCTGGAAAAATATTTTCGTAGGTTCTAAAGGTATCCTAACTGAAAATATTTCTGTGATTCCATTTGCGTCAACTGAAGGACAGGTAAATCCTCTGCCACAATGGATGTTGTATAATGACCAGTATATGGTTAAACCAACACAAATACTTGCTGATAATTTTAAAGCTCAGGTTCAATTAAAGGATAATGGACAAGGTACTGGTGATGTATACAGAGGATTAGGAGTAACTTATGGAAAATCAGACACTTCGGTTACTGGTGAGCCATTTATTCTTAAATATGGCATTGATCAGGGTGAGCCATACAGCACAGATATTATTATTTCAAGAGCAGCAGATATTCATTTACTCCTTGCTGAAGCTTTAAACAGATCGGGTGACCCTGCATCAGCATTACTTCTTTTAAATGCCGGATTTAACTCGCTTAGCCCTCGCCCGGCTGTCTGGGCAAGATGGAACAATAACCAAGGTATCAGAGGTCGCGCATACCTGAAGCCTAAATTGATTCCAGTTGGATACGCAGGTGATCTTACAGAACTTGTTGAAGACTATATTATTGACGAAAGAACTATGGAATTGGCATTCGAAGGTAAACGTTGGTTTGACCTTGTTAGAATTGCTGATCGTAGAGGAAAACCTGAGTTTCTTGCAGATAAAGTTGCGGCGAAATTTGGAGCCCCCGGTGATACTAAATATGATGCAATTCATGCGTTTCTCATGAATCCTGCTAACTGGAATCTGCCTATCAAATAATTTAGTATACTGACTTAAATATGAAGATAAAATTAGAAAAGGGAAGAGTATTAACTTCTGTTCTAGAAAAAGCATTTGCAAATCTTGGATAGCCCCTCCAACTTGGGGTTGGGCTGATTTTTGAAGATTTCGGACACCCTTAAGTAAACGACATTGATACTTATAAAGAATTAAAAAATCCTTTTTGCTTCATGCAAAAAGGATTTTTTGTTTTTTAGCTTGTGTGGTCAAAAATAGTTAATGATTTTTAAAAATTAGTTATGAGGAAAAGCTGATTTTTAGTTTTTCACGTCATTAAACTGGAGGGGTTTAAACCCCGGAGAGATTTTTCGGAAAAGGTCACAAAAAAGTCAAATAAAAAGGCAGAGATTTTGAAATATAGCACATTAATAAGTATGAATAAGGTTTCTTTCTTACGGGGTTTAAACCCCGGAGGTTTATTGGTCTAAACACTGTGAGTACTGACCTTTTCGAAGTCATGACACTGAGCTTGTTGAAGTGCAATTTAATTTTGATTGTTCTTAATTCATTATTGCCCTAAATACAATGATATTGCACGGTATCCATTTACTCTATTGCCTCCCTAACGGGACTTTGTTCAATTTTGCACCTTATATTCTACCAATATATTGTCCCTGACGGGACAGTTCTGAGGGACTTTCCAGACAGTGGCTTGCAATATTTTTCTGCTGATTTTCTCTCTCTGACGGGATCATCCAATAGAGCTTGTCCCTAAAAAATAGACAGGCAAAATATAGATAACTAAACAGTTACGAAATAAATCGAAATTCCTTTAGGAACTGAATATTGGTAAAAATCTAATACTCCTTCAACCCATGCAACTTATCACTTCTTTAAATAAATTGAAGTTTCAACTTTACCAGAATTTGATATTAGTCCTTCTAGAGAATCAATAGCAACATTAATAGAATCGAAAATAACTTTCTCAGGTTTCTTAGCTATTTCAGAGAGAATTTCTTCTTGTGACATAGTTACTTTTCCTGAAACAAACACAGGCCTGTTATAATTGAATAGGCTCGTTTTTAAGGATTCAGGATCTTCTGCCGGAAGAACGAATGCTTTTGATTCCAAGCCTTTTTCATCAATATGACAGAAATAGGGGAGAGTGATGATTCCATCTTCTCTTTTACTTGCAAGAACAATCCATCGGCTATTTAGCGACCAATCATGGAAGCTTTCAGTTTTACTACTGTTAATACCCAACTTACGGTATTTTTTGTTACTAAGGTCCATAATATACAAATCGGTTGTTGGATTGGTAATTGTAAAATATCCGAAATCCGCCATGCAAAATATTATAAATTTACCATCAGGGGAGGCCTTAGGAAATGAAATGCTTAATCCCGTAGTTGCTGATGTGAGCAAAGTGTCCAGATTTCCCCATTCCCTGGTTTCTGCATTGAATGCTATTCGCATAAAATCGTACTTTACCAGTTTTCCCATTTCCAGTTTTCTCTCAATTGGACAATTGATATAATACAGATATTTTCCATCCGGAGACCATTCAGGAAGATTCTCGAGATTTTTACTTGCGATTTTCGGACTTGTAAAAACTAGATTTTTTTCAATGTCATATACTACAATATCCGATACATCATCAAAAACAACGTTCAAATGTTCACCGGAAGCATACATAGCCTGTTGAATTTTATTGGTAGAAAAAGCTATGAGATTCTTTGTTGGATGCCAGGCAGGGTAGGCGAAAGAGGCTATTGTATAGGGAGTTTTTGTTTCTAACCAGCGCGTTATTCCGTTCGATTTTATAAAAGTGCCTCCAGGAGCGCGGAGGTGAAGCATGAAATTTTCAGGATTACGGTTTTGAAAAGTGTGGCAATGCATGCAATTACCGCCGGTATTTCGATTTTCCAGAATTGAAGATTCATCGAAAGTTTCAGTATTTCTTTGTACAATAGCCATATCATTCCAGAGTACTAAAGCGGGATTAATCTTCCGATAGACAATGTAAGAATCAAGCGAATCAGGTGAAATATAATTATAAATGGGATTGAAACTGTGCCATACATTTTTGATTTTCACCGAGATCACAATTTTTATCGAATCCTAAATAGTAGCATTCAAAAGTTTTTTCCATTTTATTATAGGGATGGTGATTTTATCATTATCAGAATTTATAACAAATCCCTTACTTTTTGGACCTGAAAAATGCACACTATACTTTTGCGCTTCTTCCTTGATAATAAAATTCAAAGGAGCAATATTTACAGGTATTATCAGAGAAGTGTAATCAGGAAAAATCACCGGTAAGCGCCCTTCTGAATGTCCGGTTTTGTGATTTCCCGACCCGCAAGCGCTTAATAATATAGCAAAGACAAAAGCAACCAGGTATAATCTAGTTATCATTTTACTAAAGTTTCTTAGTTATTATTTTCCCGCTTACATTAGGATTTATAAAAAAACGGTAATACCAAAAAGTATCTTTAAATCCGGGTTTTAGCGCTTCTTTAAGTTGCAATGCATTTGAACTATTTGAATCGAAAATTGCTCTAAACTGAATATACCGTTTTACATTTGAAGCATTTAGCTTAATAGCTCCCGAATCCAAACGTAAACCTGCCTCAGCGCGATATAGAATCAGCGCCTCCTCCCAAGTTTTTGGCATTTTTGAATAATAACCTGATTTCATAGCAAGTGGCATAAATTTATTAAATGATTCCAGGTCGTTTCTTAAAATATAATAAGTCATGAGATATTCAAATACCATTTTGTTATTTCTGTTTACTTTTAAAATATTAAGTAAATCAACATCAGGCTCTTTAAAATTTATGATTTGGTCTTCTTTGATTATTGATACCTGAGCCGAAGTGCTTTCTGTCATTAAAAAATATGGCTGTTTCCTGATTTTTTCAAGCAATGGTTTGTAATGTCTGGCGTAAATCATTGATTTACTTAGAATTGTATAATACTTAGAACTGGTTTGAAATTCACCTAATATAAGACTTGTATTGGCAAGTCTTTCTAATGACCGCGGAGCATATGGAAACGCTGTCTGATACTCAAGCATACAGTATTTAGACGCCTTTATAAAGCCTAAATCGTAATAGAAATCACTTGAGTAGGGCATAGTGGCCATCGAAAACTCCTTGGAAAGCAAAAGGCCATATTCGCCCCATTCCTGAGGCACAGTAAATAAATTCTCATTCAACTGTTCTGAAGCGTATAAAGCCCTGTTAAGTTGAAACCTTGCTATCCGATCCTCAGGGGCTATTTTGTCCTTCATTTGCAAGGCACTGAGCCATTCCCTATCCGAAATAAACAAATCTATCTGAGATTTGTATTTTTCTGTAGTTATAAATAAAGTATTGAAACAAGAAACGCATAATAGTATGATAAGCAGAGGAAAAACCTGGGCAAATTGAAAATTCACTTTTTTTATAAGTACACTTTTTTTAAAGGGACTAGTGTTAAAAAGCCCTGGCAGCAAGCCAACAAATACATATATACAAATTATCCAAAATCCCGGGAATGAAAGGGTAAGATCAGTAAAACTTAATTGGCCAAGCTGAATTTCAAATAGCCTCAAACCATAAAGGAAATAGGAGAGAATAAAGAAAAAAAGCAAATTTCCGAGGTACACAGCTACTGTTGGCAGATGCTTTAAACTGACCAAATCCTTTGGAATATATAGAATTGTCAAAACAATGGCTGGCGCAACTCCAAATAATCTAAGCATTAAAAATGTTGAAAACAGTTGCCAAAATGACTCAAGATAAAAGTTTCGCTTTAAATAATTCGAAGACAGAAACATAATTCCAGCTAGAAACAATGATACAAATAACTCAAGTCCATTTGTATACGTTTTTAGAGGCCAGAGAATTAATAGTGGAGCAAAGAACTCAATCCCAATAAATCCTACAGAAATTGACTTTTGGAATATTCTTCTGTATATGAAAGCAAGTATGAGAAGAAGAGACACAAGGATTAAACTTCCTATAACAGGAAAATACAGAAACTGTAGTATAAACTGCGAAATTAGACTTAAATAACCTTGCTTAAACTGAAAATTGTATTCATAAAAAGAAGTGTCGAATGCGAAAAATGGTTGAAGATTTAAATATAGTATCCGAGGATCGTAGACATACCAAATTATATAAAAAAAGAACACGGCAAAAAACAAATATAGATTCCAATTTCGGATTGATGTAGGGTTGGGGAATTTAGGTAACGTGAACATTTTTTCAAATTATACACTCATCAAGTCATCAAATTTAAACATTATTATTAGTTTGATAGCACATCAAAATAAGAATTTACCCGCACTCTACAGGGCGGCTCCCGTCATGGCAAATAATGGCACAAAAAAAAAGCTCCCTTTTGGGGAGCTTTTTTTAAAAGATTTTATTCTGATTATTTCTTCATCAGTTTCTGTGAAGTCTGGCTGCCATCATTACCATAGAAAGTAACAATGTAAATACCTTTACTTAAAGAAGCAGTGCTGATAGTAGCAGATGTTCTTGAAGTTAAATCGGTACGGTTAACAACCTGACCTAAAATTGAACTAATAACAACTTGTTTCAAGTTAGCAGAAGTTGAGATGAATAATTCATCATTAACTGGGTTTGGATACATGGAAACTTTACTTGCAAGGTCATTTTTAGGAACTGAAACAACTCCTGGAATACCCCAAAGGAAAGTTAAGTTTTCGCCACCTACGAAAGTATAAGCTCTGTCAGCAGGAACTGGCTCACCATTTGCCCAAGTAACGTTTTTGAAGAATTTGAATTTCCATTCCTGATGTACTAAACTAAGGTATGCGGTGAAAATTCCGTCTCCATCAGTATCGAACATTTCAACTGAAGTACCTTCTCCAGGCTCACTCCACCCAGCGAAATCACCAGTTACGAAAACTCTGTCACCAGCAACAAAACCAGCACCAGTTACGTTAACATTCAGAATCTCAACAACCTGATTGCTTAAAGTGATAACTTTTGTATTGGAAACGCCTGAACCGTCTTTTGCAGTTCCAGTAACAGTAACTGTACCGTTAGAGAAAGCTGAAAGAATTCCTGTAGCAGCATCGATAGTAGCCATTCCTGTACCATTAGTAACAGTCCAGACAACTTCTTTGAAACCAGCGTCAGCAGGAAGAAGGTCAGCACCCATTTGAAGAGTTCCTTTGTCTACTGTAATAACATCAGCAGGACTTGTAACAGTTAATGAAGCCACTTCAATACCAACTAAAGCTAAATCATCACCGCTAATAAGAGAAACACTGTCTATGTAAACAATATCTCCAGTTTGTGAGAGCATATACTGAATTTTCTGAACCTTACCAGGAAGCATTTTGTCGAAGGTAACATCAAAGGTATATCTGGTAGGAACTGTAGTAATATTAAAATCCCATTCTGATGCACCGCCTAACGATGCAGCATGAGTTGATGATCCGTAACGTTCGTAGGAACCAACATATTCAAAGTCCAATTTAACTGATCTGTCAGCATCTGACCACATCACCATACTAACTGCATAAGGTAGATTTGGCAGAGCTTCTAAACCTTCCTGGTTGAATTGGTACTGCCATACTTCAGCATGAGCAACAGGAGTGCAATTTGCAACACCATCAACAATCTGAGGCAAAGGTGAGAGTGCGGTTCCACCCCATCCACCCCAAGAGGTAGCAGTACCATCAGCGTTAACCTTATCAAATTTACCATTCTTAATCACTTCAACATCGCTCATAGAAATGAACTGATTGCTGATAGTAAGTTCTAAAATTTCTGATAAGAAAGTACCGTCTTTTGTTTCACCTTTAACAGTTACTGTACCATCCATAATAGCAGTTACAAGACCGTCCGCACTTACTTTAGCGCGACCTGTTCCGTTTACAATCGTCCATTTTGCAGTTTTAACAGTTGCAGAAACAGGAAGAATGTTAGCAGTCATCTGTAAAGTACCAGCTTCAGTTTCGATAGTTGTAGCAGCACCAGCTGAAGAAATTGTTAGAGATTCAGCAAGGATATTTTCAGAAGCACCTTCGAGAGTGAGGATACCAGCATCGTCCATGTTGTTCCAGTTTTCATTCAAAGCACCTGCATTTGCCCAATCCATACGTTTACGGGCAGCATCGCCTGTTTCTCTGTCGACAACAGTAATGTCGAAACCTATTTCAGCGTTCTGAGAAATCTGGTAACCATCTTTATCAATGAATTTTGTCATAGGAACAAAATACTCAGCAACATAATTAGGTTCTGTAACGAGGAATGCATAATGGACTTCTGCATCACCTGCACCTGATAAATGTTCTGTACCATCAATTGTTATTTCAGTAAAATCCGGAGCAATCTGGTAGTGACCCGCGTTTCCACCTGCACCAATACCATCTTTTTTCTCAGCATTTACGTCGAAATAAAGTTCCAGTTTGTCAAATTCGTAGCTGTTTCCAACAGGTGTATTTTTATAATTAGGAAAAAATTCATCATCAGTAACATTGAAAAGGAAATAAATACCTGCATCTGTCCATAAAGCTTTAAAGTAGGTTTCGCCTGGTCCACCTAATGTTGGAACTTCAGCCTGAAATGGAACTGCAATGTCCTGTGCAACTGCATCATCCCAAACTGCATCAATCTCGCCATCAAGAACTGGCAGGACTGTAGTTTTCTTAACAATGTGCGAAGGAGCCTGTGCCATAATGGCTGTTCCAAACAACGCGCACAATAAAAGAGTAAAAATCTGTCTTTTCATAATTATTGTTTTGAGTTAGTAAAAAAATTAATTGTTGTGTGTGTAAATATACAGAATATATTTTCTTATAAACAAAGGAAATCCTGAAAAAGTTTAATGATTTAATAACATTGTGTTAATTTTAACAAAATGTGCTGTGATTTGGACTAACTAAACCGTTACCCCGTTACCTTTTCTATTGCCCCTCCCCAAACCCCTCCCCCAAGGATGGAGGGGCTTTTCAGCCGTAAATTACAATTTTTTATTGTTTTTAATAAAGTAAATTATTATTTTTATTTATGGCATATATCCGTTTAACAGTATTTCGGGGCGAAGAAAGAGTTAATTCTTCTGTCTCGAGAACCTAGGGTTAAAAGTTATTCGTTTCAGCAATTTATGCTGTAATTTATGAAACACAAAATGCAGTTAATACCATAAAATCCTATTTAATCTAAAAACTTCGACGGTGATACCCCCACGGCTATTACTTAACTGATGTTCGGAACATCTTAATCTTAACGGCAGACAAGCCCCTCCATCTTGGGGGAGGGGTTTGGGGTGGGGCAAAATGAACAGAAAGTACGCAGTCATGCTTTCAATATGTAAAACCAAATGTCAGGAGGTTTGGGGTGGGGCAAAATGAACAGAAAGTACGCAGTCATGCTTTCAATATGTAAAACCAAATGTCTGGAGGTTTGGGGTGGGGCAAAATGAACAGAAAGTACACAGTCATGCTTTCAATATGTAAAACCAAATGTCAGGAGATTTGGGGTGGGGCAAAATGAACAGAAAAGCCCTCTTTCTAAAACGATCATCCACCTTTCTCACCCATAAATTCATCTTTTTAACCCCATCTCTCCATAAAAGCATTATTTTTAGAAAAAATTTAAGAAATGAGTACACTAGACTCCACATCCAAAATAAGACTTACACCATTTAGGAAAATCCTGTTCTCCTTTGTATTATTACTTTTTCCAATAATGATCATAGGTTTAACTGAAGCCGGACTTCGTATTGCAGATTACGGTAAGGATTTCAGCCTCTTTATTGATCATCCGGATCCTGATTTCAAAGAGTATAAAATTGAAAATCCGAAAATCGGAGCTAAATATTTCCAGCATCTTGAATACAACTCACCAACAAACGACATTCTACTCAAAGAAAAAAAGAAAAATAGTTTCAGGATCTTTGTCATGGGTAGTTCTTCTGTTGTGGGCTTTCCATACGAGCCTAATCTCATGTTTCCCAGAATTCTACAGAGCCGTTTGCAAATGGCATACCCCGATAAGCAAATTGAAGTATTTAACACGGCAATCACAGCCGTTAACAGTTATACACTTCTCGATTTTACTGATGATATCCTAAACGAAAAACCTGATGCCATTCTGATTTACGCAGGTCATAATGAATATTATGGCGCATTTGGTGTTGGCTCCAATGAAGGAATTGGCGAAAGCAGAAGTATTGTTTTGCTTCATCTGAAACTCATGGATTTTAGAATTTACCAGTTAATTCGCAATTCAATTACCGCACTTACAGGAAAGCTCAAACCCTCTGAAATAGGTAAAAATCCGAGTACACTCATGAGCAGGGTTGTGAAAAATGCTGAAATAGCTTATGGAAGTGCTGAGTTTACCTTAGGATTAAATCAGTATAAGGCAAATATGACTCATATTCTTGAAAAAGCAGCTAAAAAGAATGTGCCTGTTTTTATAGGTACATTGGTTAGTAATATTCAGGATATCAAGCCTTTCGGAACGATTAGTTCAAAAAGTGAAGGTAGTGCGGATGAATATTTTAGTCAAGCTGAATCTGCTTTTAACCAAGGTGATTTTAAAAGCGCAAAAGAATTGTATGTAAAGGCGAAGGATTTCGATTGTGTGAGGTTTCGCGCATCTTCCGATATTAATCTTGCCATTGAAACGATGGCTAAAGAAAATCATGCTATTCTGGTTCCAATCCTCAGGGAATTTGAGGAAAATTCTCCAAATACAATAATTGGAAATAATTTGCTTACCGAACATGTGCATCCCAACATTTCAGGCTATTTCCTGCTGGCTGATGGATTCTTCAACAGCATTGTTGAATCTCAGCTTATTAATAAGGAGACCGCTTTATTTTCTAATCCATCAAAGGCATTGTTCAGAAATTCTTATGGTTATACGGCTTTGGATAGTCTGCTTGGCTACCATAGAATTGAAAACCTTAAATATCATTGGCCATACAAAAAGGAAACAGAAGCCTATGCTGACTACCGTGTCATTTACAAGCCTAAAGACTTTATCGATTCACTTGCGTTTAAAGTTATGGTGAGTAAGGATTTAGCGGGATTGGATGCTCACCTCATACTGGCGAAAAAACACATCAGTCAATCCAAGCAAAATGAAGCATACCGGGAGTACAAAGCAATTATTCAATTGGCTCCTTATAATCCTGAATTATTGAGGGAAGCCGGAGGATTTTTCATTTCTGCAGGGGATCTTCCTCTTGCTTTACAGTGTTTTAATAACTCACTTAAATATCAGAATTCTTATTTTGCGAACTTCAGAGCAGGAGAAATCTGTTTAATTCAAAATAATAATGAACAGGCAGCCAGGTATTTTACTGAAGCCCTTACCACTGCTGATAAAGATTACCAGCTTAAGACTCTGAAAAAGTTATATATCGCTTATGCTTTTCAGGGGAAAAAAGCTGAAGCTAATCAGGTGTACCGATCGATTCTGAAGCTGGAACCAAATAGTATTGTTGATATTCCTGCCCGAAGCTATAATTTCAGTTTTTATATTCCCTGTATAATTTCAGATCGGGTGAAACAGGCAATAATCCTGCTTGAACAAAAGAAAACCGACGAAGCTCTGAAAGTACTTTTGGAATGTATGGAGATAACTGATTCTCCTCTGGTTTGTCGCATTTTAACTGACATCTACATCCAAAAACTACAGTTTGAAAATGCTTTTTTCTATTTGGGGAAAACCTTTCCATGGTTTAAATATGAACCTGCATATCTTATTCAGATGTTCCGTTATAATCTTGCCGGAAACAGATACTCACAGGCTAAAGAATGTTTGTTTCAGTTAAAAGTAATTGACCCGCAAAATCAGGTAATTCCTGAGTTTGAGAGGTTTTTGAGGGGGAAGTAAAACATTAAAAAGGGTTATGCGGTCAAAGATTGTTGGCGGTTTTTAAAAAAAAGTAGTGAAGAGAAGCTGATTTTTAGGTTTTCGCCACATTAAACATGAGGGGTTTAAACCTCGGATGTTTAGTAGCCCAGACGCTGAGCCTGCCGAAGTCTAGACGCTGAGCCTGTCGAAGTGTGTTAATCAATCACCAAATCTCCTCAAAATTCTTTTTGGACATTTCACGATTAACATCAATGAAATAAGATTTATACTTTCCGGCGAGCATCAGAGGGTCTTTACTAAAGATTTTCGATAATAGGGAAATTGGAAACAGAATAAACAAAAACACTACTGTTAACAGGATATTTGGCACAATAAAGCTGAGAAGTTTTGCGAGCTTCATCCATGCCCACTCAATTTTCTTACTTAAAAAATCTGATAAAATCCCTGTAACTCCCACGATAAGAGAAGTATAGCCAGCCCACTTACAGCCTGCTATAAAAAACAGGATCAGAAATCCCATAGAAATGATAAGAATGGTGGACTTAGTTGTTTCGGTTTTCATATCTGATTTTCAACCTAAAAAAGTGTGTAAATGAATGGGGCAAGGGCGCTTCCACCCGTAAATACTACCAATAAGCCCAAGAGTAGTAACAATATTATTATTGGCAAAAGCCAGAATTTTTTTCTTTCTTTCATGAACATCCACAGATCTTTCAGGAATTCCATATTTTCAATAGTATCAAATTACAATAATTAAGTATTTAACAAACATAAGTAAAATTTTTATGGATGTCTTCCATAACTTTCTCATGTGGGATTCCTTTTCCTGCGTCTATTTCTTCGATTGCATCAAAAATCTAATTTACTATATAAAAACGATTTATTTTTCGCTTATGAATTCTGAAACTTCTAATCTTTTTTAAAATCAACCATCCATAGTTCCCTGTTTTCCCAATCCGGCTGATCGGTTTTCTTTAAAATAAAATTATTTATTACCAGATAATCCATCTCAGTGCGCATAAAACACCGGTATGCATCTTCCGGCGTACAAACTATAGGTTCGCCGCGAACATTAAAACTCGTGTTTACAATAATCCCGTAACCGGTTTTTTCCTTAAAAGCATGAATGAGTTCCCAATACCTTGGATTGGTCTCTTTATGGACAGTTTGAACCCGGGCTGAAAAATCCAAATGCGTAACCGATTGAATGTCACTTCTTTCGAAGTACAGTTTTTCCCATAAATCGAGATCATGGTAGTTGTTAGGCATGGGCTTCCTTCTGGCTTTTTGAACATCGGCAATTAAAAGCATGTAAGGGGATGAAGTGCTCAAATCGAAATACTCTTTAGTGTCTTCAATAAGCACAGAGGGAGCAAAGGGTCTGAAACCTTCCCTGTATTTGATTTTAATGTTAAGCTTTTTTTGCATTTCCGTATTTCGGGCATCTCCCAAAATACTTCGGTTTCCAAGTGCCCGAGGACCGAATTCCATGCGTCCCTGAAACCAGCCAATTACATCGCCTTTATCGAGTAAACCAGCCACATCCTTGCAGAGGATTGCGAAGTCATCAACTCTGTTAAAAACTGCTTTGTGTTTTCTAAATGACTGAATGGCCTCTTTGTCAGAATATTCGGGACCAAGAAAAGCTCCATGCATCGAATCACTTTCTTTGTTTCCATGACGTTCCTGGTCGAAATACATGTAATTAGCCATCAGCGCTGCGCCCAACGCTCCGCCGGAATCTCCCGCTGCAGGTTGAATGTAAATATTTTTGAAGATGTTTTCTTTCAATAGTTTCCCATTGGCAACACAATTCAAGGCAACACCACCGGCAAGACATAAGGATTCGGCTCCGGTTATGCGTTTAGCTTCCCTAGCCATTTTCAGCACGATTTCTTCGGTTACCTGTTGAATGGCAAAAGCCATATTGCAATGTTTTTGTTCGATCTTGCCTTCAGGTTTTATTGGAGGAAATCCGAATAGTTTTTCCCACTTTTTCTCGTGTACCATTTTCAGACCGCTGGCATAGTTGAAGTATTTCTGATTAAGCCATACCGAACCGTCATCCTTTACACTAACAAGATGTTCCTGAATAATCCCTATAAATTCTTTTGTTTGGGTTGATTTGGGATTTCCATACGGTGCAAGACCCATGAGCTTATATTCACCCGAATTTACCCGAAACCCCAAGTAATAGGTGAAAGCAGAATAGAGTAATCCTACAGAATGTGGAAACCTCATTTCTTTTAGCATGTGTATTTTGGATCCCTTCCCATGAGAAATAGAAGCTGTAGCCCATTCGCCAACTCCATCGATGGTTAAGATTGCTGCATCTTTATATGGAGAGGGATAGAAAGCGCTCGCCGCATGGGATAAATGATGCTCTGAAAAGAGAAGTTTGAGTTTTTTCTTATCGTAGGCCGAAACCTCATTAAGTCCTTCATACAGAAGCTTTTTCAAAAACATTTTTTCCTTAAGCCAAACCGGAATTGAGGTAAGAAACTGAAAAAGTCCTCTGGGCGCAAATGCGTAATAGGTTTCTAAAAGACGTTCAAATTTCAACAAGGGTTTATCGTAGAATACTACCGCATCAAGCTCATCAATGCTTAAGCCGGAATATTCGAGGCAATATTTTATAGCATTTACAGGGAAATCCGGTGTGTGTTTCTGTCGGGTGAAACGTTCTTCCTGGGCTGCCGCCACTATCTCTCCATCAATTAGCAATGCCGCTGCTGCATCGTGGTAAAAGGCTGAAATTCCCAGTATTCTCGTCATAATTTTAATTTGCGCAATGAGGTTTCAAATATACACTTGCAATATCCAATTTCAAAATCCAGAACTTTTTGAATTAAAAAGCCCCAGATTCACAGATAATATCCGTGAATCCGGGGTCTTCGAAATTATTGGGTTTTTTAGTTCAATTTGAATCCAATTACCATACCGCTAACTTCAGAAGGATTGAATGGACTCAGTGTTGCAATTCTTGATCCAACCTCGTTGTATTCTGTACCAGGCGATGTTCCTCCCTTTACAAAACCATAATGATTGAAATACCCCGGAGCACCTGTGTTTGAAAGATATCCATCAACCAACAGTGGATCAATTCCCGGCCATACTTGATTAATCTGATTGGTGAAGACATTCTTTATTGAATAATCAACCAAAAGTACATTGCGTCCTGATTCGTTCAAAGTTGAAGGGGGAAGACCAACTTCTGCAACGGCTACATCATTTGCTTCATCAGCACTTGCAACGAAAGCCCAGTTGAAACCAGCGTCGGCATTGAAAAATTTAGCATTTGGGTGGTTTGTGTTGCCATAAACATCAACCAAGTCGCCTTTTTTGCCTGCAAACATTTTAAGTGTACTTACGCTATAAGGGTTTACCAGTGGGTTTTCTAAAGGAAGTCCGGAAATGGAAACCAACATTTGCGCATCATATCCCTGGTCGCCGGCTTCACTGTATTCGATTCTGAATGTAGCTTCATCTGCCATTGCATTCTCAGTTCTGTCGATATTGTAAGGTTTCAGAATGGCTATTCCTTTTATGGGATTGGTGTTCCAGAAAATCTGCAATCCAAGTCCGCCGTCTTCATTTCCTTCTGATTCTGCATCAGTAATGTTCATCAGAAATTCCCATTCTACATCTTCAAAACTGGCACCTTCAATTACGTTTAGGTTCTTTGATCTGCCATCATCATCGGATTCATAGGTCATTGAAACCGGCTTATTAATATGATAATACCGAATCCCATTAATTATTCCTTCTATAATTTCACCAGCGCCGTCGCCCACAGCAATGAATGTACCCAGATGTTGGTAAATATCTGAACCTTGAATAGTGTCGTCGCTGGAATAGGCTTTTTTGGCAGCAGCCGACTGAGAAATTGCAGAGGGTACGGAAACGGAAAAACGTGCAGGTAAAATTTCATCCTTTCCGAATGGAACTACTTCATCCTTTTTACAGGAGGTGAAAAAAAGTGCAAAACCAAGTGCGAAAACCGAAAGATTAAAAATTTGCTTTTTCATGACATTTGTTTTTAGTGATTATTATTTTTAAGATTTGAATTATCATTTTTCAAATACATAACTATCACACGGGAGTTCGAATTTACCCTATGGAAAAAGCAATTATTTTTGAATATTTGTTTCAAGGTAACTATTCAGGTTATCTAATCAGAAGATAGTCAGGTTTTGACTTTGTGCAACATTTGTGATCTCGATAGCTTTTGAAACTCTGTGTCCCTCTGTGACTGCTCTCTGTGGTACTCTGTGTAAAGAAAAATAAATTTCACTGAGGTTCACAGAGTAGTCACAGAGGGACGCGAAAATTCACAAAGTTAGAAGTGTTTATTGCTAGGAAATTAAATTTTCAGAGCAAGTAATTTATAAATTCATCAATTTTCCTTCAGCCAGATAGCCAGCAGCCTAAATAACCTGAATAGTTATGTTTCAAATAATAGTAAATTAACGAGTCAATGTCGTTTACTTAAGGGTGTCCGAACTCGGGAGGTTGGGGTGGGGCATTTTTCAGAATCGGAAAATTTCTTAAGTCAACGACATTAAATTAACGAGTTATAAACCGTTGGAAAACAAGGAATGTGCTTTGATTGCAAAACATTTTATGGAATGAGAGAATCAATTAATTACCACCGTATCAATAACCAAGGAGCATCCTGCAAAAAAGCCCAGGGTATTTTCTCCAAAATTTCCTTTGGGATTTCCAGGCTGAACATCAAATAGTCCGCCACGCCATTCAGTTTCAGAAAGAATGGCTCTGATATAGGCCTCGTAGTCCGGATTAAGAGAATATTTTTTGCGAATTACTTTGCTTCCGGCAGGGAAGGAGAGGCTTTCTCTTTTCGGACTGAATATCTGAGGAATGTCAAAGCTGCTTAGAATATATTCATCGAATTGCATAGCACAAAAATCATCTCCAGAACAACCGGTTGGAGTAACAAAGTAACGGATCATTGCCGGGTCAGAACTATTTTCCCCCGAAATAAAAAAATAACCGGGTTTTGAATCATCGGCTCTGGTTGTAAACTCATTCAAGGGTGTCACGGGAATCAGATAGGTAAAAGCACTATCGATATATTCACCGACCTGAATGTAAATCATGTAAAACTTCCCACTTACTCCTTTGATACCCGGTTCGGGTCGGTAAATCCCTGAATGTGTGGAATCTTCAGAAATTATTTCGGTATTAACACCATCGCTTACTACAACAAATGCCCCTGAAATACCTATCGGTGTGTCGTTTGGACTTGCCATGGGTAAGCTAAGTTTCACATAACTTTCACCGTCGCGGTTTGTGATCATGGCTTCTGCTACTATTTTCAAGGGAGGAGTGTTGCCAAAGTCTTTATCTATAGGTTTTTCGCAGGAGCTGAGGCATAGACACAAGATTGCTACTAAACAAATGGATTTGATTCCTGTCAGAATGCTCCCTTTCTCGACAATTCTTTGCAGTTTAGCTTGCACTCCTAAAATGCACCAGAAATGATTAATATCTAAGCTTTTCAGGTCGTTTTGTTTTTTCTTTTCCATTTCAAGCTCCTTTTCCATAATTAAAAACTAAATGAATATGAGAAGGAGGGAATTGCTCCAAATAAATAGGTCATGGTATTAATGAGATCAGGCATTACAGCATGATTGACAGGCACGAGAATTGTTCCGTTTTCATCTGCTATTTTATTATAGTTTATAGCAATCGGATTTTTTCGTCCATAGGCATTAAATAGTGAAAACTTTAGCTTATGCTCGCTCTTTGCACCGGGTTTATTAAGCTGCAATTCTGTAGATAAATCTAAACGATGATAAACTGGAAGTCTTTCATTATTTTTTAATTCATATACAGGGATTTGCTGATTGTTGTAAACATAAAATCCTGTAGGTGAAGTATATGTGCCGCCCGACATAATGATCCAGTTCGCAGAAACAGTCCATCGTGGCTTTATTTGATACTGACCTGAAAAACTTAATACATGCGGACGGTCGTGGCTTGCAGGAAAATTTTTCCCACTATTAATTCCGGCAAAATTCATATGGGTAGAGGAAAATGTATAAGCCATCCATCCAGTTAAGTTTCCAGAAGTTTTGGAAACCATAAGCTCAATGCCTGTAGAATTTACCTTGCCAAATCTCAGTTCTCCCTCTATAAAAGGATTAAAAAGCATTTGAGCATGATCGGTATACTCGATCTGATTATGCATTTTCTTGTAAAAACCTTCGAGAGAGCTTGTAAACTCACCGTTTCCAAATATTTGCTGATAGCCAAGTACAAATTGCTCGCAAACCTGAGGTTTAATGTTTATCGATGCCGGCAACCACACTTCCATTGATGTAAATGGACTAATTGAATTACTCAGAAGATTTACAAACTGGCTGGTTCGTGAAAATGCTGCTTTAATACTGGCCTTTTCAGATAGCATAAACCGCATGGAAAAGCGGGGTTCAAGCACAAGATATTGTTTGTACTTTTTACCGCTGGGATAAAAACTGGTGTCGATGGCCTGCATATTTTCATCGTAAACAACTTCGATGGCTTCACCAACATTACTCCATCCGGATAATCTGGCCCCGTAACGAAGTGAAATATTGTCGCTTATTTGTTGCTCGCTACTAAAATATAATGCCTGTTCGCGCGTATTTTTCTGAGGGACTTTGGGTACATCGGGATTTGTATTAACGCCCGATTCGAAGTTTCCCGGGTTGAAATAATAATTCCCAAGTAGAAAGCCAAATTTCATCGTGTTTTCAGGCTTTTGGTACCATGTAAAATCGGTTTTCAATGCAAAATTCGAAATATGGGAATTCCACATTTCGCTTCGCTGCGACGATGTAATAAAATCGTAATCGTACCGGCTCCCGGTAAAACTCAGATTAGAAAAAAGTCTCTCGCTAAAAAGATGGTTCCAGCGAAGGGTGCCGGCAACATTCTCCCACTGAATACCGTTTGAATTGCCGCTATTCCCGTTCAGATATTTATCCTTTCCTGTGTAACTGGAAAAGAATAAGCGATTATTATCATTCAGTCGGAAATTAAATTTAAAATTCAAATCCGAAAAATACAGGTCTTCAAGATTTGGCGAAGTGCTTCGAAAAATCCATTTGAGCTGTGACCTTCTTGCCGAAATAAAATATGAGCTTTTATCTTTCGAGAATGGACCTTCAACGCTCAGACCTGTTGCGAAAAGCCCTGTATTCCCGCTGAAATGAAACTTTTTCATGTTTCCTTCCCTGGTTTTAATGTCGATCAGTGAAGAAAGCCGGCCGCCGTATTCAGCGGGTATATCGCCTTTGTAAATTTTTATGCTGTTTATTGATCCTGGACTTAAAGATGAAAACAATCCAAGCATGTGAGAAGGATTATAGAGAATGGCCTCATCAACCAGTATCATGTTCTGATCGCGGTTTCCTCCCCGTACATAAAAGAGAGTGGAGCCATCACCAAAAAACTTTATGCCCGGCAGTGTTTGCAACGATTTGATGACATCCGATTCGCCCATGAATGCTGGCATTTCACTAATTGCACCAGCTTTTATAACTGATTCGGAAGTCTGGGTGCTAGTTATATCCTTTATTTCGCTATTCGCATTAATAACAACTTCTTCAATTTCTGTGGCATCAGAATTTAGTTCAATGCTGTTGCGTGTATCGGTATTTAAAATGAAGGTTTTAAGAATTTTTTCATACCCGATAAAGGAATAGGATATGCTATTCGGTCCGGAGGGAAGGCGAATTGAATAAAAACCGTATTCGTTGGTTGTTGTTCCAATTGGCGTTCCGGGAACCGTTATGCCGGCTCCAATTAAAACTTCCCCACTTGCTAAATCTGTAATAAAACCGCTAAGTGTGTAATAGGCCTGAGTTGCCTGAATATTCTGGTTTACGCTTTTCTCTTTTGCTTTTTTTAGTACGATTTTGTTTTCAATAAAGAAGTATTCAAGCTCCATTTCAGGGAGAATTTTCTGAAGTATTTCATCAATTGTTTCATTATTGGCATCAATATTGAGAGTTTTTTTAGAATCAATTTTATCAGGATTGTATGAAAAACTTGCACCGCTTAATTTTGTTAATTCTTCCAAAATAAGTGGAAGGTTAGCTTGCCGAAGGTGAAGAGAAATAGTGGTTTGGGCGGGAAAATTCTGCGCCATCACCAGACTTGATATGGTAAATAGCAGCCATGAAAATAAAATATTTTTCAGAAAAGTCATTCGCATGATCTGGATATGATTCCTTAACAACCGGGACCGTCAACCTGCATTATTCCTGCATTTTCCGTGAATTCAATATCGAGAGTGGTTTCAAGTATCTTTAATACGGCAGGCAGTTCCTGATTTTCAAAGCTTACTGTAAGCCGGCAGTTCTTTATTTTTTCTGAGCTAATAATAAATTTCTTATGATAAACCGATGAAAGTACTTCTAAAACTTCCGAAAGCGGGCTTCCATCAAAGATCATTTTTCCTGTTGTCCAGGCTAAAAAGTTAGGATTAGTATTTTCAGATACCGATATTTTATTCAGAGTTTTATAATAAACTGCTTTTTGTCCTGCTATAATATTTTTCTCATTTTTTCTGTCTGAACCTTCATACAGGGCTACTCTTCCGGTATTTACGATTACTTCAATTTCGGGGGAGTCTGGTTGCGCCTTTACGTTGAAACTGGTTCCAAGAACGCGAATACTAAGGTTGTTGCTGCGAATAATGAATGGGCGCTCAGGATCTTTCTGTATCTGAAAAAAAGCTTCTCCACTAAAACTTACCAATCGGTTATCTTTAGAGAACTTTTCCGGATAGGTTATTTCCGCACCTTTATTTAGAATTACCACAGAACCATCAGGAAGTTCAATTCTTTCTTTGCCAAGCTGTGCCTGAAAACTTGTGGTAGAAAACTGTTTGCCAAAATAAAACATGCTGTATCCAAGAATAAGTCCCATGGCCACCACTGCCGCCATTCGATAAAATGATCCAAAGAATTTTGGTCCTGCGAGGAAGTTCCACAAATCATTTTCTTTTTTAGAGGGATTAACATTTTCCTGGAAATGTTGCCATTCGTCATCAAGATCAAAAACTGGCTTACCTTCAAGGATCCCGGTATGCGCCCAAACTTTACGATACTCTTCAAGAATACCAGCGTTTTCAGGAGATTCGGCAAGCCATTGATTAAGCATGTCGTTTTCCTTATCAGTGGATTCGCCCGAAAGAAACCTGCTAATCAGCTCAAGTGGAATAATATGGTCCTTACCGTTTTTCATTTTTTCTTCTTCAATCTATACACACATGACTTTAGTTTTACCCTATCAATTTTATCTAGTTTCTTGAAAATAATTCAATAGTAATAATAATGAGTATTTTAATATAGTCGCTCAGCTTCACTCTTAGAAGTTTTAAAGCTTCCGACATTCTTGCTTCAACTGTTTTAACCGAAATATTAAGTTTATCGGCTATTTCCTGATATTTTTTGTTTTCAAAGCGGCTTAGCTCAAATATTTCTCTGGTTTTATCGGGGAGAGAAGCAATAGCTGCATAAATTCTCTCTTCAGCTTCCTGTGTTTCCAGATGATCGTGTTGCTGAATTGCTGCTCCGGGATCAATTTTTTCCTCACTGGTAAACTTTTTATGATCCCGCAAATAATTTACTGAGCCATTATATACAGAAGTATAAAGATACGGTTTAACAGGCCTCGTAAAATCAATTGTATCGGCTTTTTCCCAAAGCTTCACGAAAACAGAATGAACAATTTCCCTTGCAGTGTCTTGATCCTTAACGATTTTCATTGAATACCAGACCAGTGGGGTGAAATAATCTCTAAACAGCTTCTCGAAGTTAGCATAAAGCGTATTTGGGAGCGTTGCCATCTGTTTTAGAGGGATTATAAATCCATTTCTTTAACAAAGTACTTAAACAAATTACGAAGCATTTTTTTATTGGATACTTCGTATTTAGTATAGTTTTCAAGCATTTCCCGGGTCGACATTACATATTTCCCTTCACTTAAATCAGATTTGGCATAATGCGCAAGGTCTTCGATTGAGGGTTGAAGCATTTCCAGGTGGAATTGCATAGCCAGAACATTTGATTCATATAGAAATGCCTGGTTTTCAGTTGCTTCTGAGCTGTACAGGCGAACAGCGTTTTTTGGGATATCAAAAGTTTCACCGTGCCAGTGAAAAACAGTTGCAATATCAGGTAAAAACTGGAGCGGTAGATTTCCTGTTCCGGGTTCAATACGGCTTATAGGATACCAGCCAATTTCCTTTTCTTTGTTTTTATAAACACGAGCACCTAAAACATCGGCGATAAGTTGTGCGCCCAAACAGAATCCAAAAATGAGTTTATCACTTTTAATAGCTTGTTCGATAGCTTTTTTTTCGGCTGTTAACCAAGGATAATTGGATTCTTCGAATATATTCATGGGACCTCCCATTACAATAAGCATATCGTAATCGGTAGGGGGAACGGGCTGTTCACCTTCATCAAAACGACAAATATGCAGATCGTGGGAATTCGATTCGGCAATTTCTTCAATATAAGCAGGACCCTCAAAGGACACGTGCTGGAAAACCTGAATGATCATATAATGAAATTAATGGGCTAAAAATACAAATAATTCCCACATTTCATTTGTCATTCGCCAAAAAGACATTATAAATAAGGATGATTACATCCCGCAGTTTTCAAAAAAAGATAGACATACTTACCGTAATTTTCCGAATGAGCTACTTCTTACTCAAATCAAACATATACGAAACACTAATTCCAAACCATGAAACAGGATCCATTTTTGGTTCTAATCCTAATGCTCTTGGAACATCCAGATAATATCCTGCTTCCAGATCGAAATCTTTTATGGATAATGTAAAAGGAATTGCAATTTCGGTGTTAATCAGACCAAAAACGCTGCCTTGATTGTTTAAATACCATTGATTGATTGCATCAACTCCAAATTGACCATAAATAGCAGTTTGGTTTCCAAAATATACTGATAGTTCTGGCTCAAAACTTAGTTTATTTGAATAGCCGAATTTTAAGAGATTAAAGCTTCCCCAGGCACTTAGGTCAATTTGAGTGCTGTAGTCATCTCCAATTAAAAAAGTGATATTGGCTGAACTTCCAAAATGTTTTTTTGTAAATGAGGTTCCGAAATTCACACTAGAGTTAAAACTACTCGATTCCACAGAATCAATTTCCTCAAAGAAATATCTTGAATATGAGGTTCTTATGCTTAAAGGGTCGGGATTTTTAAATTTATGAAAATAACCGGCAGACAGAACAGTTGTATTATATTTGGGCTTAAATTCACTGTAGGCAACACCAGCAATTCCCAGATTAAAACCCGAAGAATGAAAATAATGTACCTGAGCTGAAAGATCGTATTGATCCACTCCTATTGGGCGTCCGGCGTACAAGCTTTTGCTGTTATAATTAAGCCGGGTATAGAGAAATTGATAATTTACATCTTCATATAGCAATTTAAGAAGATCTTCATCTTCAAAAAGTATTGCATCAAGAACCGAATCAAGTTTACTTTCCTGCTCTTGTGCAAATGAGTTTATCCCTGCGAACAGGGATAATATGAGAATGAATATGTGTATGTTCTTCATAGTTTTCTTTAAATGGAAATTCGTAATTTAAAATTTTAGTTCAGTGCTACCATCACCTGATCCGTTTGGAACGCCTAAGACCCGGACTGGCATTGAATTTCCCCTTCTTCTGAATATAAGCTTTTTTCATGTTTTGCTTTTGCTGAACCGTTAATGAATTCCTGAATGCCTGTTTCTGAGCCTGATGGATCCTGCGGTTTTCATTTATGGCTTGCTGTTGCTGTGCAGTTAACGAAGCTTTCAGGTTAGCTCTCCTTTGTTCTATTGTAAGGTTGCTGTTCTCAAGCATTTCAATTTGTTCCCTCGTGAGACTAGCTTTAAAAGCCCTGCGAGTCTCCGAAATGCTTGCCCTGTTGGTTTCTAATATAGCAATTTGTTCAGGTGATAATTTGGCTTTTAACTGTTCACGTTTAATATTATCCTGCTGCCCAAATGCGATCGAATGGCCTGTTCCAAATAAGAACCAGACTGCCAATGCTATAAAAACAATTATTCTGTATTTCATTTCTGATAATTTTTATATGCAGGTTTGACTAATGGTTTTGTTAAAGGTTTAATGGACTAATGATTTTTTTTGAGTCATTACTCATTTTATAAATTGGTCTGATATGTTTGCTATATGGGTTATGTATGTTTCAGCTTATTTCTATTGGAATTGCAAATATACAGGATTTACAATTTGAATGAATTTCTTGCGTTCTTTTAACATGTTTGTTATGCGCATAGTAAAAAATCACCTTCACCATACCTTAATCTTGCAGACTTTTTTTAGCTTTATAAACTAAAACAAAATCCTATCTGTTATGAAAGTAATATCCATCGTTCTGAGTTCAATTGCACTGATCTCTGTTTTGAATTCTTGCAATACTAAAAGTGAAAAGGCGGGTTCAACAGTTAACTCGCTTCTTCTTTCCCCGCAAAGCTTCGATACCATTATTAACGACACAAAAGTTGAATTATTTACCTTGCAGAATATCGGGGGAATCACAGTACAGTTAACTAATTATGGGGCAAGCATCGTATCTGTTATAGCTCCTGATAAAGATGGTAACTATGCTGATGTTACTCTCGGATATAGTAATATTAACGGATATCTCACTGATAACATGAATCTTGGATGCATCGTAGGACCTTACGCAAACCGTATTGCTAAAGGTTTATTTGAACTCGACGGTGTAAAATATCAGCTTCAGAAAAATGATGGTGAAAATTGCCTCCATTCAGGGAAAAATGCTATATCTAAGAAAGTTTGGAAGGCAACAAAACAGAAACACAGTGTTACCATGGTTTATGAGGCTACTGATATGGAAGCTGGATTTCCCGGGAATATTAAAGCAACCGCAGTATATACGCTTACTCCTGATAATAAGCTGGAGTTAAAAATCACTGCTCAAACAGATAAGAAAACAGTTATCAACCTTACGAATCATGCTTATTTTAACTTGGGAGGAGAGGGAAGTGGCTCAATTCTCGGACATCAGATTCAGATTTTCGCCGATGCAATTACTCCTGTAGATTCCACTCTTATTCCTACAGGGGAGCTTATGCCTGTTGAAAACACACCTTTCGATCTTAGAAATCCAGTTTTAATTGGAGATGGAATTAATAAAACCGAAAATAAACAGATCTTTTATGGAAATGGGTATGATCATAACTGGGTTTTAAATAGCAAATCAGGCGAACTCGATTTGGCAGTGCGTCTTACCGATCCTGTTTCAAAAAGAGTTCTTGAAGTTTCCACCAATCAGCCGGGTATGCAGTTTTATAGTGGCAATTTTATGAGCGGAAAAGTTACCGGCAAATCTGGTAAACTCTATAATTTCAGAAATGCACTTGCTTTGGAACCTCAGTTTTTTCCTGATTCGCCTAACCAGCCTGCATTTCCTTCAACAATTCTGGAACCTGGTAAACTTTATGAGCATCTTACTGTTTATAGCTTCAGCGTAAGCCAGTAAAAGATTCAAGGTTGGGAATAAAGTATAAAACACTATTTCATTTTCTGAAAGCATTGATTTAATGTATTTTAACATACACTATTAACCATATTTAAATATTCTATGAAATTTAGTTATCTGATTGTAAGTTTTGGTCTGGTTCTTTCAATGAGCCAATTTTCCTATGGAAGCGATGAAATCATTCTTCCGGATTCAGTTAAAAAAGCTCCGGCAAATTGGTTTAATCTCGACAGATCCCATGATGGAATTATCGGAGTAAGCACCGAACGAGCATATAACGAGCTTTTAATAGGGAAAAAACCTTCCAAAATTGTTGTGGCAATTATCGACTCAGGAATCGAAACCGACCATGAAGATCTTAAAACTTCAATATGGACAAACTCAGATGAAATTGCCGGAAACGGTAAAGATGACGATAATAATGGCTACGTAGACGATATAAATGGCTGGGATTTTATAGGCGGACCGGATAGTACTTATGTAAATCAGGATACATGGGAACTAACCCGTCAATATGCAATTTATAGCAAGAAGTTTGAACTCAAGGAAGGAGAGTCGCTGATTAACAAGGATTTGGAGGATTATGACTATTATATAAAATTAAAAACCGATTACGAAAAGCAACTTTCTGAAAATAAGGAAGCCTATGCAAACATTACAGCTTTTAAAAACAAAGTAATTAATTCTGAGATTATCCTCTCAACCTATTTGAAGAAAGATACATTTAGCATAAATGACTTAGAATCAATTAATTCAGGAATAGATAGCGTGGAGGAAGCATCCTTTTTTATGCGGAAAATAAAAGCCCAAAATTTTCAGTTAAGTATGCTGGATGAAGGAATCAAGTATTATGATACCAACCTGAATTATAAATTGAACACTGCATTCGATCCGAGATATATTGTAGGGGATGTATACACTGATTTTACTGCTAAAAACTATGGTAATAATTTGGTTGAAGGTCCTGATGCTTTGCACGGAACCCATGTTGCTGGTATTGTTACCGCCAACAGAAATAATAAGCTGGGAATTGCGGGTATTTCCGAAAGTGCTGAAATCATGGTTCTTAGGGTTGTGCCTTCAGGGGATGAGCGTGATAAAGATGTAGCAAACGCTGTTTTTTATGCAGTGGATAACGGTGCGCGAATTATAAATATGAGCTTTGGAAAAGATTACTCTCCCTATAAATCACTTGTTGATTCAGCATTCCGTTATGCCGATGAACACGGAGTTCTGATAATTCATGCTGCAGGAAATGATTCAAAAGACAGCGATTTGTATCCCTCTTTCCCAACTAAAAAATACCTCAATAACACGGGTGAATGCAGTACATGGATTGAAGTGGGCGCTACACATTGGAAAGACGGAAAAGAAATGGCCGGTGGTTTTACTAATTATGGCAAAAAAACAGTCGATCTTTTTGCTCCCGGCGTTGATATATACAGCACTACACCCAACCAATCCTATAAAAATGCTACAGGAACCAGCATGTCGGCTCCTGTTGTAACTGGTGTTGCAACTCTCGTATTATCATATTTCCCGTCACTTACGGCTACTGAACTAAAAGATATTCTTCTTACTTCAGCTGTTTCTTATAAATCTCAGAAAGTTAAAAAACCCGGCAATCCCGATAAAATGATCAGGTTTGCCAGGCTTAGTAAAACAGGTGGAGTAGTAAATGCTTATTCAGCAATTAAATTAGCAGAGAAGAGGCTAAAGTAGGCCTCTTTTTCTGAGTAGTGGTTCTATTCCGGGTTCTTTGCCACGGAACGTAACATACAGTTTCATTGGATCAACAGTTCCACCTTTTTCAAGAATATTTTTCCTGAATGCAATAGCTGTTTCCTTGTCAAAAATATTTCCGGTTTCGCTAAAGGCCTGAAATGCGTCAGCATCAAGAACTTCTGCCCAGATATAAGCATAGTAACCTGCTGAATATCCCCCGGAAAAAATATGATTAAAATAGGTACTCCTGTAACGTACTACTATTTCAGGAATTAATCTGGCTTTAGTAAGACATGTGTCTTCAAATGCAGTAGCAGTCATTGAATCAGGAGTAGTACGAATGTGATAATTCATATCGAGAAGCGAAGCTGCTAGGTATTCTACAGTTACAAATCCCTGGTTAAAATACTTGCTGTCATTCATTTTCTTAAGCAATTCTGCTGGGATTACTTCTCCGGTTTCATAATGTTTTGCATACGATTTAAGAACTTCAGGCTCTGATGCCCAGTTTTCCATTATCTGCGAACATAATTCAACAAAATCATGAGAAACTGATGTTCCTGAAAGACTTGCATAAGTGCAATTTGTGAGAAGTCCCTGTAATGCATGTCCAAACTCATGGTATAAAGTTTCTACTTCTTCATAGCTAAGCAATGCTGGCTTGTCGCCATTTGGTTTTGAAAAATTGAAATTTGTAGTAACAACCGGACGGATATTTATTCCATTTCGAACCTGTTGCGAACGGAAATCGCTCATCCATGCGCCGGAACGCTTGCTGGCTCTAGGAAAAAAGTCCATATAGAGAATTCCAAGATGTGAACCATCAGAATCCAAAACTTCAAATGCCTGAACATCTTCCTGATAAACCGGAATATCTTTTCTTTCAACAAAAGTAATTCCCCACAATTTGGTTGCAACTTCAAAAGCACCATTTCTTACTTTTTCGAGGGAGAAATACGGGCGCAATTCCTCTTCGTTGATGTCGTATTTTTCTTTCCGTAGTTTTTCGGAATAATACCACCAATCCCATGCTTCAAGCTTGAAACGCTTAGTGTCTTTGTTAATGAGCTCCTGTAAATTTAAGGCTTCAGTTTTGGCAACAGGAAGTGATTTTTCCCAAAGATTATTGAGGAATGACATCACCTTTTCCGGCGTTTTTGCCATGTTTCTGTCGAGAACAAAAGCTGCCCAGGATGGAAAGCCCAATAGTTCAGCCTTCTCAATTCGAAGATTTACAATTTTTCCTATGATTTCCTTATTATCGAAGCTGTTACCATTATTTCCAAGATTTATATACGCTTTAAAAAGCTTTTCGCGTAATTCCCTTTTGTCGGAATAGGTTAAAAAAGGAATCATACTAGGTTTCTGAACAGTAAAAATCCAGGTGCCAGATTTACCTGCTTCGGTTGCTGTCTCCGCAGCTCCTGCAATCACAGCTTCGGGTAGACCAGAAAGGTCTTCTTTTTTATCGATAACAAGTTTGAAATCATTGATTTCTGAAAGAACATTCTGTCCGAATTTTAAACTAAGAAGCGATAATTCCTCGTTTATTTTTTTTAATTTCTCTTTATTTTCATTGCTCAGATTGGCTCCGCCTCTCACGAAATAAACGTAAGTTTCTTCTAAAAGCATAGAATCTTCTGCACGCAGATTCAGTTTTTCTTTCTGTGAATACACGTGTTTAATTCTGGCAAAGAGCTTCTCATTCATTTTAATTGCATCGGAATGGGCCGATAAATCTGGTGACAAATCTTCAGCAATTTTTTGCATTTCATCGCTGGTCATTGAGCTATTCATATTAAAGAATACACCCTGAACTTTTGAAAGCAACATTCCGCTGCGCTCATAGGCAATAACTGTATTCGTAAAATCGGCAGGTTTAGTGTTATTTGTTATTTCATCAATTTCCTCTTCATGAACTTTTATTGCTTCACGAATTGCCGGTGCATAGTCCGTAATGCTTATTTTGTCGAAGGGAGGAACCTGAAACGGAGTGTTAAACTCAGCAAGTAGTGGATTCTTCATGTTCTCTTTGGTTTCCTGATTATTACAAGACCCGGCAAATATTGCCAGTCCGATTAATATACTAATTGGTTTTTTCACTGTTATATAGTTTATTGGGTTTTATTTGGCGGTGCCAAAATAATAAAACTCAATGATAAATTTTATGTTAATAATCACCTGAATGAAATATAAATTCTTTCTAAGCTATTAATGGATTTAAACCAACATAAAGGCACGAAAAGATATTTCAAATTAGCTATTGACGATTTTAAAATATTGTTGTTCAACCTCCACAAAGGGTTCATAGCAATCAAAATAGCTTATTTCACTTGAAAAATCTTAAACTATTGCTGAATACCAATATTTTATTTGAGTCAATTTTGAAAATAAGAGTTCAATAATTTAAAAGGATGGTTATCATTTGGAGCTTATTAAGCTATTCTGCCATCGCTAAAGGAAGTAATATGAAACCTGATTTGGTTCTATTTGGTGTTCTAGTGGCAAAAAAAAATATAAATTTGCAATCTATTTACATAAATATGCCAAAAACTAAATACAGCATTGCCCTCACTCAGCTGGAGCTGAACGCATTGCCCGATATAAATCTGAAGAAATGCAAGGAATGGGTTAAAAAGGCGGCAAAACAAGGCGCTGATGTGGTTTGTCTCCCTGAGTTATACAGTTCGTTCTATTTCTGCCAAAGTGAAAACACGAAAAATTTTGATCTGGCAGAACCTTTGCATGGTGTATCATTCAAAGAATTCTCTGCATTAGCCCTGGAACTCAAGCTTGTAATAATTGTTCCTTTTTTCGAAAAGAGAGCAGCCGGCATTTACCATAATTCAGCATACATTATTAATTCTGATGGCGCAATGTCGGGTTTATACCGCAAGATGCACATCCCAGATGATCCTGCATTTTATGAAAAGTATTATTTCACTCCGGGGGATTTGGGCTTCAATGCTTTCAATACCTCTGTAGGAAAGATCGGCACCTTAATATGCTGGGATCAGTGGTTTCCTGAAGGAGCCAGAATTACCGCATTACAGGGCGCAGAAGTATTGTTTTACCCAACAGCTATCGGCTGGCATCCGGATGAAATAGATCGTTACGGAAAAATTCAGCATGATGCTTGGGAAACCGTTCAGCGTGGACATGCAGTTGCTAATGGTGTTTATGTTGCAGCTTGCAACCGTATCGGATTAGAGAAACCAATAAAAGATTCCGCTGGAATACAATTCTGGGGATCATCATTTATTGCCGGACCGCAGGGTGAAATTCTTGCTCAGGCATCCCCCGATAAAGAAGAAATTATAATGGCCGAAGTTGACAAAGACCTTATTGAGACTGTTCGGCGGAATTGGCCTTTCTTCAGAGACAGACGAATTGGCGCTTACGGGGATATTTTAAAACGCTCTGTGGATTAGATTTATTTCTTACCTGAATAAAATGACCAAAACTCAACATACAACACGGATTCTTCCCGCCGAATGGGAGAAACATCAGTACACACTACTCGCATTTCCCTATGAAGGCCGCGACTGGCCCGGAAAATTTCATGCTGTAAAATGGGCATTCATAGAAATTATTAGGAAAATTACGCTCTATGAAGATGTGCTTCTGATTGTGAAATCATCAGATCATCAGGAATTTGTAGAGGGAATGATGGAGCAGGCACACATAAATCCCAAAAAAGTAAAATTTATTCTTAAAGATACCAATCGAGGCTGGATGCGCGATTCAGGCCCGGTGGTTGTCAGAAACACAGATGGTTCCCGCACTGCACTTAACTTTGGCTTCAACGGCTGGGCAAAATATGGTAATTACCGAAAGGATATTTCTACACCGGAAATTGTGGCCGGCGCATTGAAAATCCCTCTTGAAAAAGTAATGCATAACAATCGTCATGTTGTTCTCGAGGGAGGTTCAATCGATTCGAACGGAAAGGGAACACTGATTACCACAGAAGAATGCCTTTTGGATCCTAAAATTCAAGTCCGAAATCCCGGATTTACAAAAGCTGACTATGAAGAAGTTTTTAGAAGCTATATGGGCATTAGCAAGGTAATCTGGCTGGGTGAAGGTATTGAAGGCGATGATACGCATGGTCATGTTGATGATATTTGCCGGTTTGTAAATGAAAATACAGTTGTTGCTTGTGTTGAGAGTAATTCCAGGGATAAGAATCATAAAATACTCGAGGCAAATCTTGAAAGACTGAAGAATGAGAAAATTCAAAATGGAGAAAGACTTAATGTTGTTACTATGCCTATGCCAGGCAGGCTAGACTTTGAAGATTTGAGACTTCCGGCAAGCTATGTGAATTTCCTAGTTACAAATGGCTGTGTTCTGGTGCCAACTTTTAACGATAAAAACGATTACAAAGCAGTAGGGATTTTTACCGATCTGTTCCCAAAGCATGATGTAATAGGTATTTCAGCTATTGATCTTATATGGGGATTAGGCACACTGCATTGTCTGAGCCATGAAATCCCGGTGTAAGAATTCATGTAGAAATACAATAGCGTTGTTAAACACTTGCATAATCTAGGTCTCTTAATTTTGACATGTTAAAAAACACCCGGGGTTTAAACCCCTCATGTTTAATGTGGCGAAAAACTAAAAATCAGCTTTTCTTAATTGTTTTTTTTGAAAACAACCAACTTTTTTTGACTAAATCAACTTAATTAGACACTTACATTTTATCCAACGATTGTGTCATTGCCCATACCAGATCATCCGGATTTTCAATCCCAATTGATAATCTGATCAGCTTGTCAGTAATCCCGATTGCCTGTTTATCTTCGGGAGTCATATCGCTGTGTGTCATTGTCGACGGGTGAGAAGCCAGACTTTCCGTGCTTCCCAGACTCACAGCCAGCTTAAAGAGTTTCAGATTGTTGAGAAACGCAAATGCCTCTTTTTCTCCACCTTTTAAATCAAATGCAATCATCGCGCCATTGGAACAATATTGTTTTTTAAGAACTTCAAATTGCCAGGGATCATTTTCGTGGGTTATGAAGCCCAGGTAATATACTCGTTCCACTTTTGGATGGTTGACCAGAAAATTTGCAACCACCTTTGCACCAAGAGCTTGGGCTTCCATCCTAACTTTCAGTGTCTCCAGACTCCTCATCAGCAACCAGCCAGTCCATGGTGCGGCCATATTGCCTAAAAAGGTACGAAGCGTTCTTACTCTTGTCATAAGCTCTTTCGAACCCAGACATGCACCAGCAATCACATCGCTGTGTCCGCCAATGTATTTTGTAGCTGAGTATACCACCAAGTCTGCTCCGTGTTTGAGGGGATGTGACCATAATGGGCCCATATAAGTATTGTCAACAACTACGGGAACTTTACGGCTAATAGTACTATATTGATTAGCTATTTCCTTGCATCCTGCGATATCGATTAGCGCATTGGTAGGATTTGCGGGTGTTTCCATGTATATCATGGCAAGTTTATCTGCCTTTCCTGAATTTTGTAGAACTTCCAGTATCTTTTCGGTTGGCTTTCCTGCTGAAAATCCAAGTACTTCAATTCCATACTTCGGTAAAACGTGACGAATAAAATGATCCGTTCCACCATAAACCGGCGAACTGAACAGTAACAAATCACCGGGTCTCAGAAATTCAAGCATAACTGTAGAAATGGCCGACATCCCACTTTCGAAAACTGCGCACTCTTCAGCTTCATCCCAAAGGCATAAACGATTTTCCAGAATTTCCAGGTCGGGGTTATTGAGACGGCTGTAAATCAATCCAATTTCCTCAGTTGGACCTTTATCGCGTTTTCCATATGCGATTTCGAAGAATGCTTTCCCTTCTTCGGCAGTTTTAAAAACGAAAGTTGATGTCTGGAATATTGGGCATTTTAGTGCACCCTCGGATAATTCTGGCTTATAGCCGTATGACATCATTAATGACTCCGGACTGAAATTATGCTTATCCATATAGTGTTTGTTTTTTGGATTTGAAAAACCCGAAGCAAATCTAATGGAATGGATTGATTGATAGTCTGCTATATAACAGTGGGGAAAGATGTTTAAGAAATGCCTGAAAAAGATCGACAAATATTTTTAAGATGAGGAATTTCTGAATTTGCTAAAGGAATAAGAGCAAAAAACAAGTATTATTTTTTTATTTAAGAATTGCAAACCCTTCAATCTCAACTAATAATTCCGGTCTGCATATATCAGCTACAAGGTAAATAGCAGATATCTGTGGGAAATAGTTCTGACAAACAATTCTAACAGCAGAAATATCATTTGCATATTTGACATAAACTCTTAAGAACTTAAGTTTAACATTTTCATTAGATTCAACCCCGTGGTTTTTTATATTCTCCTGCGAAATTAAACTAAGGATATTGCGAATGGTCATTTCCGTTTGAACTTCTACAGATACTTCTGGAATGCTTGCCTGCCCTTTAATTGCCGCAGTTCCTGAAACAAAAACACAATTGCAATTATTTATTGTAAGGAGTTTTGCACGTTCAAATTTTGGGCTTGTCCTGCAAAAATCGCTCATGCTATTATTTTCTGCTAGAACTTCTTTTGTATAACTGTATGCATCAAGCTGTACAGGACTTTTTATTGGAATTATGGAGATTTTGGAATCAGATTTAAATGCAATGATGTCAATTATAATTCCCCCGAAATCCTGCCCAATACCTGTAGCTGCCGGAAACCCATTGACAAAATTTGCTTTCTGATAATATTTGGATCGCACATCATTAAATATCTGATAATGTTGACTTAAGGAATTATTGCAGTTAACATTTTTCGTGATTTGTTCAATATAATTCCATTGACGTATGATATCTGAGAAATTTAATTCTTCCTCTTTCAAAACAGATTCCAGTGATCGAAAAGCTGAATTGCTTTCATCCAGAAAATTTGCATTTTCGTGTGCTTCTCCAAATCCACAGGCAAAAATCATTTTTACATCGCAACGTTTTAGCACCAGCCAGGAGGCTGTCTCATTTTTCCTGTAAGAAATGCCCCACGACTCAGGATTTTCGATGGTTGTAAGTTCAAGAGCTAATGAGCCATTTTCCGGAACTTGCGAAATTATTGAGGTAGGAGGGAGGAAATCAAAATAATCTGATGCAGTTGCTAATAATTCTTGTTTTTTTTGAAGATATTCCTCATTACTCTCAACAGAAATAAAAATTACTTGCTTAACAATAGTTCTTTTGAAGTTCTCAGGCTGAATAGCTCTTTCCATCAACTGATTATAACAATCGATGAGCATTTCGGAAAGTGTATTGCCAGTTCGGGGGAGGATAAATTTGCTGGTAAGTAAAAGTTCAGTAGTAGTTGATTCTGCCTTCAAACTGTTTAGGTATTAATTGGCTGTAAAAATATAAAAATATCAGTTATTGTTACTGTATCTCCACTTGAAATTCGTTATAAAGTTCTTGAAGATGCAGTTCCTTCTAAAATTGATGCTTCAGTGGATACAATTTATTTGAAAAAGAACCTAGGGAAAAGATGCAAACTGAAAAAGGTTCTTTGGCAGCCGATGTAAAAGCCCTGCAAAATGAAAAATATGAGATGATTTTCCGGGTATTCAGGGATTATTGTAAAGTTATTACAAGTGTTACTTTCTGGGGAGTTGCCGACAACCGCACCTGTCTGGATCATTATCCTGTTCCCGGTCGCAAAAACTATCCTCTGCTTTTCGATACAAAATTGAAACCAAAGGAAGCTTTTTATAAGGTTGTTAACTTCTAAGTATAAGCGTTTTAAACGGCGAACTAATCGAAAAGAAATATTAAACGCTAAAGCGAAGGCGCAAAGGGAAGCGCAACTATTTCTTTACATATTTCTTTGTGTCTTCGCACCATTTAGCATTTAACCTTCTCACGGAAAATTAAAAAACAACCGGCGTTTAAACCCCTCATGTTTAATGTCGCGAAAAACTAAAAATCAGCCTTTCTTAATTGCTTTTTTTGAAAATCACCAACTATTTTTGACCAGAATACCGAAATACCAATCTCAAAGGCTCATAAGGAATCGCAAATATTCCCTATTCTTCGCTGGTAATCTGCTTAATAAATTTCACCTCCAAAGAATCATATGGACTACCGTCCTGCCTAAGGATATCATGATGCCACAATGCAGGTTCTGCAACTCCAACAGGAGATCCCCAGGGATAAATAGTCTGTGTTTTCCCTGAAACAAATCCCCAGTTAAAGGCTCCAATCTTATCCTTTTTAAAAATTGGCAAATGTGACTGAAAACGGCTGTCCCTGCCACGAGCCATATATTCTGTACACATTATCGGTCGTCCATGTACTTTTAGCTTTGTAATCAGATTCTCCAGATCGCTTGCATTATCATAATGATGGAAGGTAATTATATCAGAATTCTGAGTACAAAACTCATTAAGGTCTTTAAATGCATCGCTATAGTTCCAGAGGCCAGATGTTATTGGCTGAGATGGATTAATCTCCCTTGCCCATTCAAATGATTTCTTCAATAGCGGAAGCGATTTATTGAGATAATCGGAGTTGCCCGGTTCATTATACAAATCCCAGCATAGTATTCGCTTATCATCACGGAAATAATAGATTACATCTTTCTCAAAGGCTTCAAGAACCTTCCAAAGAGCTGTATCTCCATTTTGAACCACTCCTCCCGGACATTGTACCCACCCTGAATTGTGTACACCGGGAATTGGATTCGGTTGCTTTCCTAGGGTAGGATTAAGGTTCCAGCAATCGTCGAAAAAAACAAACATCACTTTTTGCTGATGCTTTTCGCAAATATCCAGAAAATTGGCTACCCTCATTTTAAAGGTTTCCGGATTTCTAGCCCAAACCAGGTAATGGAAATTTACTCGCTGTGTATTGAACCCCATCTCCTTAATCCAACCTAATTCACGATCAATTGTTGCTGAATCGTAGGTTTCAGCATCCCACATCTCAATGGTGTTGATCGCATTACTGGGAGTGAAATTTGTGCCAACTGGCCATTTCTCTTTTGCATACCATTCGTTTGCACGCACAACTGTCCATTGACTGTTTTCTTTTTTTTCGTGGGAGATGCATGAACTTGCAACAAATACTAACCCAATAAGGATCAGGAGATTTTTCATAGAAATAGATCTAGTTAGGATTTTCTAAATTAATAAAAAAAGCCTGAATTTGGATTTTTCCATTAAATATTCATGGGGAATCGCATAAAAAAAGACTGCCATTTGCAGTCTTATCTTTTTACTAATAGCCAAAACCGTCTGATTCATCATAATAACCGCCCGAACTGCCAGGTTCATCATAATCGTCATCAAAGGAATCATCGACGATACCTAATCCTTTCATATCATCAGGGTTGATGCCGTCGCTTTCATCAAATGAGTTCTCTTCTTCTTCATAAGTCTCATATTTCTCAGCGAGTTTTTCAACTGCTTCGTCAGAGAAAGTAAACTCATCATGCATCTCCTCCAGCTTTTCCATAATATTATCGGTAAAGCAGAAAACCGGATTCTCAAGAATGCAGGTTTCAACATAATCAGGATCTTTCATATAGACATCTTTTAAAGTCTGCCCCTTAAAATCCCCAAAGTCAAGTTTAGTGTTTAAACTGTATAATTTCATGATCTAATGAATGTTAATTTTCTTTTCTCGGTTCATGCGTTTGCTTCATTAGCATACAGCAAATATATTTTTTTAGTTTTTAAAAAACCTAAAGAATAAAAAAAAATGTGATTTTTTTTTAAAATATTAATAAAACATTGAAAAACATGCATTTAGAAGCTTTTACTTCAAAAGCCAACATACCTGAACAAGTATTTTCAGCTCCCTTTTGACGTGGTTTTAGCATGAAAGGCAGCTTTGAACTTTCAGATTTCCTCAGGTTTAATTAAAAACTGAAAACTAATGCTTAATTGAAATTATGATTTTTCCTTTTGCTCTTTCGCTTTCACTATATTGATGTGCCTCTGCAAGTTTTTCGAGAGGAAACACTTTATCGATAACCACCTTTATTTTCTTATCGGCAATCATATTCATGACTTCTTCCAAATCATGCATTTCCGGATGAAGCATGAATCCTTTTGATTTTTTACCCGGATTCAAACGTGTGATCATTGAAGTAATATAAAGTGGGATCGAAGGACTTATGTTTACATAAATACCTTTTTTCTTTAATACTCTTCTGGTTTGCCAAAAGGTTCTGTACCCAACAGCGTCAAAAACTATATTGTATTTTTTTGGCAGCTTTGTAAAATCAACTTCTTTATAGTCAATAATCACGTCTGCACCCAGACTTTTTACAAGATCAAAGTTTTTTGCACTGCATACGGCGGTAACTTTTGCCCCAAGAACTTTTGCAATTTGAAGTGCATAAGTACCAACACCTCCCGAAGCTCCATTAATAATTACATCCATTCCAGATTTAATTCTACCTTTATTTCGTAAACCCTGAATAGCAGTCATACCGGCAACAGCCATGGTAGAAGCTTCTTCATAGCTTATATTTTCTGGTATTGCAATTACCCTTCCTGCCTCAGCAACGGTAAATTCGGCATACCCTTTCCCCTCGTAACTCATTCCTGCAAAAACTCTCTGACCTATGGAAAAAGCAGTAACATTTTCCCCAAGTTCTTCAACAGTCCCCGACACTTCAATTCCCAATATCTTAGGAAATCTTTTATTAAGCATCATTTTAAGATTTCCTTTTCTGATTTTCCAGTCAACAGGATTAACGGATGCGGCATAAACTTTAATTAATACTTCACCAGGCCTGGGAACAGGCTTTGGTACTTCTGCAATTTTTATTACCTCAGGTCCGCCGTATTGCTCAATTATCGCTGCTTTCATTAAGTATAAGAGATTAGAGTTTTCGATAAATTATTCGATAAAGATATGTTGTTAATCGGATAAAGAGAATTGACAACTGGAAAAAGACAAAAGAATAATCAAAACTAGAAATCTGTTATAAAAAAGATATCAGTTCAAAAAAACTTTTTTTATTATAAAACGCATTAATTCCAATGATCAAAAATTTCCATTTAATTGAGAATTTAGAAATCAACATCGTTCAGTTAAGCGATGGGTTGCGGTTAACTTATAAAATCTTATACCTATTAAAAAAAGAATTGCAAATCAATAATGTTTCGGTGCGGCTCCACGTTGAACCGCAGCGAAATATTAAATAGTTTGATTTTTCTCAGATTACAATGTTATTGACTAGTTCATTTATCTAAACGACACTGATTTAGAAATGAATAATAATCACGAAAAACAGAACTAGAACCAATTTAGTTTTCTGAAAAGTAAAATCATAATAACAGTTGTGGACAATGCGATTCCAAGGGCAATGCCAAAACCATAAGGATTTGCCTCCAGAAAATTGAGTAAGTTCATTCCAAACAGACTGGCAACAAGTGTTGGAATAGCAACAACAATTGTGATTGATGTTAGTCGCTTCATAATAACGTTAAGGTTATTTGAGATTATAGATGAATAAGCATTCATCATACTTTTCTGAATATCGCTATAGATATTCGCCATCTCTATTGCCTGTTTATTTTCAATGATAACATCTTCAAGATCGTCTTCATTAACAGAGTTTAATATTGGGTAGCGGGATGATCGGATTTTAGCAAGAAGCAGCTCATTGGATTTCAATGAGGTTATAAAATACACCAAACATTTCTCCATGCCAAGAACTTTATGAAGCACCTCATTTTTAGCGAGTTTGCTTAGGTCTTTTTCAATTTGATTCGATGTAATGCTGATTTGTTTCAGATTTTTAAGATAGGATGTGGCTGATCTTAAAAACAGGTGCATAATAAAATCGTCTTTATCATTCAGGTTAATCTTCTGGCTATAGGGGTATCTTGTTAACTCACGAATAACATCACTTTCCTGAGCACAAAGCGTCATCATAAAATTATTGGAAAGAAGAACTCCCAAAGGAACAGTATAAAATGGTTGGGAAGTGCTATTGGGATCGTGAATGGGAATACGAATAATAATGAGTAACCATTTGCCTTCTACCTCAAGCCTTGAGCGTTCATCGGTGTCAAGCACGTCGGTAACAATCTCTTCTGGAACCTTAAATTTATTAATTAACATGGAAACCTCGGAAGGGGTCGGGTTTACTACATTCATCCAGCAATCTTTTTCGAACTGCCGGATTTGAACCAGACCGTTTTGGTTTTTCCAGTATGTGATCATAACAACCTCCTCAAATTTTTATCATCTGGAGGTCATCCGACAAAAGAAGTTCCTCCCTATGATAGGGTTAATAAATCATGTAAACGGTATAACGGAACCTCATCCATATTAGAGATGGTATTGATTTGCCTGCAAATGTACTATTTGAATCAAGAAATAAAAAGCCTTTGTGTTTTTTTTTAGTCAGGTTTGAATAAAAAAATCACCATCAAATTTTTCAGTTTATTTTTTAACTTAAAATTAAAGCTAAAAAGTATGAACCTTATAAGCGAAACCGTGTTTATACGGCACAATCCCCAAGTAATGAAGGATTAAAAAAAAATAATCAAATAACAAAAACAAAATGAAAATTGTAACAATTGTCGCAAGCTATTTATTAGCTCTACCTTTTCTGGTCTTTGGATTAAACTTCTTTTTTAACTTTATTCCAATGCCTGCAATGGAAGGTCCTGCCGCCGCATATATTGGAATTCTGATTTCCTCTGGCTTTTTTGTTGTTTTAAAAATTATTGAAATATGCCTGAGTCTATTAATAATGCTTAATTTCCGCAGAACCCTTGCCTTTGTTCTGCTTGCCCCAATAAGTCTTAATATCTTAATGTTTGAAGTTTTCATTGCAGGAAGACCAGGAATAGGATTGTTATTGGTTGCATTGAACCTATTTCTACTTATAGTCAATTATGACAAGTACAAACCCTTTGTAACAGCCTAAAATTAAATGGTTTATATCGCGTTTACTACTTGGTGGTTTGGTGACAAAAAATGGTTCGCCAAAACACTAAGTCGATTAATTGATATTTTTAAGTTTTGAACCGGATGATGCTCATCATGAAATACTCATTCTATTTATAATATTATCTATCTTTGCATCTGATTCTAAACAATTATGGCTCTTTTCGATTTTTTGAAACCCGACAAAACTGTAAAAGTACAGCAACCCGTGTCATTCTATAATTTGGCTTGCAAAACCATTGACGGAGAACCGTTTAATTTCTCGTCACTCAAAGGAAAAAAGGTGATGATAGTTAATGTAGCATCTAAATGCGGTTTTACACCTCAGTATGAAGACCTTGAAAAATTATATAAAGATTACAACGATAAGGGTTTTGTTATCCTTGGATTTCCCTCAAATGATTTCTTAAAACAGGAATCGGGAACCGAAAAAGAAATCAAGGAGTTTTGCCAGCTTACATACGGCGTAAGCTTTCCAATGATGAGTAAAGTTAAAGTCAGAGGGAAAGAAATGCATCCGGTTTACAAGTGGTTGACGCAAAGGAGCTTAAATGGAAGTGCAGATTCAAAGGTAAGATGGAATTTTCAAAAATACCTGATAAGTAAGGAAGGAAATATAGAGAATGTAATTTCTTCCCGTGAAAAACCCTTTTCTTCAAAAATTCTTGATTTTATCAAAGAATAATTTAGATAGTTTATTATTTCCTGGGATTAATAATTAAGAACAAAAAATATTAAACTTCTACAGAATCATAAACCAATACCCGATTCCATAAATGTGCTGATTTCTCAATGAATTTCTTATGAAGAGGATGATCCTGATAAATATCCTGTTCTGCCTTATTCTCAAATCCAAGGTTTAAAGAATACTGATAAGAGTTATCTACAACGTCTCTCTTTGTATTTGCGGGAGCACCAATAAAAGCATCCTGAATATTGTTCATACTATTAATAAATTCCTTGAGGTTATTCAGGAATAGCTTGCGCTCTGATGTGTCCTCAGGATTGTTTAGCCAGAAATATACAACATGCCTGAAATTAACTTTTTTCATTTGATTCTGAGCCTTTAAACTTGTGAATGGAATACTTATAAGACCTGCCATTAGGCCAAGGGATTTAATAAAAGTTATTCTTTGCATAATTAGTGCAATTTATTAGAATGTTGGCAATGTACCGGATTTTATCATATAATAAAGTAGGGGAGATACTACAATTAGTCCAACTAAAAGAGCAGTCCATATCTGTTGCTTATTAAATTTATATTCTTTTCCGAAAACTCTTTTCCAGAATAACTCATCAATTAGAAAAGCACCAATAAGGTTTAGTACAACGGATAAAATTGGCGACTGAGTGCCAAGTAAAGCAAAAATAAGCATCGCCATAACACTGTATAAAAGCGAGAATCCAAGAACTTTGTAAGCTTCAGTTTTTTGAGTAGTTCTGTTGAAATTTATTGCCATCAGGATACCTCCTGCAAACACGGAAAATAAAACTGAAAATATCTGAATGGATCGTATCGAGTATAAATTGGGAATACTGGATTGAATTACTGCGGTATTGGATACAGTATCATTGTAGACAATCAATTCAGGTGTTTTAATCCGTTCTGCTATTTCATTTTCCAGTTTAAGCTCTTTCTTCAAAAGAGGTCTCCTGCTAGCTAATTCCCATAGAGCAGCTAAAATGGCTTCATCATGAAATCCATCCGGTCTTTCTATGTATTCTCTGAGCTTTTCCTCAGGAAGTCTTCGTATACTCGCCGAATAGTCGTTAGTTTTGGTCATGCAAACAAATTACTTTGGTTTGATTCGTACTAATTAGTTTATATTCAGTCTATTATATAAATTGAAATCAATAGTAACTGAGTTGTCAAAGGTACAAAAAATAACTCACTCCATGCAAAAATGGAAGTAGAAATAACACATTGTAACATGCCAATTTATAATAAAGGCCATGGTTATCAGACCATGGCCTTATTTTATCCTAATAATTTACTTCTTCAAGCTCAAAATATTCTTTTGGATGAAGGCAAGCTGGGCAGGTATCCAAAGCATTTTCTCCTTCATGAACATACCCGCAATTAGTACATGTCCATCTTACTTTTTCTTTTTTCTTGAAAACACTTCCTTCTTCGAGATTTTTAAGTAGTTTCAGATACCTTTTTTCATGTTCAACTTCGACTTTAGCAATCATTTTAAAGGCGACTGAAATCTCAGGAAAGCCTTCTTCCTTGGCTATTTCAGCAAAAGTGGGATAAAGTTTTGACCATTCTTCATTCTCTCCCATTGCGGCAGCCTTTAAATTTTCAGCGGTGGTTCCTATTTTACCTGCAGGATAACTTGCGGTAATCTCAGCTTCGCCTCCCTCGAGAAATTTAAAAAAGCGTTTAGCATGTTCTTTTTCCTGATTGGCTGTCTTCTGAAAGATATTGCTGATCTGCACATATCCTTCTTTTTTTGCAACTGTAGCAGCAAACTCATAACGGTTTCTTGCTTGTGATTCACCTGCAAATGCTTTGAGCAAATTTTGCTCTGTTCTGCTTCCTTTTAAACTTTTATTCATGATTAATTTATTTTGAAAATATATATGGTAAGTATTAGATATTGATAGTTTTACAGGGACAGAATGGAGATAAAAGAACTATTTAACTTTCACGAAATCACCTTTTTCTGTTCCGCATATAGGGCAAATCCAGTTGGCAGGTATATCTTCGAAACTGGTACCTGGCGCAATACCTGAGTCGGGGTCTCCAACTAATGGGTCGTACACGTAACCGCAGGCAGGACAATAGTATTTGTCCAATTTAATTTCTTTGGACTTTGAAATTGCTTTTGATTCATCGATATAAGTTGGGGCATTTTTGGGTGCTTTACCTTTTTTGAATTCTCGATAGTAAGCATAACTTAATGATTCTTGGTCGGCATAGCACATCTCCGAATCTACCACCTCACCTATAAACAACATATGACTTCCCATGTCAAATGTATTTATTAGCCTGCATTCAAACCAGGCAATTGTATCTTCTAACAGAATAGGAGTTCCGGTTTGACCTGTTTTATACTTTACATCTTTGAATTTATCAATATCTTTTCCTGAGCGATAACCAAAACTTCCGAAAATCGAAGGCCCTGTATCTTTATCCAAGACTGAGATGGAAAAAGCCTTACTTTCCGAAATCATTCCGGCAGTATAATTATTCTTGCTGCAAGAGATGGCAAACTGAGCAGGTTCAGAGGTTACCTGAAAAACCGTATTTGAAATATATCCATTAAGTTTTTCACCTGATCTGGAACAAACAGCATAAATGCCATAGCTGACTTTAGAAAATGCTTCGATATTCATGGCTTAGATATTAATTGAATTTGTATCAGCTACTGTATTAGCTAAAGTACGAAAACACTGATGATTTTGAAGTGAAAAAGATCGAAATGATTTTTCTAAATGTCTGTTTATAATGCTTATGGATAATCAGAAGGATATTTTCTCAACTCTTTTTGAATGTCCCCCGGAAAAAAAGTGAGTATACTTATTCAGTTGCAAATTGATTCAAAAATTTAATTTCGATTCCCTTCAAATAACCGGAAATACTAGCTTTGAGAATTTCAGGGGATTCGATTCAACTGGAATTAAAAATCGTATAGGCAATTGAAGAGCAAAAGAAATATTTTCTGATCCCGTATTATGTCTGGGATAAACGTGAAGCAGGGAAAATGAAGGTTTGGCTTCCTTTCGAACAATAAAAATTAATCAGTTTTAGGTTATTCAAAAAAACAAAACCCTGAAATGTAATAGAATTCTACATTTCAGGGTTTAAAGTTTTAATTACTTGAGAACAATCAGGCTTTTTTTCCGGCTGGGCCTAAGTATTTTGCATCCCCGAAAGCCAAAATTGCCATGAAAACAGGAGAAAGTAATATCATTCCAATCGTAAAACCTACTCCTTTTCCAAAACTTTTCACAAACATATTCAAAACCCAGATCATGAAAACCAAATTGACTCCAGGGATCAGAAAAAGCACGATCCACCATACTGGTTTTCCCGATATTTCAATGAAAACAATAATGTTGTAAATCGGCACAATTGCCGCCCATCCGGGTTTACCGGCTTTTGTAAAAACTACCCACATGGAGGCAATTATCAGAACAAAAATTGCCAGTGAAAAAAATGCTGATGTTCCCATAATAGAATGTTTTTTTTTTGCCTACTCTTTACAGTTTTCGGCTACCCTGAGTTTTGAAAATGTCACTATCAAATTTGTCAAAACCAAGGCAAGATAAATTATCCATATTCTCTAATCAAATAATTGTAACTATTTTATGATCTTTTTTGACCAATTTACAGATATAATTTATACGGGATTCTCAAAAACTTAGTAGACATAATGGATTGATAAGGAAGCAATAGAAGAAATATTATGATAAGTATCCTTATTCATTAAATTAATTACTCTCTTCAAATGGATTCTCCGATTCAAAGTCCGGCAAATAATACCCGGAGCTGTCAAAGCCTTGTATCCAGCCCTTTGTAAATCCAAGCCTATCCATTTCGGCAACAACCTGATCGTATTCCGTCTGGAAAAGCCTGCGATTCAGGGATTTAATTCCTGCAACTTTTGGAATTGGATGGTATTGTGACATCAATGAAATCGAAATCCTGTCAGACAACTCCTCGCTGATAGTCCTAAGCACACCCAGACTGTTGTTTACTTCTCCGGGTAAAACCAAATGCCTTATAATCAGGCCATTTTCAGCTATCCCATTTTCATTAAGTCTTAATGTGCTACCTTTCTGTCGGTACATCTCCGTAATTGCTCTTTCCGCTATAGCAGGATAGTCAGGAGCATCAGACCATTTACTTGCTAATTCCTTATCGGAATATTTAAAATCTGGAAGATACACATCCACACAATTTTCAAGTGTTTTCAGAATTTCAACCGAATCGTAACCATTACTGTTATAAACGATTATCGGTTTATGGTTTTTTTTATGAACTGCCCTGATTATCTCTTTCATCTGGGGAATCATATGAGTGGGAGATACAAATCCAAGATTTTCCACACCAAGTTCAAGGATGTGGATAATATTGTTAACAGCTTCATTCATAGTGAAATATCGATTCTCAAACCGGCAATTGTTGCTGGAAATCTGATAATTCTGGCAATACATACATTGTAAATTACAATGACTAAAAAACACATTGCAAATTCCCAACTGACCACTAATAACTGGTTCTTCTCCCTTGTGAACTGAAATTGAGGCTATCTCTAGTCCTGCTCCAGCTTTGCAATAGCCTAAATTTCCCGATAAACGATTTGTATGGCATTCCCTAGGGCAGAGTTTGCAATATACCAATGATTCATAAAGTTCTGTTCCCTCTGTTTCTGACATTATTTATCTTCCTCCAACCTTCATATGCTTTTTGTTAAATAGCCAGATTCCAGCACCAAAATCTATTTAGCTGAAGTAGTCATTTTACAAATGTTTTAGAATAAACACATTCAATGAGAAAATTTAATCAACTATTTTTTAACCTGAATGATAATGCGAACATAAAAAATAATAATATTGCTACACTTGAAAATATAACTGGATATGCATTATTCAATGGTAACGAAGCTAAAGCCAGGCCGATGACTGCGGTTCCGGTTAACTGTCCGACACTAATAAATATCGTAAGCATTCCCTGAGATACAGCACGGTCTTCAGCGCTTGTATTGTTCAGCATAATGTACCTGAGTGAGCTTCCCGCTAGCACCGACAATCCCAAACCAACAAATGCCCCGCTTACATAATAAATAATTTTCTGCCCGTTAATATTTGAAAGAATAAAAAAGCCAATGGCAAGTAATGATATACCAATAATGATTATTTTTTTAACTCCGAATTTATCAATCATTCTTCCAAATATAGGGGAGCCAATGGCTACCGCAATTACAAATGGTATAAGCATGAAACTTGCAGTTGAAGGGGCAACTGAAAATGTCTGAACTACAAATTTTGGAATAAAAACAAAACACGCCTGAACAACGCCGGTTGCAACTGCAATGATGCCGGCAATAATGATTTGTCGGTTTTGAAAAAAACTAAATTTTATAATCGGATTTGCTGCACGCTTCTCAAAATATAAAAAAGTGAAAAACGATATAAGCGACACGCAAAAGGAGGCAATAAGAAGCAAACTGAATTTTCCAGAGTGTAAATCTACAGGATTTATTGTGTTTAAGGCATAAGTAAAAGTCGCAAGAGAAGCTCCCAAAGTAATTATTCCACCCCAGTCAATCCGACTAACAGATGTATTTGGAATCGAGGGTAAAATCTTTAAACTATAGAATATAAGTACTGCTGAAATAGGTAAATTTATAATAAACAGAAAGTTCCATGCGAAGTAGTGAAGTAATATCCCGGCAACAAAAGGCCCCAGCAGGAAAGCAATCCCAAAAACAGCACCGATAAGGCCTAAAATTCGACCCCGTTTTTCGGGAGGAAATAAATCCCCTACAACTGCTGAAGCAACCGGGAATATCCCACTGGCTCCAAATCCCTGAATGGCTCTCCCTGCAAGTAGAAAATCAAAGTTTTTCGATAAGGAAACCCAAAGTGAACCAACAGCAAATATGGCGAGGGCAACAACATAGATCTTTCTCCTGCCGTAAACATCAGATAATCTGGCAAACAGGGAGATACCAATCAGATTAAACAGGACATAAATCGAGAAAATCCAACCTGAGAAGCGTGGCCCAATATGTAAATTGCTCTCAATCGAAGGAATGGCAGGCCCGACAATAGAAATGTCAAGGGCTCCCATTAATACACCTACGAAAAGAAGAGCAATTACTCCCTTGTTTTTATTTTGATCCATCAACAGTTTTCATCAAGTGAGTATTCAGAAATTTCTCCATTGAATGGTAAAAGTCATATCGGTTTTCTTCATTGTAAAACCCATGACCTTCATTATCTTTTACCATATACTCGACTTCGACACCTCTGTTTTTCAAGGCCTCTACCATCTGATTGCTTTCATTGATGTTTACGCGTGGATCATTTGCTCCCTGTGCAACAAACAATGGTGTTTTGATATTATTTACATGGAAAACCGGAGATGCTTCCCGAAGAAGTAAACTGTCTGTTACCGGATTTCCTACCATTTCATGAAGCATAGCAAGATACGTTTTCCAGTAGGGTGGGATGGTATTCATAAATGTAAAAAGATTTGAAACACCAACATAATCTACTGCGGCAGCATACAATTCAGGTGTGAATGCAACACCGGCCAAAGTAGCATAACCTCCATAGCTGGCACCATATATGGCAATGCGTGATTTGTCTGCTATTCCTTTTTCAATTAACCAGTTAACACCATCTGTGATATCATTTTGCATTGTTTTTCCCCATTGTTTGAAGGAGCTTTCCCAGAACTTCCTTCCATATCCGGTTGAACCTCTGAAGTTCATTTGAAAAACTGCATAACCTCTGTTTGCAAGGAATTGAATCTCAGGGTTAAAACCCCATTCATCACGCGCCCAGGGACCTCCATGCGGATTTACAACTACAGGGAGGTTCTTTGCATTTTCCATTGTGTATCCTTTGGGCAATGTAAGGTAACCGTTAATGGTCAGACCATCACGACTTGTATAAACTACTGGAAGCTGATTGGCCATTTCTTTTTCATCAATCCAGGGGCTTACATCAACAATTTTTTGGATATCTCCGGTTGTTTTGTCAAAAAGATAATATCCACCTAAAGATTTGTCGCTGTAAGACCTTACAATAAGCTTATCTTCTGCTTTGGTTGTGGATACAATTTCAAAACTGATGTCACCCAAATTACTCTTCAGGGTATTGATTAGTTTCTCAGTTTCTCCATCAAAAAAATAACGTTCCCTTTTCCATGAAGTATATCTGGCGGCTGTTATAACTTTCCTTGTTCTTGAATAGTAAAGCCTTTCAACATCGTAATCAGGATTTTCATATAAAATACTTACTTCTTTTCCAGTTCTGGGATCAAACTCTACAATGGCCGATTTATCGCGACCTAGATTTGAGGAAGCATAAATATTTTTATTATCAAAAGTGAAAAACTGAGGCGACAAGCTTTCTTTGAAACTTGTTGTCAGCACAGTTTTGAATTCATCCTTTTCCGTATCCCTGAAAAGCACCGATGCATTGACTCCATCAACAATAGCTATCGCTAATCTAAGTTTACCATCATGGTCGGTAATCCAGGATTGAATATTACCGGGATTTTCGGCAAGTAAAGTGAGTTCTCCGGTATTGATATTGAGGCGGTATGGGTCAAATACCTGAGGATTTCGCTTATTAAGTTCTACTATAACAAATTCATCCTGATCAGGTAATTCATCTATAATATTAGTTCTTACCTTATCGAAATCTGTTAGTCCTGTAAGGTTTGAACCATCAATATTTACTCCGAAAAGTTTGAAGTTTTCATCACCTCCGGAGTCCTTAAGGTAAAGAATCCTGTTATTATTTCCCCAAAAATATCCACTGATATCTCTTGTAGTATCGCTGGTGAGTTGAATAGTGTTTTCTTTGCCGATTTCCTGTACAAAAATATTCATCCGCCTCATATACGGAGCCATGTATGCATAGTACTTTCCGTCAGGGGATAGCATATAATCTGACTTCTCAGGATTCTTGAAGAAATCTTCAACAGCATATTGTTTGGCTGGAGCAATCGTAACAGGTTCCTTACATGCCCCAGCAGCCAGAGTAATTGCTATTAAAGTAACTTTTACGGAAAATGACATTATACTTTTCATAGTTTAAAGGGTATTTAATTTAAAAGGAATAGCAAATAAGTTTATAGGCAAGGCATAAATTTACTTAAAATTTGACTAAAAACATTAGGGAAGAAAAAAATGAGAAAATCTTTTATGGGGTACTTCTTATTTTGATGTACCAAGTTATTCTATTATGTAGTTTAGAATGATATAGGGCAATGTAGTCAATTAATCCCCGAAGGGGGTAAATTTCAATAACCGTGGGTGAAAACCCACGGCATAAATATACTCGGAATCTCAGCCCTGATAAGGGTTGAACAGTTTATAGGAAATACCGTTCATCAATTTTAATTTCATGTTCTTGTGACAGAACATATTTATCCGCATTTAGTCCGGAAGATTATGTGATATAAAATTTGCCTGTAGCTTGACATAGTTGTAATCTTTTCTGGTTCAACCCCTTTCGGGGCAGTTATAATGCAACGTTCAATAACCGTGGGCTTTTGCCCACGGTTATTTAGATTTAACCACTTTGTGGCATTAAATACCAATGAAACCCATATGTTTCGAAAAACACAAGCACCAATGAACCGAGTTTACGAGCTCGCCGAAGGCAATATAATTCAGCAACATGTGGGTTTACCTTCGGTGAGCCCTTCGGGGTTCATACGGCCACTGAAATAAATTATATACGGATGAAATCCACATGTTTTCCAAACGCAAACACAATTAAAACAAATTCCATCATCCAATTAAAATAAATTTTGTTATGATGAAATCCAAGATTCAAAATATATAATTAGTTTGATAGCACATCACAATAAGAATTTGTCTCAAATGGAATGTTAATAATCCGCACTAAACTTATGCCCCAAGGTTTTCAATGGATTATTCTCTAGATTATGGAACCTATATCTTGACTAATTACCCATGAAAAGTTTTTGCTAAGCCAAAGAGAGTTTATGTGTTACGGAGATTTTCTCATTGCATGAATATATTTTATATTTTTCTGTACTTTTCAAGCTATTATGACCCAGAAAGCATTGTAAATCTTTCATTTTCATTCCGTCTGCTGCTTTATGCCCGGCTACACTGTGCCTTAGAGTCATGGCAGTTGTTTTATGAATGATTTCGGCGCTTTCCGAATATTTTTTTATGGCTTTCTGAATACTTCTGCAAGAAAACTGTTTTCCTTTATATCCTTCGAATAAGTATTTATTGGGATGATAGCTTTCAATGTAATGCTCAATCTTCTTAACCAAATCATCAGGAATTTTAATTGTCCTGCCGGGATATTCATTTTTCCCAGGGATATAAATCTGCATTTTTAATGGATCAAAATTATTCAGAGTTATTGATATCACCTCATTTACTGTGAGCCCGGTAAGGTAAATCATACTAACTAAAACATTATGCTTGACATTTTGAATCCGGCAAATAAACTGTGCTATTTCTTGCCTGCTAAGTATTTCTGGAGGGTTAATAATTCTGATTGGTCTGTGAATAGCTGTCTTACTTATGCTATAACCATTTTGGAACTGAAAATACGCCTTAATTGAATTAATATGAAGATTTTGGTAGGATCTGGAAAAGTTACAGGCGATTGACATTTCATCAATGTAGTCCTGTATTGACTCAATACTTAGGATGTTTTCCTTTGCAGTAGAGCCTAAAAATCGCTTTATGCAATTCAAATACTGCTCAATAGTGCGTTTTTTGTAATTCCGGAATTTCAGAAATTCTTTAAAACCTGCATCAGACTTTATCCCGGTAACATTTACCTCCATACTTTCTTTTTCATGGGATAAACAACTCTCAAAATCAACACGGTAATTTGTTTTTTCAAGATAGGCTTTAAGATTTTCCGGAAGTTCGCACAATCCTTGAAGAATCAGAGTGTTTTTATTATCCGGATCAAGTAACCCTCCCGATTTCAAAATTTCCTGCTGAAGTTCTCGGTCGTACAGAAAATGCATTGATATAAAGTTTTTGGATTCACTCCTTATTATTTGAATTCTTTTTTCAGAAGGCTCTTCAATAATATTTTGAGAAACCAAATTACTGCTGACATCATAGAATCGGATATGGGAAGGGAAAACCTTATTCAGGAAGCTAATATGATTTGAAATAGCATCTGTGTGCCATGAATTTAATTGATTACTCCATCTGCAATCAGGGAGTTTCCTAACGAGTCTAATGTATTCGGAATCAGCATTATCTGCAATTAAACGTATTCTCGGGACATTATTATAAAAAATTCTTTGAGTCTTGACAAATTGCATGGCCTTTTTACCCTTAATGTCTCAAGAATCAAAATCTCGTATTCAAAAATGAATTATTTTGAAAAAATTAAGAAAGTTTAATAATTTGGTTATGCATAAATGTGGGAAGCCGATAGCGCTTTCCCGTACGCATGGAATGTTGTTCGCAAGATAAATAGTATTAAAAATCAACCATTCGCATGCATCTTTTTTATTTTTCTCTGCCTGCCGGTAGCTGCATGGTTAATGTAACTAACCCTTAGCCGAAATTTCCTTCAGAACTTCCATCTTGGGTATAGAAATATTTCTGGCATTGATCAGTATAATTCCATCTTTCTCGAATTCTTTTAGGATACGGATCGCACTATCCTTAGACATCGCTGTCATATCAGCAAGATCCTGACGACTTATGGTTAACTCGAAATCAAGTGAGCTATAAATTTTTTCTGAAAGGTAAATCAGAGCGTCCGCAATTTTCCCATGCATCTGTTTCTGAGTGAGACTAATTAGTTTATTGAAGAGCATTAACTGCTTTGTATTTAGATGCTCGAGAAACTTTGCTGCAAACTTTACATTCAGATTAATTACCTTTTTGAAGTTATCAGCATTGATAAAGCAAACACTTGATGGCTCTAAAGCTGTCACAGAATAATGATGGCGCTGGTCAGTAAAGAGCCCTGGACCGCCTAAAATTGAATAAGGACCAATTAGATTTAACAACAGGTTTCTGTCATTTATCCCTTCAATATATAACTTAGCATAACCTGAAGTAAGATTAATAATATGCGTAAGGTTAGTACCTTGTTTTACAATGTTTTCACCAGCCTTGAATAAAACCTCAAAACGATCTTCGTTTAGTATCTGGGTTTCTTCTAGATTCAGTAATTTAAATAAATCCGATTTATGGTTGCAGTCCTCACAAATCTTGCAGTAAACAGATTTTTTGTAAACAGTCATTTTGTACTACTTTTATAAAAATTCTTAAATCTTTTCGAGCAAATATACTCGATTTAAAGAATTATGTATGTTTTTTTGTCGCTAAATATCATTTAACATACTGCTGATTATCGATTTTATTCCTGTTAAGTATCGACACTTGACAAAGTATATTTTATTTATCATTGCGATTCCTAAGTGTTAATAAAACTTAACTTTGACAAATATTTAGAATTCTTTTATGAACTTTAGAATAATTGCTGAGCTAGTGTGCTTTTAGGCATAAAAGTATTCGATAGAATTTGAATATAGAATATTAGTTTTGAGTGTTCTTATGTCAGATATAATAATTTTTAAACAAACGATACGGATGAAAAGATATCTTCAATTTAAAAAAGCACTAACAATAGCTTTTGCCATAGCTGCAATTTCGCTTGTTGGCTGCGAGCAGTATGTTATCGAGTCAACTGTAATAGACCCGAATGAACCAAGGAGTTTCCAGACAGACATACTTCCAATTTTTGCAAATCACGGCTGTGCTGCATCGTCATGCCATGGTGGAACATTCTTACCTGACCTTCGCCCCGATAAGGCCTATGCATCTCTAAAAAGCACTAATTGTGTAACAGGTACACCTGCCACTTCTGCCAAACTTTATAAAAAATTCAATAATCCTCATTCAGGCATCACCTTATTGGATTCTGACAAACAGTATATTTTATATTGGATTGAACAGGGTGCATTAGACAACTAAAAATAAATTTTAATAATCTATAAAAACTAAGTTATGAAAAACTTACTCGCAATAATACTTTTAATATTACCAGCCTTTACATTATTTGCCCAGGAACAGGATGCCGCAGCGGATCTCCCCGTTGATGCTCCATTTGAAACTGCTATATTAATTGATAACCAAACAGTTGTAAGTCCATATAAAGGCGGATTGGAATTCGAAATTCATCATCGGTTTGGAACTGTAAAGAATGGTATTACTGATATCTTTGGTATTTATGCTCCTTCTAATATTCGTCTTGGACTTAATTACGGGATTACCGATAAATTAATGTTTGGCGCAGGTACAACAAAAGATAACAAACTTCAGGATTTTCAGTGGAAATATGCGATTATGCAGCAAACGCAGTCAGGTAAGAAACCTGTTTCAATCAGCTATTATGGAAATTTTGTTGTTGATGCAAGAACCAAAGAGACATTCGGACCAGAAGGCGATTTCAAAAGTATGCATCGCTTTTCTTATTTCACACAGTTGATCGTTGCCCGAAAATTTAATGACAAGTTTTCATTTCAGGTTGCACCAAGTTTCCTCTATTTTAATACAGTGGCTGAGGGATACAAAAATGCAAACATTGGCATTCATGCAGGTGGTAGAGCTAAAATTATTGGTTACAATTCAATCATTGTTGAATATGATCAACTTCTGACTAAACAAGATATTCCAGTTCAGCCAAAACCAAACATGTCTATCGGTTATGAAATTGGAACAGGAACTCATGCTTTTCAGATTTTCTTAGCAAACTATTCACAGATTATTAATCAGCGAAATTTCCTTTATAACACCAATGATTTCGCTAAAGGTGGCTTCCTTGTTGGATTTAATATCACTGCTCGTTTCTAATCTGAAAGCCATTTTTTATAAAATATGCTATTTATGTTCAATAAGATAAAGTGGGCTTACCCGGCTCTGTTGTTTGCTCTTTTATTTTCTGTTACACATCAGTCCTGGTGTCAGGAAAGTACTGATTCGCTTGCATTGGCGCAAGAAGCAGAATATCAGGATGCACCTGCGTATGCGGATAATGAATACTGTCTGAGGTGTCATTCTTCAGGGTATTTCACTCTTTCTGATTCGGTTTCAGGATTATCCAGAAGACAGCCAATGTGCGACAACTTTAATATTCCTAAAGACAAGTTCTATAAATCAGTTCATCGTTCTTTTGGTTGCACTGATTGCCATTCTGCAGAATATAAAAACTTCCCTCACGCAACAGCACTCAGGTTTGAACCTGCATTTGCATGCATCGATTGCCATGGAGGTGATGAGAATTTTGCCAAATATCATTTTGAGGAAATAGACGCAGAGTATACAAAAAGCGTTCACTACAAGCTTGAAAATGGAGAATTTACATGCTGGAAATGTCACAACCCCCATTCGTATGTTCCGCTTGCAAGGAGAGATTCACTTACCACCAACTTCGTGGTTGAGTCAAACAAGATGTGCCTCGAATGCCATGGCGATATTGATAAATTGCATCTTCTTTCCGACCGTGAATTGACCGGAGTCATCAAGAAACACGACTGGCTGCCAAACCAGAGCCTTCATTTTAAATCGGTTCGTTGTATTGAGTGCCATTCTGCTCAAAATAGCGATATCCTGATTTCCCATAATATCCTTCCAAAAGATAGTGCAATCTCTGATTGTGTAAAATGCCATTCTGGAAATTCAATTCTCATGGGTACTTTGTACAAATTCCGAACTATAGAAAGTAGAAAGAGTTTTGGATTTGTAAATTCAGCGATCATTGACAATAATTCGTATGTGATTGGCGCAAACCATAGTAAATTAATGAATATCGCAGGTGTCTGCATTATTTTAATGACATTTTTAGCAATCGCTATTCATACATTTTTTAGAATCAGAAAATCGAAAAAATAAGGAAATGACTGAGCAACAAATATATTTTTATCCCGTCTGGGTTCGTATATGGCACGTTTTAAATGCTATTCTGTGTCTTCTTTTAATTTTTTCCGGATTTAGTTTGCAGTATTCTAATCCGGATTTTTCCTTTATTAAATTCAGGATGGCTGTATCTATTCATAATTTCGCAGGTATTTCGCTGACTTTTTCTTACTTATTGTTTTTTCTCGGTAACTATTATACCGAAAATGGAAAGTTCTACAGACTAAAATTAAAAGGCCTTGCAGAGCGCTTGTATAAGCAGATATATTATTATGCATATGGATTTTTTGTAAATGAACCTGCACCTTATCCTGTAAGTAAAAGCAGAAAATTCAACCCTTTACAACAAGTTTCTTATCTGGTAGCATTATATATGGTCTTGCCTTTATTATTTGTAACCGGCTGGGCACTGCTGTTTCCTGAATTTATACTTAAGAAATTATTAGGAATAAGCGGGATTTTCCTTACTGCGCAATTGCATGTCCTCATGGGATTTCTTATCGCCTTGTTTCTGATTATTCATTTATATGTCAGTACCATGGGAAAAAGTCCTCTCAGTAACTTCAAAAGCATTGTTACCGGCTGGCAGAAAGTACATTGAAAGATAATTTTAGCCTTTTAGCTTGTTCATTTTATGTAGAGTTTAATACAATCAGTTTTTGGGTAGGGTTTAAGTATTTGAATTAAATGGTTGGTGTAGTGTAGTTTGGTGTTTTAAAATTTGATGACTAAGTATTTTTGAAAGCCAAAGAAACACCAACTTTTCAATAACCACCAAAGAGATTAGAGAAGTATTGTACTAGAAAACTATAGAAATATGTCCGGAAATCAAAGGTTTGTCGTTGCAGTAAGATTCCTAATCCTTATTTTTATCTTATCTGTAGCATTCACATTCATAGGTTTTTCCCAGACAAATGATGATTGTTACATGTGTCACGACGACAAATCCATGACCGTCGAGAGATATGGCAAAGAGTTTTCCCTGTTTGTAAATCAGAAGATATTTGGTGGTTCTGTTCATAAGGATTTGAACTGCATCGATTGTCACGAAGACGCTGCAGTGCAAGAGTTCCCTCATCCCGAAGGTCTCAAGCCGGTAACGTGTAGTAACTGTCACGACGAAGCTGAAATGCAGTTTAATGCAGGTGTTCACGGACAGGCTAAAATTCTCAAATCGCTTTATGCTCCTGATTGTGCGGAATGTCACGGGAAACACGATATCCTCAAAGGTTCAAATCCCAATTCGAAAACTTATAAAATGAATATTCCCGTACTATGCGGGAAATGCCATCGTGAGGGAGCTCCGGTTGCCAGAATTTATAATATTTCAGAGCATAATATTCTGGAGAATTACAGCTCAGACGTGCATGGAATCGGCCTGTTCAAAAAGGGTTTAATTGTTTCTGCAACCTGTAACGATTGCCACGGTAATCATCTGATTTTACCTCATACAAGTCCTAATTCTTCAATTTCGGTCAATAATATCGCCAAAACTTGTATGAAGTGCCATACCAAAATTGAAGAAGTACACACTAAAATCATTAAAGGAGCTCTCTGGGAGGAAAAACCAGGCGCAATTCCCGCATGTACTTCATGCCATATTCCTCATAAGGTAAGCACTCAGAATATTGTTGCAAATATAGCTGACAGGGAATGTATCAAATGTCATGAACAGTCTACCGCTCATAAGATTATTGGAGATTCATTGGTCTCAATGAAGGTAAGTACCGAAGATCTGGCCAATTCAGTTCATAAAAATATAGCTTGTGTGAAATGTCACTCCGATGTATCACCAAATCTGAAAAGACCATGTGAAACCGCCAGAAGAATCGATTGTTCTGCCTGCCACGCTGAAGTATCAACTTTATATGCAGGAAGTGGACATGGTCAGGCTTTTGAACGAAAAGATACAAATGCTCCTTATTGTACCGATTGCCACGGAACTCATAAGGCGCAATCAAGGTATGATGATACGGCTCCAACATATCGTGCAAATATCCCACAGCTTTGCGGAAAATGCCACAAAACAAACGGAAAAGCCAACGCCAATGTTGATTTGCATCAGAAAAATACTTTAGTGGATTATTCATCTAGTGTTCATGGTAAAGGTTTGATAGAAAAGGGATTAACAGTCACCGCCGTGTGTACAGATTGCCATTCTACTCACAATATCCTGAAAGAAACTAATGAACTTTCTACAATTTACGCAAAGAATATCCCTGCAACATGCGCAACATGCCATAAAGGTATTTACGACGAGTATATTAAAAGCGACCATGCTATAACCAAAGACGACGGGAAGAAAAGATATCCAACCTGCGTAGATTGCCACTCTTCCCATGTAATAGGCACTACCAGCGGAGATAAGTTCATGAATGAGGTTACCGACCAATGCGGAAAATGTCATGCCGAAACAGCAAAAACCTATTTGTTAACCTATCATGGAAAAAGTCATGAATTAGGTGATACAAGAACCGCTAAATGTTCCGATTGCCATGGTTCTCATTTCATCCTCAATGTCAATAATCCATCGTCTTCTGTTGGGAGCCAGAATATTGTAGCTACCTGCCAGAAATGTCATCCCGACGCAAACACCAGGTTTACCGGATATTTAACGCACGCTACTCATCACAACAAAGAAAAGTATGGTGTGTTGTTTTATACTTTCTGGGCTATGACCAGTCTACTGATTGGCGTTTTCCTGTTTTTTGGAATCCATTTAATCCTTTGGTTCCCAAGATCGTTTAAGAGTCTTGCGGAAAAACGGAAACATAAAGAATCCATAGCTGACAAGTATTACATTAGAAGGTTTTCCAGAAGCCAGCGCCTGACTCACATATTCGTAATTGTAAGCTTCCTGATGCTCGCTCTAACGGGTATGATCCTTAAGTTCTCGAATATGCCCTGGGCAAGTTTTATGGCAAACCTGTTGGGTGGAGTTCATTTTACCGGACAAATTCACAGATTCGGGGCATTCCTGACCTTTGGTTATTTCGGCTTCCACCTGTTTTCTCTGATATACACTAAAATCACCCGACGTATTCCTGTTGGTAAATTTATCTTTGGAAAAAATTCCTTAATGTTTAATCTCCAGGATATTAAAGACTTCGGTGCAACCATCAAATGGTTTATCGGGAAAGGTCCGAAACCTAATTATGGAAGATGGACTTATTGGGAAAAGTTCGACTATATGGCTGTTTTCTGGGGAATTGCAGTTATCGGATTTTCAGGACTTGTACTCTGGTTCCCTGAAGTATTTACTAAGATTTTCCCTGGCTGGCTCATAAACGTAGCTCAGATTATTCATAGCGATGAAGCATTACTTGCCGTTGGTTTTATATTCACCATTCACTTTTTTAATACCCACCTTCGTCCTGATGCCTTCCCGATGGATACAGTTATTTTTACCGGACTAGTACCTCTTGAAGAATTCAAAAAAGACAGACCCCGTGAATATAGTGAACTCAAGGAATCCGGCCGTCTGAAAAAGGTAATGGTGAAAAAAGAATCTCAAAGCTGGTACTATAAAACAATTCGCATTTTCGGATTCTTATTTGTTGCGTTCGGACTTATTCTTGTTGGTTTTATTATTTATTCCATGCTATTTGGATATAAGTAATGACTTGTCTATTAAAAAAAGTTTTTAAAGTAAAGTTGTAAACCCATTAGATTGAAACTTAAGCAAGACAAGCCCCTCCAACCTTGGGGGAGGCTATCTGGTTTGCTGATGTCTAAATAATAAGAAATGCTTCGGCTGTGATTTGCCCACCACCCCACTTACCCTAATAGCTTATTTAGACCTAATTTATAATTGACAATAGTTCGTTAAACTTTCAGGAATTGACATTATGAAATTACGCAAAGTGCTGATTATTAATTCTATGCGTATTATTAATCAAATTTTATAAAGCATTGATAATGAGTAATATAAAAAAGTTTAACGAACTATTGATTGATAACCTTCTATTCAATTACCGAGCTAATAGTCAGGTAATCAGATGGCTGTAATTTATTTTCACATATATTAAGTTTTTTTACTTTTATTTAACATTTGAAACCGTTTTAGCCCTACTTAATGGGGGTATAACAATTATATATTTACTATTTTTGATCCCTGAATAATTTAAAAATTAACTATATGACAAGAAAATTACTTTTATCACTAGTATTAGTAATGGCAATTGGTTTAGCCAAGGCACAAATGAACACTGCGGGCTACGAAACTTGGCGACCATTGTATAATTCGATGGTTACATGGGAGGATGGTGCATTTAATATGAATCAGATAGGCCATCCAGATTATGGTTGGGGCGTTTATAACGGATTAAGCCATGATATTGAAGGTGATTCAATTTACCTTATCAAATTGCCAAATGGGAGTTTAAAGCAACTCTTTATTGAAGCAAAACTTTCGTCAAGTAATATTTATAAATTCAGATATGCAGACGTTACCGGAGAAAACGAGGTAATTGAAGAAGCCAGATGTGTGGATTACCCCGATCGCTTGTTTCTTTACTATTCTTTGCAAAATAAGGCATTCGTAGATCGTGATCCTGCAAAAACTGACTGGGATATCGTACTGACAAAATATACGGATACCACTATAAATTATACTGTTACGGGATTTCTGTTGAATGAAGGTTCGCTGGTGTCTGTTTATCACGCACCCAATTCAACTGCTGCGCTGAACAGTACAATAAATGATACTACTGTTTTTAAAAAGGACATTACTGTAATTGGTAATTCCTGGAATAAGGTTAGTGGTTTTTCTATCATTCCTCTTGATACCATGGTATATTTTGTGAAGACTGCCTCTAAATCGGTATATAAATTGCGAACTACATTTTTTGAAAGTGGATCTACTGCTGGAACAGGAAAAGGAAGAGTTGGTGTTGCAGTGCAAATGCTTCTTCCAACTTTAGGAGAAATTGTAAAAGACACGCTGGTTATGGGAAATGGATATGCGAACGATGTGTATTTCAGTATGGCTCAGGGAGTTACTAAAACATCTCCTCGCACTGCATGGGATATAGCATTTAAAGCAAACAAATATAGCGCATCAATTTTCCTTAATACTACCATGAATACTTCATTGTATACTTATCCTAAATCTTTTGGAGAAGGTATCAGTGCATGGGAAAGTCTAGCAATTCGTCAAAATACAATTGATCTGACATCCATTTACCCTAACCCGGTTAGCGATAACGTCAGATTTAACAATAAAGATTGGAAACAAAATTCCGAAGTACTTTTTAGTGTTTATAATTCAGCAGGAAAATTAGTTCTTAACCAGTCTCATACTCTTGATGGAACAGGTTTCGTATCAAATTTTAGCCAACTTGCTAATGGAATCTACCATGCACGAATGATGAATAATGGTGTTTATTATAGTGCTAAAGTATTGGTTAACAAATAATTTGTGGCCTTTTTGAATCAGGTTTTATTAAAGTGTCTGAAGTATCAATTAAGTTATGTTTGAGTCATTTCTCAAATAATAGCAATCAATACTTCAGGCACTTTAACCATTTACATAATTGTTTAAATTTTTAATGAGCTACTGTCAAAAAAATATAAAACATTTCTTGTTACTTCTGGCTTTCATGCCATTTTCCCTCTTGGCACAACAGAAGATATCCATTACTTTAAAGGATAAGCAAACTTCTGAACCTATACCTTATGCTCATCTGTGTTTCGAGGATCAAAAGTCGGGAAAGCAGTCATACCTGCTGAGCGACCTTAAAGGACAGGCAATTCAAACTATTGAGGGAAAAACTGTCCTTGCTACTTCAGTTATGGGCTATAAAACCAGGATGGATACATTAACTGGTGTTGGTGAATTAATCATTTTATTGGAACCTTCATTATTTGATATGGATGAAGTCGTTGTAACCGCCCAAATGTCGCCCAAAAGAGCAGACCAGTCAATTTATCAGGTCAAAGTCATAAACAGCAAGCTTATCTCTGAAAAATCCGCAAATAATTTATCCGACTTGCTTTCAGGGGAACTAAATCTGCGTGTTTCCAAAGGTGGCGCATTGGGTTCTAGCATGAGTATTAATGGTCTCAGTGGAGAACATGTAAAAATACTTATTGACGGTGTTCCTGTTACAGGCAGAATGAACGGTAACATAGACCTGAGTCAGCTTAATCTCAATAATGTAGATCATATCGAAATTGTGGAAGGCCCAATGTCGGTGCAGTATGGTTCTAACGCTCTTGCAGGTGCTATCAATATTATCACAAAAGAAAATCTTCGAAACAAATTCCTCGCATCAGCAAACACTTACTATGAAAGCGTTGGGGTATATAATGGAAACGCCGCCTTGAATTTCAATAAAAATAACAACTCGTTTTCTTTAACCGGAGGAAGAAATTTCTTCGGGGGATTTAGTCGCCCTGACACAAGCAGATCTCAGCTCTGGAAACCAAAAGAACAGTATTTTTCAGATGCTTACTATATTTTTAAAAAGAATAAGATAAAATTTCGCGTCGATGGAAAATATTTTCAGGAAACAATTCTGGATAAGGGAAATATTCGCCGCACAAATGAAATATGGGCATTCGACAGCTATTTTATTACCGAACGATTAACAGCAAAGGCACAGCTTACAGGACCCGTAGGTGAATATAGTAATTTCGACATTATGACTTCATGGTCGGGATATTCTGCACTTAAGAATATTTACCGGAAGGATTTTACTTCCCTCGAAAAAATTTTAATAAAAAAAGACCCTACAACTTTTTCGACCTATCTAACCAGAGGAAACTACGCATGGCAACCGGAAAGTGGCATTTTTGCCATGCAGGCTGGACTCGATCTTAATTATGAAAGGGGAGAGGGAAAACGAATAGAAAATGAATTTCAGGAAATTGGCGATTATGCAGTCTATTTGAGTACTCAATATAATCCAATTAAAAGCATTAGTCTGCAACCGGGATTTCGTTTAGCATACAACACTCGCTATAAAGCCCCATGGGTTCCATCAATAAATCTTAAATGGACACCGGTTAAACAGCTGAATATCAGATTTTCATACGTTAGAGGATTCAGAGCTCCAACACTTAAGGAACTATATCTGGATTTTGTAGATATCAATCATAATGTAAAAGGAAATCCGGATCTGAAATCGGAAAATTCCCATAACCTGAACGCTTCGTTTCAATACGATAATCAATTTAACAACAATTTTTACGGAATTGAACTTAATACATTCAGCAACATTGTAAATAGCCAGATTAGCCTTGTGCCAATTGATTCCACAACAATGCGCTATTCGTACCGGAATATCAATGAATACCGAAGCCTCGGCTACAACGTTAAATTTAAGTACCGTCTTCATCCCAGGTTGAACGTCAATTTTGGAATATCCAAAACGGGAATGATGCCAGTTCCTGCAAATCAGGAGGTTAAATTTGAAGACTTTTATTTTGCAACCGATTATACGGTTGATTTTCGTTACGATTTGTTTAAATACGGAATTAACATTGCGGCATTTTACAAGTTTAGCGGTAAATACCCTTACTACTATTTTCTTGACAACGGGGATGATGTAACCGTTGGAATCATGGACTCATACAATAATCTGGACCTTACTCTTAATAAATCCTTCTTGAAAAAGAATCTAGTAATGAGTATTGGCGGGAAAAACCTTTTTGACATTACAAATATACCAATTGCCGGTGCAGGTAACGGTGGCGGGCATACCGGCGGGGGAGGCAATTCGTTTGTTGGCTGGGGCAGAACCTTCTTTATCGGACTTAGCTATAAATTCGGAACGTTTTAAGTAAACATTGCTTTTTGATAGAACATGAATTATAACTCAAAAAACACATACACTTTTTTAGTGATTCTCATTGGGTCACTTTCTTTGTTGTTCTCTTGTTTTGAAGAGGATGAGAGGCTCTTTCCATTGCCTCCCGGAGATGAAACTGTTTATGTATTTGAAAAATCTATTTACCATTATCATTCATATTTCGATTTTAGCGCTGATTCAGCAACTGCAGTTTCGGCTAACGGATTGTGGCAGATTGAGTTTTCTACGGCCGATAGTGCCTGGGAAATTCGGGTTAACAGCTCAGCTTATTATCTGGTTTATCCTACCGGTGATACAGCATTTACCGGAATCTCACCGGTTACAGATCCCAAGAAATACCTTTTCGATGCTTCTTCAGGAAACCCTGATTCCTGCTCGTTTTCAACATGGTTAGACAGAAGTGTTTCTCCATTTAAACCAACTTCTAATGTTTTTCTTATAGGACAGGATGATGGAAATAAAGTAAAACCAAAGTGGAAAATTCGTATTGATAATGTTTCAAACACCTCATATACATTTACTTATGCAGTTTTTCCAGCCGGAGTTCCTGTTACAGTTAGTCTCCCAAAACTTAAAAATGTAAATTTTCTTCAATATGATTTTGTAGGCAAATCGGAAATACAAATTGAGCCAGAAAAAGCCAATTATGATCTGCTCTTTACCCAATATAGAACAACATTATATGACGATAACGGAGATACAATTGCCTATTATGTCAGAGGGATTCTTCTAAACCCTTTACTGGTCGAAGCATCACTTGATACACTGCATTCATTTGCTGAAATTACTTACGATTTAATTAAAGACAAGACCTTTTCCAGGGTACAAGATGTCATTGGTCATGAATGGAAGGATGTGAAAGTGGATCCGGTAACCAATACATTCGAATATTTCGTAAATACAAAGCTAAACTGGCTCATCAGAGATACTGAAGGGTATATTTATAAAATGAGATTTAAAGAATTCTATAATTCGCAAGCTGAAGTAGGGTACACAACTATTGAGTTTCAGCGATTATAACTTTTAAAAGTACATAACTAGTATAATTTCAAATTCCATCTTTATGAAACCAATTTTAATGGCAGGTTCAACGATTGTAACTCTTGCGCTTATTTCATATTCACTTGCTTTTTTTAGTTTTCACAGGAAGAAAAAACTAAACGGGACTATTCTTGGATTTCAGACTCTCGGATTGTTTTTCGATATTACTGCAACTACTTTAATGATAATAGGTTCCTCGAAAGGGCCATTCACAATTCACGGCATTCTGGGATATACCTCCTTAACGCTTATGATAGTTGACACAGCATTTTTCTGGGTTCGGCGACATGACGTGGAAATAAAGAGCTGGATGCAAACATATTCCAAAACTGCCTATATCTGGTGGATTCTTGCATACATCACAGGAGGTCTCATCGCTTTTTTAAGATAAATCATGCATTCTTCCATTTTACATATTAACACATCTTTCCTTCCAGTTTATTTCGGGGGAGCTGCTTTCGTCCTTCACAGTACCGGCAGTATTTTCAAGAAAAATAGTTTAAAAGCTATTTCGTACCGGCTTTATTTGCTGACCTGTATTGTTACAACTATGACCTGTGGCTTCGGGGGAGCTTCCATACGTGCCGCAGAGTCGGCTCCAGGCATAAGCTCTTTAGCGCTGGAGTCTCATGCATGGACGGCGGCATCTGTATTTCTGTTAACTGTTTCATTAGCATGGTTCTCCTGGAAAGCAATTCAGGGGAAAGGGGATATAGTTAAAACCGACAAATATCTTCTATTAGTATCAATTGGTTTTCTGGTTCTTTTTTTGAGTACAAGTTATTTAGCATTTGGAATCAGGTAAATAATTCATATGTACGAATTGAATTACACTTCGACAAGCTCAGTGTCAAGACTTTTAAATATTCGGGGTTTAAACCCCTCATGATTAATGTCGCAAAAAACTAAAAATCAGCTTGTCGCAGTTGTTTTTTTTAGATTGCCAACTATTTTGTCCACATTATCAGTTTAACATTATAATCTTACACTTATTTTACGCACTTTTTAAAATAGCGTCTCAAATCCTCGATTAATTGGAATTGATTTTTGAATTTGGGTGTTTCAACGCTGAAAACAGGAAAAGATACAAATCAAAATATATAAAACAAAAACCCCCGGAGTATGAATACTTCCGGGGGTTTTAAAATTTAGGTTCTTTCTCAGACTCTGAAACTAGTTGAGAGCTTCAATTGAGTTAGTAAGTAAAGCTTTAGTATAAGCAGTATTGTGAATACCTAAGCTATATTCTCTTAAACAGAATTGGAAATTTATAATAGCACCCATTTGAGCATTAGTAAGAGTGATGGTTTGCAATGCAGCATTGGCATCTTTCTGAGTCTGTGACCAGCTACTGCTTGGATTTGGATTCTTAAGTAAACCAGTTGGATTTAATGATGGATCATAAACATCAAGATATCCGTCGAATTTCTTAGTTGTTGAAGTTACCCAAAGGTTAGTTACAGCATCTGAATTTTTATGAAGAATATCAACACCATTTACTGTAATTTTCTCACCTAATGTGTTCAATAAGGCTTTAACAGCAGCGCGTGTATCAACAAATTTAGGTGATTTAGCATCAAGTGGTGATGGATGGCATTCTGCAGTGTTACAACCTTTGAAGTTGCCTACTGCGTTGAAGGAGTGACCACCAGCTTTGCCAGTAACTTCTGCCATATGGCAATCCTGACATGAAGCTAACGTTGTATGAGCTGAGTTGCTATAAGATAATGATCCTGTAAATTCAACGCCACCTTTTCCTGCGTAAATAGCTCCAACAGTACCATAATGTACATGTGATCTATATCCAGGGAAGTATTTGTTAGTTGTAGCCCCTACAGTTGGATCGTAAAATAATGCAGTTGGATTTGTAGCCAAACTTACATAATCAACAACATCACCATTAGAAAGAGTAGTGCTGGTTGCTAACGGACGTGGTTGGTGGCATTTAACACATAAATTGCTCTGGCTTTCGTCTTGGGTCAGATCAATAGTTTTTGCACCTTTCCACATTGTCATAGCAACGGGAGCAGTATTGGTTAATGGATAAATATCAGTTGAATCATACTCACTATGCAAAGAACTGTGACATGTAGTACAATTAATTTCGCCGAAAGCTACAGTGTTAGGAACTGTATAATCGTTTGCAAATTTACTAGTAGCAGCATTCAAAGTAAATGTTGCTGGAGTATTGTTTTTGCAAACATATTTAAATGCTTCTGACTCATGACAAGGAGCACAACTAGTTATGCCAGCTTCTTCAAAAGCAGCTTCACCATAATTATGCTTAGATAATTCAAATTGTGCAGCCGCTATACCAACAACTTCAGATTTATGGCATTGTGTGCAAGATTCATTAGCATCAACACCAGCGATTCCCTGAGGGCCTTCGCAACTGGTCATGAAGCTAAATACCGCAGCCGAGCTCAGTAAGAGAAGGGCAGTGGTTTTAATAATCATAATGTTTTTCATAAAACTATTTTATTTAGGGTTTGCTTTAATTATGAAGGCTAAATTATCTATAATATAAAAGCTAATCAAAATTATGCCGTCGATATAATTAAACACTATCAAAGTTCTATAACAGTATATATAGCGACAAAAAGAAGCGGAAAAAACGATATAAATCGATTGGTGTAATGATACGCATCGATTTCTTCTGGGTAATGTTTATTGCCTTTGTGTAAGATAAAACGAATTTGGTCAAATAAATGAAGATGATTCCAACCGATTAGTAAGACAATTCCCTTATAGACTGTGTTTTATTGAACAGGATTAATAGATGTATTTGTCAATAGCAGCGAGCAATTGTGGCGACCAAATAGGCTTTGTAAGAAAACTGTCAAAATTTCTGTTTTGCTCACTTTTCTCACTTCCTTCAATTGCACAAGCTGTCTGAGCAATAATTGGAAGGTCATTACGGAAGGCTTTTATTTCTCTGGAGGCTTGGTATCCATCCATTTCGGGCATCAGAATATCCATGAGAACCAGTTCGATTCCAGGGTTAGCTTTTACTTTTTCAACAGCTTCTTTGCCATTTTTGGCCCACAGAATTTTTATCTTAGTTGGTCTTAAAAGCTCTTCCAAATAAATAAAGTTGGAATCAACGTCTTCAGCAATCAGAATTAATCGATCAGACCAGTTAATGGAACTTGCAGCAACACTAACTTTCGGGTCAGGACTGGCAGGACTTTTGGCTAACACCTTCAGATAAGGAATTGTAAAATATACTGTTGTTCCTTTGTCTTCTTGCGATTCCACCTTAATATCCCCTCCTAAGAGTTTAATAAGACTTTTAGAAATTGCCAGTCTTAAAACATAACCGTCAAACGGCATATTTTGGTTATCTGTCAATTTGTTATACCGGCTTAAAATAGATTCGATCCTTTCTTGCTGAAACCCGATGCCATTATCGCTAACGAAAAACTCTACAAATCCTGAATTATTTATTGAATAACCAATTTTAATGAGGCTTGTTTTGGGCAGGTATAAAGAATTTTCAATCAAGCTGCTCAATACTTGTTTTAATCTAATAGGATCTGAAAGTAAATTGAAGCTTTCAATAGCCTTAACTTCTTTAATTTCAATATCAATACCGGGTTTCCCTAGCTCATTTTTCATGAGGTTACTATCGTGGAACTGTTCTTCGATAATTCGGCTGATATTGCATCCGATCCTGTTAATTGTCAGTTCGTTAGACTCGATTTTAGCTATCTCAGAAATATTATTGATAAGCAAAAGGAGATATTTGCTACTGGAATTAATCTGATCAAGATATTTTTCTTTTGTTTCAGCTGATTGGCCTGGTTTTTTAAGTAACTCGGAAAAACCAATAATTGCATTTAAAGGAGTACGTATCTGAAAGGATAATCCTGCCAGAAAATTATATTCAACTCGCCCTGCAGATTCTTTTTGCACTTTGGAGGAGGGAAATTCATTTTCAAAAGTTATCTCCTTAATTTTGCCATATACTATAAACCCAAACACAATAAATCCTACCAGTATAAGAAGCCTGCTTAGAATTTGAAAAAGAGGGACGTCAGTAAGTAGGGATTCCAGAAAGCTGTAATTAGCACGATTGTTAAAATAAAAGATAATCGACTCTGCTACATATAATATCAGTCCAATGCTTATGGCATATGCTAAAACATTGAATTTTTTATTCATGAATATGAAAAAAAGTTGGTAACAGGTATCAAATGTATTATTTTAATGACATTAATGCAATATTTAAAGAGGAAAGCCTCTCACTATTAATAATTAATGACTTATTGGATAGGTCATGGGTGTTTCTGAGGTGTCAACCGGAACCGAATGATCAAAACTAGCATCCACTGAGTTTTCCGTTATAAAATTCTGAAACTCACTTGCATCAATTTTCACCCTATCTTTTACAAATACCGGCAGGTTGTAATTATAGGAATCGTTCAGATAGAATAATGGATACTCCTGAGGAAGAATAAAGGGTTTATGGAAAGCTCCAGTACTGTCGAAATAGGCTAAATAGGGTCTCGTACTTACTCCATCCAGCCTTTTACTGCTGAATACCAGCCATTTTCCGTTTTTAGACCAACTGTGATAACTTTCAGTGGTTTCACTATTTAGGATAGCAGCTTTTTTGTATTGTTTTGTTTTAAGGTCAAGCAGGTACAAGTCACTGTTTTTATCAAAAATTGAAAAATAGCTATGATCGATCATACAAAAAAGTACATATCTGCCATCAGGTGATGCTGAAGGCCAGGTAATGCTTTTCCCTGTTTGCCGGGAAGTAAGCAGTGTGTCAACCTCTCCCCAACTCATATCTTCAGGGTTAAAAGAAATTCGGAGTAAGTCATATTTGGCGTCTATCCAACTTGACATATTTTTAGTAATCAAGGGAGCACTTATATAATACAGCCATTTCCCATCAGACGACCAGTTGGGGAGGTTTTCACGTGCAGGAGTTGAAATTTTTTCCGAAGAAGAAAAAGTGCTTGTCTTCAGGTTAAATAGTACGAGATCGGATACCTGATCAGCCACTTCAACAAGCTTTTCTTCATTTTAAGTAAAATAAACAAAAAGTCTGTTTACCGAAAAAGCAATCAAATTGCCGTTGGGATGCCATGCAGTATAGGCGGCAGGTGCAATCGATTGTTGGGTTCTCGTATTATACTTTATAAATTTACCATTGTCGAATATTACTGTTCCTCCATACGCCTTTCTTACATGCATAGACATTTTATCCGCATTATTATTTGAAAAGGAGTGACAGTTTACACATGGAGTTTTTGGATTTGTATTATTCTCAAATATTGTTGTTTGTTCAAAAGTCTCCAGATTGCGCTGATAAATCCCCAGTTTATCTCCATCGGTGTGAATAATCCCCAATAAACGGTATACCAGATTCTTGTCAATTGATTCAGCTGCAATTGTATCGGTTATGGTTTTGTACTTATACCAGCCTTCCCTTTTTGCATAAATCTCAATTTTTAATGTTTTCCCTTTATTTGAATTTAAAATTTTACGCCAATCTTTAATTGGAATAATAATAGTTGGCGAGGTTTGACGGATCTTTATTTCCCTTCCCTTTTCAGAATAAATTTCAACTAAAAATTCACTTCCTTTTTCCTCTATGTTAAAATTCAAGGGAGCAATATTTGCAGGTATTACAAGTGAGGTATAATCAGGAAAAATTTGTGGATGTGCATCAATAAAGGTGCTGTTTTTTACAGATTCCGAACAACCTGAAAGTCCACCTAAAAAAAGAAAAACGCATAATATTCCGCGGTTTTTTAGTTTTATTAGCATGTTGGATTTTTAATTAGAATCGTAAAAAACACAGTTTTTTTATAATCTAAAATTCTTTGATCATAAAACTTTATACCGTTTTTTGATTTGTTTGTAATAGTAGGCATTACACAAATACGACATCCGGACTTTCCCTTGAAGTCTCATTTTTATAATTCACTTTTGGAAAGCCCAAAATCAGCGCCGCATATACTTTATGAGATGAGGGGATATTCATTTCCGGTTTCATTGCCTTATTTCTTTCCATTGCTTTCACAATAAATCCGATATGGCAACTCCCTAATCCCAGCGTTTTTGCATAAAGGCATGTGTTGGTTGCCCAAATATAGGCATCAGCCTCCGACATATCATATTTGGAAACCGGACCGTGAAAAAGCATTACTATCGGCGCATGATGACAGACCATTGAGCTGTTTGTCTTTTGCTTTTGAATAAAGGATTCTTTATATTTTCTTAAACCTTTGATATTCATTGAGGGCGCAAAGATTTTTAATAAAAGACTTATAGGGGGAGAGGTTACAATCTTAAACGTTTTTAATAAGGTATTCGCTGTCAGGTCATTAAGTAGCTGAATCTTTTGTGGAGTGTTAACCAGAGTGATCTTCAAAGGTCTGGCATTACTTGCTGATGCATAATGTTTTATGTTTTCAACCAGCAAGCTTAAAATTTCTACCGGCACATCTTTTTTAAGGTAATATCGCGTGCTACGCAAACCAGCAGAGAAAGCTCTAAATTCCTCTGGGCTAATTGAAGAAGGTTTCAAGGGAAATATTTCCCCAAAGTCAGGGCTAATTGTCGATTCAGGGCAAATGGCAACGCAATGTCCGCAATGGATACAGGTATTAGCAATGGTACCAGCTTTTATATCAATGGCGATGGAAGGGCAATCTTTTACGCATTTTAAACACTCGGTGCAATGATCAAGATGAATGATTGGCATAACTCTTTATTTAACGGCGCAAAGTACAAATTCAAATGAATTATATTAATAGATTTAAGCCGCTTTTTTTAATGGATTTTTTTACCTTGTGTTAAAATTATATTTTTTGAAAGTTGCATTGCCATTATACGGATTAATAGCAGGAGTTATAGGAAGTCTTTTCCTGATATCTTCAAATGTTTTTTTCTCGGGAGATCAATCGGAAAGGCTTGTTTTGTCAAAACAAATTATAATTTTAAATTAAATGGATATACAGATGCCCGAAAAGTATATCTGGCAGGATCATTTAATAAATGGAACCGAAAGGAAATCAGCATGAAAGCGACCCGAAACGGCTGGGTTTCGCCTGTTTTTCTGAAAGAAATAAGAATTCCATTTGATACCTCGATGGCTCTGCCTCGGGGTAATTCATTTGCCTAATTGGGTCAATAATAGTTGGTGATTTTCAAAAAAAGAAATTAAGATTTGCATCATGCGCTCTGACTAAAATACCTTTTCTGAAATCTCAATGACACATTTACCAGCAGAATCAGCACAGGGACTTCCACCAATGGCCCTATAACTGTTGCAAATGCAACTTGTGAGTTAATGCCGAAAACCGCAATAGCAACTGCAATGGCCAATTCAAAATCATTACTACCTGCTGTGAATGCCAATGTTGTTGATTTTTCATAATTCGATCCCATCCATCGTGCAATGAAAAAGGTGGTGAAAAACATCAACGCAAAGTAAATGGTATAGGGAATTGCAACCCGAACCACATCCATTGGTAATTCAATGATTTTTTCACCTTTGAGCGAAAACATTACGAATATGGTAAATAGCAAGGCTATTGGAGTTAGCCATGACACCTTAGGAATAAACTTATTATAATACCAGTCGTCGCCTTTTTGTTGGCGTAAAATCAGACTCGAAAGCAATCCGGCTGCAAATGGTATTCCCAGATAGATTAAAACAGTTATTGCAATTTCAGAAATTGAAATATCCACAACAGCGCCGCTAAATCCAAAAAGCGGAGGTAAAAATGTAATGAATACATAAGCATATACCGAGTACAGAAACACCTGAAATATAGCGTTAAATGCCACTAAACCTGCAGCTAATTCAGCATCTCCTTTGGCTAGATCGTTCCAAACCAAAACCATTGCTATGCATCGCGCTAAACCTACAAGTATTACTCCAACCATAAGTCCCGGATAGTTATGAAGGAATAATACCGCTAACAAAAACATTACTAATGGGCCTACAATCCAGTTTTGCACGAGCGAAAGTGTCAGCAATTTTACATTTTTAAAAACCGTGGGAAGTTTCTCGTATCGCACTTTTGCCAGAGGAGGAAACATCATAAGAATCAAGCCGATAGCAATTGGAATATTGGTTGTTCCTGAACTCAACGAATTCCAAAAACCGGAAATCCCGGGTGAAAAATATCCAATAAGAACTCCGGCAAACATCACCAAAAATATCCAGAGAGTTAAAAAGCGATCGAAGAATTTAAGACGTGGTTCCATTAAGTTATGATTTTAGAATTTTGAAACGTTTTATTTTTCTCAATAATTCAGTTTTGGTCTGAACGACAATTCATTTTAAATTTTCCAGGTAGAACTTCCAGAATCCCTCTTTAATTTCGTTACGAACACGGATATATTCGCTCCATATATATTCATCAGAACCCAAGGCATGAGATGGATCATCAAAGCCAATATGGATGCGGTGTTTTACCTTCCCAATAAAAGCGGGACATGACTCATTGGCTCCTCCGCAAACAGTGATTACGTAATCCCACTCTTCAGCAAGGTACAAATCAACTGAGTCGGAAGTATGGTGTGAAATATCAATTCCAATCTCTTTCATTGCTTCAACAGCCTTCAGATTGAGTTTGCCTGACGCTTCGGTTCCGGCTGAGCGCACAATTAAGTTTGAATCAAATGACTGTAGAAAGCCATGAGCCATCTGACTTCGGCAACTATTGCCGGTACAAAGGATTAACACTTTTAATTTTTTCATATATGATTTATTTACAATTCGTTTCGCAATTCGCTTCAAGGGATGAAATATTTGCAAAAAATGACTCAAACTTTTGTTTGAAATCGGCAATATTGGAATTACACAGGCAATAGTTTATTTTCAATCCCTCTATATCACCATGGATCAGCCCCAAATCCCGAAGTTCCTTTAAATGTTGCGATACAGTGGTTCGACTCAATGGCAGAAAATCGGAAATATCCCCTGAAATACAGGTTTTCGTTTCTGCAAGGTATTGAAGAATAGCCAAGCGCGCAGGATGCGAGATTACTTTAGCAAATCGCGCAAGTTCCTGTAAATTGCCGTCAAAATTCTCTGATTTATTCATATTTTAATTTCTAATGACGCAAACATACGACATGAAATATTTATTTGCAATTTTTTTTAATGGGATTAAGAAAAAATAATTTTCTTGATATTAAACAGGTAAAAGTGTAGGTAACTTGAGTAGCTAATAACGATTGTAAAAGCATATATATCAATGATTAACATGAATGAATAAGAGAACTAATATGTTTACCTGCGAACGAAAATCTAAATTGGCAAACTTCTAGGTACTTGAACCAAAACTTTTAAACAAAGAATTTTATGGTGTAATAAAGCCCCACAAGAATAAAAAGTACTGCAATGACGAGGTTAAACCATTTTTGAAAAAGCTTGATTTTATTATAAAATTCTCCCACACTAGCTACGCTGTATGCCAAAAGCCATGCAAATAAAATAACGGGTAATCCGGTTGCAAATGCAAAAACCACAGGTAAATACAAGCCCGAAGCACTGGAAATAGTCATTGGAATTAGCATTCCAAAATATAATACACCGCTATAGGGGCAAAATGCAAGTGAAAACAGCATCCCCAAAAGCAAGGCGCCCAAGGCATTTCCTTTTTTTAGGTTTCCTTGTATTTTATTTGTTAGTCCGCCAAATTCGGGAAATTTCAGATGAATTACATCCAACATTAAAACACCTATAACTATTAGTAACGGACCCAGAAATCGCTCACCATAAGTCTGAAACAGCTTTGCAACCTGAAATTTACTTGCGCCGAAGTATAAAATTACGCCAAGGCCTGTGTAACTAATTGCCCTGCCAAGTGTATAAAGTATTCCGTTTAGAAATATTTGTCGTTTGTTTTCAATTTCTTTACTGATATACCCAATTGCTGTAATATTTGTCGCAAGCGGACAAGGACTGATTGATGTCATCAATCCAATTATAAAAGCATACAGAATAGGAGCACTGGTATTGTCTAACAATGATTGCAGGAATTCCATTCTCTAATTCAGATTTTTCTGTATTTCAGCTACCAACAGTTGACTATATTTTGTTGGATTTGTATGAGCGTATTTAAATGCATTGTTGGTAAAATCGGTCACCACTGGTTTTTGGTCTTTTAGATTTATTATTAATAAAGTAGAAAACGAAATCTGGTATTTTTCAACCAGCGCTTTATTCTTTTCTTCATCAACATTAAATGCTGTAAATTTTATAACTCCGCTTTGCATTTCGGGTTTAAAATTACTTTCAAGAAATTTTTGGGTGTTTTCTTCCACAGCCAAACAAGTTACGCATCTGCCTGTAGCATGAAAATAGTAAACTTCCAGTGATGGAGCAGGAGTAGCCTTACTTTGAGCGTTTAATCCAAACGTAATGCCAGTAAATAAAATTGATAATACAATTAGAAATTTCAAGGGATTTATTATTTATTTTTTAAACAATTCACTACACAATTCCTTTGCAAGTTTCCAGTTTTCCTTGTTTAGACAATATTTTATAAAGGGAGGTTCTATTTCGCCCTGGATAATGCCTGCGTATTTCAACTCTTTCAGGTGCCTCGATAAGGTAGAACGCGCAATTGGGATATCCCCAATCATCTCTCCGCTGGTACAACAGATATCTTTATACTCAGAAAGCTTTTCAACAATATAAACCCTTGCAGGGTGACTAAGTGCTTTCGCAAAAAGCGCCATTTGTTTTTGGCGTTCCGAAAAATCGTTCTTTGTTTTTGCCATCTGTCACTAATTAATAAACTTTGCGATAATTTCTTTCAATTCATTTACAGAGGGAACTCTTCCATATAAAGCCACTTTTTCATCAATTACCAGCGCAGGTGTGCGCATGATACCATACGACATAATTTTCTGAATATCCTGTTCTTTCACTACTTCAGCCGAAAGGTTCATTTCAGCCAGTGCATTGATGGTAGCTTTTTCGAGGTTATGGCAATTTGCACAACCGCTGCCTAATACTTTGATTATCATGTTTTTGATATTTAGATTAAAAAATTATATTAAAAAGGAAACCAACAATCATAATTCCAGAAGCTACAATTCCTACAAATGTCAGTATTAATGGAAGTTTCAGGACTTTTCGCAGGATGATAGTTTCCGGTAACGAAAGACCTATAACCGACATCATAAATGCAAGTGATGTTCCGAGCGAAGCTCCTTTTTCAAGCAACACAGCAACAATCGGAATTATCCCAGGTGCATTTGAGTATAATGGTATGCCGATTAATACAGATAAGGGAACCGAATACCATACTGATTTTCCCATGAACGAGGCCATAAATTCTGCGGGAACATAACCATGTACGCCTGCACCAACGGCAATACCAATTGCAACGTAAATCCATACTTTTCCAACAATTTCTCTGACGGCTTCAAAGCCAAATTTCATACGGTCTGAAAGGGTTAGTTTTTCAACCTGTAAATCATTCACCTCAATTTTTGTTTTGTAAACCCAGTCTTCAACCCATTTCTCTAATTTAAGTTTACCTATGACCCAACCGGCAAGGATCGAAATTGTAAGTCCGGTAACAACATATATCACTGCAACCTTCCATCCAAACATACCAAAAAGCAACACAACAGCAACTTCATTAATCATGGGTGCTGCAATGAGAAAGGAAAACGTAACTCCCAGTGGCACTCCGGCTTGCACAAAACCCAAAAACAAAGGTATTGCAGAACAGGAGCAGAATGGTGTAACTATCCCAAGAAGACTTGCAAGAATATTTCCGGTAAATTCCGATTTTCCAGCTAGCAATTTTCTGGTATTTTCAGGGGAGAAATATGTTCGGATTATGCCAACGAAGAAAATAATCAATGTAAGCAACATAATCACTTTCGGAAACTCAAAAATGAAGAAGCGTAAGGCTTCTGTAAGATGCTTTCCTTTCTCGAGGCCTAAAACATTACTAACCAAAAAATCAGCTATCGGCTGTAAATAGTGATAAACTAAATACCAGATCGGTAATAAAAGTATTAGAAACAGTTTTTTATTAGTTGCTGGAATTTTATTCAGGGAATTCATTAGTAAATCATTTTTACATTTCGCAAATGTACGAAATGATTTACTAATAGAAAAACTATTGGCAACTGCCAAGGGAACCACATTGGGTATTTACTCCTAAAAAAGTAGGGTAAAGCATTAGTTTAAAGTAAATTATGGAATATAACTTATGGTTGTTAAATTTGAATGATGATATTATTCACTTTAATTACTGATAAATACGATTGCGTAATTTTTTTTATTTCAATTCATGTATAAACTACTTTTAAGTAAAAATAAAATACCATGCAAGCTCTTCGCACCATCATAACCCCTTCAACTACATAGCTTCAAATTGATATACCTGATGAAATGAAAAATTAGGAACTTGAAATCATTATTATGCCCCATACAAAAGCCTTGGAAAATAGTTTTGAGTTTTGGAGTAACGAAGATTTAAACAACATGCAAGGTGTAAATTTAGCCTCGCCTATAATTGATAATGAAGATTATAGCAAATGGTAAGAGATATTTATCTGGCAAAAGTTCTTTTTACCGATGGTTCGGGTTACAAAATTCGCCCCATTTTGCTAAAAAAGAAAACAGTTTTGCAATTACAGATTAAAAAAACATCTTAAACAAGGCAAACTCTCACATAAGCACTTGAATTTGAAGGTAATAAACAATTGCTCCGGCAATATACCCTGAAAATGCCAAAAGAGAGATCTTTTTTAAGTACCAGATAAAGTCAATCTTTTCCAGACCCATAGCTGCAACACCAGCTGCCGAACCTATAATAAGAATACTTCCACCGGTTCCGGCAGTGTATGCAAGAAACTCCCAGAAAATACCATCTTGAACAAAGTTACCTGCAAATCCAACTGCACCTGCTGCTTCAATAGGGTACATTCCCATTGCTCCCGCTACAAGAGGAACATTGTCTACTATTGCAGATAATACGCCAATTGCAAGGTCTATAAGATACACATTTGCAAGATTATCATTTAGAAATTCCGAAAGTTTGAAGAGTTGTCCGGCAGACTGAAGTGCGGCAACAGCACTAAGAATCCCCAGAAAGAAGAAAATGGTGGATAGCTCAACCTGCTTTAGAATATATATAATCTTTAATCTGGATTTCGATTCATGATCTTTATTCCTGTGAATAATTTCAGTCACAAGCCAGAGAATAGATAAACTCAGCAGCATCCCCATATATGGCGGAAGGTGAGTAATTGTTTTAAAAACTGGCACAAACAGAAGTCCACCTACTCCAAGAAAAAGAAGCAGTTTTCTTTCAGCAGGCGACGTGAATTGTTTTTCAGATTCGGTACTTTTCGGCTTTTCTACTTCCCCTTTCATCGTAAAACTTATGATTGTCAATGGAACAATCAAAGTTGCGAGGCTTGGTAAAAAGACTCTTGTAATTATTGCCGTGGAGGTTACTTGCCCGCCTATCCAGAGCATAATGGTGGTAACATCTCCAATCGGAGACCAGGCACCTCCTGCGTTTGCAGCCAAAACAACCATACTTGCAAAGAACCATCGGGTTTGCTTATCGTTTATTAACTTTCTGAGTAAGGCAATCATTACGATGGTTGTAGTAAGGTTGTCTAAAACAGCTGAAAGAAAGAAAGTTAGAAAACTGAGAATCCAAAGGAGTTTAATTTTACGAGTGGTTTTTATACTATCGGTAATAACCTTAAATCCTTCATGCTGATCAACAACTTCAACAATTGTCATTGCCCCGAGAAGGAAAAATAATATCTCGGAAATTTCACCCAGATGTCTTAGTATCTGATTATCTACAAGCCATTCTCGCATTATTATAATCCATTCAGACTTTTCTTCTCCGGAAAGATTTCTAATGTTTTCAAGAAAAGATTTGGCCGAACTCATATCACCCAGTCCCTCTTTATGCTTAACAAATTCATTGAATTCGGGGCTAAACCCATTCGTCAGAATATCGAAAAGGCCAAATGCATAAGCAACCCAGCATAAGGTACCAATTGCGAGCGCCGAAACAGCTTTATCAATTTTAAGCGGGTGTTCAAGCGCAATTGCAAGATATCCCAGAACAAATAGAACAATCATTACTATAAACATACTCTTGATTTATGGGGATTTAATAGAACGTTAAATTTACAAATGATTATTAGCATTTGTTACAAACTGCTTGTCGGATTGTAATTTTTAATGAAAATTTAATGTTCAGACTTTTGTATTACCTTACTAGGCTTTACATTTATTAAATATGGTAAATACCTATCTATGAAAGAAAATAGCAAAAAACATAAAATCCTTATTATTGAAGATGAGCCCGGCGTTACGGTATTTATTAAACGAGGTCTTGTCGAAAATAATTATCTGGCCGAAATTGCCTTGGATGGATATGTTGGATTGAAAATGGCGCTTGCGAATCAATATGATTTGATTATTCTGGATTTAGGTCTTCCAAACATCGACGGGCTCGAGATTTGCACTACCCTCCGAGAAAAGCAGATCGATACTCCCATTCTAATGTTAACTGCTTTAGGGAGTATCGATGATAAGCTCGCTGGGTATAAGGCAGGAACTGATGATTACCTTGTAAAGCCATTTGAGTTTGCTGAATTATTAGCCAGGATACATGCTATTCTTAAAAGGGTTCCCGGGGAAAAAGATAGGGATTATTTAGCCTGTTTTGCCGATCTTGTGATTGATTTGACAAAAAAAATTGTTATGCGGGGGGATAAAAGAATTGACCTTACTAGCCGCGAATTTAATTTACTGGTATATTTTGTTACTAATCCTGGGAAAATAATTTCAAGGGAAGAAATAGCAAGAGAAGTTTGGAATATAAACTTCAATACCGGAACAAATGTAATTGACGTATATGTTAATCTTTTAAGAAATAAAGTGGATAAGAATTTTCAGCAAAAACTTTTACATACAGTTGTGGGCATGGGATATGTAATGCGGGAGGATTTATTATGAAAATCAGACAAAAACTTACCTTGCAGTTTACAGTTTTGGTGGGGGCTATATTAATATTTTTTGCTGGTACGGTTTACTATCTTTCAGCTTTAAATCGTTCAGAGGATTTTTATAACAGGGTCGAGTCTTACGCTTTTAATACGGCAAAGTTATTAGTGCAGGTTCCTGAAATCGATAGCACTCTGCTTACAATAATTGAAACTAATACCATTAATTTATTAGGGGAACATAAACTTCTTATTTTTAGACCTGATGGGAACTTATTATTTTCGACTCCAGGGGGATTAATTCCTCAACAGACAATTAATAGCATTTTACCTCAAATAAGGGAAGATGAAACCCTACATTTAAAAATAGGTAAGAAACAATTCGTGGGTTTTGTATTCTCTTTCAATAATATGGACTGCGCTGTGATAGCAAGTGCGACAGACAAAAATGGATTTATGAGTCTGCGCAATCTTCGTTTCGTTCTTATTTCAGGGATTATATTTACAATTGCAGTTACCTACCTTACAGGTTTGTATTACTCCAAAAACGCACTTAGTCCAATAAATAATGTAATAAAACAAGTGAATTCAATTTCCGCTTCACAACTTAATATAAGGGTACAAGCTGGTAATGAAAATGATGAAATATCTATGCTTGCAGATACCTTTAATTCTATGCTGGGCAGACTTCAGGAAGCATTCGAATTGCAAAGAAGTTTTGTGTCAAATGCTTCTCACGGAATAAGGACACCCCTTACTTTAGTTTCAGGCCAAATTGAAGTCTCTCTATTTAAAACGCGTACCGTTGAAGATTATGAAAATCTCCTAAAAAGTATTTTAAAAGACATACGAAACTTATCGAACCTTTCAAATAGCCTTCTTTACCTGGCTCAGACCAGTAGTGACATTGAAAAGATTATGGTTAACAAAGTCAGGGTAGATGAGGTATTACTGCAAACTCAAACTGAACTTGAGCAATTGAATAAAAATTATAGAATAAGTACTGACTTCGAGCAAATGCCTGAGGAAGAAAATAAATTAAATATTCTATCCAATGAAACCATTTTGAAAATAATTTTCTTCAATCTGATGGAAAATGCATGCAAATATTCTGCTGATCATAAAGTAAATATTTCTATTGGTTTTAATGAAAAGGATACAATTATTAAGTTTTCAGATAATGGCAGGGGGATCAATGAATCAGATCAAAAAAGAATGTTCGAGCCATTTTATAGAGGGACAAATACTTCTGACACAAAGGGTCATGGCATAGGGTTATCATTAGTAAAAAAGATACTTCAACTACACAATGGAAGTATCTCAATCCACTCACAATTAGGAACAGGTACCACAATATCTGTCTTCCTTCCTATAGCCTAAAGAAGAATTTTAATCCTTTTTTAATGCCTTTTGTTATTTATTGCGGTGCTTTATCATGAATTTTGAGAAAAAATTCAAATTATGAAAGAGATTGATGATACTAAAATGGATAAACCAACCCGGATTGCCTTTATAATTGTATTAATTGTTGGTATTGTGCTCATTGCTGTTTATTACTTGCGCTAGCCCAATAGAACTTATTAGTTCGCGGATCAAGGCAAACGAATCGTCCCAATTCCGGATCGTACATCCGCGCAGGTAATCATACTAATCTATTTTTAATTCCCTCTGAAACATTAAACACTAAGAAAAGAAAAAGGGAAAAAACAAGCATAGTTTGAAACCAGAAAAGAAGTATCTCACACCTGGGTACTTAAATGGAGTATTTAGGTGTAATCTTAATTTAATAAAAATTAAAAAACATTGTAATATATAGAATTGCAAGGTTTTGTAAAAATAAAAATGAAGCAGACAGAAAAGTTATCGAAACGTTTTGAGCTGGATTTACTTAATCTGTTAAGCTTAGAATAGCATTTAAGTAATTGCAATAATCTGATCTTTAACATTTTCAGGATCAAAAACCTTACGCCAATCTTCTTTGATGAACTCTTTGAGACCTCGTTCAAGGGCTTTATTGGCTGCATCAGAAAATACAGCTCCGGGAAGTTCATTGAATAATACAGCCATCTGGATACGAAGGTGTCCTAACAAAAAATCCCGGGCGGCATCCGCTGGTACTCCTCTTTTAATAACCTCATCAAGTCCTTGCCTGATTACATATACACAGGTTGATGCAAGTGTTTCAACTAAAGCTGGTTCAAGTAATCCCATCTGTTCTACAGTAATCTTGTGGGATCGCAATACTGGTCCGTAAAATACCTTGGCGAGATCTTCTCCTGTTTTGTAATCAGCTTCTGTTCCTCTCATAAGGGAGCAAACAATCGACTGTTTTGCTGCTATTCCCCCAAAATGGTCTTTCATGCTCTCTTCAACAGGCTCCCAGTTAAAGATAGAAGGGTGGGTGGGGTGTGTGATAAAACAGGCAACATTCTCCCTGTAAAACAACTTTCCAGCAAGTGCTGCTGCCGGATCGAGTGTTACAGCAAGAGCTCCTTTTTTCATCATTGGAATTATTTCAGCTGTTACCTTCTGAAGGGCAATATCTGGGACAGCAAGTATAATAACATCAGCCAGCGGAATGCTAGTCATGGTTTGAGTTGCTGTCACACCTTTTTCTTTAAGCTTGTCGATACCAGTCTGGCTTATTTCCAGGTAGGTCATATCATAGTTCGAATTCTTTAGGTTATGGGTAAGACGCATTCCCATTTTGCCTCCAGCTCCTACTAAAGTAACTTTTGTCATATCAGATTAAGTGTTAGTTGATAAATTATTTAAAATCATCAATCTTAATTTTCTTACCCGTTGCAGCAGATTCATAACTTGCCCATATCAGTCTCATTGTTTCAAAGTTATCAGCACCGGTATTCTCTGCCTTCCCATTTCCATTTATTGCATTAAGAATATTACGGTTAATATGAATGCCGCTTTCATGATTAACAATATAGTCAGGATCAGCCCAGCTGTATGATGGGAAATTAACTGTTTCAGAAACAGTTCCCTTTCTTGTGGTTGTCCTTATTACAAATTTCGGTCCCAGAAAAACCGACCCATTTTCACCTTCAACAAGAATATTGAGAGTGGAGAACATATCGTTTTCGATTATTGATGCATAGGACATTTCAGTGTAGAGGGGCATGCCGTTTTTCATCTCCATTTGTAAAACAGCAAGATCTTCACCTTTTATTCCTTTATTAATTGCTCTGGTCTGGCACCATAAAGAATCACATTCTCCGAAAAGGAACCGGCACACATCGAGAATATGTGAACCCATGTCGGTAAGAATGAAATGATCGAGTTCCTTCAAAAATGGTTGGTTATCGAAGACCGGAAACCCTGATAAAAACGAAACGCGGGCTTTAAAGGGCTTACCAATAACACCTGAATCAATAATCTCCTTAAATCTGCGAACGGGAGCCTGCCACCTGTAATTCTCGTGTATATAAAGTTTTGCACCGGCATCGGTGCACATTTTCACCATTCTTTTTGCAGTCTCAAAATCTGGTGCCATTGGCTTCTGGCAGATTATATGCTTAATACCATATTTCACAGCCATTTCAACAAACTGTGCATGGGTATCTACATCGGTAATTATATCAACGAAATCAAGCTTCTCTGCAGCAAAAAGTTCCTCGGGCTTGTCATAAACATGAGGAACTCCAAAATACTCTGCAATTTTCTGAGCTTTAGGCAGTGTGCGGTTATAGACAGCTACCAGTTCCGCTCCTTCAAGTTCACTCCACGCTCCAATCTGGAATTTCGACCAGAATCCGCAGCCGAGAACGGCAAATTTTTGTTTATTCATTTAAATAGTTCTTTTAAATAGTGAATACTTTCATTAGCCCATTGCTCTTCTTTTTTAAGAGTGTCCTCAATTTGAGATTCAGGCGGTGTCCATAATTCAAGGATAGCACTCTGACAGGAATTTGTAACATGAAGCTGATTTATTAATTCCTTGATATTCAGCATCCCTTGTCCTGCAGGTCTGCCTTCAATTACAATTCCCATTTTATGAGACAACCGTCTGATGGAAAAATCTTTTATGTGAAGGTTTATGGTATATGGAAGCAATATCTTAGAAACAGTTTCGAATCCTTCTCCTGCACCCATGGAGTTTACAGAATCGAGACAAATTCCAATCCATTCGCTTCCTACCGATTGGATGATTTTTTCAAATTCTCTGGCTTTGAAACGATCGTGGTTTTCTATTGCCAGTTTTATTTTTTTGGATTTAAATTCAGGTAATAAATCACGAATAATTCCGATAACTGACTCAAGATCAGGCTCAAATTCGGTGCCGTCGATAACCATCCTTAGGATAGGTGAATGGAGTGTTTTTGCAACTTCAAGGCACTTTATAGTGTGTTCAGGTGTTAGTCCACGGCCACCCATTTCAATTGAAACATATTTAGTGGCTGCATAACTGCTTAATTCCTTCTGTTCTTCATTACTAAACTTTTCAAGCGGCAGATTATCTGCGATCTGAACAAGTTTCAGTCCCGAAGAGAAAGCCTTGTCGATAAGACTTTTTGCTGAAAGGGGTTTTACCGGCAGTGAACCGGGTACTCCTACAGCCCAAGTGTAAGTATATGAGGATAATCCAAGATTCATTTCATTTTTTTCTTGATCCGGGTGCTGGATAATTTTTTGATACATCATCAAGTACGAGTATCCAATCGAGGTTTTCACCAGATGTCGGAGAATTGAAAGTTCGTGTGCCGGTATTGGGATATTGTGCAATTTTTGTAGCTTCTCCGTTGCGAGGGTTGTACCACCAAGCCATAACATCCTTACCCTTAATTACATCCATTCTGACAGAGAACTTTCTTCCCACAGGAGCATAGATAAATGCATAACTTCCTTCCAGATCACGAGTGGCTGAAAACCTGTATGAGCCTGCACCCGGGACGGATGTTACTATTTTATCAGAAACGATTATCGAACTATCCGGAATTCTTGTGAGAATTGGTCTTGATTCAATAAGAAGTCGGCCGTACATCATTTGACATGCTCCCTGCTGATCGATTGCTTCGTACCATGGCATAAGTGGCCGGTTAATTGGATATTTGTCGGGTGACCACATCTGCCACACTGAGTGATGTCCATAAGTATGACCGCATGCGCCAGTGAATAAATCCCAGTAAAGTGGTCTTCTTACATCTGCTGCAGTTGAATGGCCGTGTTGATCGGGGTTGAAGTTAATGGGATGATCTTCATATACTGGTTCAGCGTCAATAACTGGTTTAACGGGAGTCAGCTGATAATCTTCATAGGTCATGAAATATCGCTCCGTAAAGCTCAGGCTATGACCATTCTGCCTCATATTAAAATCCAACCAGCTGTCATTCTGGAAGAGTTGGGCAGATCCTTGTCCTCCTGTAGGATGAAAACTCATCAGATGAGAACCATTATCACCTTCACTCAATCCCTCTGCCATTCCAACTATAATCTGTCTTTGAAGACTGTCCTCAACTGGACGGTCGCCACCCAGAATCCAAATAATATTCGGAAAATTTCTATATCGTTCACCAATAATTTTCCCGTAAGATTTTGCATTCTCAGGATTGAAAATCTGCGGACCTTCTCCCCATTTCTTGTTCCATTTATCTCCCCAGGTAGGCAGGAATCCTATAAAAATTCCTTTTTCAGCCGCCTTATTTATAACCCAATCCACATGTTTCCAATAGGCTTCATTCAGTTTCAGAGGATCATTGTTGATCAGCGGTTTATTCCCTTCAGCATTTGGAGTATTGATACCATCCAGTTCAGCAAGTGCAACCGCCTGAATAACTGTAAAGCCTTTAGCCCGACGGTTTTCGAGGTACTTTTCGGTTTCATCCTTGTTAAGGCGGTGAAAGAGCTCCCAGCCGGTATCCCCAAGGTAAAAAAACGGAGTTCCGTCTTCAAATACAAGAAAATGTTTATTGTCAGAGACCTTAAGTTTTCCATGACTTAAATCTACAGATTTTCCTTTCCAGGGATTTTCCTGTGAGTTGGATGAATTGTAGAACATGAGGCTGATAAAAAGAAATAAAATAGTTTTTTTCATGAAGGGTTGATGTTTCTTAATGGTTATTTCTTTTGGATATCCTTGGTGTATTGTCCGCCAACTGGCAGATTGGTGGCGAACTGTTTTGCCACCTGGACACCAAGCTAAATATTATGCAAATCTTGAATACACAATCAAACCCAACCCGATAAGGTAGCAAGCGAACATTAGGCTTAGTAACAGATTTGTTCCTTTTGGAGCATCCTTAAACTCTTTCCAAACAAATATTCCCCATATCGCTGCCACAACAGGCGCAGAATTGCTTAATCCGTAAGATATTGCAGGGCTTGCTGCCCCAACCGACATAAAGCTTACCGAATTACCGAGGCACCAGATTGCTCCTCCAAGCATTCCCAGTAGATGAGTGCGCGATGATGCGCTGAACCATTCTTTCATTCTAACCGGTTCGCCCTGAACAGGTTTCGACATAAATATCGGATTAACAAGTGCTGTGCATACTAACGCACCAATTGAGAAAAGCACTACTGCAGTATATGAACTTAGCTTACCAGCATCGGCAGGTGAAAAATCTGTTGCCATAGATGAAGCAACGAACCTGTAAAAGAAGGCAATGCATAAGCCGGCTGAAACTGAGAGTAATATACCCTTCAGTGTTGGCTTTTTCTGATGTGCAGCAAGTTTTTTATAAGATTGCATACTCATTATAATAGCAATGACAATAAAGGCAGTTCCTAGGAAAAGAAATATTGGATTTCCTTCAGGTTTCCCTATATAATTAATGAGTATCCCGAGTGTCCATCCTATTCCTCCACCTATTGGAAATGCAACCGACATACCTGATATTGATATTGCAGCAACGAGGAGTAGTGTGCCTAAATTCCATATCACTCCTCCAATGACAGCTGATAATAGATTCTTCGGATCAGCCTGTTGAAGATCAGGGATAAAACTCCGGCCCTCGCTGCCAATACTTCCGAAAGTGAATGCCATCAGAAGGGCAAACAAGAGGATTCCAATTGAGAAATCCCAGTAGTAATGTTCAAATCTCCAAGATTTACCGATAAGGTTCTGGGTGTTCTGCCACGAACCCCAGCAAATCATTGCAACTGCACAGAGAAGAACTGCAAGTGTATAATTCTGGACAAGTATCATTTTTATTCAGATTAGGGTTTAAACTATATATCTTAAATACGGATAACAATTTAGGTGTTATGTACTGTTATGGCAAATATATACAATTTCTGAAATATTTACACTAAGAAGAAAAGTTTTTTTAGGTTGGGAGTCGGGAGTATTAAATTCGAAATCCTACAATGATTTTCTTGGTAGGAAGATGCATGGATTTTCTATCTTTTCGAAGACTCTGTTCTTTATCATTTGGGCAGCAGTTTTTCCCATTCCGGCAAAATCGGTTGATATCACCGAAATTCCACCTGCTAAAATCTCTTTTAGAGGTGTTTCATCGTAGGAGATTATACCAATATCTTTTCCTGGTTCCCAATTGTTTTTCATGCAAATCTTTATTAGGTCGATAAGATCCTGATCAGAAATGGCGAGGAATGCATCGCCTTTTTCAGGTGATGCGGAGCTTATATTTTCAAATACTTTATGGGGGATGTTATAATCTTTGCAGAATCTGATAAAGCCCCGTTCCATACCGGTAGGAATAAACTGGAAGTTATGGTTTGAAATAAACTTGAAGTTGGTGTATTTACTTAGAAGGGGCAGAGCTTTTTTCATAGCTTCGAATACATCGCTCTCGAAATTCTGGAATATTGCAGCATATCCTTCATTGAGAGTTTGGATATCTTTGTCAATTATAAGCAGTTTCTCTCGTGGAATAGTTTTAACTATTTCTGAAACATCTTCATTGAAATGGGGCATAATTACAAAATAGCCGTATTTGTTGAGGTTATTAGATATTAGCTGTTCAAATATCCTGAGGTTGTAATAATGAAAGAAAATATCTGCACTGTAGTCAGTTCCCAGACTAGTTACTAAAGATCTGTACAGCACCTCTTTGTAGCTGTTCATGGCATCAAATAGTAATAGTATTTTGAGCTTGTTTTGAATTGAGGTTGAGGATACATAAAATCCTTTTCCATGTTTTGGACTGATGATCCCTCTGGATTTTAGTTCGTTATAGGCAATTACTACAGTATCTCTGGATATATCATAGTTATTGCAGATTTCATGAATTGAAGGAACTTGATCACCAAGCACCAATCGTTTTGCACGGATATGTCGTATTATCTCATTTACAAGTTGCTCATATTTAGGAGTTCCTGATTTTCCGGATATTCTGATATTTAATTTCATTGGGATACTAAAATCAGTAAATTGGGCGTAAAGATAAATGCTTCATTCAATAAAGCTAACTGAAAATGGAGCTAAAGTAATAATTGATTCAGGTGTCAGTTTAAATCTATTGGCTGTTTCAATCCAGTTTTTGTTGTAAGCAGCATCAAAATAAGTATCTGAATTCAACTGTATCATCATCTTATTTTCAATGTTCCATTGAGGTTTCACTTTTTTAACATCCTCCGTGAAATTAATAATAATAGTCTTCAGATTCAGCCCGTCAGAAATGGATAGGATATCGACTTTAAGTGGATTGGAACTTTTACTTTTTATTACTCTAAAATCCTTGTTCATCAGAAGATATCTGAATACATGGTACAAAGGAAAAAGCATTCCCTTTACCGAATGAAATTCATCGAGCCATCGTGAATCAAAGTCCCCCTGAAATATTCCTCTTTCACCCACGGTTTCATAAAAAGTTAATCCCTGTATTCCTGACTCCAGCATATATTTAAGACTTCCGGCTGTCCAGCATGCACCGAAAAGCGACATCATCCGACTGTCGGCCTGTGGGGGAAAGTTTTCAGTTGATAGAGCTTTTTCGAAATTTTCTGAATTGGCATTGAACCTGCGTTGAATATTTATAGGAGAAATCCAAAGTTCTTTTCCACCTGAAAATGCCTTAGCAGATTCTACAGAATACGACTGTGCCTGAATATTTTCAATAAGAGTTAAATTATCAGAGGCATGTTCCTGGGGATGAATTGAATAGCAGATGTAATCATTATGAATTGATTCGGGCCGGCTTCGGTTCAACTGAGCGAAATTTGCATTGGTACCGCAACAGATTTTTACCTTGGGGAAAGCACTCTTCAGCAAAGGAGCTATTGTATCGGTTAGTTCATCAGGAGTTGACTTAGAAGTTTTATGGTAGATCGTGAAGAGGGCTATTCTGGTTTGATATTCCTTTAACAAGTCAATAAAATCATTGATCTGCATAATGGCATTTTCATCAAAAACAAGAGCGAATTCCAAAGCGTAATCCAGTCTAATAGCCTCATTAATAGCCTTATGTGCAGTAGTCTTCCATTCTGGTTCAAATAGATAAAGATCTGCCCTGTAATGATCAAAAGGGATATTCTTAAGTACTCCGACTTCATTACCTGTAATTGGTTCGGGGCGGGTTGACCTTCCGATTCCGATGCGTGGCATATCGGATTTCTGATCAGGCAACAGGCTCAGATTAATAAATTCAGAGTTCAGCTGCTCATTCTTTTGATCAGATGTAACTTTAAACTCAATACTCTGTGAAACCGTATCTCCTTTTTTTATTGTTACCGGATATGGAATATTTAAAGGTGTAGAATAGGTCTTGAATGAAGCATCTGTCCAGTTACGCTGATCTTCAGTCTCAAAAATATCCCCTGAAAAGGAAACTGAACAATCAGTTCCCGACACTTTCCATTTCATTCCTTTTATATCAACGAAAGGTTGATGAGCTACAATGCGAGCAGGAAACTGCAAAGTTTCTGTGGAATTGTCAGCATGTGTAATGATACAATTCTTCCCGCAACACTCTTCCAGCGGATGTAATAGACATAATCCGATCCGATTCTTCCTGAACGCGCTCAAAGCCTCGCCATCAAAGCTGAAAATCAGAGTACTGTCACTCTTGCCTTCAATTCTAAAATTAGCCCGGAATTCGGCTTCTCCCATTTTATAAAAACACTGGTATGTAATAAGAAATGAATCCTGATATTTCTCGATCTTTTCTTCGGTAATTACTGGAGATACAGTCAGCCAACCTTCGATCCTGACAGCGGAATAAATCATTCTTATCAGTTCATTGTTACCTGCTGAAATATACCGAAGGTTACCCTTTTCATAGATCATCGATAAGCGTCCTGCTATAAGGTAAACCTGATTATTATTTTCATTGTGGTTTCCATGCCATCTCTGTTCTTTTGTCAGAGAGGATATAAAATTTTTTATGGTGTTTTCTTCTGTCATTAAAAACTTATTTGGTTAGTATTTGCTAAATTGGAAGTCATTATAAATACATAAAGTTTAGAGGAAATAAAGTTAAATATAATATCATGAATAGAGATATTCTTTTAAATATACGGATAGTTAAAAGTTAATTTCCTTGAGTTTAGCTAAATCTAATTAGGCGGAATTTGCAAAATATGGGTATATCCACGTAACCAATGCCACTCAAGTGCAGTGAAAGTTCCTGAAATGTAAAATCTTTGGGTAAAGT